>NZ_JAGETX010000007.1:0-232830 GCF_017589435.1 Hymenobacter defluvii
ATGCTGAGCCTGTCGAAGCATCTCTACTGATAGTAATTAATTACTATCAGTAGAGATGCTTCGACAGGCTCAGCATGACGTTCTTATTTTTTTTACCTCCTTTGTACTCTGAATCCTCATACTACCCAACTTCACCTCATGCCTAATCTACTCGCTGGCAAAGTCGGCATTATCTCCGGCGCCCTCAACGAAAAATCTATTGCCTGGAAAGTGGCCCAGAAAGCCCACGCCGAGGGCGCCCGCTTCGTGCTGACCAATGCTCCACTGGCCATGCGTATGGGCGAAATTAACGCCTTAGCCGAGGAGTGCAACGCTCCCATCATTGCGGCTGATGCTACCTCGGTGGAAGACCTGGAAAAGTTGTTCTCGGGCGCTCAGGAGCAACTGGGCGGCAAGATTGACTTCGTGCTGCACTCCATTGGCATGTCGCCGAACATCCGCAAGGGCAAGCACTACGGCGAGCTGAACTACGACTGGTTCCAGAAAACGCTGGATATCTCGGCGCTGTCGCTGCACAAGATGCTGCACGTGGCCGAGAAGCAGGACGCCCTCAACGAGTGGGGCTCGGTGGTGGCCCTGTCGTACATTGCCGCCCAGCGCGCCTTCCTCGACTACACCGATATGTCGCAGGCTAAGGCGGTGCTCGAAAGCATTGCCCGCAGCTACGGCCAGCGCCTGGGTAAGCAGAAAAAAGTACGCGTGAACACGGTGTCGCAGTCGCCTACCAAGACCACGGCCGGCGCCGGCATCAGCGGTTTCGACGCGTTCTACGATTACGCCGACAAACTCTCGCCCCTCGGCAACGCCCCCGCCGAAGCCTGCGCCGACTACTGTATCTCGCTGTTCTCGGACCTCACGCGCTACGTGACCATGCAAAACCTCATGCACGACGGCGGCTTCAGCACCACCGGCATTTCGGAGGAAATGGTAGAAGTGCTGACGAAAGCTAGCTCGTAAGTGGTAGTTGTTTATGCGAAAAGCCTGGCCGAAAGGTCAGGCTTTTTTGTTTATTGTGTTGTAGTTATTGACTTGGTTGGTAATGCTATCAAATAGTTACATTTACTAATCGTTTTTGATATTTTAAACTTAATTTCGTCGCGTCTACTAAACTGTAAATGCAACTTGAGTGACCTGTGTATAGAAGTTACATAGTATTTTGACCAACATTCAAAGAGAAATGGACATTCCAAAATTTGACGAAACGTTTTTGCCTATACTAGAAGTTCTCAAATCTGGTAATGTCTATAAAACACGAGATTTAATAGACGAAGTAAAATCCGTATTTTATTTTGAATTAACAGAGGAGCAACTTAGGCAAGAGACCAAATCAGGTGACTTGCTTATCGATAATAGGATAGCTTGGGGGAAGTCTTACTTAAAGAAAGGGGGATACGTTTTCTTTCCCGAGAGAGGTTACGTGCAGATAACAGAAAAAGGTAAAAATCATTCTTCGAGTTTAACTGTACGAGATTTAGAGAACGAGTCTTCTTTCTTCGATTTTTATAAACAAGTACCGACACAATCTCTTATCAGTGAAACTCCCAAATCTAATGTCTCCTCACCGCAAGATCTGATAGATGAAGGTGTCAAAAGAATTGATGACGAAGTAAAAAGCGAGTTGCTATCTAAACTCAAAGGTATCAATCCATATTTTTTTGAAAAAGTCGTTTTAAGATTGCTTAAAAAAATGGGGTATGGTGAATTTATCGAAACAGCAAAGTCTGGAGATGGAGGTATTGATGGAATTATCAATGAAGATCAACTTGGTTTGGATAAAATTTATATACAAGCGAAAAGATTTAATGACGGCAAAGTAAGAGAAACTGATATTAGAAATTTTATTGGTGCAATGAGTGGTGATACAAATAAAGGTGTGTTCGTAACGACATCAGATTTTGATAATAAAGCGTTGGAAAAGGCTCGTTCAGCTCATCATAAAATAATCTGTATTAATGGAGAAAAGCTTGTAGAACTTATGCACAAATTTAATGTAGGAATTCAAATAAAAACAACTTACGAAATTAAGCAGGTTGATGAAGATTTCTTTGATGAAAAGTAAAACATCATATAATAAGGTATTGTCAAATGAAAATAGGTACATCACTGTTGGGTTAAAGGAAGCAGTTAAACAACATCAACTTGTTGAATTCTTAATTATAAGATTAAAATAGGTTGCTATTCCAACCTTCAGCCAGAAGAAGTAAGTAAAATTCCTCTCTTGGCTGAATATGCGGAATGTAGTCTTCTTTGTTCCTGCTACCGTTCTACTCTACCCCTCATACAACGGCGCAGCCGGTAGCTGAAATACATCATGCAACGCTTGCTTGGCGGCGTGGTAGCCACACAAGCCGTGCACGCCCCCGCCGGGAGGGGTAGCCGAGGAACACAGGTAGAGCCCTTTGGCGGACGTACGGTAAGGCGAGGCGCGCAGGGCCGGGCGCGTGAAGAGTTGGCCGATATCTAACACGCCGCCGTTGATGTCGCCGCCCACGTAGTTGGGGTTGTGGGCCTCCATCTGGGCCGTGTCGAAGGTGTGGCGGCCGATGATCCGGTCGCGGAAGCCGGGGGCGAAGCGCTCTACCTGTTGCTCAATGGCGGCGGTCATGTCGATGCGGGAGCCGTTGGGCACGTGGCAGTAGGCCCAAGCTGTGTGCTTGCCGGCCGGGGCGCGGGTAGGGTCGAAGAGGCTTTGCTGAGCCAGCAGCACAAACGGCCGCGTGACGTGGTGGCCCTGGGCGGTGGCCCGCTCGCCGGCAATAATTTCCTCGCGGGTGCCTCCCAGATGAATGGTGCCGGCTTGTCGGCACTCGGGGGCGGTGAAGGGAATAGGAGCATCCAGGGCCCAATCGATTTTGAACACGCCCATGCCGTAGCGGTAGCGCCGCAACTGCCACTGGTACACAGCGGACAGACTGTGACCAGCTATCTGCAACAGCTGTGTGGGCGTCACGTCGAGCAGCACTGTGCGGGCTTGGGGCAGTTGGTCGAGGGAGCGTACGAAGGTGCCGGTTTCCACCGTGCCGCCCAGCGCCCGGAAGTGCGCCACCAGCGCATCGGCAATGGACTGCGAGCCGCCCTGGGGTAGGGGCCAGCCGCCGCGGTGGGCCGCTATCAACAATACCAGGCCAATAGCCGAGGTAGTGAGGTTGCTGAGCGGCTGAATGGCGTGGGCGGCCATCCCGGCAAACAAGCCCCGCGCTTCTTTCTGCTGAAAATAGCTGGTGAGCACGGAGGCCGGTAGCATAGCCGGCGCACCAAACTGCGCCATCTGGAGCGGATGTTTAGGAAAATGCAGCGGAGCCAGCACGTCGTTGGCAATGGCGGGCCAGCTAGCTATCAGTGGCTCCAGGAGTTGGCGGTAGCGCTGCTCGTCCTGGCCCAGGTGGCGCGCTGTATCGGCCAGGGAGTTATAGACCGCGGCAGCCGTGCCACTATCGAAGGGGTGAGCGGCGGCTACGGGCGGCATGAGATATTTCAGGCCGTAGTGGGCCAGGGGTAGGGTCTGGAAGAAAGGGGAACCAACGGCCAGCGGATGGATGGCTGAGCAAATGTCGTGGCGGAAGCCAGGGAGCGTCAGCTCGGCCGTGCGCAGGCCACCGCCCAACTCGCTCTTGCCTTCAATCAGCAGCACTGACAAACCGGCTTGTTGAAGCGTAGTGGCGGCAGCCAGGCCATTAGGGCCTGAGCCAACTACTACGGCATCGTATCTGGAATCGGGCATAATGGCTCGGGTAGGGTTGTTGGCTATACGAGGGTAAGGGCAGGGTAGGCTGTTTTGCACATCCTGTGTCCTAGGGCTGAAGCCCTAGGCTAGACACCGGGACGTTGGTATGAAACCGATCCGTAGCTCCTGGGACACAGGGTGCGCTAAAATACTGCGTTTGGCAACGTTCCCGTAGAAAAAAGCGGCGTGCTGCTTGGGAAAGGTAGGGCAAACCGGTAGTATGTGCTTCGTCCTACCCATCTCCCACCTATGAATCATCCGTTGTTTCGGCTCGCGGGAGCCGTGCTGCTGCTGGCGTTGCTGGCCTTTGGTCCACCCAAAAAGAACATCACCGTGTATTTGGTCGGCGACTCTACTATGTCGATTAAGGAGCGCAAGGCCTACCCCGAAACGGGTTGGGGGATGCCCTTTACGGTATTTTTCGATGAAACCGTAACCGTGGACAACCGTGCGCAGAACGGGCGTAGCACTAAAACCTTCCTCACCGAAAACCGCTGGCAGCCCGTGGCCGCCGCGCTTAAAGAAGGCGACTACGTGTTCATTCAGTTCGGCCACAACGACGAGGTACCGACGAAGAAGAGTTACACACCCAAAGCCGACTATCGCGCCAACCTAGTGCGTTTCATCACCGAAACCCGCGCCCGCAAGGCTACGCCCGTGCTGCTCACGCCCGTAACGCGCCGCAAGTTCGACGCAAATGGCAAGATTGAAGGCACACACGACACCTACTCGGCCCTGGTGCGGACCATTGCGCAGGAGCAAAAAGTGGCATTCATTGATCTGGACCGCGAAAGTCAGGCGCTGTTGCAGCAGTTTGGAGAAGAAAACAGCAAGCTGCTATTCAACCACTTGGCGCCTAGTGAGCACCCTAATTATCCTGATGGCCGCGAAGACAACACGCACTTCTCGGAGCTGGGCGCCCGCAAAATGGCCGAGCTGGTACTAGCCGATATTCGGGGGCTAAAGCTGGAACTGGCCGACCACATTGTGCAGCGCGAATCCAAAAAGACTGTGGATGCGCAGGCGCGGTAGGGTAGGGAACATAAAGCGTAGAGTTGTTCCCGAACAATAAAACAGAACGTCATGCTGAGCTTGTCGAAGCATGATGTTCTAAGGTGGATTTTTAGAAACAAATCTCATATATAAAGACCAGAGTATGTCATACATGAAAAGCATTGGCTTTCTGCTTGTGCTGGGGCTGCTTGCCTTTCGGCTGCCGCCCATCCATAAGACCACCGTCTACCTGATTGGTGATTCTACCATCGCCCAGAAAATACCGCAGACTTTCCCGGAAACCGGGTGGGGTATGCCGCTGCCTACTTTCTTCGACTCGACAATTGTAGTGGCCAACCATGCCAAGAATGGCCGCAGTACGCGTACGTTTCTGGCAGAAAACCGCTGGCAACCCATTGTAGAGGCCTTGCAGCCCGGCGACTACGTATTCATTCAATTCGGGCACAACGACGAGGCCGAAAACTACCCCGACCGCTATACCCCACCCGCCGACTACCGCAAAAACCTGCTGAAATTTGTGGCCGAAACGCGCCGCAAAGAGGCGTATCCGGTGCTGATTACGCCCGTCACGCGCCGCAAATTCATGCAGGGAAAGCAGCAGGAAACCCACGTAGCTTACTCGGCTGTGACGGCGGAGGTGGCTAAGGCGCAAAAAGTGCCGCTCATCGGCCTCGACAAGATGAGCCGGGATATGGTGCAGCAATTCGGGGAAGAAAACAGCAAGCTGCTCTTTCTGCAACTCGCGCCCGGCGACCACCCCAACTACCCCTACGGCCGCCAGGACAACACGCACTTCTCGGAGCTGGGTGCCCGCAAAATGGCGCAACTCGTGGTGAGTGAGTTGAAGACGCAGCGCATCCCACTGGCCGACCACCTGGCCCGGCCCCTACCCAAAAACGCGGTGCCGCCCACCAAAGGCCCCGACACGCAACCTACTACCCCATGAAGCATCTGATTCTCCTGTGTTGCCTGCTCAACGTACTGCTCACAGAGCGCGCCTTCGGCTACGATTTCGTGGTGGCGCAGGACGGCAGCGGGCAGTTTCGAACGGTGCAGGCCGCTATTGATGCGGTGCCGGATTTCCGGAAGAAAGTCACCACTATCTTCATCAAAAAGGGCACTTACAAAGAAAAGCTGGTGCTGGCCGGTACGAAAAATTTGGTGCATTTCATCGGCGAAGACGCCCGCGCTACCATCCTCACTTACGACGACTACAATCAGAAAAAGAACCGCTTTGGCGAGGATAAAGGCACCTCGGGCTCGGCTAGCATCTACATCTTCGGCACCGATTTTTCGGCCGAAAATCTGACATTTCAAAACTCATCGGGGCCGGTGGGGCAGGCGGTAGCCGTGTGGGTGGCCGGCGATAAAGCCCGATTTAAGAATTGCCGGTTTCTGGGGTTTCAGGACACGCTTTACACCTACGGCTACGGTAGCCGGCAGTATTACCAGAACTGTTACATCGAGGGTACCACCGATTTTATCTTTGGCTCTAGCACGGCGTGGTTCGAGCGTTGCGAGATTTTCTGCAAGAAAGGCGGCTCCTTCGTCACGGCTGCTTCTACCCCCGATACCACCCGCTACGGCTACGTGCTCAACCACTGCCGCCTGACTGGCAACGCCCCCGCCAACAGCTACGCCCTGGGTCGCCCGTGGCGCTCCTACGCCAAAACCGTGTACCTGCACTGCGAGTTGGGCAACTTCATTAAGCCGGAAGGCTGGGACCCGTGGGGCAAGGAGGAAAACAAGCGTACCGCCTACTACGCCGAGTACCAAAACACTGGCCCCGGCGCCGCGCCCAAACAGCGTGTGCCGTGGGCGCACCTGCTCACGGCGCAAGAGGCCCAGCAATACACGCTGGCTACCGTGCTGCGCGGCTGGGACCCTACCCAGGAGTAAGGTTACGTTATCACCGGCTATGAACCACAAAATACTCTGCCTGCTTGGCCTACTGCTGTTGCTGCGGGTAGGCGTGTGGGCGCAACACCACGCCGTAGCGCCCGGCCTGATAACGGTGGCGGCGGACGGCAGCGGCACGTACCGCACCATTCAGGAAGCCGTGAATGCCGTGCCCAACCAGTCGCAGCAGCGGGCAGTAATTCATGTGAAGCCCGGCACCTATCGCGAAAAACTAGTGGTGCCTACCCTTAAAACCCATATTTCCCTACTCGGCGACGACCCCGCTACTACCATTATCACATTCGACGACCACTCGGGTAGTAATGGTATTGATACCTATTCCTCGCATTCGGTGCTGATTCAGGGCAATGATTTTGAGGCCGTAAACATTACGTTTCAGAATACCGCGGGCCGTACGGCGGGTCAGGCTGTGGCGCTGCATGTAGAGGCCGACCGATGCGTATTCCGTAACTGCCGCATCCTCGGCGACCAGGATACTTTGTTTCTAGCGGCTGGTCATACCCGGCAGTACTTCTACCGCTGCACCATTGAGGGCACTACCGATTTCATCTTTGGTGCCAGCACGGCGGTGTTTGAGCAGTGCACCATTGTCTGCAAGAAAAACTCCCACATCACGGCCGCTTCCACGCCGGAAGGACAGCCCTACGGCTTCGTTTTTCTGCACTGTCGGTTACTGGCCGATTCTACGCTGGCAACCAATGTGTCGCTGGGGCGGCCGTGGCGGCCCCATGCCCGTGTGGCCTACCTCTACACAGAAATGGGCCGGCACATTCGCCCGGAAGGCTGGGACAACTGGAAAAATCCGGACAACGAAAAAACGGCCTCCTACCTCGAGTACCGCAGCACTGGGGCCGGTGCTCAGCCGCAGCAGCGTGTGGCGTGGGCGCACCAGCTCTCCGCTAAAGAAGCGAAGCGCTACACCGTAAAGCAAGTTTTAACAGGCCTGGATAAATGGCAGCCGGGCAAGGTCGCGCCTACGTTTTCACTACAACCCCAATCCTAGCTGCCGCCCTACCATATCGGCCTCCGTTTCCAGCCCCGATAACGAGACGCCCAGCAGGCGCACGCCTTTGGGCAGGGGTAGGAGGGCCGTTAGCAGCTCGTGGCTGATGCGCATCACCGTGGCTACGTCGGCCAGGGGGGTAGGGAAGCTGCGGGAGCGGGTAATCTGCTGAAAGTCGGCGTATTTCACTTTCAGCGTGACGGTGCGACCGCGCAGGCCGGTTCGCTCGCAATGCGTCCACACTTTTTCCAGGCACGGTTGCAGGTGCTCGGTGAGGTCGGGTAGGGTAGTGAGGTCGCGGGCGAACGTGGTTTCGGCGCCGATGGATTTGCGCACCCGGTCGGCCACCACGGGGCGGTGATCTTGCGCCCGCGCAATAGCAAAGTAGTGCGAGCCCGCCTTGCCAAAGTGCTGCCGCAGAAACGCCTCCGACTGCTGCCGAAGGTCCCAGCCGGTGCGGATACCCAATTGCTCCATGCGCGCCGCCGTCACGCGCCCAATGCCGTGAAATTGTCCTACTGCCAGCTGCTCCACAAACGCCAGCCCCTCGTGCGGCCGAATGACGAACTGCCCGTTGGGCTTGCGGTAATCGGACGCCAGCTTCGCTAAGAACTTGTTGTAGGAAATGCCCGCTGAGGCCGTCAACTGCGTTTGCGCCAAGATTTTCGCTCGTATTTCCTCCGCAATGCGTGTGGCCGAGGGTAGGTTATAGCGGTTCTGAGTCACATCGAGGTAGGCCTCATCCAGTGAAAGCGGCTCAATCAGCTCTGTGTAATCAGCAAAAATGGCGTGAATCTGTCGCGATACGCCTTTATATACCTCAAAGCGCGGCGGCACAAACAGCAGCTCCGGACACAGGCGCCGGGCCGTGGTGGCGGGCATGGCCGAGCGTACGCCAAACTTCCGGGCTTCGTAGCTGGCCGCGGCCACCACGCCCCGCTCGCGGGCGCCACCTACTGCTAGTGGTCGGCCGCGCAATTCAGGGTTATCACGCTGCTCCACCGACGCGTAGAAAGCGTCCATGTCGAGGTGAATAATCTTGCGGGTTTCGGGCTCCAGTGAGTTCGTCGTCAGCACCCGGCAAAGATACGGCGGGTAGGGGAGAGGAACTATCGGCGTACGATGCAGGTTGGGCGGGTAGGGTACGCAATTTTGCACGACAGTCACCTGCTGTCCCCTCAACAGGAAGAGGTATCTTTGCTTTCCTGTTTATCCCATTTTCTTCATGCACGCACCCAAATTCGCGGCTTCGCGCTCTTTTCATCAGGAGTTGAAGCGTCGCACCAACGCCTACTTTGCCGAGGCTGGCAAAGCCACCACAGGCGGCAATTCCTTGTTTATCAAAGCCCTGATTTTGACTACCGCTTTTGTGGCAGTCTACGTGCATCTGGTTTTCCTGACGCCGCCTACCTGGCTGGCCGTTGCAGAGTGCTTGCTGCTGGGTGCAATTGGCGCCGCTATCGGCTTCAACGTGATGCATGATGGCGCCCACGGCTCATTCAGTAAAAAGCGATGGGTGAATCAGTTTGCCGCGTTTACGCTGAATGTAATGGGCGGCAACAGCTTTATGTGGAATATGAAGCACAACCTCATCCACCACATGTACACCAACATCGACGGCGTGGACGACGACCTGGATGCGCAGCCCTGGTTACGCCTTAGCCCCGGCCAACCACGCCGTAGCCTGCACCGATTCCAGCACCTGTACTTCTGGTTTTTCTATGCCCTGCTGTTCATCGCCTGGATTTTCTACATGGATTACCAGAAGTATTTCCGGGGCAAAATTGGGGAGATGCCCATCAAGAAGATGAACGCGTCGGACCAGGGTGTTTTCTGGGGCTTCAAAGCGTTACATCTGGGGCTGTTTGTGGCCCTCCCTATTTATATGGTAGGGTTTGTAAGCTGGCTGGTAGGGTTCTTGCTCTTTATGGCTGTAGCCGGCTTTACCCTCAGCATCGTGTTTCAGTTAGCTCATACTGTGGAGCACGCCGAATTTCCAGTGCCGCACGCTACCACCAACAAGCTGGAAGACGAGTGGGCCATTCACCAGATCAAGACCACGGCCAACTTTGCTACCGATAATAAGCTACTTAGCTGGCTGGTTGGTGGCCTCAACTTTCAGGTAGAGCACCACTTGTTCCCTACCATTTCCCACGTGCATTACCCAGCCCTCAACAAGATTATCCGACAGGTGTGCGAGGAGTTTGGCATCACGTATAATGAGTATCCAAAAATGCGCTACGCCGTAGCCTCGCACGTGGCACATTTGCGCGAGTTGGGTAGGCGGGCATAGCCATCCACTGATTTTGTATATTTGGAGAGTTGCGGTATTTGCCGCAACTCTCTTTTATTTCTAGCTATGAAGACTGTCGTTTTGCATGTGCAACTTCCTGACTCAGTTGAACTTACTGAGCAGCAATTACAGGCGTTGCTATTGGAAAAACTTTTTGAGCGTGACTCACCCGCTAAGGCTGACAGTAACGATGCTGCTTCGGAAGCAGTACAGGTACCCGCCAAAGATGCAGCGGATATCCGCCATTTGATTGGGTTGTATTATGCGGAAAAAGCCACCGCTGCTATGGATGCACTATGGAAAAAAAATGGCTGGACAGCCGAAACTATGCAACAATGGCTGCGTGAAAAGATGCGTTCTTCCAGTCGTAAAGCTTCATGAAGGTGGTACTCGATACCAATGTGTTGTTGGTATCTATAAGCCGTCGGTCCATTTATCGACCCATAATAGAAGCGCTACAGCAGCAACACTACGAATTATTAGTAACGAGCAGTATTTTGCTTGAATTATGAAGAGATAATAGGGTTGCGTAGTAGTCCAGAAGTGGCCTCCAACTTTCTCAATGCCCTGCAAAATTTTAGCAACGTCCGCGAAGTCATTCCTCATTATCGGTTCCAATTAATCCCGACTGATCAGGACGACGAAAAGTTTGCTGATTGCGCGGTAACTGGACAAGCAGATTATTTAGTTACCGAGGATTCGCATTTTAAAGCACTTATCAAGATTAAGTTTCCTGCTGTGCGGGTACTATCAGCGCAGGAGTTTTTGTCGCTATTACCTAACTGACTGCAATGGTAGAAAATACCTTTGAGGAACTGATAACAGAGCCGGAGTTCAAGGTAGGAGCAACGCAAGAGGAACAAGCCCGCCTCAAAGCAAAGATGGACTTTGATTACCCACCCAGTTATCTAGAATTCCTAGCGAGGCATAATGGTGGTGGCGGTTGGTTGGGCAGAGGATGGTTTTCGCTCTACTCCGTTGCAGATGCACTCGATATAAACGCGTTGTGGATGAAGGATGCAGATTACGAAGAGCATTTTATCAACTATTATTGGCTAATCGGCTCTAATGGTAGTCTTTTCACTTATGCCATCGAAAAGGAGACAGGACATTTTGTTGAGTTGGATGTCTTTGATGACGAGTATGCGGTGTATTTGGGAAAAAGCTTTCAGGAGTTTCTTAACTTCTTGCATAAGTTATCATTCGAGCGGTGTGATGAAGACGGGGACTAGGTGCGCAAATGCGAGATAATGTCCTGTTTTACTTGCGCGTAACTTTCCGTATCTTTGCGCCCCCACCAGGGTGGTGGGACGGCGCTTCAGCGCTGTGTATCAAGCAAAAACGCGATTCGGAGGCGGGCCCTGCGTCGAACGTGTATAGGAGGGCCACTAGCTAATATGGCAGAAGTAGTAGATAACTTCGACTGGGATAATGTTGGAGCCAGCGGCTTCGGCGGTAACTATTCCGCAGAGGAGCGCACCCGGATGGAGGAAATGTACAGCGACACGCTGACGACCGTCCAGGAAGAAGAAGTAGTACGTGGCGTAGTGGTAGGCATCACCGACCGCGACGTTATCCTGAACATTGGCTTCAAGTCTGACGGACTAGTGCCCGTGTCAGAATTCCGTGACCTGCCCGATCTGAAGCCCGGCGACGAGGTGGAAGTATTCATTGAGGAGCAGGAAAACGCCAACGGCCAGCTGATCCTGTCGCGCAAGAAGGCGAAGATCAAGCAGGCTTGGAAAGCCATTTACGATGCCCTGGAGAATGATACCATTCTGGAAGGCGTAGTAAAGCGTCGTACCAAAGGTGGTCTGATCATGGACCTGGACGGCGTAGAAGCCTTCCTACCCGGCTCGCAAATTGACGTGAAGCCTATCCGTGACTTCGACATCTATGTAGGTCGTCGCATGGAAGTGAAAGTGGTGAAAATCAACGCTGCTTTCGACAACGTGGTAGTTTCGCACAAAGTCCTGATCGAGAAAGACCTCGAGAAGCAGCGCGAAGCCATCCTCAACAACCTGGAGAAAGGCCAGATCCTGGAGGGCGTTATCAAGAACATGACCAACTTCGGTGTGTTCATCGACCTCGGTGGCGTAGACGGTCTGCTGCACATTACCGACATCTCGTGGGGCCGCATTGCACATCCTTCGGAAGTGCTGCAACTCGACCAGAAGTTGAACGTGGTAGTACTGGACTTCGACGAAGCCAAGAAGCGTATTTCACTGGGCCTGAAGCAGCTGACTCCTCACCCATGGGATTCGCTGCCCGAGGACATGGGCGTAGGCTCGAAAGTGAAGGGCCGCATCGTGAACGTAGCCGACTACGGCGCATTCATGGAAATCATCCCTGGCGTAGAAGGCCTGATCCACGTTTCAGAAATGAGCTGGAGCCAGCACCTGCGCAACCCGCAGGACTTCATCAAGCAGGGCGACGTGGTAGAAGCGCAGATTCTGACGCTGGACCGCGAAGACCGCAAGATGAGCCTGGGTATCAAGCAGCTGAGCGAAGATCCATGGACTCGTGGCGACTTCGGTACGAAGTACGCCGTGGGCACCAAGCACAACGGCCTGGTGCGTAACCTGACCAACTTCGGCCTGTTTGTAGAACTGGAAGAAGGTGTAGACGGTCTTGTGCACGTGTCGGACCTGTCATGGACCAAGAAGATCAAGCACCCCTCCGAAATGGTGAAGGTGGGCGACCGTCTGGATGTATTGGTTCTGGAGTTGGACGTGTCTAACCGTCGCTTGGCCCTGGGCCACAAGCAGCTGGAGGAAAACCCCTGGGATACGTTCCAGACGGTATTCACCCCTGGTTCGGTACACCGCGCTACCATCACCGAGAAGAACGACCGTGGTGCCGTGCTGGAGTTGCCTTACGGCATCGAAGGCTTCGCCTACCCCAAGTCGTTGCAGAAAGAGGATGGCTCGCAGGCTGAGAACGGCGAATCGCTGGACTTCCGCGTGGTAGAATTCTCGAAGGACGACCGTCGCATCGTACTCTCGCACACGGCTGTGTACAACCAGTCGGTAGAAGAGGAGAGCCGTGCTTCCAAGTTCAAGAAGAAGACGCCAACTACGGCTGGTGGTGCTTCGACTTCGAATGCTGCTGACGTGAAGAAGGCAACTGCGCAGCCCGCTGAGAAATCAACGCTGGGTGACCTGGACGCACTGAGCGCCCTGCGTGACCGGATGATGGGCTCGGAGCGTGAGGCTGGTGAGCAGAAGTTGCAGTCGCAAGCCGGCAAAAAGGCTGCCCCTGCTGCTGAGGCTCCTGCCGAAGCTGAAGCTCCTGCTGAAGAAGAAGGCCTGATTGCTCGCGTAACCAAAGCCGCTTCCGACGCCATCGACACCGTAACGCACGCTGCCGAAGACGTAGTAGACCGCGCCAAGCACCTGCTTGATTCGGATGACGACACCAACAAAGAAGACAAAGCGTAAGCTGACCTTCTAAGCTGGAAACAAGAAGCCCTGGAGCAATCTGGGGCTTTTTTGTGCGTAATAAAACCTGCTATGATACAGAAGTTTAGTGAATAAAGGCAAGAAAAGAACGGGTTCTGTTTGGCAAAAGTCAATTATTGGCGTATGTTTGCGCTCCCAATCCGGTGACGTGACCGAGTGGCTAGGTAGAGGTCTGCAAAACCTCCTACGGCGGTTCGAATCCGCCCGTCACCTCTTCCTGTTTTGCTTGCTTGCCCCGGTCGATTAGCCCCGACCGGGGCTTTTTGCGTTTTACTTCCTATGTTGATAGGAGAGAAAGCCGTGCAATTATTCTGGCAAAACCAGCCGTAAGCCCGACATTATCCCTACCTTCTGGCCTTGTCTTGCGTATAGTGCGGGCATACTCCGTTTTTCACCCACGCTTATCGTATGAAGATTGTCGACCTGCGCACCATGCGCGGCCCTAGCTATTGGTCTGTTAAACATACTCGCCTGATTGTCATGAAAGTTGACTTTGGGGAGTTGGCCGGCACCTGGTCGAATAGCATGTCTGAGTTACCGGAGCAACTGGCGGAGCTATTCCCGAACCTGGGTATGGCTAATCCGCACCATTCTGCCGAGGCCACCAAGCATCCGCCCCTCACCCGCGACCAGCTAGCTGATGGTGAGCCGTTGGCTTATGTACTGCAACACATGGCACTGGCCTTGCAGCGCCAGGCCGGCATGCCGGTGTATTGGGGCAAGTCCTACCCCGCGCACGAAGCAGGGATGGAGATGGTGGTGTTTGCTTACCGCGAAGAGCGCGCTGGCCGCCAAGCCGCTGAATACGCAGTGGAAATACTAGACGCCCTCTGCAAAGGCCAATCAGTGGATCTGAAGCCCATGCTGGCGGAGCTGCACGATATTCGGGAAGAAGAATACTTCGGACCCAGCACGCAGAGTATTGTGTCGGAAGCGGCTTCGCGCAACATTCCCTACATCCAACTGGAGAACAGCAACATTATTCAGCTGGGTTACGGCGTGAACCAGAAGCGCATCTGGGCCACTACCACTACCTATACATGCAATGCAGGTGTAGAAATTGCGGGCAACAAAAACCGCACGAAAGCCATGCTCAAGAACGCGGGCGTGCCCGTGCCCCGCGGTACCACTGTGTACTCGGAAGAGGGTCTGCGGGATGCTATTGACGAGTTGGGCTTTCCTATTGTGACTAAGCCGCTGGATGGCAACCACGGCAAAGGCGCCACCATCAAGATTCAGAATTGGGAAGATGCCGTGGTAGGCCTGAAAGCAGCGCAGGAATACTCTCGCGCCGTGATTGTGGAACAGTATATTGAGGGTGCCGACTTTCGGTTGCTGGTAGTAAATGGTAAGCTGGTGGCTGCGGCCAAGCGCACGCCCGCCGCCGTAACGGGCAACGGCACGCACACCATTCAGGAGTTGATTGATCAAGTCAACACCGACCCACGCCGCGGTATTGGCCACGAGAAGGTGCTCACGGCCATCAAAGCCGATAAGCACACGCTGGATATCCTGGCTGCACAGCAATTGTCGCTGGACTCCGTGCTACCGGCCGGCCAAACAATCTACCTCAAGAGCACAGCCAACATCAGCACCGGCGGCACCGCTACTGACGTGACCGACCTGGTAGACCCCTACAACGTACTACTGGCCGAGCGTGTCGCCGGCACCATCGGCCTTGATATTTGCGGTATCGACCTGCTCACCGACGATATTGCGGTGCCGCTCAACGAAACTCGCGGCGCCGTGATTGAGGTAAATGCCGCGCCCGGCTTTCGGATGCACATTTCACCCACTGAAGGATTGCCGCGCAACGTGGCAGCGCCTGTGGTGGATATGCTGTTTCCGCCCGGTGTGCCTACCCGCATCCCCATCATTGCCGTGACGGGCACCAACGGCAAGACCACTACCACGCGTCTGATTGCTCATATGGTGGCCTCTAAAGGGTACAAAGTAGGCTTCACCACGACGGACGGGATTTACATCCAAGGCGTGCAGCTGCAAAAAGGCGACTGCACCGGTGGCCAAAGCGCCGAGTTCGTGCTGCGGGACCCTACCGTGAACTATGCAGTGCTGGAAACCGCCCGCGGCGGCATGCTGCGTTCTGGGTTGGGCTTCCACTCCTGCGATATTGCCGTTGTCACCAACGTAGCCGCCGACCACTTGGGCCTGCGTGATATTTACACCGTGGAGGAAATGGCTGCTGTGAAGGGCGTGCTACCCCGTACGGTGCGTAAAAATGGTTGGGCTGTGCTGAATGCTGACGACGATTTGGTGTACCAGATGGGCCACAAGCTCGACTGCCGTGTGGCCTACTTCAGTATGGATGAGAACAACCCGCGCATTCTGGAGCACGTGGAGGACGGCGGCGTGGCGGCGGTGTACGAGGAAGGCTACATCACCATCTACAAAAACAGCTACAAGCTGCGCATCGACCGGGCCGTGGAGTTTCCGGTGACGTTTGGGGGTAGGGCTGGCTTCAACATTGAGAATAGCCTGGCGGCGGCGCTAGCCGGTTACCTGGCCGGGTTTGATAAGGACGATATCAAAACGGCGTTGCGCACGTTTGTGCCTTCGGCCAGCAAAACGCCGGGCCGCATGAACGTGTTTAAGTACCCGCAGTTTGAGGTGATTGTGGACTACGCCCACAACACAGCAGGTATCACCAAGTTTGCTGATTTTCTGAATGCTACCGAGGCCACGCATAAGGTAGGCATTGTGTCAGGCCTAGGCGACCGGCGGGAAGAGGATACGTTGGGCTTCGCACGCATAGCCGGGCAGATTTTCGACGAAGTAATCCTGCGCCAAGACCGTGACTTACGCGGTAAAACTGCTGAGGAGCTACGTGAGCTAATGACCCGCGGCCTGCAACTAGACAAGCCCGAGATTCCCATCACCTACATCGAAAACGAGCTGGACGCCATCGACCACGCCCTCCACACTGCCCGCCCTGGCTCTGTGGTGTGCATCTTCACCGAAAACATCAGCGCCACCATCAAAAAGCTGGAGAACCATCAATAAGGATGAAGTTCGTCTGAACCACGAATTCGCTCGGATTTTTCGGATTACGCGAAGTTTATGGATGATTTCAAATAAAAGGAGCTTGCCAATTGGCAAGCTCCTTTTGTTTTTTGGTACAGTATAAATCGTCCACAAAATTCGCGTAATCTGAAAAATCCGAGCGAATCCGTGGTTCAGACTTACTTCAACGTGAACGTGGTTTTGCCGATCATCACGCCACCCGAATATAGCTCTACCGTGTGCAGACCGGTTTTGTAAGGTGCACCCTTGGCGTACAAAAACTGCACAGGCTGGCGGGTGTTATCAAACACGATGTCCTGCTTGGCGGTGTAAAACGCCTCCGACCCATCAACCATAAACGTGCCGCCGCCGGTGCTCAGGTTGTATAGCGCCGAGCCGTCGGGCTCGATCAAGCGCATCATGATTTGCTTGGTTTCCTTGGGGGCCACGTCGTTGCGAGCTAGGTTGAAAGTAACTTTCACTTTCTCTACCCGCTTGGCTTTGAACTCGTTGTCGTCGTCGTCCTTTTCTTTGTTGCGGCCGTTGATGATGCCTACCCGGATGTTGTCGGCTTGCAGGCGCGAGGCCACGGCTACCTTGTCCGACAGCTCCTGGTTGGAGCGTACTACCGTCGAGATGGTGTCGGTGAGTTTGTTTTGGCGCTCTTTCAGGGTAGTTGTTTCGGTGTAGAGAGCCTCGTTATCAGCCTTCAACTGAGCAATTTCCTCGTCTTTTTTGCGCAGCTGGTTCTCGAAGTTGGCGGCGCGCTCCTTAAAGCGACGCTGCTCGGCAATAGAGAAGCTGCCCTTGCGGAAGGAGCGCAGTTTCAGCAAATCGGCGTTGATAGAGGCAATGCGAGCCTCCAGCGAGTCGTTGGCTAGGCCCATCCCTTGTACTTCTTGGCTCTGGCGCTCAAAATCAGCCTTTAAGGTTTCGTACTCTTTGATTTGCTGTTCCAGCTTGGAGTCTTTCTCTTTGACAGTGGCTGTCAGCTGCTCGTTTTGCTTGCCTTTCTGCTGATTCAGGTAGAACAGGAAGCCGTTGATGCCCAATAGCACCAGAAAGAGGGCCACGAACAGCCAGACCCGGTTGTTGTTTTTAGGTTCAGAATTTTGAGTTGGTTCCATGTAATGGGAGGGTTAAGTGATACCCGGCAGATGCGGGTGGGACCAGTACCTTTGTGCACAAAAATAAAGGGATTGTGCACGTGCGCAAGTCCCGGCTTAAATCGGATAAGGTGATGCAACCTACGCAAAAGCTTGATGCCATCTACTGGCAAGGGCGTTACGAGGCCGGACAAACTGGCTGGGATACGGGCCAGATAACGCCGCCTCTGCGGGAATATTTCATGCAGCTATCCGAGCCTGATGCTCGCCGCATCCTCATTCCGGGCGCTGGACGCGGCTACGAAGCCGAATATTTGCACGGCCAGGGCTACTCCCAGGTGTGGGTGGCCGACGTGGCGCCCGACGCCCTAGCGGCCCTGCAAACCCGCGTGCCCAACTTCCCGGCGGACCACTTGCTGCTACAAGATTTTTTCGCCTTTGCGCCCACCGAGCCATTCGATTTGCTGGTAGAGCAGACGTTCTTCTGTGCCCTCGACCCCGCCCAGCGCCCCAACTACGCCCGGCAGTGCGCCGCGCTTTTGCGCCCCGGTGGTACGCTCGTGGGCTTGCTCTTCGACACGGAGTTTTCGCAGCCCGGCCCACCCTTCGGCGGTAGCGCGGCGGAGTACCGCACCTATTTCGAGCCGTATTTTGATTTCGTGCATTTCGCGCCGGCTTATAATTCGCTGAAACCCCGGCAGGGTAGGGAGTTGTTTATCTGTCTGCGTCGGAAAAGTTAAGAACGCAACAATGCTATTTTTACAGCAAATTCTGCAAAAGCTGCTGTTAGCCCTTTTGGCTACCTTCTGGATAGCTGATTTATTGCTGCTATGTATGCTGGCTTATGCTGTCTGTCGCAGCTTTCTATTTCCGTACACTGAGCAAGAATTACGCGACACGGTACTATGGGAGCCAGAAGACAAAGACGGATACCTATTGTTCTTTCTATTAAGCTTTCTGTTGCTACTAGGTATTTCGTGGATAATGCGTAGAACAACGCGTACCCATTAATATTCTGCGTTTCATAGCTTCCCTATTCGTTTAAAGACTTACCTTCTCACATTCACCTCTTGCCTCCTATGTTTGCCCAACTCGCCAACGCTCTCCCGCATTTCCGCAATACCAATTCTGGTCAGTTCTTTCTGATGGCTGGCCCCTGCGTTATCGAGGGCGAGGACATGGCCCTGCGCATTGCTGAGCGCATTAAGCATATCACCGATAAGCTCCAGATTCCTTACATCTTCAAAGGCTCCTACCGCAAGGCCAACCGCTCGCGCCTAGATTCCTTCACCGGCATCGGCGACGAAACGGCCCTGCGCATCCTGCAAAAGGTGGGGCGCGAAATTGGGGTGCCTACCGTCACCGACATCCACGAAACCACCGAGGCTGCCTTTGCCGCCGAGTATGTAGACGTGCTGCAAATTCCGGCGTTTCTGTGCCGCCAGACCGATCTGCTGATTGCCGCCGCCAAAACTGGCAAAGTAGTGAACGTGAAAAAAGGCCAATTCTTGAGCGGCGACGCCATGCAGTTTGCCGTGGATAAAGTGCGCCAGTCCGGCAACGAGCACGTGATTCTGACGGAGCGTGGCAACTCGTTCGGCTACTCCGACTTGGTGGTGGACTTCCGCAACCTGCCGGCCATGCAGCAGTTTGGCGTGCCCGTGGTGATGGACGTGACCCACTCCCTGCAAAAGCCCAACCAGAGCAGCGGCGTGACGGGCGGCCAGCCGGTCCTCATCGAAACCATTGCCAAAGCCGCCATTGCCGTGGGCGCCGATGGCCTGTTCATCGAAACGCACCCTACCCCCGCCACCGCCAAATCGGACGGGGCCAACATGCTGCCGTTGGATCAGCTGGAGGGTCTGCTCACCCGCCTCACCACGTTGCGCCAGGCCTTGCAGGATACGGGCAGCATCGAGGCCTTGCCAGCGTAAAAATTATCTGTCATCCTGAGCTTGCGAAGGACCTTCTCACGGCAGAACGAGGCGTTGTTCAACGTGAAAAGGTCCTTCGCAAGCTCAGGATGACAGACTGTTTTACGTTTCTATATCTTTTCCGCATCTCCCTATCTGAATCCCCTACATGAAACAATTTTTTAAGTACGTGCTGGCTACCCTCACGGGGTTGGTGCTGTTTGGTATACTGAGTTTTGTGCTGTTGCTGGGGGCGCTGTTTGTTCTGGCCAGCTCCGCCGATAAGGAGGTGACGGTAGCCAGTAACTCGGTGCTGGAAATCAAGCTGGATAAGCCGTTGGCTGAGCGCGAAAGCCGCAGCTCGTTGGCGTCGCTCATCAGCTCGCAGGCCGATGATATTGGGTTGGAACAGGTGAAAGAAGCCATTGGCCGTGCCAAAGATGACGGCGACATCAGAGGCATTTTGCTGAATGTGGAGCTGGTGCAGGGTGGCATGGCCTCGCTGGAGGAAATTCGCGATGCGCTGCTGGATTTCAAGAAATCGGGCAAGTTCATCGTGTCGTATGCCGATGCGCAATCGGAAAAGAGCTACTACTTGGCTTCGGTGGCTAACCGTATCTACCTCAATCCGCAGGGCACGCTGGAGTTCAACGGTCTCAGCTCGGAGACCTACTACTACAAAAACCTGTTCGATAAGCTGGGCGTGGAGCCGTACATTTTCCGGGTAGGCTCGTTTAAGAGCGCCGTAGAGCCGTATTTCCGCACCAGCATGTCGGATTCGGCGCGGCTGCAAACGTCTTCGTTCCTGAACTCGCTCAACAACTACATGCTGGGCCATGTGGCCACGGCCCGCCGCATTCCGGGGCCACGCCTCAAGGTTATCAGCGACTCGATGCTGGTGCACAACGCCGACGACGCCAAGCGCCTCGGCCTGGTTACCAACTTAGGCTACTACGACCAGGCTACCGACTACATCAAAGGCAAGCTGGGCGTGGCGAAGGATAAAAAGCTGAGCACCATTGACCTGAGCGACTACGCCAAAAACAGTGAGGATGAAACGCTGGGCAACAACCGGATTGCCGTTATCTACGCCGAGGGCGACATCGTGACGGGTAAGGGTAGCGGCAGCAGCATTGGCAGCACGCGCTTCGCCGAGGCCATCCGCAAAGCCCGTATGGATGATAAGGTGAAGGCCGTAGTACTGCGTGTGAACTCGCCCGGCGGCTCCTCGCTGGCCTCGGATATTATCTACCGCGAGGTGGTGCTCACCAAGAAAGTGAAGCCCATTATTTGTTCCATGTCGGATGTGGCGGCGTCGGGCGGCTACTTCATTGCCATGGCCTGCGATACCATCGTGGCCCACCCCAATACCATCACGGGTAGCATCGGCGTATTCGGCGTATTGCCGAACATTGGACCGTTCTTGAGTGAGAAAATTGGGGTGACGACGGACCGGGTGAAAACGGGCGAGTTCTCGGATATTCCCACCATTACGCGCCCGCTCACGACCTACGAGAAACAGCAGCTGCAACAGGAGGTAGACCGCATCTACGCCGATTTCACCACCAAAGCCGCCCAAGGCCGCCACATGCCTGTAGAGCGCCTGCGCCGCTTGGCGTCGGGTAGGGTGTGGTCGGGCAATGAGGCCAAGGCCCGCGGCCTGGTCGACGTGCTGGGTTCTATGGATGATGCGTTGCGTATCGCCGCCCGCCGCGCCAAGCTGAAAGAGGGCGACTACTCCTTGCAGCGCCTACCCCGCCAAAAAACCTTCGTCGAAAGCATGTTCAGTGGCCTGAACGAGGAAGTGCGCTTGCGCATGGTGAAGCAGGAAATGGGCGCGCTCTATCCTATGTACGAGCAATACCAGAAGCTCACGCAGATGCACGGTGTGCAGGCCCGCATGCCGTTTGAGATGACGATTGAGTAACGTTTTACAACGTTTGTCATCCTGAGCAGAGCGAAGGACCTTCTCACACCAGAACGAGTCGTTGTTACGCCTGTTATTCTGCCGTGAGAAGGTCCTTCGCTCTGCTCAGGATGACAAACGGTCTTACACTTCAACCCCAACCCATGCAACAACTCCGCGAAGCTACTGCCTACCTCCAAACCCGTCTGCAAGACTTTCAACCCGAATTCGGCATTATCCTCGGTACCGGTTTAGGTGGGTTGGTGCAGGAAATCGAAGTAGCCCACACGTTTTCCTACGCTGATATTCCGCACTTTCCAGTGTCTACGGTAGAGAGCCATTCAGGCAAGCTGCTGGCGGGCACGCTGGCGGGTAGGCGGGTGCTGGTGATGCAGGGGCGCTTTCACTTCTATGAGGGCTACTCCATGGAGCAAGTAGTGTTTCCGGTGCGCGTGCTAAAGCTACTGGGCATTCAAAAGCTGTTTGTGAGCAACGCTGGCGGCGGCCTCAACCCTGATTACAACTACGCCGACCTCATGCTCATTGAGGACCACATCAATCTGCAACCCACCAACCCGCTCATCGGCAAAAACCTGGACGAGTTGGGCCCGCGCTTCCCCGATATGCTGGAGCCCTACGACCACAGCCTGCTGTCCCTAGCCGAAAAAGCTGCTCAGGATTTAGGATTCGCCGACAAAGTGCGGCGCGGCGTGTACGCCTCCCTACCCGGCCCCATGCTGGAAACCCCCGCCGAGTACCGCTACCTGCGCACCATCGGGGCCGATGGGGTAGGGATGAGCACCGTGCCCGAAGTCATTGCCGCCGTGCACATGCAACTGCCCGTGCTGGCCATATCCGTCATCACCGACCTGTGTGCGCCCGGCAAGCTCAAGCGTGTGCAATTAGCTGATATTCTGCGCGTAGCCGCCGATGCCGAGCCCCGCCTCACAGCGCTGTTGAAAGCGGTAGTAGAGCAGTGTTGAAAAGGTGAAGTTGTGAGTTTGTGAAGTTGTGAATGAAAAAAAGTGTGTCCTCCTGAGCTTGCGAAGGACCTTCTCACGGTAGAACAACGAGTCGTTCAGCTGGCATAAGGTCCTTCGCTCTGCTCAGGAGGACACACTTTTTTTCATTCACAACTTCACCGCTACTCCCGCAGAATAATATTCTGCCGCTGCACGCTCAGTACCGTGAATACCCCAATGCCGCCCGTCACGGTTGATTTTACGCCGGAGGGCTGCGCGAAGGGGTTATTGTTGGCACTGCGCGCATCCTGCACCGATTGCAGAAAGTTGTAGTAGGGCGTGTCGAGGTGGAACAGGCTGACGATGAGCGTGTCGTTGGGGCGGAACTCGTAGGACGTGCCCAGCGTGATACTCTGGCCATCGGTGAGGCGGTCTTGCACGGTGTACTCCACTTCCGGTTCGCGGAGGAGGGAGCGGCGATGCACCATGAAACGGTAGGCGTCGCCGAGGCCGGCGGGGTCCTGGAAGGTGTTGAGGACGTAGGCCTTGCGCTGGTCGCCGGTTTCGTTGTTGAAGCGCCATTCTACCTTCTGAATCGGTACGGTGGCGGGCACGGTGGCCGTGCCGGTGAGGCGCCTACCTTGCTTGTCGTATACCTCCAGCCCAAAGATGTCGCCAGGCCGGGCATTCAGTCGCCGCCGACCAATGTGTGTGTAGCCTTTGCGCGTCGTGCGGTCGATGGTCGGCGCGTACATAAGCGTGTCGCGGGTGCCATTAGGGCGAATGATAATGGCCGTGGCATCGTCTACCAAGGGTATCACCGCCTCGGCTAGGTAGGGCTGCGTTTCGGTAATAGTCAGGCGCGGCACCACGTTCGGCTCCAGATACGCTTCCACCACCAACTGCGACGGCCCGAAAGGCAGCTCCACGTCGATATCTTGTTGCAGGCTGCCGCAGCCGGCCAGTAGGGTAGGAGAGAAGAGGCTCAGCAACAGCCAGGCAGCAGGTCGGCGGCGGAAACAGCGCATCAGGTTAGAATTTGAAGTTGTATGTAACCGACGGAATAGTCGGAAACAGCGACACCTGCCGGGCTCTGTATCCCGTGGTGAGATTGGTCTGCGGATCTTCTATCCGGTCGAAGTAGATGAAGTACGGATTGCGCCGGTTATAGGCATTGTAAATGCTCAACGTCAGGTCCGACTCGCCGTGGCGGGGGCGCAGCTTATACACCAGGCCCAAATCGAGGCGGTTATAGGGCGCTAAGCGGTAGGTGTTGCGCTCGGGGTAGAGCGGCACCGCTACCGGGTTGCCGCCGCTGCCCAGCGCATCTTGGTAGATGAAACGCCCCTGCGGCAGTGTAGTAGCGGCCCCGGAAGTGAATACAAACGAGCCCGTGAGGTTGATGCGCGGCGAAAGCTGGTGCAGGACCACCACCGTCAGATTATGGCGCCGGTCGTAGGTAGGGTAGTAAATAGCACCGTTGTTGATGCCCGTGGTGCCGCGCTGGGGCGGAAAGCGCCGCTTGGTCCAGGCCAGGGTGTAGCCAATCCAGCCGGTGGTTTTGCCTTCCTTTTTCTCCAGGTAAATTTCGTCGCCATAGGCCCAGCCCTTGCCGAATAAGAACTCTTGGTCCAGATCGGCATTGGCAAACAGCTGGGCGCCGTCCCGAAAATCAATCTGGTTTTCGGCCCACTTATAGTATACCTCGTTGGTCAATAGATACTTGCCGCCGCCCAGCAGCCAGCTCACGCCCGTGGCTACCTGTTGCGAGCGTTGCGGCTTCACTGATAGGCGCGAAGGGTACCAGATGTCGGTGGGTAGAGACGCGCCCGAGTTCGTGACCAAGTGAACGTACTGGTACATCAGCGCGTAGTTGGCCTTCAGGCTGAGGGTAGGGGAAAGGGAATAGCGCGCCGCCACGCGGGGCTCGATGCCGCCGTAGGTATCGGAGCCGCTGTGAAAGCCCGACAGGCGCAGGCCATAATCAAGCTGCCACTTGTCGTTGACAGTAAAGTTGTCGGACGCGTACAGGCCGCCTTCCTGGCCGGTGTAGCTCACATCGGAGCCGAAATTGACCAGGTTGCTCACACTTTCAGCCTGCAAACGGCCTACCCCAAAGTCGTGCGAAGTGATAGTGGCCCCGGCTTTCAGAATGTGCCGATTGTCGGCGGTGTGGTATTCCAGATCGGAGCGGAGGCTCAGGTCGCGGATGGTAGAGGCCAGGCCGAAGCTGAACTCGTCCAGCGCATTGCCGATGTTGTAGCGGTAGCGCGTGAAGGAAGCCGTGGTATTCAGGTACAGGCGCGGCGCAAAGGTGTGCTGCCAGCGCAGCGCGCCCAGCGTATTGCCCCACTCGAAGTTGATATTAAAGCCACCGTCGCTCTTAAAGCCAAACACATCCTTACCGTAATAGCCAGTCAGGAACACCTGGTCTTTGCGGCCCAACTGGTAGTTGGCTTTCAGGTTGAGGTCCTGAAAGTAGTAGTCGGGAATGGGGCTGTAATCTGCCGTGCCCTCGTTCAACCGGTTGATGGCCCGCGTGAACACATCAAAATACGTGCGGCGTCCGGAAACCAGAAAAGAGCCCTTGCCCTTGTTCAACGGCCCTTCCACGGCCAGGCGCGATGAAATCAGACCGATGCCGCCGCTCACGCCTACCTTCTCGTGGCTGCCTTCGCGCAAGCGCACATCAATAATAGAGGAAAGCCGCCCGCCATATTGCGCCGGAAAGCCACCTTTGTATAGGTCCACGCTCTGCACGGCATCGGGGTTGAACACCGAAAACAGCCCGAACAAGTGCGCTGGGTTGTAGACCACCGCATCATCTACCAACACCAAGTTTTGGTCCGATGAGCCGCCGCGCACGAACAGGCCCGAGGTGCCCTCGCCGCCGTTCTGCACGCCGGGT
Organism: Hymenobacter defluvii; assembly: GCF_017589435.1. Taxonomy (NCBI): domain Bacteria; kingdom Pseudomonadati; phylum Bacteroidota; class Cytophagia; order Cytophagales; family Hymenobacteraceae; genus Hymenobacter; species Hymenobacter defluvii. The sequence continues at coordinate 25,232 of NZ_JAGETX010000007.1, forward strand.
TTGAGTTGTAGGGTTTTCAACAAGTCCACTTCCCCAAACAGCGCGGGCAAGAGCTTGGCCTCGCGGGTAGTGAGGCGCTCCACGCTCATTTGCGTGGTCTGAAGTTTTTGTTCTAGCGTGCCCGTACCGCGCACAATCACCTCGCCCAGCTCATTGGCTGCGGTGGGCAGCTCAACCAACAGGCGCTGGTCGCGGCGCAGCGTGATGGTGCGCGTAACGGGCTGATAGCCAAGAAAGGAAACGACTACCTCGTGCGTGCCCGGGGGTAGGGGCAAGGAGTAGGCCCCCTGGGCATCGGTGGCGGTGCCGGTGGCCGAAGCAGGCACCGCCACCGACGCGCCGGGTAAAATTTCGTGCGTGTCGGCGGCGCGCACCACGCCACTAAGGGTATACTGCGTTTGCGCTAGCGCAAACAACGGTAGTAGTAGACTGACTACTAGAAGGGTACAGCGTGCAAACAACAGACGAAGGGTTTCGGGGCGAATGGTAGAAAAGTGCGGGCAAATGCCGCCTACTCCAACGCCCAACCTCGTCGGATAGTTTGTCGGTTAGGAATTGCGCACCAACAAAGCTACTTCAACGATTGACAAAGCCCTGCAACGCCTGATTGAGCTGCGGCGCGGGCACCACGCCCGCCTGCCGCCACACGGGCTGCCCATTCTGAAACAGAATAAGGGTAGGAATGCTCTGTACTCGAAACTGTTGGGCCACCGCCTGGTTGCGGTCTACGTCAATCTTGATGACGCGCAGCTTGCCCTGGTGCTGCTGGGCTACCTGTTGCAGAATGGGCGCCATGGTTTTGCACGGGCCGCACCAATCGGCGTAAAAATCGACCAGCACCGGCATGCCAGGGCTGTTGATTAACTCGGAAAAAGACTTCTTCGGCATGAGAAAAATGGTTGCGGAGTTGGAGAGGAAATGAACTACTCCGCATACGCAGGCGCCGACAAAAAGGCTTCTACTTCCGCTTCTCAACAACCGTTACGTCGTTGCCGGCTTTTTCAAACTCGAAGAAACCCCCTACTACCTTTTTGCCGCTCACCTGGCACTCCCACACGTAGCGGCCGGGCGCAGCCGTGCCTGCCTCGTTGCGGTCCGACTTGAAATAGTCGGCCTCGGAAGGCTCCGAGGGGAAGATAACGTCTACGCCTTTTTGCCCCGCTGGTATCTGCTTTTCCAGCATATAGCTTTTGCCGGTCGATTGGTTGGTCACCACAAACTTAGCGGTGTACGCCCCCAACTGACCAAACTTATCCACCACACCCAACTTCACGTACGAGTCCGTCGATACCAGCCAGGTTTGCGCGTGAGAGGCAGTGGAGCTTAACAGAAGCAGGGTCAGCGCGAAACCGGCTGCTCGTAGCAGTGTGGTCAAACCAGATAAAGAGGAAGTAGAAGTGGGCATACGCAAAAGATGAAATGTGAGGAGTAAAAAGCTAGGTTTTGGGGTTATTCTACTGGCCGAACTGCTTGCCTAGTGTCTTATGGAAGCAATTGCAATGAGTTGAAAATTTTGGATTAACATATTTCAAAAGAATCAGCTAAATATAAAATATTCTGGAAAAATAGACTGTTTATATTTATGAATTTTGCAATATATATGAATTATTATACAGTGACCATAAAAGATACTACCCAAGCAGCTAAGTAGAATATGGCACGCCGTCGGAAAGAGGTATTTGCTAAATCTGTGCCGGAAGAGCCGCAGTGTGCGCTGTGCTTGCGGCGGGTAAGGCAGGTAACGCGCCACCACTTGGTGCCGCGGGAAGAAGGTGGTAAGTATGGACCTGTGGCTGACTTATGCCAGCCGTGTCACAGCACGGTGCACCTTTTGCTACCCAACAAAACCCTGGCCCGGCAGTACGGGACCATCGAGGCTCTACGGGAAGCAGAGGAGTTGCAGAAGTATCTGGGCTGGATTCGGAACAACCGCGTAGAACGGATTTCCAACCGGCGTAGTAAGTATAAATAAAGCAATTTTAATTGTAAGGTTTTAAATAGAACTATGTATGGTTCAGGTGGCGTCCGATATTCTTGCCGTCGGGCAGGAAGCAGGCAGGCTGCTACCTTTACCATCATGACTTCTGCCCGCTACTTCGTTCCATTTGCCCAGCTACGCCAGCAGCCTACCATCCTGGTAGATAGCACCGGCTTGGGCGCTGCCCTCACGTTGGCGCACTGGCGCGGAGCCGTTACCCCTACACCGTTGCGCGACGATACCAGCGCCGGCTCGGTGCTGCGTGCCCTGCACCAGCCCGCCATGCCTGGACTGGAAGCGCAAGCCGTGTCGGCCAACCACTTCGACGTAGACGGATTTGTGGGCGTGTGGAGTCTGCTGCACCCCGAACTAGCGCTGCGCCACGAGCACCTATTGCGCCTAGTGGCTACCCTCGGCGACTTCCGCGAAATTGATTGGCACGACCCGCAGGCCAACCATGCCCTGCAACTGGTTTGCTGGCTGAATGCCGAGGAAAAGGCACGATTCTACGAGCCGTTTGGGGCGCCCGCCCGGCGACGGCGGGAGGATGAGGCTTCGGCCGAAAAGTTTGCGTGGTTCCTGCCGCGCTTTGCCGCGGTGCTGGAAAACCCAACGTCCGAACGCGCCGTGTGGCTGCCGGAATACGAACGGGTGCAGCAAGCCGCAGCCATCATGCAAAGCCCTGCTACCAGCCTCACGCCCTACTCCGAAATTGGGCTGATGGTGGTGCGCACACCGGAGCCGCTACCTTACTACGCGCTGTTCGGCCCCACGGCAGGTTTCGATATGGTGCTGAGCCTCTATGATAATCAGCGGTATGAATTTGAGTACAAATACACCACGTGGATTGATCTGGAATCGCGCCCCACGCTACCCCGGCTGCAGCTCGATGCGCTGGCTAATCGTCTGAATGCGCTGGAACAAACCACCCGCCGCTGGACTCACGACGGCATTACCGATACCGGTCCGCTGCTGCGCCTCTCTGGCAAAGGCCTCACCAAGGCCCAGCGCTACGCCGACCCCGACCAGCGGCCTCTGTACCAATCGTCTATCGCATCAGAAGAAATAGAGCGTGAAGTCGTGTCGTTTTTTCAGCAGGGTTACGCCACCATAGAGCCGCGCCGCTACTGGACGTGGGCAGAGATACGGGCAGCCGGGCAGTAGCGCCGCGCTGGAAATCGGCGCTACTGCTCTTCCCCAAACCCAATAACTCGCAACGTACTCACGCCGCCAGCGCCCTTGCGTACGTTAATTTGCGTGCTCACGCGTTCCTTTAGCGCCTCCACGTGGGAAATGATACCGATGGTTTTGCCGGTGCCCTGCAAGGTTTCGAGAGCCGATAGGGCCACGTCGAGCGTGTCGGGGTCGAGGGTGCCGAAGCCTTCGTCGATGAAGAGCGTGTCGATTTGCGTTTTGCGGCCGGCCAGCTCCGAGAGGCCCAGGGCCAGCGCCAGACTCACCAGGAAACTCTCCCCGCCTGATAGCGAGTTCATGGAGCGCACGTTGTCGGCCTGATAGTGGTCGGTGATGAGCAGGTCGAGGTGCTCCTGCGGGTTGCGGCTGATGCGGTAGCGGTCCGAGAAGCGGTGCAGGTGGCGGTTGGCCAAGTCTACCAAGCGGGCTAGGGTCAGGCCTTGGGCAAATTCGCTGAACTTCTTACCATCAGCCGAGCCGATGAGGTCCGTGAGCTGGCGCCAGCGCCGCGCTTCTTGCTGCTGCTTCTCAATTTCCACCACCAACGAAGCGTGCTTGGCTACCCCGGCGCGGTGGTCGGCGAGGCGCTGTTGGCGCTGGCCAAGCTGCTGGTTGAGAGTAGCAAGTTGCTGGGTGTTGTCAGTTAGTTGCTGCGTAATGACCTCCGGCAGCTCCGGCGTGAGGGCGCGGGCTTCCTCTTGTTGAAGCTGCTCGGCAGTTTCGCGTAGCGTCTGCTCGGCTAGGATGGCGTCTTGCTCGTGGCGGCGGAGCTGGCTTTGCAGGTTGTCTACCTCCGCATCGGGTAGGAGCAGGGTAGGGAGGATGGCGGGGTCAGGCGCGAGGCTAGCCGCGCCCAGCGCCTCCGACAGGGTAGCGTAGCGTTCAGCTTGCACTTGCTGCTGCTGTGCAACATCTTGCTCTCGCTGGCGCAGCTTATCGGTGGCGATGGTGAGCGTGGTAGTATGCTGTTGTAGTTGCTGCTCCGCCTGCTGGCGGCGCTGGTCGGCGGTGCGCACGGCCGTTTCCAACTGGCGACGGGCGTCGGCTACGCTGGTGGTATTGGGTAGCAGCTCGTGGCGCTGCTGCTGGCGCTGCACAATTGCCTGGTGCTGCTGCGCCAGGGCCTCGCGGCGCTGATCCAGTTCCAATTGCAGCCGTGTGCGCTCTTTCTCAGCAGTGGTGGCGCGTTCGTTTTCCAGGTCCAGCTTGCGTTCCAGCTGCTCGGCTTCCAACTGCTTGCGACGGAAATCGGCACCGGCAGTTTCCAGGTTTCGCACCAGCGCCGCGCCGTTCTCACCCGAAAATTCCAGCCCAAACGACCGGATTAAGCTCGTGATGTTCTCCTTCATCAAAGGCTCCTGTTCGCGCGCATCCTGCAAGCGCGTGGTCAGGCGTTCCAACTCTGTCCGAAGCTGCTGTTGCTGCTGTTGGGCGTTGTGTTGGTCTGCCTGGGCTTTGGCCTGAATGAGTTGGGCCTGCTGCTGCAATTGTTCCGTATCACTCAGCTCCTTAGCTAAGGCGCGCACGGTGGCCGGTATAGTCGTTTCTTCCTCTTCTGACAACCACCGCACCACTGCCGTTTCGGGCTCACTTAAAGGAGCGCCGTTTTCCAGCAATCCGCTGATGCCCACTAGCCGGTTGATGCGCCCTTTCAAGGCTACTGTTTGCTTCTCCAAGGCTTGCTCCCGTTCCCGGTCGCGCTGCACAGAGTCTTCGCTCACGCCCAGTACGCCGGTGGCATAGGGGTGCTCCACGGCTCCACACAGCGGGCACGCCTCGCCGGCTATAAGGTGCCGACGAGCTTCCTCATGGGTCAGAATAAGCTGATGCGCGTGCATGAGGCGACGCAAGTCCTGCAAGCTGGCATCCAACGTGGCGGCTTCGCGATGCAAGCGGGCTACGTGGTGCGTTAGCTGGTGGCGCCAATCGGTGCGGGCGGTAGCGGCGGTGGCGTGCCGCTGGGCCAGGGTAGTGAGTTGGGTGTTGGTTTCGGCAAGTAACTGGGTGCTGTTGGTCTCGGTGCTGGTGGCGGCGGTCAGTTGGCGCTGGCGCTCCCGAATCAACTCACTCAGCCCTGTAAGCTCAGTACGGTTGTGCTGCCAATCCTGGAGGTAGCCACTCAAAGGCGCCAGGGCTTCCGATGCGCTGCTGAGGACGGTGTGACGCGTAAGCCACTCGCGCAATGTGCGGGCCTGCTGCTCCTGCTGATGCACCTGCGCGGCGGCCAGGGTAGCCGTGTTTTTCTGCTCTTTCCATTGAAGGTTGAAGCCTTGGTATTCCTGCTTGCCCTTCTCTAGTTGATGTTGCTGGTCGGCTAGCTGATGGTCGAGCAATTCGGTGGCGCGCAGCTTCGGCTCCTGTTCCGCCTGAGTGGCAGCGGCCTGCGTATGGACCTCGTGGGCGGTGTGCAGCGTGGCTTCGGCGGTGGCACGGCGCTCTTGCAGCTGCGGTAGTTGCTCTTGCAGCTGGCCTACCTCGGTGCGTAGCCTGCCTAGCTGCTGCTCGGCTTGGCGGAGCAAGGCATAATCGGTGGCGAAAGGTGCGGCCTGCTGATGCAGTGCCAAACGCTGCCGCAATGGGGCCAGCGTTTCGGCCTGGGCAACAAGTTGCTGCTGGCGTTGCTGGGTGGTGTGCTGACGTTGACGCAGGTCGTGCAGCCTTTGGTGCCACTGCCGCGCCTCGCGCAGCTGCTCCTGGGTGGCAGTAGCGGTTTCGAGCTGAGTGGTTAGTTCCTGCGCTTCGGCTTCCAGCGCCCCTACCTCTTCTGCCGACAGCAGCGTCACGCCCGCCAGACCCGCCCGCAATTGCTCTACCCGTTGGGCTTCTTCCTTGGCCCGTTGGAACGCCGCCACCGAAATATCGGAGTACTTGCGCGTGTCAGTAATCTTCTCCAACAGTTGGGCCCGCTCGCCGGGGCTCGACTTCAGAAACCGGGTGAAGTCGCCTTGAGCCAGCAGCACGGAGCGCAGAAACTGCCGGTATTCCAGCCCGCTCAGCTCGGCCACGCGCACCGGCACCCGCGACTTGTAGCTTTCCAGAATCGGCCATTTATCGGGCGCCTCGGGGGTAGGCGTTTCGGGTTGCTCGCTCAGCTCCATTTTGGGGTCCTGGAGGTTGCCACCGGGCTTGCGGCGGGCGCGGTACTGCCCCCACTTCGAGCGGTAGGTTTTGCCGCTCACCTGAAACTCCACCTCGGCCCAGCTCTCGCCCGTGCCGTGGCTCATCACCTGCTCGGGGCCGCTACCCTCGTGGCGCGGCACCTGGCCGTAGAGGGCCAGCGTAATGGCATCGAGGATGGTGGTTTTGCCGGCGCCGGTAGGGCCCGTGATGGCAAACAGCCCCGCATCGGCCAGAGGGGCGTGGCTGAAATCAACAAAATGCTCCCCGCGCAGGGAGTTGAGATTGAAAAAGCGGACGCGGAGAATTTTCATGCGGAGTAAACACCAGGGCGGACCACGAAGTTACTGCGCTAAAAGAAACTGCATGGTGAGACAAGGCGCAGAGTCACCTTTTGATACTTGAGAAGTAGGCGTGCGTAAGTGATATGCGCAGCGAATTGTAGTTATTTAGTACATGCATACTTCGTTATCGCCCCTACTTATCCCGGCGTTCATAGCCGTGTTTATTGGCTTTTGGTGCGTGGTTTGTAAGCTTATCTCCTTTTTTGGCTGGCACCAACTGTCTACACAATTCGAGGTTGCGCCGGAAGATATGATAGAGCCGCAGTTTCGACTGCACCATGCGAAACTAGGCTTAGCCAGGTACAACGGCGTAATCAAAGCAGCCGCATCGGCGTCTGGCTTATCACTGTCCGTTGTGTTTCTTTTTCATATAGGCCACCCTCCACTGCTCATTCCCTGGTCGTGTATTGGGTCGCTTGAGGAGCAAACGTTTCTTTGGTCCACTACCTACACAACGCGTATTCTAGCAGGCAGTACTAGTATCAAGTTCAAATTCAGCGGCGAAGAATTTAAAAAGGTAATACAGCCCTGGTTGGCAGCAGGCTAAGCCCAGTGTTGTACTAGATGCAGTGTAGAATATAGCAGCCTCTACAGCTTCTCCCCGCAATTCCAGCAAAACTCGGCGTCGTCGCGGTGGTCCCCAGCTTGGCATATGTGGCAAGTCGCCTGCTTGAAGGTAGGCGCATCGGAGGTAGGGCGAGCCATTTGAGCCGATACAATACCGGTGGGAACAGCAATAATGGCGTAGCCCAGAATCATCAAGATAGAGGCCATGGTTTGGCCCAGTATGGTACCCGGCGAAATGTCACCGTAGCCAACGGTGGTCAGCGTTACGATGGCCCAGTAGATGCTTTTGGGAATGCTGGTAAAGCCGTTCTGGCCACCTTCCACTACATACATGAAGGTGCCAATCACAATAACTAGCGTGAGAACCGCCGTCAGGAAAACAAGAATTTTGAAACGGCTGGCTTTAAGCGCGTTCAAGATAAATTCGCCTTCTCCCACAAAGCGGCCCAGCTTAAAAACGCGAAAGACGCGCAGCAGCCGCAGTGTTCGAATTACTACGAGATAGTGGCTGCCTAGCATCACCAGAGAAGCCAGCGTAGGCAGAACAGCCAGCAAATCGATAATGCCCAGCAAGCTTAGTGCATAAGCTAGTGGCCGGCGTACCACCACCAGCCGGATGATGTACTCTAGCAGAAACAACCCCGTGAAAGCCCACTCCACTGCCCGCAACAAAGACCCGTATTGCGCCGCAATCTGACTCACGCTTTCCAGCATCACTGTGAGCACGCTCAGCACAATGGCCACAAGCAGCACTGCATCAAACGTCTGGCCGGCCGGCGTGTCCGATTCGAAGATGATGCGGTAGGCGCGCTGCTTCCAGTGGGGGGTGTTTTCGTGAGGCGGTATATCCATTAGCGAGGAGCAGGATGGTAGGTAGTTGCCCTCTACCTACGCAAACGGGCCTTTGCAGGTATACCAGCAAGCGCCTGTGCCAGGGCGTTGTGAATTTACTACCTACTACTAGTGAAGTGATTAATATAAAATTATACTCATCGGATATCTCTTATTCACACCCGCTTATAGCTGAGCTTGCAAGCAAATAGCACCAAGCAAAAAGAGCGTTATTTCGACCAATGGAAGAAACAACGCTCTTTGGTTTAATATCCAGAGAGTCAACAGTAACGCCTACCCCCTTTTTGGCAGTACATCCTGCACCTTCGTCCAATGCAGGTCGGGGTATCGGTCGTTGTCCAGTGTGGGTAGGCTGACTTGACCCGAGAGCATGTTGTGCATGTACTGCATGCCCTGCCACGGTGGGAATACCTCGTTCTCGGCTGGCATAAGCGTTTTCGTCACCTTGATCATCGTTTCTAAGACGCCCAGGCCGCCTACCCGTAGCAGCTTAAAGGGCTGACCCATTACCTCGCTGGCAATGGCTTGCAGGTCGCGCACGGTGGTGACGTCGCCGGCGATGCGCAAGTAGCGGGGCGTGGTGGGGTCGAGAGCGGCGGCAGCGGTGTAGGCAGCCGTGTCGACCATGGTGGTAGACTCCAGTGGCTGGTCGGCGCTACCCCAGTACACAATGCGGCGTATGGTTGGCTGAATGAGCGGCGCCTGTCCGGTGAACAGGTCCATGAACATGCCGTTGAAGATGGACGTGGCCTGAATAGGTGCCTGATCAAGCCGCTGCTGAAACTCCCGGCGCAGGTCGAAGTTGCGGTTCGAGCCTTCGGGCAAGCGGGTGAAATCGGCGGAATAGTCGGAGGGGATGAAGCGCGGTACACCAGCAGCCGCAGCGGCATTGAGCAGGCGCGTTTGGGCATCCACAATCACCGGCCGCAACCCCGACAACGCCGACACCACACAATCGGCCCCATGGCAGGCTTGCGTGAGGTCGGCCACGCTGCTGTAATCAGTCTCTACCACCTCAGCACCCTGCAAGCGCAACGACTCTGCCTCGGCCGACGCACTGCTGTTAGGGCGCACCAGGGCCCGTACTGTAGCGCCTCGCTGGCGAAGGTGGTGGGCAATCAGTAAACCAAGCGAACCGGTAGAGCCGGCTAATACGATGGTAGTGGGTAGGGTAGTAGAGCCAGCTTTAGAGTCGGTAGCCATAAGTGGGAGTAGTAGGTGAGTAGTTAGGTTGCACTGTATGGGCGTGTCAACTACAGAAAGTAGTACCGCCTACCTTTCCCGAAGGTTGTGGAGAAGCAAGAAAGACACGATTTCATTCAAGCCTGAGCAGGGTAGAAAATACGGCCAGCAGTAGAATAGGCCGCGTACTACATTCCTTCCAACAACTCATCAAACGTGCGCAGCAACTCCGGCCGGTCTTCTTCTGGCTCCGCTTCCAGGCGCTGCACAAACACTTCGCGCTCCGTGAAATCGTGTAGGCTGCGGGTGAGGGGTTCCTCTTCCTGACCCAAGAGGCGCGGGGCCGCCACGCGAAAATGGCGTCGGTTCAGCACTTGTAGCTGCCCTCGGTCCAGGGCTTCTATCACCTTCAGCAACTGCTCGGCTACCTCCAACTGGCTCAACTCGGAGCGAATCTCCACGTCGGCCCAGGCGGGTAGGGGGTAGTCGGTGTTGTCGTAGGTGGTGAGTTGGGTGAGGACTTCGTCGAGGTTTCCGTGGAAGCGCACCAGCCGGCGCACACCCGGTACGGGTAGGGAGTTGATGGTGAGGCCATCTGGGGTGAACTCCAACAAAACAACCTCCTTAGGATAGTCGATTTCGGAAAACGACAGCGCAATGGGCGCCCCCGAATACCGGATGTGCTCCCGCCCGCCCACGCGCTGTGGGCGGTGCAAGTGCCCTAGGGCCACATAATCAAAGACGGTAGGGAAATGCTCGGCCGTTACCTGCCCCAGGTTGCCCACATGAATGGTGCGTTCCGAATCGGAAGGGGAGCCGCCAGCGGCGTAGAGGTGGCCCGTAGCTAGCACAGGTAGGCCAGCAGCTTTCAACTGCCACACAGTTTCCAACTCGGCCAAGCGGGCGTAGTGGTCGGCAATGCCTTGCTTGATGCGGGCCTCGCGCTCCTCGGCGCTTTCGCCCGGCACCGATAGGCGCACATCTCGGTCGCGCAGGAAAGGCACGGCGCATATCACCAGGCCAGGGCGACCCTGCGCATTGTCAATCACCAGTACCTGGTCGTCGAAACAATCAGGCACGCAGCCAATTACGTGCACGCGCAAGTGGCGCAGCAGGCGGGCGGGGGCATTCAGGGTAGCCGGCGAGTCGTGGTTGCCGCCCACCAGCACCACATCGCGGCAGCCGGTGTCGCGCATTTGCAGCAGGAAGGAGTAATACAGCTCCAGCGCCTGGTTGGAAGGGGAACCCGTATCAAATACGTCGCCGGCCATCACCAGCACTTCTACCTGCTGCTCGCGCACGGTCTGCACCAGCCACTCCAGAAAGTGACGGTGCTCCTCCGTGCGCTCGTGGCCACCCACGAAACGCTGACCCAAATGCCAGTCGGCGGTATGCAGAACCTTCATATAGGGGCGTGTTGCAGGCGCCCGTCGTTATTACGAGACGGGCGCAGGGAATCTAGGGGGTAAGGAATGCTAGATGAAGTATAGGGCTCAACATCTAGCAGCAGTAGCGGGTGTCAGACGCTCCTACTGAAACTCCTGTACAGCTTCGCCCAAATCATACACAGCCGTACCGGGAAGTAGCGGCACCAAAATGCTGGCGCCCGCCGCCGAGCGGTAGCCACCGGCGCAATGCACCAGCACTGACTTGTCGCGTGGGATTTCGCCAGCTCGCTCGCGCAACTCGGGTAGAGGAATCAGCAGTGCCTCCGGAAACAGGGCCTGTTGAGCTTCGGAGCGGTTGCGAATGTCCACTATCGTAAACTCCTCGGGATGTTGTCGCACATCCTCCACATCCACTTGCAGGCTCACGGCCGGCAGAATGGGCGGGGTAAGCAGTGCACCCTTGATGTTTGTTTCGTAGCCAATTTTGGCCGTTTTACGGATAACGGTGTCCAGGGCAATACGCGTGTCGGCAATGAGGTAGAACGGCTCATCGGGGCCTACCACCGAGCCCAGCCAGGTTTCAAACTTGCCCCCATCCTGTAAGTTGATGGCTGAGGATAAGTGGCCCGCCTTGAACTGCTCTGCTGGTCGCGTATCAATAATGAGCACGCCGGGCTCTAGAGGCTCATCGGCTTGCAGACGCGGCACACACCGCACGCTGTTTTCGAAAGAAGAAGCGCCCTGCTTGTTCAGGAGCACATCGTACCCAAAATACTTGGGCACAAAGGGTTGATCTTCTAGCAACACCCGCACAAACTCCGGTTCCGTCATGGGCTGAAGGGCGTAGTTGGAGCGCGCCTCCTTGCCAATAGTGCTGTCTAGCTCGGTGCTAGTGGTTTTGCCGCACAGCGAGCCAGGCCCGTGGGCGGGGTATACCTTGGTAGCGGGGGGTAGGGTCAGGAGTTTGTCGTGGAGGCTGTGGTAGAGCTGCACGGCCAGGTGCTCGCGCTGATGGCCGCCCACGGCCTCACTTTCGCGTAGGTCGGGGCGGCCCACGTCGCCCACAAACAAGGTGTCACCGGTGAATACGGCACGGGTCTGGCCCAAATCATCAATGAGCAGCACCGAAATGCTGTCGGGGGAGTGGCCAGGAGTGCTGAGGGCGTGCAACTCCACGGTGCCCAGCGTCAGCCGGTCGCCATCGTCGAAATTCTGGTGAGGATAGGCGGCTTTCGTGAGCTTGCTACAGTAGATGGTAGCGCCGGTTTCCTCGGCTATTTCCAGGTGGGAGCTAACGAAATCGGCGTGGGGGTGGGTTTCGATGACGGCCTCGATGGTAGCATCGTGCTCGTCGGCGAAATCATAGTAGGGTTGTGGGTCGCGGCTAGGGTCGATGAGCGCCACGTAACGGCCGCACCGGATAGCGTAGCTGGCATGGGCCAGTCCTTTATCATAAAACTGCTGAATCTGAACAGACTGACTACTAGGCAGGGGACTCATGAGGGAAGCATATAGTGAATGCGACGCCGCGCGGTAAGCTGGTCCGGACGCGGCATCGACCGGCCAGGCCCGCCGACGCATATTCTCAAATATAAGCAAACGCAACGTGCGCCGGGAGGTTAGGGAAAGGAAGGGTTAAAAAATTGAGGCGTAATGTATTGGTCATCAACCGGATAAAAAATAAGGCGGTTATGCAATGCCGTGTAGCTCTGTAATAGAGGGCAGGGCATTTGCCACAGACAACGTCATGCTCAGCTGTCGAGCCGTGCATCCGTCAGAAAAGCGGCATTTGCCACGGCTGGCCGGTAGTAAAATACCTGGTAAAACCACTGCGGAAACCACGCAAAACGGCCCGCTTGTTTGCACAAGCGGGCCGTTAAAATAGAAATTAAGAGGCTACGACTAGCCGTTCGTGCTGGCCTTCATCTTGCCTTTTTTGCCTTTGCGGTCCTGCAATTTGCCTTGCATCTTGTCCATGCGCTCATCGCGCATTTGGGTGTACTTGGTGTACTGGTCGCTGGTCAGGATGCCTTTCAGCTGCTCCTCGTACTTGTCGCGGGAGGCTTTCATGTTCTGCATCATGGCCTGACGGTCGGCGCTGGCCTGGGTGCGCATGGTTTGCCGCTCCTGCTGTTGGGCCAAGGCCAGGGATTTCACTTTCGTAGTCTGGTCGGCCGAGAGGCTGAGCTGCTTGGTGAGGCGCTGGGCTTGCTGGTCGGCACGCTGCTCGGGCGTCATGTTGCGCATACCCTGGCCGCGCATGGGGCGGTGCATTTGTCCCGTTTCATTTTGGGTAGTGGTCTGAGCCGAAGCGGCGCCCATGGTAAAGACAAAAGCAGCAAACAGAATGAGTGATTTTTTCATGGTCGAAAGCAACTATTACGTTGTTTTTGGGTGATTACTGGCCGTTGGACAGCGCTCCAAAAGCGAGGTTTAACGGGGGCGAAGAAAAGTTTTAGTGCGTTGCCGCTACACTCGCATTAACCAGATAAAAGCTATATTCGGGCCATCTGAACTGATTTCGCAGCTTTGTAAGCGCACCTTTTACACTTTTCATTCTCTTTTCTCCCTTCTCTTCTATGGCAGATATTTTCGCCAAAAAGTCCCTCGACAAGCTGATGCACGAAGCCGACGAGGGCGAGGGCGGCGGCCTCAAGCGAACCCTAACGGCTACCAACCTCACCATGCTGGGCATCGGGGCCATCATCGGCGCCGGCATTTTCGTGCTGACGGGAACGGCGGCTGCCAACGCAGCTGGTCCGGCCATTGTCATCTCCTTTATTATTGCGGGCCTGGGCTGCCTGTTTGCGGGCTTGTGCTACGCCGAATTCGCCTCCATGATTCCGATTGCCGGCTCGGCCTACACCTACGGCTATGCTACGCTGGGTGAGTTCGTTGCCTGGATCATTGGCTGGGACCTGATTCTGGAATACCTCTTCGGCGCGGCTACGGTGGCCGTGGGCTGGAGCGGTAACCTAGTGAGTATTCTGGAAAAAGCCGGTGTGCACGTGCCCGCTGCCATTTCGCAGGCTCCTATCGCCTACGACGGCGCGCATTTCAGCACTACGGGTGCTGTTATCAACCTGCCGGCGGTACTCCTTATAGGCGCCATGACAATGCTGCTGGTCGTTGGTATTCAGGAGTCGGCTCGCTTCAACAACATCATCGTGTTTGTGAAGGTGGCCATTGTGTTGTTGGTAATTGCCTTCGGCTTCAAATATGTGAATGCGGCTAACTGGAGCCCATTTATTCCGCCCGTAGAGAATCTGCCCGGTGGTGGCTCGCGCTACGGTTGGGAAGGTATTGTGCGCGGCGCAGCTGTCGTATTCTTCTCTTACATTGGATTTGACGCGGTGAGTACGGCCGCTCAGGAGGCTAAAAACCCACAGCGCGACATGCCCATTGGCATGCTGCTTTCGCTGGGTATTTGCACGCTGCTCTACGTATTAATGTCGCTGGTACTCACAGGTCTTACCTCGTACAAAAACCTGAACGTGCCCGATCCAGTGCTGGTAGCGTTGCAAGCTGCGGGTCCTTCGCTGGGCTGGCTGTATTACTTCACTGGCTTGGGTGCTATTGCCGGCCTGGCTTCGGTGGTACTCGTGATGCTCATGGGGCAGCCCCGCATCTTCTTCGCCATGTCGCGCGACGGCCTGCTGCCGCCCATCTTTGGCAAAGTGCACCCTAAATTTCAGACGCCCTACGTCACGACCATCTTCACGGGTGTTGTATGCGCCATTGTGGCCGGTATCCTACCCGTAGGTTTGCTGGGCGAGCTGGTAAGCATTGGTACGCTGCTGGCCTTCGTGATTGTATGCGGTGGCATCATTGCTCTGCGCCGCCGCGACCCCAACCTGCACCGGCCGTTCCGCACGCCGTGGGTGCCGCTGGTACCCGGCATGGGTATCCTGATCTGCGGCTACATGATGTTCAACCTGCCCTGGGACACCTGGTTGCGTCTGATTATCTGGATGGCCATTGGTGTTGTTATCTACTTCTTCTATGGACGCCACAACAGCAAGCTCAACCGCGAGCGGGAAGCTGAGGCTGCTGGGAAGTAAAGCAGGAGCTGTATAAAAAGGCCCCGCGAACCAATGTTCGCGGGGCCTTTTTGTTGCTAATAGAACGTCATTTCTAGTAGCCTGTCATTTCTCATTGCGTTCAAAATGACCTTCTTATTTAGCTATTCACAATTCACTTCGCCGCTTCTACCTCGCTTTTCAGCTTGAGGACCTGGTCGCCGTTTTCCTGGGTGATGAGGTAGGCGGGGTTGTCGGCGGTGCCGTTGCGGGTAATGTCGCTGCCCTTTAGCTTACGCGTGATGGATTCCTTGTGCACTTCTTCAATTTTGCCGGTGGCCGTGCCGGTGCCGTATTTCCAGCTGACTTTACTGCCTTTGCGAAACATAGGGGTAGGGGATAGGGTGGAACGATGAATAATGTACCGCAAAAGCTGAGGTAGGGTTCCTATTCGACAGCCGAAGTCCCGGAATTCCTGCTTTTGACGCAACCCCATAGGACGAGCCGGTTTCTTTGGGTAGCTTACAACTGCTCTGTTCTGCGCCTACCCCCACCAGTCTCTTTTTCCTCCAAACCACACTCTTTCATTCACTCTATGCACCAAAAATTACGCATGCTGGGTTTGCTGGGCCTGCTCGCCAGTGGCCTGCCCGCTTGGGCGCAGCAACCCCTCACGTACCCGCGCAACGGCGTCTACGACCAACGTTCCGGCCTCTACGCTTTCACCCACGCCACCATCTACACCGATTATAAAACCAAACTCGACGACGCCACGCTCGTCATCCGCGATGGTAGAGTAGTGGCTGTGGGTAATAAAGTAGCCATTCCGCAGGGCGCGGTAGTGAAAGACCTGAAGGGCAAGTACATTTATCCGGGCTTCGTAGACATGTTCACCAGCTACGGTGTGCCCGACGTGAAGATGCCCGAGCGCCGGGGTAGGCGCGAAGCGGGGCCGCAGTTTGAGAGCCAGAAGGAGGGCGCCTACGATTGGAACCAGGCCATCCGGCCCGAAACCAATGCTGCCGAGATGTTCAAAGTCAACGCCGACCAGGCCGACGCCTACCGTAAGCTGGGCTTCGGGGCAGTAATGACCTTGCAGCCCGACGGCATCGCTCGCGGTACCGGCTCTTTGGTGACGCTGAACACCGACCGCCGCGAAAACGAGGTGATTCTCGTGGACCGCGCCGCCACCGGTTTCTCCTTCGACAAAGGCAGCTCCACCCAGGACTACCCTGGGTCCCTAATGGGTAGCATTGCGCTGCTGCGCCAAACCTACCTCGATGCCAACTGGAACCAGCGCAATCCGCGCCGCGAGGAAAACCTGTCGCTGCAAGCCTTCAACGGCCAACGCAACCTGCCCGCCATTTTCGAGGCCAGCAACAAGCTGAACACCCTGCGCGCTGACCGGGTAGGCGACGAGTTCGGGGTGCAATACATTATTAAAGGAGCCGGCGACGAGTACCAGCGCCTACCCGAAGTAAAGGCCACTAAGGCTTCACTCATCCTCACCCTCAACTACCCCGACGCCTACAAGGTAGACGACGTGTACGACGCTACCCGCGTGCCCCTGGAAGACCTCAAGCACTGGGAAATGGCGCCCGCCAACGCGGCCATGCTCGCCAAAGCCGGCGTCACCTTCGCCCTGTCAGCCAGCGACCTAAAGGATAAGAAGAAGTTCATGCCCAACCTCAAAAAGGCCATGCAGTCCGGCCTCACCGAGGAACAGGCGCTCCAGGCCCTCACGGCCACCCCCGCCGCCCTACTCAAAGCGCAGGATCAGGTAGGCAGCCTGAAGCCCGGCATGGTAGCTAACTTCCTGGTGTGCTCCAACCGCCTCTTCGCCGACGACAACGTGATGCTCGACAACTGGGTGCAGGGCGAGCGGTACCAGCTTACGGAGGTGCCCAACGACTACCGCGGCGTGTATACGTTGCAGGTAGGGCAGCAGCCTGAAGTGAAGATGTTGGTAAGCGGCAAGCCAGAAGCGCCCCAGTTGAAAGTGGTGCGTGCCGCGGCCGATACGGTGAAGGGCACCATGACGGTAACCGGCGACTTGGCAACTATTGTCTACGCTGCCGCCAAAGGCAAAAACGCCGGCTCCATGCGCTTGAGCGGCTACTATACCGCCGAGGGTAACACATTTCGCGGGGATGCGGAGTTGCCTGACGCCAGCATGGTAAAATGGACCGCCCGCCGCCAGGAAGGCGCCACCCAAGCTGCCCGCCTCGACTCTGCCCGCACGCCCCGACCCATGGAAATCGGCCAGCTGACGTTCCCGTTTGCCTCTTACGGTCGCACCGAGGTTCCGAAGCAGGAAACCGTGCTGATTAAGAATGCTACCGTGTGGACCAGCGAAGCCGCCGGCAAGCTCGAAAATACCGATGTGCTGTTGCAAAACGGCAAGATTGCCAAGGTAGGCAAGAACCTGAGCGCCCCCAGCGGCGCTCGCACCGTAGATGGAACCGGCAAGCACCTTACCCCCGGCATCATCGACGAACATTCGCACATTGCCATTTCGCAGGGCGTGAACGAGGGCACCCAGGCCGTGACCAGCGAAGTGCGGGTAGGCGACGTTATCGACCCCGAGGACGTGGGCCTCTACCGCGACCTGGCCGGTGGCGTGGTGGCCTCGCAACTCCTACATGGCTCGGCCAATCCCATTGGCGGGCAGTCAGCCATTATTAAAATGCGCTGGGGTATGGATGCCAACGACTTGAAAATCAAGGATGCGCCGGGCTTCATTAAGTTTGCGTTGGGTGAGAACGTGAAGCAGAGCAACGCCGGCGAGCGGAATGTGCTACGCTTCCCGCAGTCGCGCATGGGCGTGGAGCAGGTGTTTGTGGATGCCTTCACCCGCGCCAAGGAATACGAAAAGGAATGGGCCACCTATAATAAGCTGTCGAAGGGCAAACAAGCGAAGACCGAGCCGCCGCGCCGCGACCTGGAGCTGGAGGCATTGGTAGAAATCCTGCGCGACGACCGCCACATCACCTGCCACAGCTACGTGCAGTCGGAAATCAACATGATGATGAATGTGGCCGACCGCATGGGTTTCAAAATCAACACCTTCACTCACATTCTGGAAGGCTACAAGGTAGCCGATAAGATGAAGGCCCGCGGCATCAACGCCGGCACTTTCTCCGACTGGTGGGCCTACAAAAACGAAGTGCGCGACGCTATTCCTTATAACGCCGCCATCATGACCAAGGTAGGCGTGAACGTGGCCATCAACTCCGACGACGCCGAAATGAGCCGCCGCCTCAACCAGGAAGCCGCCAAAACCGTGAAATACGGCGGGCTGAGCGAGGACCAAGCTATGCGCCTCATCACAATCAACCCGGCCAAGATGCTGCATCTCGATTCGCACATGGGCAGCATCAAGGAAGGGAAAGACGCCGACGTGGTGCTCTGGAACGAGCACCCGCTGAGCGTGTACGCCAAAGCCGAGCGCACCTTCGTAGACGGTCGCCAGATGTTCAGCCTGGAAGAAGACCAGCAACTACGCGACCAGATGCAAAAAGAGCGTCTGCGCATTATTCAGAAAATGGTGAGCGCCCGCAAGTCTGGTGCCCCGGCGCAGGAAGTAGCTGCCCGCACCAACAGCCACTACACCTGCGACACGCTGGGCGAGGAGAAGGAAGAGGATCAGTAAACGAACACCCCACCCCCCGGCCCCCTCCCCTCCGGGAGAGGGGGAGCCTAACGGGTTTGCTATTGAATGAAGCTAACGGCTAACAACCATCAGCTAATAGCTTCGGTAAAGGCTCCCCCTCTCCCGGAGGGGAGGGGGACGGGGGGTGGGGTCCACACAAGCACGACAACCATCATGAAACGATATACCACATTCTTTTCCCAGCTGAAAAAAGCTAAAAGCCAACAGCTAATAGCTATTAGCTTACTCTTGTCAATAGCCGCCCAGGCCCAGGTGCCCATGCCGGCTCCTGCCCAGAGCAAGCCCATTGTACTCACGGGCGGCACGCTGCACGTGGGCAACGGCACGGTAGTGCCCGACGCGGTGGTAGCCTTCGATAAGGGCCGAATCCTCTACGCCGGTGCCCGTAGCGGCTACACGCCTGCAGCTGGCGCCGAAATGGTGGATGTGAAAGGCCAGGAAATCTACCCCGGCCTCATTCTACCCAATACCACGCTAGGCCTGACGGAAACCGAATCGGTGCGGGCTACCGTGGACGAGCGGGAGGTAGGCGAACTGAACCCCAACGTCCGGTCCCTGATTGCCTATAATACCGACTCCGACGTCCTACCCACCGTGCGCACCAACGGCGTGCTGCTGGCCCAGATTACGCCCCGCGGCGGCCTGCTCTCCGGCCAAAGCAGCGTGGTGCAACTGGATGCCTGGAACTGGGAAGACGCCGCCGTGCGCCCCGACGAGGGGCAGCACCTGGTATGGCCTACCTCGGCGCCGCCCCGCTTTTTTGGAGGGGCAACTGTTGACCCGCGCGCCGCTGAGCGCCGGGAGCAGGCCCGTCAGCAGCGCCTCAACGAGTTGGAGCAGCTGTTTGCTGAGGCATCGGCTTACCGGTATTTGTCTACTGTCCACGCCACCAACCTGCGGCTGGCCTCGCTGGGCGGGTTGTTCGATGGTTCCAAAACGCTCTACATCCACGCCGATAATGGCAAGGAAATTCTGGAAGCTGTGCGCTTTGCCAAGCGCTTGGGCGTGCAGAAGGTAACGGTGGTAGGCGCCCGCGACGCCTGGATGATGCTCGACTTCCTGAAGCAGAACGACGTGGCCGTGGTACTCTCCCGCATCCACGCCCTACCCCTGCGCGACGGCGACGACTACGACCAAGCCTACAAACTGCCCGCTACCCTGCAAAAAGCCGGCATCCGCTACTGCCTCGACTACGAGGGCAGCATGGAAACCGCCGGCTCGCGCAACCTGGCCTTCGTAGCCGGTACGGCCGCTGGTTTCGGTCTCACCAAAGAGCAGGCCCTCACGGCCGTAACTCTGAGCCCTGCCCAAATCCTGGGTCTCGACAAGGACTACGGCTCCCTGGAAGCCGGCAAAAGTGCTACCCTGATAGTAAGCCGTGGCGACCTGCTCGATATGCGAACCAACGACCTGACCCACGCCTACATCGACGGCCGCGAGTTCAACCGCGACAATAAGCAGACGTACCTGAGCAACAAGTTCGTGACCAAGTACGGAGTGAAATAGCCACTCGCTACTAACTGAAAAAAGCCGCTTCTTCATCTGAAGAAGCGGCTTTTTTCAGTTATAGAAAGCGGTTTGGCGGTACCGGCTGCGTTGTAGAACTGGTGCTTGCGGTGACGCGATAGAAGCATCATATTTCTATATATAATTTCGCATTACCTTTGGTAGCACTGCTCTCGTAGAAACCAGAGTATAGTAAAATCAGGCCGCCGCACGGCATTGTGTTAGACTGGAATGAGTGAACAGCGTATTTCCGTATATCTGGTAGATGATCATCCGCTGGTGCTGGAGGGCGTCAAAACGCTGTTGCACCCAGAGGCTGATATCTGCGTTATGGGGCAGGCGAACAGCGGGCCAGAGGCGTTAGCTCAACTTCCCACGCATCCGGAGGTACAGGTAGCTGTGATTGACATGAACATGCCCCAGATGTCGGGGGTAGAGCTGACACAGGCGCTCCGCACGCACTACCCCCAGATACGCGTGCTGGTGCTGAGCATGGACGACGACTACGCCCAGATACGCGAAGTGCTGGATGCCGGCGGCATGGGATATTTACTGAAGAACACGACCCGCGAAGAACTGAGCACGGCCATTCGCACTATTGCGGCGGGCCGTACCTTTTTCAGCCAGGAGATAGGCAACACGATCCTGCAACACTCCGCCACGGTAGGCACCACTCCCGTAAACCTAACGGCGCGGGAGCACGAGATTCTGCGCCTGATTGCCCGCGAATACTCCAACAACCTGATTGCCGAAACACTCTTCATCAGCGAGCGAACGGTGGAAACGCACCGGAAGAACATCTTGGTCAAGACGAACTCCAAATCGGTGGTAGGTTTGATTCAGTATGCCCTGCGGCACAAGCTGATTCCTTGATTAATCTGTGGGCATGATAGGGCACTACAGCGCAATAGGGCTGGTAGGGGTCAGTATTTGTACTTATTAAATAGTTGAAGGTACAGCACTAGCAGGTGGGGCTAGTCTTTTTCTGGGAGACTGCAACGAAGGAAATATAAACTCGTAGTGGGCTGCCAGAAATTTTCTTACGCTTGAGCTATAGGCTCTAAAAAGCTTGTAAGATCTATCCAGTTAGAACAAAGGGAAATAGGTACACGGCTTGTTATAGTTCGTGCCAAATTTACTATGTACTGATTTTCCTCCGTGCCAGTACGGAGGAAGGCCTACGGGATACTAGGTATTTTTAATTTAGCCAAGAAAAAATAGCTCTTTTTATCATTCTACTAAATAAGAAGATAATTATATTTGAATCATTACTGCGGACGACATCAGACCCTTTCTTTTATACAGCCTCATTTAACAAACACCTCTATGGCATCAAAAATCCTCTCCTTTATTTGCCATGTTCCAACACTGGCTCCTGGTTCTTACCCTGCAGTGCCCGCTCCTGCTACACCCAGCCGGGCAATTGAACCCAAAAAAGAGGTTCAGAATACCGCTGGCGGCCACTTCGCAGCCATTTACGAAAACGACCGGTTTGTGCGGTTCAAGTACATCAACAACGCCAAGTAACGCTGCTGCTCGCTGCCTGCGCGCGAGTTACTAGCAAAGCCGAAACGCCGCCCGTTGCCTACTGGTAACGGGCGGCGTTTCGGCATTTAAGCAAGAGTAGTTATTATCTTCCTTATCCACAGAATGAATTGTTGACAGCGCCCGGCTGCAGATTTGGGCTAACTTGCAGGCCATTTCATCTGTTGTGCACACATGAATTCAATGCTAGTTCGCGGCCTGTGGCTGCTGTTGTTGGTGATAGGGGTTGGTCAATCTGGATGGGCGCAAACGGCGGGCATCATGCCTGAAGAAGGCGCCTGGTATGGTATTATAGCCCGCAGTAGCGGCCGCAGCCTCGATATTGCCAACTCCTCCGCCGAAGCCGGGGCTGCCGCCGTGCAGTGGGAGTTCAACCAGGCCCGGAGCCAGCAGTGGCGCTTTGTGCCCGTGATGGCCGGCAGCCAATACTACCGCATCGAGTCGCGCAACAGCACGATGTGCCTAACCCTGGAGCGCCCCGACGAAAATGCGCCCATTGTGCAGCGTCCCTGGACGGGCAGCTTCTACCAGCAGTGGGCCCTGGTGCCTACCGGGCCGGTAGGCACCTTGCAGCTCATCAACCGCGGCAACGACAAATGCGCTGCTTTAGCCGGTGCCGACCGCTTCAACGCGACGCCGGTGGTAGGGCAGGCGCCCCAAAACCGCGCTACTCAGCAGTGGCGCTTGTTCAAGCTGCGACTCAATATTGACGTAACGGCGCCCGGTTTCGGCCCCGTGCGGCCCCTGCCGGCTCTCAATACACCCGCCAACGAGCTGCAACCCGTCCCTACCCCTGATGGCAAGCGCCTTTACCTGGCCCGCACCAAATATGCTGGCAACACGGAAGGAAACACCGAGTCGGGCGATATTTGGGTGAGTACTTCCGCCGACAACGGCGAAACCTGGGGCCCCGCGTCGCGCGTTGAAGGGCTGAACACGGCCCAGAACAACGGCGTGATGTCGGTGCTGGAGGATGGCAAAGCCCTGCTGCTGCGCGGCACCTATAACCGCGACTCCTTCCGCGACGAAGGCGTGTCAAGGGTCGTGCCGGGCGCCAAGGGTAGAAATGCGCTGCCCGAACCGCTGCCCATTCGCAACTACTACTCCGTGAGTCCGTCGAATACGTTCTTTATGACGCCCGACGAAAAAGTGCTGCTGCTCTCCATTGAGCGCAGCGACACGCAGGGTAGCAACGACCTGTACGTGAGCTACTCCCTATCCGATGGCACTTGGAGCGAGCCACAAACCCTGGGTAGCGTCATCAACTCGCCGGGCTTCGACTTCGCGCCCTGGATGTCGCCCGACGGCAAAACACTGTATTTCTCCTCCTATGGCCACGCCGGCTTTGGCGGAGCCGATATCTTCGCCAGCACCCGCCTGGATACGCTAAGCTGGAACTCGTGGAGCGTGCCGCGCAATCTGGGCGGCTCAATCAACGGGGTAGGGTTCGATGCCTACCTATCGGTATCTGGCGACGGTAAGCACGCCTTCTTTGCCTCGGCACCTAAGCCCGATGCTCCCGCCGACTTGTTCCGTACCATCACCGGGGTAACGCAGGAGCCACCCGCACCCGATACCACGGCCAGACCCGTGGCGGCCCGCATCATGCTCACTGGTAAGGTATTGAATACCAAAACCAGTCAGGCCGTGCCAGCTGAAGTGAAGGCCGTGCGCCTGGGCTCCGACATTATCTTCAACGCCACCGGCCGCACCGACGCGGGCACGGGCTTTTACCAGTTTTCGCTGCCGCCCGGCCAATACCGCCTCACGGCTACCAGCACTGGTTTCCTCACAGCCTCTGATACCGTAACCGTGGCCGGCTCCATGCGCCGCGACCTGCTGCTGGTGCCCGCCGCTGTGGGCTCCAAGCTGGAGCTGCCTACCCTGATTTTCTCCCAAGGCAAATACGACCTGCTGCCCGCTTCCTACGAAGAACTGAACCGCCTGGCCCGCACTTTGGTCGATAACCCCGCCGTCAGCATTCAGCTGGAAGGTCACACCGACAACGTGGGTAATCCCCAGCTGAACGTGCAGCTCTCTCTGGAGCGCGTGCAGGAGGTGAGGCGCTACCTCGTGAGCCGAGGCGTGGCTGCCAACCGCATTGCCACTGTGGGCTACGGCGGCGCCAAGCCTCGCGCCAGCAATGCCCGCGAAGAAACCCGTCGCCTCAACCGTCGTGTAGAGTTCACCATTACCAAGGATTAGTGTTGGCGATGGGGTAGGGGAGTGGCGATGGAAAGCAGGTTTCGACTCCGCTTATCAGAACATGCCGAGATGATTCTTTGAGCGGTATATGGAATACGATGTAGAGACATCATATTTTTTGTCTTCTTGTTGAACGATTGAATTAGTGACCGTTGAACGACATCGGCAATGAGGGACACCATATTTCGTGTCCCGCCTCATACCGATTTTCCCCTAGCGACTTTATGCAAGCCATCATCCTCCGCGAACTTGTATTGCCGGATCTGCCCTCAGCGTCGGGGGTAGAGCTGATAGGGGACAGTATATATATAGTAGGCGACGATAGTCCTTTCCTGTATATGCTGGATGCTGCGTCGTTGGAAGCTGGCCGTCCTACCACTCTATTCGAAACGGCGCATTTCAGTACTGGCCGCATTCCCAAAGCCAAAAAGCCCGACCTGGAATGCCTGACTGCCTTAACCCTGCCCAGCGGTGAAACCGTCTTGCTCACGTTTGGATCGGGCAGCGCGCCTACCCGCGAAATAGGCTTCTGGGTGCCGTTGTTGCATGGTTCGGCTACGGTGTACCCGTTGGCGCTGGGGCCATTGTATAAGCTGCTGCGGGCACAACTGCCGGCGGGCATCAGCCTAAACGTGGAAGCTGCGGCGGCCACTGCCACGGAGTTGTGGTTGTTTCAGCGAGGCATTGGGGTAGGGGCGCAGAATTTGGTATTCCGGATGCCGTTGGAGCCGACGCTGGATTTCATCCGCCTCCGCACTGCGCAGCCGCCTACCATCCGCCAGCAGGTATTGGCGCTACCTATGGTAGGTGAGCACACGGCGGGGCTGTCCGGCGCTACCTGGTACGATGGCCGCTTATTCGTGACGGCTTCGGTGGAAGACACGCTCGACCCCGTAGCCGATGGCGCCGTGCTGGGAAGCCTGGTAGGCATGGCCGAACCCGGCAAAAGCCCCACGTGGGTGCCGCTGGTGCAGCCCAACGGGCAGCCCTACCTACGCAAAGTAGAAGGCGTAGCGGTGCGACGGCGTATTGCGCACGGACACTACGAGCTACTCCTGGTAACCGACGATGATGCCGGCGGTTCTACTGCCCTGATAGCCACGCTACGCGCCTGAAACCAGCGTCCTCTTCACCAGTACCGTCCGTACCTTCTTCCTATATCACTGCGCAATCGGCACGCACGGGGCTGCAACAAGGGCAGTACATTCCGCAATAACAGCCATCCGCTGCAATTGCGAATCTACTGTATAAAATCTGACTAAGCTCCCAAGATGTCCTATAAAGTCCTGCCGCCATTGGCGGCAGGACTTTTTTGTTTGTTGTAACTATACATTATGCACCACCGAAGCGAACTTAGTACAGCTACATTAGCTTCTCTCAGAAGGCTTTTAACAAAACATAGTAGTTCATTTTCTTTAGGGAAATGGTAGATAACTTGTCTTTTGTTGGGAAAATAGTTCAGTATCGATAATATCCTCTACACAAATAAGTTAAATGATATATCCTACCTATATTCTGTTATTATACACCCTGTTAATGGAATGATATTGGTATAATACAAAGAAATGGCGATGTATTTGCATTGACGAGCTACACCAGATTTTTGTACTTATCTATGTCTATTGTTGCTCTGCCCATCGTTTTTGAAAACACAGCTGGTATTATTGCTGCGCATTCCGATGGATACGCTTTGGTGCGTTATCATGCGCGACCACGTCGTTCAAACGATTTGCGGAATTTGCTGGAGTATCTGGGAGGCTTTCTGGTAGATCGGGGCTGGCAGCGTATCCTGTGCGACGCGCGCAATATGAAGGCGCTAACGCTAGACGAACAACGCTGGATGCAGGAGCAATGGTACCCGAGCAACGTAATGCGCCCTAATCAGCTCTCTACGGTCTACCTATCGGGAGAAGACGCAGCAGTGCAGTTACTTCTGGAGGAGATGGCGCCCGTTACACAAACACCACCCACATTCAGTAGTCTACAAGAGGCGCAAACGTATTTAGCGAGACGCTCATAAAGCAGCAAGCTACTTGGTATCGGGAAAGGGCTTTATCTTTCGACGTACACCAACACAGCATCTGCATGCACCAGATAATTTATATGAGCCGGGGCGTAGAGCCCATGAGTGAGGAACAGCTGCGGGAATTGCTGCTACAGGCCCGCGCCGCTAACGAAGCAAAAGATATCACCGGCGCCCTGATCTACGGCGACAATCAGTTTATGCAAATCATTGAAGGTGCCGAGAATGACTTGGTGCTGCTATATGCAAAGCTGATCAATGACCCACGGCACCAAAACGTGGTAAAGCTCGCTGATAAGGAGATTATGCAGCGTAATTTCAGCCAATGGACGATGGCTTTCAATACTGTGTCGCCAGAGGAATTTGCCCAGTTGCAAGGCTACGTAGAGCCAGACGCACTAAACTTGAAAGCGCCCGGACTAAACGCCGCCGATTCGCTCCTACTGGAAATGATGAAATCCTTCATCTTGAACCCACGAAAATAGCACGGAGCTTTTCTGCACTGTACGCTAATTCAGTTGCAGTTACTCTCGGCTGATAGAAGTGGAAGTAGGGAGTTCTTAATAATAGAAAAAGCCGGGGCGCAGCAGTTTCACTGCTGCGCCCCGGCTTTTTCTCCTAGTACCCAGAGCCGGGGTCGAACCGGCACACCTTGCGGTATTGGTGTTTGAGACCAACGCGTCTACCGATTCCGCCATCTGGGCTTCTGAACAACCGTTCGGGTCGGTAACTCACGAACGGGTGGCAAACTTAGCAAGACTTTCTCGAATACGCAATAGGTAGCGCCGTTTCAAATAATATGTGCGGATTTGCTGTAGGGCTTGCGGGCGGGTATCGGTGGGTAGCTGTTCGTACCCAACTAGTACAGGTTCGATACCAGCTTCTAAGGTGTCGCTCAATTCATTAACCTCATTTTCTACGCGCGCTACTACCGCTTGGTCCGGGTCAAATTCCAGCTCCATCAGCTGTTCATTTAGCTCCATCACTTCCATCAAAAAATCTGGTGGAAGCTCTTGTTTTCCCTCTTCTAGCAGGCCATAGCGGCCTAAAATGTACGCCATGCGTGCATCAGGGTCGGAGAGGGTACGGTAGGCGTTGGTATTAAGAGTAGCCAGGCGCAGGATCTCCTGTTGACGCTCGGGTGGGGCTGTGGCGTGAAAATCGGGGTGATACTCGCGGCTGAGCGCGTAGTACTGACGCTTAATATCAGCCTCGTTGGGACGGAAGCTTTCGGGAAGATGATAAAACTCGAAGTAGTCTGTGGTCATAAGGAAAAAATACGAGCAGCCGGTGCCGGGTGAAAGTAAGCAACAAGCCTACTCGCTACGGGTTTCGGAGAGGTAGGAAACAATAGGTCTCATTAAACAAAAGCAGTACGATATGGCACTACAATTCTGTTTAACATAATATAAAAACAAGGATAATAAGTTGATTTAAAGCCAATAGTTAGGCTTTTAGCTCTGGAACAGAAGCTTCTGTGGGAAAATGAACCTCTATTTGTGAGTCAAAATGGAGGCCTAGCAATTCGGCGGCATTGCCTTGGTTGATACCGATGCAGAGCTGATCCTGACTGTTGAAAATGCATGCTACGTCGCCGGGCGGAGCGGCTTGGTAGTGCAGGTGTAGCTCTCGCACCGTCTCGCGGGCAAAGTGGATGGTGCCGGCCCGGCCGTGCCCCACAGCATCCACGGCCGTGCGCGTGATGTCGGTGATGAGGTTGCCGTAGTGGTCGATGTGGACCACATGCCCCGTAATGCGGTGGTCCTGCAAACGCAGCTGCCGGTTTACCAAAGAGCGGAACGTAGCGGTTTCCAGACCAAGGTCGGTGAGTTGGCCGCCCTGGGCCAGATGCACGGCCGCCGGCGTCAGGATGTCGCGAGTGGGGGAGGGGGTAGGCTGAGCGGCTTGCAGACGCACTACTTCCTCGGGGCGGCCCTCCGTGAGCAGTGACAAAATACCGTTGTCGGCCACTACAAAATAGTGCCCCTCGTAGCTGGCAGCGTGCCAGGCGGGCTGCGCACTACCCAAATCGTTGACGCCAATGAGGTGAACCGTGCCCAGCGGGAAGTCACGAAATACCGCTTGGAGAACGTGAACGGCGTGCGCGATGTTAAAGGGTTCAATGGCGTGGCTAATGTCGAGCACCGCCTGCGCGGGGGCAAGTTGCAGCATCCGCGCCTTCACGGCCGCCACGTAATGGTCGCGGTAGCCGAAGTCAGACAGAAACGTAATCAACCCCATGCCGAAATCCTGAGTTATTCGTACTATTGCTTACCCCCTGCGGGGGCGGCAAAAGTAGGCCTTTTCGGTGGAAACCGATAGCCGATACTTCTTTTCATGTATTCCCATCCCTCTAAAAATTCCTGATTTGGTCGAGAAAGTCATCACGCTCGAAAACGTGTCCCTGATTGATTTCCTGGGGGCCGACAACCAGAATATTCGTCAACTCGCGGCTGCCTTTCCAGGTAGTAAAATTATTTCCCGCGGCAATGAAATTAAGATTCAGGGCCAAACGCCCGTCATTACCCGCATCAATGAAATCCTATCGGGACTCATTGAGCACTACCACCAATACGGCCAGATTACAGACCGAACGGTGAGTGAATATATTGGGGCCGTAGACGACGAGCAGCAGGAGCGCATTATGGCCACGGCGCCCATTGCCGACGTGATTGTGTTTGGGGCCAAAGGCGGCGTGATCAAAGCCAAAACGCCCAATCAGCAGAAGCTGGTAGACACGGTGATGAAGCACGATCTGACCTTTGCGCTGGGGCCGGCTGGTACGGGCAAAACCTATGTATCGGTGGCGCTGGCAGTGCGGGCGCTCAAAAACAAAGAGGTCAAAAAGATCATCATCTCGCGCCCTGTGGTGGAGGCTGGCGAAAGCCTGGGCTTCCTACCCGGCGATATGAAGGAAAAGGTGGACCCCTACCTGCGCCCGATTTACGATGCCCTAGAGGACATGATTGCGCCTGAAAAGCTGAAGTTCTACCAAGAAAACAAGATCATCGAAATTGCACCGCTGGCCTACATGCGTGGCCGCACGCTCAACAACGCTTTCGTACTGCTGGATGAGGCTCAGAACACTACGCCCTCGCAGTTGAAGATGTTCCTGACCCGCATGGGACCATCGGCGAAGGTGATGGTGAACGGCGACCGAAGCCAGATTGACCTACCCACCAAGCAGAAATCGGGGCTGATGCAGGCTTTGGATATTCTGAAGGGGGTGCAAGGCATCGGTTTCGTAGAGATGAGTGCCGACGATGTGGTGCGCCACAAGCTGGTGAAGGAAATCGTGCAGGCCTACGACAAATTCGACGTGCAGCAGCAGCGCGAGCAGGCCAACCGCCCACCCCGCGAGTATACGCCCCGCAACGGCGCGCCTCGCTTCGTGCGCGAAACCGCCGACCCGGCCCGCCACCCCGACGCCCGCCCCGAGGACGACGGCATGCAGGACCTACCCGTGAACCACGAGCAGCAGCTGTAGTAACGGGTAGACGTAGTGTTTTTCACAAGGAAAAGCAGCTTGCAGGTCGCAAGCTGCTTTTTCTTTGCTTTCAGTTTTCTTTGTTATCCAAGAAGCTATTTGAGTCAGCTAAACGCCACCTTCCTTATGACCGCTCAGCAAATCACTACCACCGAAGAAATAGCCGCGGCCCTCCATATCCGCGAGATCGTGTTTGTGCAGGGCCAGGGTGTGCCGCCAGACGCCGAATACGACGAACACGACCGTTCCGACGCTACCCACTATCTGGTCACATCGGCCGATGGCACGCCCTGCGGCGCCGCCCGCTGGCGCCCCACCGATAAGGGCGTGAAGCTGGAGCGGTTTGCCGTGCTGGCCAGCTACCGCAACCAGGAAGCTGGTGCGGCCTTGCTCCGCGCCGTGTTGCACGATGTGCAGGCAGCCCATCCCGACGCCACCGTCTACCTACACTCCCAGCTGCCGGCCGTGCGCTTCTACGAGCGGCACGGGTTTGAGAAGGTAGGTGAGCAGTTCTCGGAGTGCGATATCGAGCACTACAAGATGGAATTGCGGAAATAACCCCGCGTATCCTTCCGAGCATTTTGTGCAAAAAGCAGCGAGGAATCTGAGGCCGCAGCCGTTGCTGCTGTCTCAGATTCCTCGCTGCTTTTGAATGGCATATTTTTTATACAATCAGCTAGAGTCCTGTCGGCTTATGTAATCGATTTTCTATTCTTCTTATCCTGAGTGTTATATGTTGCATTGGGCTCCTGTTGCCTTTGTACGCCTAACGCTGGCGTTGGCGGCTGGTATTCTCACGTACTTGTATGTAGGCGCTGTACTGCCAGAGTTGCAATGGATGTTATTGACGCTGATTTTCAGCTACATCTCGTTTCAACTTTGGGCAGCTCGCCAGCCTACCCCTGGCCCTACCGATGCAGCAGGTTTGTTGGCGTTGGTGGTCCTGTACGTGGCTGGCCTCACACTCACGCAGCACGCCACCGAGTCGCGCCGCACCGACCACCTCTACCGCTTCGGCAACCACATTGAGTTTTACCGGGCTGTGGTGGATGAGCCTGCTGTGGTGCGGCCCGTTACCTATGCTACCACCGTGCGCGTACAGGCGGTGCGGGTGGCGGGGCAGTGGCGGCCCGCTACGGGTGGCATCCGGGTGTCGGTTCCGCGCACGGAGCAGGGTAGGGACGTGGCCCTGCCGCGCTACGGCGACGTGTGGCTGGTGCGCGGGGCACCCGCACCCAGCAAGGCCCCGCTCAACCCCGGCGAGTTTGACTACCGCCGCTACCTGGCCTACCATCAGGTGTACCATCAGCAGTTTGTGCACCCCGATCAATACCTGAAAACAGGCGTGGCACCGCCTAATGAGTTGGTGGCCGTGAGCCTGCGCGCCGCTCGCGTCATCGAGGGTGTATTCAAGCAATACGTGCACCGCAAGCGCGAATATGCCCTGGCGGCGGCGCTGGTGCTGGGCATCAAAGACGACGTAGATCAGCAAACCCAACAAGCCTACGCCAACACGGGCACCACGCACATCATGGCCGTGTCGGGCTTGCAGGTAGGGCTGCTGTTTGGAGCCGTGTCGTGGCTCCTGACGCTGGTGCCGGGCAGGCGCGGGCCGCTTTTTCGGCTGGTGACGGCGTTGCTGGGCTTGGCCGTTATCTGGAGCTACGCTTTTCTGACGGGCTTGTCGGCGTCGGTGCTGCGGGCGGCCGTCATGTTCTCTTTCATCATTCTGGCGCGGGCCTTGGACCGGCAGAGCAGTATGTACAACACGCTGGCGCTGGCGGCCTTTGTGCTACTCTGCTACAATCCCTACCTGCTGGTAGATGTGGGGTTTCAGTTGTCATTCTTGGCGGTGCTCAGCATCGTGTATTTGCAGCCGCGCATTGCGGGCTGGCTTGATCTGCGCGATTGGGCCTTGGGCCACCTGCGTCCCTGGCAGCCGCAATGGCAGCAAAAGGCGTGGCGAGGGGCCGGCTGGCTGCTTAACGCCACCTGGCAGGCTACGGCTCTATCATTGGCGGCGCAAGTGGCTACGTTTCCGCTGGGGTTGTTTTATTTCCATCAATTCCCGCTCAGCTTTCTGCTGTCAAATCTGATTGCGGTGCCCGTCTCTTCGGGCGCGGTGTATGTAGGCATTGTGCTGCTGGTAGTGAAGGGGCTAACTAGCTTGCTGGCGCTGGCCCTACCCGCCGCCGC
Source organism: Hymenobacter defluvii (assembly GCF_017589435.1). Classification (NCBI taxonomy): domain Bacteria; kingdom Pseudomonadati; phylum Bacteroidota; class Cytophagia; order Cytophagales; family Hymenobacteraceae; genus Hymenobacter; species Hymenobacter defluvii. The sequence goes on from NZ_JAGETX010000007.1 coordinate 56,508, forward strand.
GCCAGCGCTGGAATGGGCGCCGCGGGCTGTAGCCGCCTTGTTTGAGGGGATGATCTGGTTTTTCAACGAGTATATCTTCTGGATTGGCCGCGTCCTACCCGGCGCCCTTATTGCAGGCATCCACATCACGGCACTGCAAGCCTGGCTGATTTTTGCGGTGATTCTGGCCCTACTCGTCTTTTTTGCGGCGCGCCGACTGGCCTGGCTGGGTCTTGCCTGCGCCTTACTGGGCGTGTTTGCCAGCAACTGCGTGTGGGCGGCCCACCAGCTCGCCCCCGATGAGCGCCTGATCATCTACAGCATTCCGCGCCGCTCGGCGGTGGGCTTCTGGCAGGGCGCCGCGGCCACCATCGTCACTCTCGATTCCCTACCCCTCACCGAAACCGAGCGTACCTACCGCATCGTGCCTGGCATCATTCAGCGCGAAGCCCGGCGGGTGGCCTACCACCTCGGCTGGCGTGGGGCACCGGTGCCGGCTGTAAAGGCCGATAAAAATCTGGTGGTCAGCGTGTGGCGTGGCGTGCGCTTGGCCTTTGTGTCGGGCAAGTTGAGCAGCGCTACCCAGCCACAGCCGGTAAACGTGGTTGTGCTGCGGCGCAATGCCCACGTGTCGCCTGAGGTGCTGGCTGCTGTGTTTGGCCGGCAGGCGCAGGTAGTGTTCGATTCGTCGTGCCGGTCGTGGTACGTGGCGCGGCAGGATTCGGTGCTGCGGGCTGCGGGTTTTCGGCCGCACGATGTCACGGCCCAAGGGGCCTACACGGTGCGGCTTCGCTAAAGGGTAGGGGCAAGCAGCAGCGCAACCCAGGCTATATGACTTGCGCTATATAGTTTCACTGTTGCCTCCTTTTCGTTACGTTTGGTTTTACTGCCCTGCGTATCACGGAGCAGTCGAACCTGTTATGTACCAGGTCGTCGGCCGCTCGTTCACTGTTTAGCCCCGCCGACCATGGACAATATGCTTATCGAGGAGCTGGAAGCCCTGCGCTATATTCAGTATGAGTGCCACGATGCCATTGGCTATATCACCCTAAACCGTCCCGAAAAGCGCAACGCCCTCAGCGCCGAAATGGTAACCGAGCTAAAGCTGGCTTTTGATACCGCCGAGGAAGACGAAAACTGCAAAGTGATTGTGCTGCGGGCCGCAGGCAACGTGTTCTGCGCCGGTGCCGACCTAGCCTACATTCAGGAGTTGCAAGGCTTCGGCTACACGGATAATCTGGCCGACAGCACCCACCTCATGCAGCTGTTCCACCAGATCTATACCCTCAACAAAGTAGTCATTGCACAGGTGCAGGGCCACGCGCTGGCCGGTGGCTGTGGCTTGGTAACCGTCTGCGACTTTGCGTTTGCTGTGCCCGAAGCCAAGCTTGGCTACACCGAGGTAAAAATAGGTTTTCTGCCAGCCATTGTGAGCGTCTTTTTACTGCGCAAGGTAGGCGAGAGCCGCGCCAAGCAACTGCTGCTGACAGGCGACGTGATTTCCGCCCCGCGGGCGCAGGAGTTTGGGTTGGTCAACTTCCTGACCTCAGCAGTGGAACTAGACGAGCAGGTGCAGCAGTTTGCCCGTCGCCTGTGCGTCGAAAACTCGGCGCAAAGCATGGAAGTAACCAAAGAAATGCTGGCCCGACTCCCCGAAATGCCGCTGGAAGACAGCCTGCGCTACGTGGCGCAGCTCAATGCCGAAGCCCGCAGCTCTCTGGATTGCCGCCGAGGCATTGCTGCTTTTTTAAATCGGGAGAAAATAAACTGGGAGAATTAAGGAGGCTTTCGGTGTGTGAATTTTTAATTTCTAGTTTTACACTGCCATACTGAGCCCAGTATTCATTCCTCCGCTACCCTGTTATTTTAACTTTTTTCACTCTTCTAACTCCGTGCGAGACTGTCTTTGGGCTTATATAGGTTTCGCATAGAGGTAGGGAGTGAAAAAGGAGTTTCGCTTTTTCTTAAAAATCAGGGTCGAAACAATTAACCCAAAAGCAAGTTACCACCTCATGACAACGCTGGCAGCCGTGGCCGTAACGACGGCTACTTTTCTGGGAATGGAATTTTGGGCGTGGTTCATGCACAAATTCGTGCAACACGGTCCTCTGTGGTTTTTGCACCGCTCGCACCACGTGCGGCCTAGTCCGCGCCCCTTCGAACACAACGATCTGTTCTTTCTGCTGTACGGTGGCCTGTCGGCTGCGCTCATCATCACCGGCGACAATGGCCAGCGTTGGTGGTTTTGGGTAGGGGTAGGCATTGCGGCCTACGGTACTGTCTATTTTTTCGTGCACGATGTACTGATTCATGGCCGCCTGCGGTTCTGGCGCAAATCACAAAACACCTACCTGCGGGCCCTGAATATGGCCCACAAAATGCACCACAAAACCACTGGCCGCGACGGCTCCGTGGAATTTGGTTTACTGTGGGTATCGCCTAAATATTTGGAGATGGCGCGCCAGCGGAAAAAGACAATTAATAATGAATGATTATTAATTAAAACCTTTGCTGATGTGCAAGGTTAATGCGTTGTAAAGCCAATAAAAGAATAGAGAAAAATTAATAATTATTAATTCGTAATTATTAATTAAAAACAGCCGTGGGAAAGTTTTCAATCAGCGACCTGGAGAATCTCTCCGGAATAAAAGCACACACCATTCGGATGTGGGAGCAGCGCTACGGTATCCTGCGGCCGGTGCGCACCTCTACCAACATCCGTACGTACTGCGAGAGCGACTTACGCCGCCTGTTGAACGTGGCTACCCTGTGCAACCGCGGGCACCGCATTTCGCGCGTGGCCCAGCTGTCGGAGCAGGAGTTATGTCAGGCCGTGATGCAGTGCGGCGAAGAAGGCCAGGATCATGTGCCGCAGGTAAATGCCCTGCTGGCCGCTGCCGTGGCCATGGACGAGCCCCAACTGCAACTGCAAATAACCGCCGCTCTCGACCACTTGGGTTTCGAAGAAGCCATGCTTCATATCCTGTATCCGTTTCTGCGACGGGTAGGGATTATGTGGCAGGTAGGCACTATCAACCCGGCGCAGGAACATCTGGTAGCCAACCTGATACGGCAGAAAATGGTGGCCGCTATAGATGCCCTACCCTACGTGCCGCCGACAGAGGCCCGGCGCTGGGTGCTGTTTTTGCCGCAGGGCGAGCTGCACGAGTTGGGCTTGCTTTTTATGAGCTACGCACTGCGGGCGCGGCAGCACCACGTGTTATATCTGGGCCAAAACCTGCCCGTGAAAGAGCTGGCAGCAGTGTGTGAGGCTTATCAGCCCTACGCCTTGTGCACGGTGCTCACATCGGTGCCGGAGCGCGACCAGGTACAGGGTTTCATAGAGGAGTTGGCTCGTATCAGTCCGCACACGCCCTTGTTTTTGTATGGCCCGCTGGTGCAGCGCGAGTGCCTGCAACTACCCGGCAACGCGGTACAACTCCGCCTGATGACCGATTTCCTGGCTTTGGCTAACTCCCTGACTTTACACCCAGAGCCTACGGAAGTCTTGAGCTAAGCCCGCTGACTGAGTGCGCTACGCAGAAGTCATAATTTTTTAACAAGGCGTTTTTCGTCCCTCAGATTGCATATAGGCCCTTTTTCTGGCAGCAGAAGAAGGGCCTTCGCTTTTTAAGGGTTCAGATGACGATCTGAAAATCAACAGCTTCGTACGCCTACTATGCCGTTAGGCGCGTTGTTTGGAAATAATCAAAATTATTTTTGATCAATTGTGCACAACTTTTAATTTCTCCCGTATCTTTGTTTAACTTTTTGCCACGAAAAGCTAAACAGTATGACCTCTTTGGAATTCACCAACCAAGTACAGAAGATTTCTTACTCTCTAAAGCCCGTGGCGATGAACCTGACCCGCGACGCTGACGATGCGAAAGATCTTGTACAAGAAACTTTGCTAAAAGCGCTGCTGAACAAGGACAAGTTCAAGGCGGGCACCAACCTGAAGGCATGGTTGTACACCATCATGCGCAACACCTTCATTAACAACTACAACAAGATTACCAAGCGCAATAGCAATATTGACAGCACAGAGTATTTTCAGTATTTCAACACCGACGAAAACTACATTACGCACAACGGCGCCAGCTCGGATTTCGTAGTAACGGATATCAATGAGGCTATCGGCAACCTCCCGGCCGATTACCGCACCCCGTTTATGATGTATTACATCGGCTACAAATATTTGGAAATAGCCGAGAAGCTTCAGATTCCCATTGGCACGGTTAAAAACCGGATTCACATTGCCCGGAAGGAACTGAAGGACGCATTAAAGGTATACGCTCCCGGCGTGTAGGGAATAGGGAGAGAGTACAACTGCCCCGGGCGTATAGCGGGTCGCAAACAGTGTTGACGCAAGTCACGTTGTTCGCGGCCCGTTTTTTTGTTGCGGATATTGCAGCTTGATGAGATTGCGCTGATGCGGACGGAGTGCATACCTATTTCGTTGGTAGCCTAGTGCTTTAGCCTTGGGAAGATTGTGGGGTAGGGCGGCGGGCCATAGGGCGTTGCCGAAATTGCGGGGGTAGGCCGTATGTTTGTTGCAAGCTGAACAAGGTAGGGCGGAACGAGTTGGCCGGGCTTCCGTATCGGAATAGCGAGACGGAGCGGAACAACGCGTATCTGCATCTGCGAAATCCGCTCAATCTGCACAATCTGCGATAATGAATGTACTTGTAATTGGGGCCGGTTTTGCCGGGCTGGCAGCCGCTACTTCCCTGGCGCAACAGGGCCATAGCGTCACGGTGCTGGAAAAAAACGAAGGCCCCGGCGGCCGCGCCCGCCAGTTCCGGTCTGCCGGCTTCACCTTCGATATGGGTCCCAGTTGGTACTGGATGCCCGATGTGTTTGAGCAATATTTTGGCCGCTTCGGCAAAAAAGTAGCGGACTACTACGAGTTGGTGCGGCTGGACCCGTCCTACCAGGTGGTATTTCGGGGAGGCGAGGCTGTGGATATTCCGGCGGCCATGCAGGAGCTGCGGGCGTTGTTTGAGCGGTTTGAGCCGGGCAGCGGTGCGCGGCTAGACGAGTTTCTGCGGCAGGCTGCCTATAAATATGAGGTAGGGATGCACAAATTTGTGCACATGCCCGGCCGCTCGGTGCTGGAGTTTGCCAAGCCCCACCTGCTAGTAGATGCCCTGCGCCTCGATTTGCTGCAAAGCATGCATAAGCACGTGCGCAAGTTCTTCAAAGACCCGCGCCTGTTAGAGCTGGTGGAGTTTCCGGTGCTGTTCCTGGGGGCTACCCCGCAAAACACGCCCGCGCTGTACTCCCTCATGAACTACGCCGACCTCGCGCTGGGCACGTGGTACCCCATGGGCGGCATGCACAAGATTGTGGAAGGCATGGTGCAATTGGCCCAGGAACTGGGCGTACAGTTTGAATACAGCCAGGCCGTGGAGGAAATTGTGGTGGAAAACGGCAGTACCACGGGCGTACGCACCGCCACCGGCTTCCGGCCGGCCGATGTGGTAGTAGCCGGTGCCGACTACCACCACGCCGAGCAGCACCTACTGGCTTTCGACCACCGCAACTACACTGAGCGGTACTGGAACAAGCGCACGCTGGCGCCCTCGTCGCTGCTGTTCTACATCGGGGTGAACAAGCGTCTCGACAAGCTACGCCATCACAATCTGTTCTTCGATGAGGACTTTGGGCGGCACGCGCACGAGATTTACGAGCAGCCCCAGTGGCCTACCCGCCCGTTGTTCTACGCCTCGGCCCCGTCGCAAACCGACTCCAGCGTGGCGCCGGAGGGTAGCGAAAACCTGTTCCTGCTGATTCCAGTGGCCCCCAACCTCGACGACACCGAGGAAACCCGCGAGCGGTACTACCACCTCATCATGGAACGCTTGGAGAAACACTGCGGCCAAAGCATCCGCGACGCGGTGGTGTTCCGCCGCAGCTACGCCCACCGCGACTTCATCCAGGACTACAACAGCTATAAGGGCAACGCCTATGGCCTGGCCAACACGCTAAGCCAGACGGCCATCCTGAAACCCGCGCTGAAAAGCAAGAAAGTCAGCAATTTGTATTTTACGGGCCAACTCACCGTGCCTGGCCCTGGCGTGCCGCCTTCGCTCATCTCAGGCCAGGTAGTAGCTAGGGAAATTGAAAAGGACTTCGGCGGGGTAGGGTAGAACGTTATTTCGAACGGAGTGAGAAAGCTCGCGTGCAATGGTAAGCTCAATCGTCAGGAATTAGCGGGAGCACGCGAGCTTTCTCACTCCGTTCGAAATGACGTTCTACTTTCTAATTCATAAATTTTAATTTTCAATTACCCCGTGGACCACGTTGCCCTTTTTGATGAAACCACGCTGGCGTGTAGCAAGCTGATTACCACGCGCTACAGTACCTCGTTTACGCTGGGCATCCGGACGCTCGACAAGCGCTTTCACCTGCCCGTGTACGCGGTGTATGGGTTTGTGCGCTGGGCCGACGAAATCGTGGACACCTTCCATAGCCACGATAAAGCCGCACTGTTTCAGGATTTCAAGCGCCAAACTGACGAAGCCCTGCGTGAGCGGCTGAGCCTGAATCCCGTGCTACACGCGTTCCAACTGATGGTACATCGCTACGGCATCGACCAGGAGTTTATTGATGCGTTTCTGCGCAGCATGGAGATGGACTTGGAAGACCAGAGCTACAACCAGTCCTTGTACCAAGAGTACATCTACGGCTCGGCAGAGGTGGTAGGGCTAATGTGTCTGCGCATTTTCTGCGAGGGGGATAAGGCGCTGTTTGAGCGCCTACGCGAACCGGCGCGACGGCTGGGCTCGGCGTTTCAGAAGGTGAACTTCCTGCGCGACATTCGCTCCGACTACAAAGACCGTGGCCGTGTGTATTTCCCAGGCGTGCAGTACGAGAGGTTCGACGACCAGGTGAAGCGCCAAATAGAGGACGATATTCTGGCCGATTTCGAGGCTGGCTACGCCGGCATCGTGCAGCTGCCGCGAGCGGCACGGCTGGGCGTATACTTGGCCTACGTGTATTATTTGAAGCTTTTTTATAAAATTCGGAAGCTGTCGGCGGCACATATTTTGGGTGAACGAGTGCGTGTGCCCAACAACACTAAAATGCTTTTGCTGCTAGGTTCGTACTTTCGTTATCGCCTCCGGGCCATTTAGCCAACAAACTCGTACTGCGTGAAGGTTCTGCTGCCGTTCTGTCTTACCCTGTTCTTCATTCTCTCCAGTCTCGTGTCCGACGCCAATCCCTACTCCGTTGCCAACCTGCGCCGCCAGTATCAGCAAGCCGCTGCAAGCAAAGAAGGTGGTGAGAAGTTTCACCAATTAATGGCTGCCTACACCCAGCACGATGCTGTGGTATTGGCCTACAAAGCTGCCGCCGAGGCCATCCGGGCCCGCGACGCTTCCATGTTCAACAAGCTCACCTACGTACAGCAGGCCGCTAAGCTGTTTGACGAAGCCGTGCGCCGCGACGATGACAACGCCGAAATTCGGTTCCTGCGCCTGAGCGTGGAAAGCAACCTGCCCGCCTTCCTGGGCCTCAGCCAGCACGTAGATGATGACCGGCAGTTTCTGGTACGCACGCTCTTGCAGCACCCCGAGTCCGGTATGGACAACGAATCCTTTGCTCTGGTGCGCGATTTTATGGTAGAACGCGGCCACGTATCTGGTCCCGACGCCCAGCGCCTAACCTCCTTATAGCGTTGCCCCATATTATAATTTGTCCTGAAGCTCCTGTTTGGAGCTTCTTTTGTTTAGGCTGCTTTGTATTTCTACCCTTGTTAGCATGATGCACAACGTAGTACTGGTAGGGTGTCTCTTACTGAGTAGCCTAACGGCTTTTGGCCAAAGTATTCGCCTGACGGGGCGAGTAGAAGACACCGAGCATCACCCTATTCCTTATGCCAGCGTGGCCCTGCCCGATGGCGCGGCGGGTACTGCTACCAACGAGGTAGGGGAATTCAGCCTGACCGTGCCCGCCCTGCCGCAACGGCTGGTGGCACTCAGCATTGGGTACGCCCGCACAGAAGTAATGGCTACTTCGGCTGCGCCTCTCACTATCATCCTGCCCGCCAGCACGGTACAGCTGCCGGAGGTGGTAGTGCGCAATCCTCAGCGCGTGGCCGAAGACCTGGTGCAGCGCGCCTACGCCCAACTGGTTCGTCACGAAAAAGATACGTATTACGGCAAGGCTTTCTACCGCCAGAAAACCCGCACCAACGGCACCTACGACGAACTGTCGGACGCGTTTTATGATGTAGAGCTGACACCGCAGAAGATAGTAGGGTGGGAGCTGGGCGAGTCGCGTTACGCGGCCGTGGCAGGGCCATTTCACATGAAAAACTTCTCTACCCTGATGCGGCTGCCTACCTTCACCCAGCACCCCAAACGGGGTAGTCTGTACCTGCCACTGGCTTCGGATGCAGCCAAGCGGTTCACCTTCACGCTACGCGAGATACAGACTGAAAACGGCCGCGAAACCGCTGTCATCGATTTCCAGCCACGACCGGGGATAGACAAGCCCGCTCCCGCTGGCACGCTCTACCTCGACCGTCAGACAGCTGCCCTGCGCCGCCAGGAACTACACCTGCGAGTAGGTTCTATGCTGGCATTTACGAAGGGTTTTCAGCCGTTATCAGATTCATTGCGGCTGGTATCGGATTTTGCGCCGGTGGCTGATTCGCTCACGCGTCTGGCCAGCACGCGGGGTGAGCTGGCCGTAACAGTGCAAACCGGTAACCGTCCGCCCGTGCAGTCGTTGATATCGGCCTATCTGCTATTATATCAATACACTGGCCGCCTACCCAGCCAGGCCTACAGCCGAGTGAAGCACAGCGCCGATGACTTGCAAATGTTACAGGGGCGGCCCTATAACGCCAAATTCTGGCAGGAGAACGAGATTATTCGGGCCAGTCCGGTGGAGGAAAGTGTAATTAAGTCCTTTGAGGGACGCCGGGTATTCGGCCGCTTATAGTGCTGAAAATGCGCGGGTTTTGCAGCCCGAAAGGATGAGTTTGCGTATCTTTTCCCGGATACTCCCCCGCACTGTAACCTTATGCCGGTTTTTGCGGTTATTCCGAAAGCTATGCCGCACCACCTGAGCGTCCGTATCGACCCCAATTCCGGCTTTTGCTTCGGCGTCATCTATGCTATTCAGATGGCCGAGGACTTGCTGGATGAGCAAGGCTACCTGTATTGCCTAGGCGACATCGTACACAACGACGAAGAAGTAGAACGTCTGCGCCAGCGTGGCCTGCGCATCATCGACTACGATACCTTTGCTACCCTACGTAGCGAGGCCGTGCTCATTCGGGCCCACGGCGAGCCACCCGCTACCTACCAGATGGCGCTGGAAAACAACCTGACGCTGATTGATGCCTCGTGCCCGGTGGTGCTAAAGCTGCAAAACCGCATCAAGGCCAGCTTCGACAAAAAGGATAAGATCTTCATCTACGGCAAGCATGGCCACGCCGAGGTGCGCGGCTTGCTGGGCCAGACTGGCGGCGAAGCGGTGGTGTTCGAGAACCTCGACGAGCTGCTGCGTCACGAACTGCCCGACAACATCACGCTCTACAGCCAGACCACCAAGAGCACCGACAGCTTCTACCGCATCAAGGGCGAGCTGGAGCAGCGGGGCCACACCGTAAACGCTAACGACACGATTTGCCGCCAAGTTAGCAACCGCGACAAAGATCTGCGCCGGTTTGCTGCCCAGTTCGACCAGGTGATTTTCGTATCGGGCACCAAAAGCTCCAACGGCAAGGTGCTCTACCATGTGTGCCTCGAAACCAACCCCAACACGCACTTCGTGTCGAAGGTGGAGGAGTTGCAAACCGAGTGGTTCCGGCCGGGGCAGTCCATCGGTATTTGTGGCGCCACCAGCACGCCTATGTGGCTGATGGAAAAGGTGCGCGACACGCTGCTGCGACTCTAGGCAGTGACTGAGCGGCAGAGTGACTGAGTGACTTTCTGAACGTACGCGGTCTCATCCTGTGTTACTTTCGCGTATCCCTGCGAAATCCCTATGTCAACAACTGCTACTCTATCCACGCAAAAACGCCTGAAACCTACGTCGGTAGGGTATAAGGGGGTAGGCATTGCGTTGTTAATTATGACGTTGTGGGCAGGTCTACTCACCTACCTGCTGGCCTACTACCAGCCCGATTGGCGCACGCCCTGGCCCTACCTGCTGGCTCTGGTGCAGATGCACCTCTACACCGGCCTGTTCATCACCGCCCACGATGCGATGCACGGTGTGGTGAGCCCCAACCCGCGCCTGAACAACGCCATTGGCACCGTAGCGGCGCTGCTGTTTGCCTACAACTGGTTCCCCGGGATGCTGCCTAAGCACCACCAGCACCACCGCCACGTAGCTACCCCCGACGACCCCGACTACCACGACGGCGAGCATCCCAACTTCCTGTTCTGGTTCGTTCGCTTCGCCTGGAACTACGTGACTTGGTGGCAGGTAGTGCTAATGGCCGCCACCTATAATATGCTGAAAATCTGGTTTCCGCAGGAAAACGTCATTGCGTTTTGGATGATACCGGCCGTGCTGGCTACCCTGCAATTGTTCTTTTTTGGGACCTACCTGCCGCACCGGGGCGAGCACGCCCCCGACAACCCGCACAAGTCGCGCACGCAGTTGCGGCACCATGCGTGGGCTTTCGTGAGCTGTTACTTTTTCGGCTACCACTACGAGCACCACGACCAGCCCTACCTACCCTGGTGGCGCCTGTGGCGCACGAAGTAATGTCTGGACCACGGATTCGCTCGGAACGATAAACGTCTGCCATTTTGACAAAGCGGCGCTACCACTTGGTAGCGCCGCTTTGCTTTTTACGGTAATAGAAGTGCAAAACCGCTTAAATACCCTGAAAACGCGCTTTCAGTGGAGTGGTAGAAAATGGTAAATCGTGGTGGGCTTTTCCCAGGCAATCCGTACTTTTGCTAGTATCCCTGAAACGATGCCAGGCAATGCCATGAACCTTCTCTCCGGCGAATACGAATGCAAGCTGGACCCGAAAGGGCGTCTGGTGCTGCCGGCCAAGGTGAAGGGTAGTTTGCCAGAGGAAACCGGCAACCAGCTGATCCTAGTGCGCGGCTTCGAGCCGTGCCTGGTGCTCTACCCGCGGTCGGCGTGGCGCGTGATTCACGAGAAGGTGATGGCGCTGGACGAGTTCAATGAGGAATACCGTCAGTTTCAGCGCAATTTTTTGCGGGGCATGACAGAGGTAGAGCTGGATAGCATCGGCCGGTTTATGCTGCCGCGCACCATGCTGCGCTACGCCGGCATCGAGAAGGAGGCAATCATTGTGGGCATCGGCAACCGGTGCGAAATCTGGGACCCTGAGCGCTACGACAACTTCCTCATCAAAGACCAGCAGAGCTTCTCCAAACTGGCCCAAAAATTCCTGACCACCCCCGACGCGGCCTCTTCCAATCCGCTTGCTGCATGAGCACTTCCTACCCCAACGATACCGCCTACCACCGCCCCGTGATGCTACGCGAGTGCCTCGACGCCCTCGACCTGCGTCCCGATGGTCGCTACGTAGACGTAACTTTTGGCGGAGGCGGGCATTCGGCGCGCATCTTGGAGCATCTCACCACCGGCCACCTCTACAGCTTCGACCAGGACGCTGATGCTGAGGCCGAAGCCGCCCGCCTGTCCCGGCCGCAGTTCACCTTCATTCGCGCCAACTTCCGCGACCTGCACGCCGAGCTAGCCCGCCACGGCGCCCTACCCGTCGATGGAATATTAGCTGACTTGGGGGTGTCGTCGCACCAGTTCGACACGCCGGAGCGCGGCTTCTCTACCCGCTTCGACGGGCCGTTGGATATGCGCATGGACCCCGAAGCCGCCCAAAGCGCTACCGATATTGTGCAGGACTACTCCGAGGCTGAGCTACACCGTATTTTCGGGATGTACGGCGAGGTAACGAATGCTCGCACTCTAGCTGCCACTGTAGTAGCTGCCCGTCGGGGTAGGGCCATCACCACCATCGCGGAGCTAAAGAAAGCCATTGCACCCTGCACGCCCCGCGGGAAAGAGAATAAGTACCTAGCGCAAGTGTTCCAGGCCTTGCGCATTGAGGTGAACGAGGAAATGGAAGCCCTGCAGGAAATGCTGCTGCAAACGGCGCAAGTGCTACGCCCCGGCGGCCGCCTAGTGGTGATGAGCTACCACTCCCTGGAAGACCGGCTAGTGAAAAACTACCTCGCTAAAGGCAAGTTTTTCGGCGAAGTAGAAAAAGATTTGTTCGGCAACACGCACCAGCCCTTCACCGTGCTCACGCGCAAACCCGTAGAAGCCACCGCCGCCGAAATTGCCGAAAACAGCCGCGCCCGAAGCGCGAAACTTCGCATAGCGGAATTAAAAATCAATAATTAGTAATGAAGAATTATCTGTTAATGTCAACTATGAAATATTTGCTAATTGAATTATCAGCGCCAGCTAATAAATGCTCATGTATCCATTATTAATTTCTAATTCTTAATTATTAATTAAAAACATGGCCGTTAATACCGTCAGACCACCGCAAAAAACTCCACCCCGCGCCAATGTGCCGCGCGAGGTGGCAGCGCCCATGCCTGTGCCGGAGGTAGTACCCGAGCCTACCCACGTACCCGAGCCGGAGCCAAAGGAAGAGCCGGAGCCCTACCGCGCCCCGCGGCGGCCCCCTAGCACCTGGAGTGTATTTACGGTGGTTGACCGCATCATGCGCATGGATGGGCTGTTCCGCGAGGGGCTGCCGGTGCGCTACCTGCCGCATTTGCTGTTCGTGATGTTCCTAACGTTGCTCTACATCGGCAATACGCACTATGCCACGCGGATGAACCGCAATATTCAGAAGCTGAAACTGGAAACTGAGGACTTGCGCGCCGACTTTACAACGCTTTCCTCGGACTACATGGAGGCCAGCAAACAAAGCGAGGTAGCCCGCAAAGTAGCGGCCTATGGGCTGGTGGAAAGCTCCTCGCCGCCGTTCCGCATCAAGGTGCCCGCCGGCCGCTTGGACGAAGCTCAACTGGACCGCCTACCTGTTATCACAGCCGACTCCATGGCGGCGCGGGCCGTGGCTGACTCGTTGGCCCGCCTAGCCGCCGAGGAAGAGGCCGGGGCACTGCCACCTGACTCGGTGGCTGCGCCTGTCCGTGCGCCGCGCATGATTGAAGCCCCAAAAGCGCGCACTAAACCTGCGAAGAAGAAATGAAGGGAAACGTAAAAAAAGCCATAGTTACGCGGGTTCGCCTGGCCTTTCTGGGAGTTTGCCTATTCTCGGCAGCCATTGTCTGGAAGGTGTCGCGGATTCAGTCGGAAGAGGAGGGGGCCAAGTGGCGGGCGCTGGAGCAGGAGCGCCGGGTGGTATACCAGCCGGTATTTGCCACGCGGGGCACCATTTTGGCCGGTGACGGCAAGAGCATTATGGCTACCTCGCTACCCTTCTACCGGGTAGCCTGGGACCCAAGCGTGGTCGACAAAGATGTGCTGCGCGCCAAGGCCGATTCGTTGGGGCTGCTGCTTTCGCGCTTTTTTGGGGATAAGTCGGCGCAGGAATATGCCCGCAAGCTCAAGAACGCCCGCAACGCCTCGCCTGTGGTGCGCTATATTCGGTTGAACTCGCGGCAGATCAATTTTCAGGAGAAAAAACAGCTGGCTACGTGGCCGATTTTCCGGCTAGGTAAGAACAAGGGCGGGGTTATTTTCGAGAAGGTCGACAAGCGTTTTCGGCCGTTTGGCGGACTGGCCCAGCGCACTATTGGCTTCCTGAACGAAGACAAAAACGGCGCGGGTCTAGAGTTTACCTACAACCGCAGCCTAGCTGGCAAAGACGGCGAGGCTTTGTTCGAGCGCCTACCCGGTGGCAACAAGCCTATCTACGATGGCTCGGAGGTGAAGGCCCAAGCTGGCTACGATATCAGGACTACCCTCGATATCAACTTGCAGGACGTAGCCGAAAATGCACTGTATAAGTCGTTGGTAGACAACGATGCGCAATATGGTTGCGTGGTGCTGATGGAAGTGAAAACCGGCGAAATCAAGGCCATTGCCAACCTGGGCAAGATTGGCGAAGGCGTGTATACCGAGAATTATAACTACGCCATTGCCGACCAGGGCCGCACCGAGCCGGGCTCTACTTTCAAGTTGGCTTCCATGATGGCCTTGTTTGAGGACGACCCCGACATTGAGCTGACCGACACCGTGAACACCGGCACCTCGGGCTCTATGAAGATTGCCGGCGCCATCAAAACCGACACCCACCCCAACGGCCGCGTGACCATTCAGAAGGCCATTGAGCAGTCGTCGAACATTGGGGTAGCCAAGCTCATCAACGACCATTTCTCGGCTAACCCTGAGAAGTATACCGACCATCTCAAGAGCTTCGGGCTGGACAAGCCGCTAGGCTTCCAGATGGCGGGCGAGGCACGGCCTTATGTGAAGGACCCCAACGACCGGAGCTGGAGCCGCACCTCGCTCTCTACCATGAGCATCGGCTATGAGCTGAAGCTGGCCCCGTTGCAAACGCTGGCGTTCTACAACGCCATTGCCAACGACGGCGTGAAAATTGAGCCCATCATTGTAAAGGAAATCAAGCAGGCCGATAAGGTGCTAGAGAGCTTCGATGCGCGGGTGCTGAACCCCCGCATCTGTTCGGAAAAAACGGTTGCCAAGTTGCAATCTATGCTGAAGGGGGTAGTGCTGAACGGCTCGGCCCGCGGCATCAAAACCGATGATTATAGCATTGCTGGTAAAACCGGCACCGCCTGGAAATTCAAGAACGGCCACTATACCCGCATGTACTCCACCAGCTTCTGCGGCTATTTCCCCGCCGACAAGCCCAAGTATAGCTGCATTGTGGTGATTGACTCGCCTCGCCGCGGCCGCATCTACGGTGGCACGGTGGCCGCGCCAGTGTTTCGGGAGGTAGCCGACAAGGCCATGGCCCGCGATGCGGCCAGCCAGCGGCCCTTGCTGGCACGAGGTAGCGGCCCCCGCTCACGGGTACCTTACGTGCGCGCTGGCATGCAGGATGAGCTGCAACTGGTATGCGAGAAACTCTCCATCAGCATGGACGCGCCGCAGGCGGTAGCCGAGGACTGGGTGCGTGTGACGCCAGCCCGCGACTCGGCCAAGCTGGCCGTGGTGGCCCAGCCTGTGTCGCGCGACCATGTGCCCAACGTGCAGGGCATGACACTGCGAGATGCCCTATTTTTGCTGGAAAACCGGGGGCTGCGCGTGAAAACCGTAGGTACGGGCCGTGTGCAACGCCAGTCGCTGGCTGCGGGTAGCGCCCTGAAACGGGGTACTACCGTAGTACTGGAACTGGCGCCCATTGGCCGCCAGATGGTGCCGGTGCTGCTACCCTCGGTGGCCAGCGAACCTAAGCCGGCCGTGACCTACCCCGCCGAGCCAACCAAAAAACGGTCGGCGCCGTCGTCCATCACGCAGCAAACGCCCCGCCGCCCCGAAACCAAACCCAAAGCTTAACCGGCGCCTGCCGCGTCGTTTCTTCTCTTGACAACACATTCTCTTTCTGCGCTGCTCACCGGCATTCCGGTACTCGACCAACAGGGCCCTACCGAGGTAGAGGTGCAAGGCCTTACCCTCGACTCGCGTAAGGCTGGGCCGGGCATGGTGTTCTTTGCCCTGCGCGGGGTGGCGGCCGATGGCCACCAGTTCATTCCGAAAGCCGTGGAGCAAGGCGCTGCTGTGGTGGTGTGCGAAACCCTACCCGACGAGCAAGCCGATGCCGTGAGCTACGTGCTGGTGCCCGACAGTGCCGCCGCCATGGCTCTGATGGCAGCCACCTTCTACGACCATCCGTCGCAAAAACTGCGCTTAGTGGGCGTAACCGGCACCAACGGCAAAACGACCTGCGCTACCCTGCTGCACAAGCTGTTCCGGGAGTTGGGCTACCACGTGGGCCTGCTGAGCACGGTGCAGAACCAGATTGACGAGGAGGTGATTCCGGCCACGCACACCACGCCCGACGCCATCCGGTTGAACGAGCTGCTGGCGCGCATGGCGCGGGCCGGCTGCGCCTACGTGTTTATGGAAGTCAGTTCGCACGCTGTGGTGCAGCACCGCATTACGGGCCTGCACTTCGCGGGCGGTATCTTCACCAATCTCACCCACGACCACCTCGACTACCACGGCACCTTCGACGCCTACCTCAAGGCCAAGAAAGGCTTCTTCGATAAACTCCCTAAAACCGCTTTCGCCCTCACCAACGCCGACGACAAGCGCGGCCCGGTGATGCTGCAAAACACCGTGGCCCGGCGTGAGTCGTATGGGCTGCGGGGG
The DNA here is from genome assembly GCF_017589435.1 of Hymenobacter defluvii. Classification (NCBI taxonomy): domain Bacteria; kingdom Pseudomonadati; phylum Bacteroidota; class Cytophagia; order Cytophagales; family Hymenobacteraceae; genus Hymenobacter; species Hymenobacter defluvii. The sequence continues at coordinate 72,774 of NZ_JAGETX010000007.1, forward strand.
GTAGGCACGTTTCGGGGCAAGCTGCTCGAAAATGCTGTGCACGGCTTGCACTTGGAGGTAGACGGCCGTGAGGTGCAGTTTCGCCTTATCGGCGTGTTCAACGCCTACAATCTGCTGGCCGTGTATGGCGCGGCCACGCTGTTGGGCGAAGACGCTGATGCGGTGCTGACCATTCTCTCCGGCTTGCTGTCGGCGCCGGGGCGGTTTGAGCCAGTAGTGTCGGCGCAGACGCGTGTGACCGGCATCGTGGACTATGCCCACACGCCCGACGCGCTGGAAAACGTGCTTGATACCATTGCCGACATCCGCCAGCCGCGGCAGCAAGTGATTACGGTGGTAGGCTGCGGTGGCAACCGCGACGCGGCCAAGCGCCCGATTATGGCTAAATTGGCCTGCCAGGGCTCCGAGCGTGTAATCTTAACCGCCGATAATCCGCGTTTCGAAGACCCCAACGATATTTTGCACCAGATGCAGGCCGGCGTAGCGCCAGCCGATATGGGAAAGGTGCTGACCATTGCCGACCGGCGCGAGGCCATTAAAACGGCCGTGGCGCTGGCCCAACCCGGTGATATTGTGCTGGTAGCGGGCAAAGGCCACGAAACCTACCAGGAAATTAAGGGAGTGCGTACGCCTTTCGACGACAAGCAAGTGCTGCGTGAGATGTTTGAGCTGTTGGCAAAATGAAGAAGAACCCAAGCCGTCCTGCTACCCCCACGCTGTGGATGAAGCAAACCGAGAAAAATGACACGTCGCCTCGCTTCGTTAGTCCAGCGCTGTCGACTACGCTGATTCGGGCCGATGCCTTAGTGCAGCAGCTGCGCGCCGTGCACACCACCTACCACGATGCCCTAGCTGGCCCGTGGACCGTGACCAGCACTAATCAAATTCCGAACAAACGCAATACCTGACGCCTCGTCAAAAAGCTGAACATTTGCAGTTTGAAAGACCTTCAACTGTCCTTTTTTGCTGATTTCCTGCGCTCATGCTCTACCACCTCTTCACGTATTTATACAAAACCTATCACCTACCGGGCGCGGGGGTATTCCAATACACCACATTTCGGGCGGCCATGGCCGTTATCACTTCCCTGCTGATTGCCCAGGTATTTGGGGGGCGTCTCATTCGCGTGTTGCAGCGCCGCCAGATTGGCGAAGGCATCCGCGACCTAGGGTTGCAGGGGCAAATGGAGAAGAAAGGCACGCCTACTATGGGCGGTCTGATTATTCTGCTAGCCATCTTGGTGCCGGTGCTGCTATTCGCCCGCCTCGATAATATTTACATCATTCTGATGCTGTTGAGCACGGTGTGGCTAGGGCTGATTGGCTTCCTCGACGACTATATTAAGGTAGTAAAGAAGGATAAGGAAGGCCTAGCAGGCCGCTTCAAGGTGCTGGGTCAGGTAGGGCTGGGCATCACGGTGGGCTGGGTGCTGTTCTTCTCCAACGACGTGACCGTGCGCCAGTACCTGCTGCCCGATGGCCAGCTCTCGGCCGTAGACGCCAGCCAGGTATACCAGGATGTGAAGCTGATGATTACTACCATCCCCTTCGCTAAAAACAACGAGCTGAACTATGGCAATCTGTTCAGCTACGCTGGGCCGTATTTCAATGGTCTCTACGCCTTTCTCTACATTCCCATCGTCATCGTCATCATCACGGCCGTGAGCAACGGCGCCAACATCACCGACGGCCTCGATGGGCTGGCGGCGGGTACTTCGGCCATCATCGGGACTACCATTGCCATCTTCGCTTTTGTGAGTGGTAACTCAGTACTGGCTGACTATCTGGATATTATGTATATCCCGAATTCCGGAGAGCTGGTTATTTTCTGTACTGCATTTGTGGGGGCGTGCGTGGGCTTTCTGTGGTACAACTCCTACCCCGCGCAGGTGTTCATGGGCGACACTGGCTCGCTGGCCATTGGCGGCATCATTGCAGTGCTGGCCCTCATCATCCGTAAGGAGTTGCTGATTCCCGTACTGTGTGGGGTGTTTTTGATTGAAAACCTGTCGGTGATTGTACAGGTGAGCTACTTCAAATACACCCGCAAAAAGTACGGCGAGGGGAGGCGCCTGCTGCGCATGTCGCCGCTGCACCACCACTACCAGAAACTGGGCTACCACGAATCCAAAATCGTGTCGCGGTTCTGGATTGTGGGCATTATGCTGGCCGTCTTGACGCTGGTAACGCTGAAACTACGCTAATGACAGGTTTCTCGCAGGGCACAATCTTCGCGATAAACCTCAACAGAATAACGCATGAACATCGTCATTTTAGGAGCTGCGGAAAGTGGGGTAGGGGCGGCGCTGTTAGCGCACGCTAAAGGCCACACCGTATTTGTATCCGACAAAAGCCCGATTCAACCACGTTACAAGGAAAAGCTGACGGCGGCTGGTATCGAATTTGAGGAAAATCAGCACACTGAAGCCCGAATTCTGGCTGCCGATGAGGTAGTAAAAAGCCCTGGTATTCCGGAAAAGGCCCCCATCGTGCAGGCATTGCGGGCACAGAATACGCCTATTATCTCCGAGATTGAACTAGCTGGGCGCTATACCAAAGCGAAGTGCATCTGCATCACGGGCACCAACGGCAAAACCACTACCACCCTGCTCACCTACCACCTGCTGAAAGAGGCTGGCCTGAAGGTAGGCCTGGCCGGAAACGTAGGTTACTCCCTGGCCGAGCAGGTAATCGACGATCAGCACGACTACTACGTGGTGGAGCTAAGTAGCTTCCAGCTCGACGACACACACGATTTTCAGCCTTGGGTGTCGGTGCTGCTCAACATCACGCCCGACCACCTCGACCGCTATGACTACTCGATGGAAAAATACGCCGAGTCCAAGCTGCGCATCATGCGCCGGCAGGACAGCAACGGCTATTTCATCTACAACGCCGACGACGAGAACATCCAGCGCAACTTTAAGGGGGCCTTTCGGCCGGTGCGACAGCTACCGTTCAGCCTGCACCACCGCCCCGATTTTCACTTGGCGGGCTACTACGAAGAAGAAAGCCTGTTACGCCTAGATTTATTGCCCGGTTTTTATAGCGAAACTGAGGAAATCAGCACTGCCAACTCGCCGCTGATTGGGAAGCACAACCGCCAGAACATCCTGGCAGCTGTGCTCTGCGCCCGCGTGGCGGGGGTAGGGAAAGAGCAGATAGAAAGTGCTCTGGCTACTTTCCGCAACGCTGACCATCGCCTGCAACCCGTGGGCGAAATCAACGGCGCTACCTTCATCAACGACTCCAAAGCCACCAATGTGGAAGCCGCCTGGTACGCCCTGGATGGCATTACCAAACCCATCATCTGGATTGCGGGGGGCACCGATAAGGGCAACGATTACACCTCGTTGCTGCCCCTGGCGCAGGAACGCGTGAAGGCGCTCATTTGCCTGGGGGCAGACAACGAAAAGCTACGCACTGCCTTCACCGGCGTGGTGCCCTACCTCGTCGAGACCCAAAGCATGACCGATGCCGTGGAGCGTGCCGCCACCCTGGCCCGCCCCGGCGACGTAGTGTTGCTTTCACCCGCCTGCGCCTCCTTCGACCTCTTTAAGAACTATGAGGACCGGGGTAGGCAATTTGCGGCGGCAGTGCAGGAAATGGTGTAATTGTGAGCGGGTGAGCATGATGTCCAGTTTGTGAAACATGTAGCTCTCTATCCATTACATAAGTACCATCTCAAACAAGCCACGCCAGCAGAACGACAAACCCACTATCTCACAATTTCACTCCATGGAACCCATTAAAAACTGGCTGCAACGCAACCTCAAGGGCGACCCGGTCCTGTGGGGTATCGTGATTTTGTTTTCGCTGATCAGTATTGCGGTGGTGTACTCGGCTACGGGTACGCTGGCCTACAAGAAGATGGGCGGCAACACCGAGTACTTCCTGTTCAAGCACACCGGGCTGATTCTGGTGGGCTTGTTCTTCATGTGGCTGGCCCACCGCATCGACTACCGCTATTACTCGCGGTTGTCGCTGTATGCACTATTGATTTCGGTGCCGTTGCTGCTCTTCACGTTCTTTTTCGGTGGCACTACCCTCAACGACGCCTCGCGCTGGCTGACCATCCCGGTTATCAACCAAACCTTTCAGCCCTCCGACTTAGCCAAACTGGCCCTCATTGCTCACTTGGCCAGTATGCTCAGCCGCCGTCAGCAGCACGTGCAGGACTTCAAAACCACGCTGCTACCTGTTATGCTGTGGGTAGGGTTGATTTGCGGCATCATCATTATGAGTAACGCTTCTACGGCGCTGCTGCTATTTATCACTTGTTTGCTGCTGATGTTTATTGGTCGGGTGCCACTGAAGCAGATGGCCGTGATGGTAGCCATTGGCTTGGTAGTAGGTGGGGTAGGACTGGCCTCGGGGCAGCGCTATAAAACGGTAATGAGTCGCGTATCAAGTTTCACGGATAAATCAAAGCCGGTGCCGTTTCAGCTGGAGCACAGCTACATAGCTATTGCGACGGGTGGCGTCACGGGCAAAGGCCCCGGCAAGAGCACTGAGCGCAACATCCTACCGCACCCGTATTCCGACTTCATTTACGCTGTAATTATTGAGGAATATGGCATGGTAGGAGGTGCCTTCGTGCTGTTTCTCTACCTCGCTTTTCTCTATCGAGGGCTGAAAACCGTGATGAACAGCGCCGGCGCCTTTGGGGGGTTGCTTTCGGCGGGCCTCAGCTTTAGTCTGGTCTTGCAGGCGATGGTAAATATGGGCGTGGCCGTAGGCCTGGGTCCGATTACGGGCTTACCCCTGCCGTTGTTGAGTATGGGCGGTACCTCGCTCATTTTCACTGGTATCAGCATCGGTATTATCCTGGCCGTGAGTAGGGGCGAGCGGGAGGTACGCCCCATGGTGGGCGAGCCTGCCGATACCGCCCGGATTCCGCGGGTAGCAATGGGGTAGGGGCGGCTTGCAGCCGCCCATCTCCAGAAAGTCAACGAAACAGAACGTCATTCCGAGCTGGTCGAGGAATCTCGCTTGATAGTAATTATTACCTGCCATCAGCACGCGAGATTCCTCGACCAGCTCGGAATGACATTCGATGAAGCTAATAGCTTAAGCACAATATGAAAGTAATCATCAGCGGCGGCGGTACAGGTGGGCACATCTTCCCGGCCGTGGCCATTGCCAACGAACTGCGCCGCCGCCACCCCAGCGCGGAAATTCTCTTTGTGGGCGCTAACGGCCGCATGGAGATGACGCGCGTGCCCGAGGCCGGCTACCGCATTGTGGGCCTCGACGTGACGGGCTTACAACGCCGCCTAACGCCTCAGAATCTCATGTTTCCGGTGCGCGTGTTCCGGTCGGTGCGCAAGGCAGGTCGGCTACTCGAAGAGTTTCAACCCGATGCGGTGGTGGGGGTAGGGGGCTACGCCTCGGCACCGGTGCTGCTGGCCGCCACCTCGCGCGGAATTCCGTCCCTCATTCAGGAGCAGAATTCCTACGCGGGCCTCGTGAATAAGCTGCTGGCCCGCCGCGTCGACCGCATTTGCGTGGCCTACGAGGGTATGGAGAAATTCTTCCCGGCCGATAAGCTGGTGCTCACGGGCAACCCCGTACGCGCCGAAATTGCCAGTGGCAACCGCGCCGAAGCGTTGGCTTTCTTTGGGCTGGATGCTAGTCGACCAGTTTTACTGGTAGTCGGGGGGAGCTTGGGTGCTCGCACCCTCAACGAGGCCACGGTCGCCGCGCTACCGCGTCTTCAGCAAGGAGGTGTGCAACTGTTGTGGCAAACCGGCAAAACCTACTATCCCCAGGCTGCCCCGGCCGCTGCGCCCTACGAGGCGAAAGGGCTGCACGCGCTGGAGTTCATCCAGCGTATGGATTTGGCTTACGCTGCCGCCGATGTAGTAGTGAGCCGGGCTGGGGCGCTATCGGTATCGGAACTATGCCTCACAGGCAAACCGAGCATTCTGGTGCCCTCGCCCAACGTGGCCGAAGACCATCAAACCAAAAACGCCATGGCCCTGGTGCAGCGCAACGCCGCCCTACTGGTAACGGACACGCAAGCTGCCGCCCGTCTCTACGATGAAGCGCTGGCTCTGCTGCACCAACCTGAGCGCCGTCAGCAACTCGCTACTAATGCCTTGGCGCTGGCGCGCCCTGCTGCCACCAACACGATTGTAGACGAGCTAGAGAAGCTGATGCAGCCGAATTTTAATTCTTAACGATTCAACTACTTGCAACCTTACGTCTATTTTCTGGGCATTGGCGGCATTGGAATGTCGGCGCTGGCGCGGTGGTTTCAGGCCAACGGTCATCAGGTGAGCGGCTACGACAAAACCGCTACTCCCCTCACCGAGGCACTCACCGCCGAAGGCATTGCCATTCACTATGCCGATGCGGTGGAGAACATTCCGGCGGTAGTGCGCGACAACCGCGAGCAAACGCTAGTGGTTCTCACACCGGCCATCCCGAAAGACCACCAGGAATGGGCATGGCTGCGGGAGAATGGCTATGATATCCGCAAGCGCAGCCAGGTGCTGGGCGTGCTTACCGAAGGTCGCCCTACTCTAGCCGTAGCTGGCACCCACGGCAAAACCACTACCAGCAGTATGCTGGCGCACTTGCTGCACCACGCTGGCCTACCGGTAGGAGCGTTTCTGGGCGGCATCAGCGTCAACCTCGGTTCCAACCTGCTGTTGCCTGAAGGAATTAAAAATAATGGTGTAGAAATTTCTGGGGAAGAGCCAACAGCTAAAATAGTAGTAGAGGCCGACGAGTACGATCGGTCCTTCCTGACCTTACACCCCGACGTTGCTATCATCACTAGTACCGATGCCGACCACCTCGACATTTACGGCGACAAGGATGCGCTGGTGGAGTCGTTTCGGCAGTTTGCGGGGCAGATAAAGCCCGGTGGCACGCTGCTGCTCAACCATACCGCCGATGCCAGCGTGGCTGATGCGGTGGGGCCGGAGGTGCGCGTCATCCGCTATGGGCTCACAAAAAGCGAAGGGCCAGAATTATATTCCTCGGCCATTACGGCGGAGGGGCATCAGTTTCATTTCGACCTACATAGCGTAGCGGGTAGCGTAATGGGTTTGCAATTATCAGTGCCCGGATACCACAATGTGGAAAACATGTTGGCCGCTGCTTGCGTAGCGCAGTTGCAAGGCGTCAATTCTGACTCGTTGAAAACGGGTGTGGCGGCGTACCGGGGCGTAAAGCGGCGGTTCGAGTTCATCGTAACGGCCACTTCGGGCACTGGGCCAAAAGTGTATGTGGACGATTATGCCCACCACCCACGCGAAATCGACGCCTTTCTGCGTTCCTTACGAGCGCTCTACCCCGGCAAACGGCTGCGGGTGGTGTTTCAACCCCATTTGTTCACCCGTACCCGCGACTTTCTTGCGGGCTTCGCCGACAGCTTAAGTCTGGCCGACGAGGTGGTGCTACTCGATATCTATCCGGCGCGGGAGCTACCCCTGCCCGGTATCACATCGGCGCTGCTCCTGGATCTGATAACGGCCCCCGTAAAGTCGTTGCAGACGAAAGAGCAGGTGCTGGCTGCCGCCCAAACCGATGATTCATTCGACGTGCTGGCAACAGTTGGCGCCGGCGACATCGACCAACTGGTGCCGCGCTTGCGGACTATTTTAGATAACAAGTGGAATGGAGCTGAAGCGTAAAGCCAATAATCTACTGTTTGCCACTGGCTGCCTCGTGCTGCTGGTTGGGCTACTGGTGTTTGCTGGCATCCGGCAGGCGCATCGTCCTGTGGGACAAGTCATTGTTAAAATTAGTAATGAGTTCAATAACTACTTCATTAGCGAACGGGAAGTGACGCAACTGCTGACCAGAAACGGCCGGGACCGGCTGGAGGGTAGCGCCCCCGAGGCCCTGAACCTGCGGGCGCTGGAAGGGCGCCTAAAGGCGCACAGCTTCGTGAAGGATGCGCAGGTTTACCGCGACCTGTCGGGCAACCTGCATGCTGATGTGCGCCAGAGCCGCCCCATTGCCCGCCTCACGCACTCGGATACCCGCCAGGACTCCTACCTCGATTCTGATGGCCGGCAACTGCCGCTCTCACCGCTCTTCACGGCCCGCGTGGTGCCCGTGGCCCGGCAGGGCGGGGCACCGTTGCAGGCTGGTTTCTTTCAGGATTCGGTTGGCCGTCACTATTTGGAGCTACTGCGCTACATAGATGAGCATCCTTTTTGGCGGGCTCAAGTAGCGGAAGTTTTTATTGACCCAAATGGTAAGGTTGCCCTTACCCAACAGGTAGGTGACCAGCGCATAGAATTTGGTTTTCCGAAGAATATATCGGAAAAATTTGCGAAACTAATGGTATTTTACCGCCAAATTCCGCCCGCCCTGGGCTGGAATACCTACCACCGCGTTAACGTGGAGTTCAAAGATCAAATCATCTGCGAATAGCCATACTCTTTTAAAAACGCCTGAAATACGCGTTTTTTGCGTCATATTCCTTAGCTTACCTAGCTGCAACACCCTACCTACACGCCTCCGCCTCATGCAAAACGATAAAATTGTCGTCGGTCTCGACATTGGAACCACCAAAATCTGTGCGCTGGTAGGGCGCAAGAATGAATTCGGTAAGCTCGAAATTTTGGGCATGGGGAAAGCTGTGTCGGAAGGTGTTGTGCGGGGTATCGTGTCGAACATCGACAAGACGGTGGACGCCATTAAGCGCGCCATCCGGCAGGCGGAGGAGCAATCCGGTATCAATATCGGCGTAGTGAACGTGGGTATTGCAGGCCAGCACATCAAGAGCTTGCAACACAACGGCAGCATCACGCGCGCCTCTACCGACAGCGAAATCACGGTGGAAGACGTGAACCGGCTGACCAACGATATGTACCGGCTGGTAACCCCGCCCGGCTCCGAAATCATCCACGTAATGCCCCAGGACTACAAGGTGGATTACGAGGAAGGTATTATGGATCCGGTGGGGATGTCGGGTGTGCGTTTGGAGGGTAATTTTCACATTATCACGGCCCAAAGCACGGCCATCAACAACATCAACAAGTGCGTAACCAAGGCTGGGCTGGAGATTGATAGCCTGATCCTGGAGCCGCTGTCTTCGTCGATGTCGGTGCTGTCGGATGAGGAGAAAGAGGCCGGCGTGGCCCTAATCGACATTGGCGGCGGTACCACGGACTTGGCTATTTTCAAGGACGGCATCATCCGCCACGCGGCAGTGCTACCCTTCGGCGGCAATATCCTGACCAGCGACATCAAGCAGGGCTGCGCCGTGATGCAAAATCAGGCGGAGCAACTGAAGGTGAAGTTCGGTAAAGCCATTGCTGAGGAAGCTTCCGAGTACGAAATCGTGAGCATTCCGGGCCTGCGCGACCGGGCTCCCAAGGAGATTTCCCTTAAAAACCTGGCCTACATTATTGAGGCTCGGATGGAGGAAATCGTGGAGCTGGTGTATGCCGAAATTCAGCGTACCGGCCACGCCGATAAACTGGCCGCTGGCATTGTACTGACGGGTGGTGGCTCGCAGTTGCAAAACCTGGTGCAACTCACGGAGTACGTGACCGGCATGGATACGCGCATTGGCTACCCCAATGAGCACCTGGGTAAGAGCAAGATCGAGGCGGTGAAGTCACCGATGTATGCTACTACGGTAGGGCTAGTGCTGGCCGGCTACCGTCCCCTCGACGAGCGTGTCAACCAGAGCATCTACGAAGAGGAGCAGCCGCAGACCTACTACCAGCCGCAAGCTCCTGAGCCACGCTACACGCCGCCAACGCCCGTAGCGCAACAACCTGCTCCTGCACCGGAGCCGGAAAAGCCCAAGAAGCCTTCGGGCGCTAGTAAGTTCTTCCAGGACATTATTAGTCGCACCAAAGGTCTGCTCATCGACGATTTTGACGATAAGCAGTACTAACCATTTAATTAATAATTGAGAATTAATAATTAAGGATTGTGCTTTTGCAACTAGGCCGTCAGGCACGCAGCACGTATACTTCCCAATTATTAATTCTTAATTCTTAATTATTAATTAAACCCCATGAATTTCACCTTCGATATACCAGCGCAAAACACGTCCATCATTAAGGTGATTGGCGTGGGTGGAGGCGGCTCCAACGCCGTGAACCACATGTTCAATCAGGGCATTAAGGACGTTGAGTTTGTAATCTGCAACACCGACAAGCAGGCCCTAGCCTCCTCGACGGTGCCTAACCGCCTGCAAATCGGTCTGGACCTGACCGAGGGCCTGGGTGCGGGCGCGAACCCCGAGCGGGGAAAGCAGGCCGCCATCGAGAGCAAAGAGCAAATCCGGGAGCTGCTGAGCCACGGCACCAAAATGGTGTTCATTACGGCCGGTATGGGTGGTGGTACCGGTACCGGTGCTGCTCCGGTTATTGCCCGCGTGGCCAAAGAGTTGGACATTCTTACGGTAGGCATCGTGACAGCTCCCTTCATGTTTGAAGGCAAAAAGAAGCGTCAGCAAGCTGAGCAGGGCATTAAGGAGCTGAGCGAGAACTGCGACACGGTGCTGGTGATTCTCAACGACAAACTTCGCGAGATTTACGGCAACCTACCCATCCGCTCGGCCTTTGCTAAGGCTGATAACGTGCTGAGCACGGCTGCCAAGTCCATAGCCGAAATCATTACGGTGACGGCCGACGTGAACGTGGACTTTGAAGACGTGAAAACGGTGATGAAGGATTCGGGCGCCGCCGTAATGGGTAGTTCCATCACGGATGGCGAAAACCGCGCCCGCCGCGCTGCGGAAGAGGCCCTGGCTTCGCCGCTGCTCAACAACACCGACATTCACGGCGCCCAGCGCATTCTGCTCAGCATCATGTCGGGTGACCAGGCAGAGCTGGAAATGGACGAGCTGACCGAAATTACGGAGTGCATCCAAGACAAAGCGGGCCAGAACGCTGAGGTGATTTTCGGCCACGGTATTGATTCTACCCTGGGCCAGAGCATTCGGGTGACAGTAATTGCTACCGGCTTTGCCCGCGAGGCGCACACTATCACCGACAGCATGGTGAGCAAGGAGACGCCTAGCACACCGGAAACGGCCGCACCAGCTGCTCCTGCTGAGCCGCGTTCCGATAATTCGATTGTGCCTTCGTTTGGCGCGCCGGCCCCAGCGCCCGCTCCAATTCCAGCGGCCCCGGTTACTCCTGAGCCTCCTAAGGTTACCTTTGACCTGGAAACGTCGCCGTATACCTACGAGCCACCCGTTAATCCGTCGCCGACGCCTAACCCGGAGCCGGTGCTGCAACCCCAGCCGCAGCAGTATCAGCAGCAGCCTGTGCACGCTACGCCCTACCAGCCTTCGGCCCGACCTGTTCATGATGCCCGCGCCGAGGAGCGCCGCCGCCGCTTGCAGGGCCTGAGCAATGGCCTCACCAACGAAGCCATCAAAGACCAGCTGGAAACACCAGCCTACCTTCGCCGCCAAGTGAAGCTGGAAAACGTGACGCCTTCCAGCGAGCAGAACATCAGCCGTTTCAACCTCTCGGATGATAACGAGCTGTTAGGCGATAACCGCTTCCTGCACGACAACGTGGATTAAAAACAAGAAAGCCTTAGAAAGACATCGGCCCGCTGAAGTAACTTCAGCGGGCCGATGTCTTTCTAAGGCTAATCAGCATAAGCTAATTATAGCTTCCGCTTTACTTACGACGCTCGGTAGAGGTAGGGGGAGTAGCAGGCTGCGGTGTTACCGAGCGGGTAGGGGAGGCGGGTCGCTTCGTTTTCTGCATCTTCTGCGCGGCAGAAACCACATGCAACGTATTTAGGCTCTGAGCCAGGTTTTGTAGCGAGTCGGTAGTGGCTTGACGGCCGTTGAGGGGGGCGTAGAGTTCTAGGCTGGACTTGAGCAGCGAATCGGCAGCGACTGCCAAAATTTCATCCTGGTTCATGCCAGAGCGGTAGAAAAACCAGTCGCGTAGCTGCACCCGGCGCGGGGCAGTAGCGCCGCCCAAGTCGAGTTGGGTAGGGCGCAGGCGCTCCGCCACGCTACCTTCCTGGGTGCTATCAACATAGAGTTGGGTAGCCCCGCGCGCGTAGTAGTGCGTAAGGGCTAACTGGTGCCAATGATTGTCTGCCACGGGTACTTTGCCGGTGATGCGCTGTCCTTTAGCAGAGTTGTAGGAAACCACGCCGCCCGGTGCTACCTGTAGCGTGCCTACTGCAAGGCCGGCACTGTCGCGGATGGCCAGTAGTTGGCCTGCGGTGCCGGTTTTGAAGCGGATAATGGTGGTGAAAGGGTGCACCACATCCTCGGGCACCAAACGGATGGTAGGCGCCGGCCGACTGGCGGTGTTGGTAAGCTTGATGCCCATACTGGTGCGGCGCGTGGGCTGCGGCTTGCCCGCATGCAGAGCATCAAAGAGCGAGGGGACGATAGTATGCGCCATTTCCACATGGCCCCGGTCGTTGGGGTGTAGCCCGTCGAACCAGTAGCCCGTGGTCCAGCGGCCCTGCCCATCGTCGACAGCACCGAGCAGATTAATACTGGGCACATTCCACCCCTGAATCAGCAAGTTCATGCGGCGCGTGAAATCGTACTGATCGGGGCCGTAGTCATTGCGCGTGTAGCCGTTGGTGATGATGGGTACCATGCCAAGCGCCCGCGCCCGGTTGATAAGCGTGACCAGATTGGTCTTGAACTGCTCAAAAATTGGCTGGCCCTTTTCCTTTATACCCTCGTTGCCAAGCGCCAGCGCAAATACTACATACTTAGCGTGCTGCGGCAGCAAATCAGCATCGAAGCGCTTCATCACGGCAATAGTGTTATTGCCGGAGATGCTGATATTGGCCGTTTTCCAAGGTAGCCCTACCTCAGCTGCGGCTCGTTGCGCCAGCAAATCAGAATAAAGCGCCGTGTAGCCGTGTTGATTGGTAGCTCCTACACCTGCTGGTACGGAAGAACCCATATAAACCAGCTTCAGCGAATCTAAAGTAGTAGGGGTAGCAGGCTGCGACTGAGCAAAGGCGGGGCTATGCGATAAGCCGGCCAGTAAGGACAGGAATAGTAATCGGGACATAGAAAGGGTAGGAGCAGAAAGTAGCGGAGTGTGCTAACGCAACGTATTGGCACACAGAAGCCAGTGAATATTCCGCCGTTGTAGCAACACTACTTGCGGCCACACCACGCTACGACTTAGGCGGGGTTTCCTTTTCAGGTTGCGCAGGTTCGGCAATTTCCCGGTCGGGGGTGAGCGTGCGTGGGGCGCGAGTGGGCCGGGTGGCCGGTGAGTGTGGCTCCCGCGCTGTGGTGAAGCAGCCCATCAACAGGAAGAGCCCCGGCAGGAGCAGCACGTAGGCAAACCAGCGTTTCATGTGTGCAAAGTACACAATTTGCCCGCAAGCAACCGGTTATTGCTTGCCAATCAGGGAGTAAACGGATTAGCGAAGCGCTTGTCCTGCACAAACGTCGTGTCAGTCAGGGTTTTTAAGAAGGCTACGAGTTGCCGTTTTTGGGTAGCCGAAAGGCTGAGCTGACTGCCAAATGGCACGTTGGTAGCGTCCAGCATATTGGGGTCGAGGTTGGGACTCTGGCGCTGCACATGGTCGCTGTAATGGTCCACCACTTCCTCTAGGGTAGCAAAACGGCCATCGTGCATGTAGGGGGCCGTGAGGGCAATGTTGCGCAGGGTGGGTGCCCGAAACTTGCCGTTGTCAAAGGATTGTCCGGTGGCTTGGCCGCGGCCGTTGTCTGCAAAGCTGAGGTCGAGGCCGTTGTTGAAAAAGTCTCGGGCCGTGAACAGCGTACCGCCGTGGCAGTGAAAGCAGTTGGCCCCCGCAATACCATGGCTGGGCTCGGGGTGGTTGTTGAACAGCATCAGGCCCTGCACCTCATCCGGCGTCAGCACCGACCGGTTGCCCGCGTAGTAGCGGTCGTAGCGCGAATTGGCCGAAATCAGTGTACGCTCAAATTGCGCCAGCGCCTTCAATGTGTTTTCCTCCGTAATGGTTTTTGAGCCAAACGCCTTCAGGAACAGGGGAGGGTAGAGGTCGGTTTGCTGAAGCTTGGCTACGCCCGCGGCCAGCGACTGGTGCAGCTCTACCTCGTTCTCAATGGGGATGCGGGCCTGCGTTTCGAGGGTCGTGGCGGCGCCGTCCCAGTTGAGGGTAGTCTCCCACAACAGGTTGGTTAGCGACATGGCGCCGCGCGGGTGTTGACGCCCGTCTACGCCCAGCGCCCGCGCCCGGCCGTCGGTGAAGGCCTTGCTCTGCTGGTGGCACGAGCCGCACGATAGAGTATTGTTGCGCGAAAGGCGCGTTTCGTAGAACAACATCCGACCCAGCGCTACGCCTTCGTTGGTGAGTGGGTTATCGGTTGGGATGGTAGGGCTCTGCGGAAAAGTAGCTGGCAGCGTAAGCGTGTACAGGGTAGGCGCTACTATGGGGTCCTCTTCCTCATCCATCGTGCCCTTCGGACTGCACGCCACCGCTAATACCAGCATAGCGAGCCAGAAGCGCGCACGCACAAAACGGAGCAGAAGAGCCATCGGCAGGGTAGAAAAGGTCATGCAGTAAGCAAGATACAAGCTAAGGTCGCAACGTTGCGCGTTGGACAAATGGTTCTCGCTCCTTATCGCCGAGCAATAGGGTGCCATTAGCATAACGCCTACCCCTGGCAATTGCGTATTTTGAGCGCACTATGCGCTACTTTCCGTTGGTTTTTCTGAGTGAATACCGTTCGCAGGTATTTTTTCTGCTACGCTGGCTGCTATTGAGTACGCTTATCGGACTGCTGGCCGGCACTGCCTCAGCGGGGTTTCTGGCGGCGCTGGCCTGGGCTACCGACTGGCGCGAGCTACACCCCTGGATTATCTGGTGGCTGCCAGCGGGCGGCCTACTCATCGGCCTGATGTATCATTACCTGGCGGGTAGGGCTGAAAAAGGCAACAATCTGATTCTGGACGAAATCCACCAGCCCCAGGATACGTTGCCCCTGCGCATGGTGCCGCTGGTACTCCTGGGCACGGTACTCACGCACCTGTTTGGCGGCTCAGCGGGCCGCGAGGGCACGGCCGTGCAAATGGGTGGCACCCTCGCCGACCAGCTTATGCGCCCCCTACATCTGCATCGGCGCGAGCGGAAGCTGCTGCTCATTGCGGGCGTCAGTGCGGGCTTTGCGTCTATCTTCGGCACGCCGCTGGCCGGGGCGGTTTTCGGGCTGGAAGTGTTTCTGATTGGTCGCCTGCGTTACGATGCCATCCTGCCCAGCTTCCTGGCCGCCATCAGCGCCGATTACGTGACGCGCTGGTGGGGTTTGTATCTTCCTGATATACATGGCCTAGGCCACACGCACTATCCCCACATGGTAGCGCCTACGGCCAGTGTGCTAGGCTTGCTGAGTGCGGCTGTGGCAGGTATGGCCTTTGGGCTGGCAGGTAGGGCGTTTGCCTCGGCTACTCATCTGGTGAGTGGCTTCTACAGAAAGCTGATTGCCTACCCACCCCTGCGCCCGGTAGTAGGCGGAGCCGTGGTGGCATTGCTGGTGTGGGCACTGGGTACCACGCGCTACATTGGGCTAGGCGTGCCCGTAATAGTGGAGTCGTTCAGCGTGCAGCTACCGGCGTATGCGTTTGCGCTCAAGATTTTGCTCACGGCGCTCACACTTGGTGCCAGCTTCAAGGGGGGCGAGGTGACGCCGTTGTTTTTTGTGGGCGCTACCCTGGGCAACGCTTTGGCGCTGCTGCTGCCGTTGCCGTTGCCGCTGCTGGCGGGCATGGGTTTCGTGGCGGTTTTCGCGGGGGCGGCCAACACGCCATTGGCTTGCACGCTCATGGGACTGGAGTTATTCGGGGCCGAAGGTGGGCTGTATATTGGCCTGGCCTGCGTAGTTAGCTACCTGTTCTCAGGTCACCAAGGCATCTACAGTGCCCAGATAGTAGGCGAAAGCAAGCACGGACTTTGGAGTAGGCAAACCGGCAAGCACCTGCGGGAATTATAGGGAAATGATGGAGTGGTGAGTTTGTAAAGTGGTGAGATGGTCAGTGAAAAAGCGCCTGTCATCCTGAGCTTGAAGGATCTTCTCACGTCAGCACGATGCTCGTACCAACGACTCGTTCAACTAGCATAAGATCCTTCGCAAGTTCAGGATGACAGACGCTTTTTCACTGACCACTTCACCACTTTACAAACTCACCATTCCATCATTTCACCAAATACTTCGTCTGCTTGAGACTATACCCAACAGCCAGTACGATGCGGCCGGCGCTGGCGGGGTGGTCGGTGGGGGCGGTGTAGACGGGGAGCTGCACGCTGGTATTCAAAGAGAAGTTCTTGTAGTACACATCAAGACCAGGGCCGAGCAGGGCGTCGTTCATCTCGTGCTCGTGCGTGAGCTGACCGTCCAACATTTCGCCCTTGGTGCGCTCGTAGTAGAACTGCGCCGAAGGATAGACCTGCCAGTTAGGCCCCAAGGGTAGGCGATAGAACAGGGTAGCAAAGTTGGTAGCGCTGGGCGCGATGCTGTTTTGGAAGCTGTTGCGCGTAGTGCGTCGGTAGCTGGCATTCACACTCAGCCCAAAGCTGTGCAAACTGCCGATGTAGTTGGCGTACACAAACCCATCCGTAGTGCCGGTGCCTACTTGGTTCAGCATGGCGTAGCGCTGGCCGTCGGCGTTGGTGCGGCGGTAGTCGCCGGTAGGAAGCTTCACACCGCCGCCCACAATTAAACGACTCTGAATACCCAGCGTTTCAATGTTGCGGATGAGATGGTAGCCCGCAAAAACCGTTATGTCGCCCACGCCGGCTACGTTTAGCTGCTGGCCGTTGCTCTGGGTGGTATTCATCACGTAGGGCACAAAGGCGTTCAGCTCCAGCCGCTTGGCTAGAAAATATTTGCCGCGTAGCTCTACTACGCGGTAGGCTTCGTAATCGGTTGGGTCACCTTGGTGGCTGTGCTTGTAGCCTGTGTCGGAGTTTGGGTTCGATGGAAAAAAGGGCTGCACACCTGCCGGGAAAAGTCGGTGCTGCTGCCCGAGTAGCTGGTAGCCATTGAACACGCGGTAGCGGTGCATGATGGAGAAGCCGCTTTGGTTGTCGTAGGGCGTGATGCCCATAAAGCAACCGCAAATATCGCAGGCCCAGGCAGGCGCGGCTAGCAATAGAAAAGCCAGGGTAGGCAGTACTATTTTCTTCATAAGAAAAAGCAAAAAAGAGATGAGAAGCGGCTAGCCGTGCGGCTGCCGCAGGCGCTTACTGTCGCTCGGCCAGGCGGCGGTCCTGCAAAAACTCCGTGTCAGTCAACGTCTCCAGAAACGCCAGCAAATCGGCTTGTTCTTGGGCTGTGAGCGGAATACCCAACTGTCTATTGGGGCGGCGCAGCATCGGGTCGAGGGTAGGAGAGACCTGCACGCCGTGGTTGTAGTGGGCTAATACCTCCGCCAGGGTAGCAAAGCGGCCATCGTGCATGTAGGGTGCGGTCTTGGTCACGTTGCGCAGGGAAGGCACCTTAAACAGACCCCGATCCTGCGTTACGTTGGTAATGTGTGCCCTACCCGAGTCGGCCGAAAACTCCCGGTCCAGACCGTTGTTGCGGTAGGTCTCATCGGTAAATAAATCGGTGCTGTGGCAGGGCGTGCATTTCTGCGCGAGCAGCGCACGGCCGCGCAGCTCCGGCTCGCTCAGCTGCCCGCCAGCTTCGCCGCGCACGTGGTGGTCGTAGCGCGAGTTAGCCGAGGTCAGCGCGGCCGTGAACTGCGCCAGCGCCCGCAGAAACTGGTACGAATCGATGGGCGACTTGCCATAGATTTTCGCAAACCGGCGCTGATAGTCGGCATCGGCATTGAGCTTTTTGAGCACATTGTCGAGCGTCTCGTCCATCTCCACGGGGTTGGTGAGTGGGGCCAGTGGCATGGTTTCGAGATTTTTGGCCCCGCCATCCCACAACAGCTCCCGGCGCCACCGCAGGTTTTGGAGCGCCGGCGCATTGCGCGGCCCCAGCAAGCCATCCACGCCATGACTCACGCGGTGGTCGGCGTGGGCAAAAGCGACAAACTGCTGATGGCACGAGCCGCACGACACGTCTCCGGTGCGCGACAGGCGCGGGTCGTAAAACAGCGTGCGGCCCAACTCAAACGTCGCCCGGTCGGGTGGGTTGGTTTCGAGCGCGTAGGCGGGGATAGGAAAATTGCTGGGGAGCGTATCGCCCGCTACGGCCTGTTGCTTTAGGATGTCCGCGTCGGGTTGGCAACCGGCCACCAGCAGCCCCGCCAGCCCCATGAATAGGGTTAGCGAGGCTGTTAGAGTCCGCGAAATGGATACGCTCACTGCTAGTTAGCGTGAATGTGCTCCACAGAGAACATGCCTGCCGCGTAGTTGTTGGCTACCTGCACGGCGTTGCTGCCCGGCATGTGCGCGCCCATAAAGGTGCTCAATTGAATGGGTTGCGGGCCATTCAGCACTTTCAGAACATCTGCTTTTAAGTGTAGCTCGGGACTGTGGTCGGCGCGCACCAGCAGGTTACTGCTCGGAAACGTCAGCTTCACGGTGCGCACGGCGTTGTACGGTTTGGTGAAACCACCTACGTGCATCAAAAAGGCTTTGGCAGGGTAGGAGCTGGAAGCCAATAAGTTGCCTTCCATCTTAAAGAAAATGTAGCCCGTGTTCCAACTCCAGAACATGTTATTGTTCACATCCAAAGCGCCGGTTTGGGCCCCGGCCGTGTTGCGGGCACTATCCACGCCAACCACAAACGAAATGCCGGTATAGTCGCCGGTGGGTATGTCCTTGAGGTGTAAGTGCTTCGATTCAGCATCTGACTGCTGCACCAAATAGTAGCTTTCGGGCTGTGCGTATTCCGTACCGTCGGCTTTTTGCAGCTTAACGTTGGAAACGTAGTAGTTGAATCGGGAGATAGTGAATTGCTCGTTGCTAACTGGATTGGTGTAAGTAGTGGTACTAAGCGCCAACGCCTGGCTGCCTACTACGTGCTCCATTTCGATATCCAGCGTGCCCACGGCAGGTTGAGCGTCTTTTTCTTTATCGTCGCAGCCAGCCAGAGAAAATAGGATAGCCACAGCGGCTACCCAAAAGGTAGGTAGGGAAAATTTCATCGGTAAACTTCTGAAAAGCAAATAGATAATCGAGCGCGCTTCTTGTAAGAAACGCGCTATAGGACGCTTGCCGTATGGCAACACGTCTTATTCGAAAACTAAGCCCAGAAGCTTGGAGGATGGAAAATGCCGTGTTCCGGCGAAAATGTGTAGTGCACAGCGCGTAGCGGTGCAAACTGCTGCACTACGACAGGATAGAAAGCCTGTTGGGCAGCGTACACACGTAGCAAGGGTAGGGCCTCAAACTTAAGCTTGACCTTAGCCCCATTAGGCGCTTTGCTTTCCTCGTCGGCAGCTTTGCGGAGTTGTTTGGCCAAATGGCACTTGCCGTTGCAATGCAACTGCGGCCGGGCCTTGTTCACGCAGAATAACTCCGTAATCCGCTCTTTGTGTAGCTGATAATCCACCACCCGCAACTCCTGACTGAAAGTCTGAAGTAGCACCAAGGCAGTGAGAAAAACAGCAAACCAGCGAGTCATACAGGCAAGTGCGGCAGCAAAAACGTTCGTAAAGGTAGACACATCACGGCAAAACCAAAGGAGAATGAGTGTATCTACCTTGTTGTACGAAGTGACACCGGCGACCAGATTGCTTCTCAGAGAGCTAGGAATTGAGCCGCTTGCTCGCGTAGCAACTGCATATATAGCTCATGGCTAAGCGTACCATCCTGCGTAAGGTATTGGTCAATAAAGGGTAGGCGCACGCGGGTAGGAAGCACCACTGTGCCCAGATACATCAAAATATCCGTAAGGTGGCAGAGTGCCAGCGCCCCGCCTTGCGCACCAGTACCCAGCCCCACCACCGCAGCCTTCTTGCCGCGAATGCCGCCGGGGTAGGGTAGACCATCGATAAAACCCTTCAGCGCCCCAGGCAGCGACGCATTGTATTCAGGTACGATAAACACCAGCTTCTCAGCCGCAGCCGCTTTTGCGGCCAACTGGTTGAAACCAGCGTGCTGGCCGGTATTCGCGTATAGGGCCGTTTCGATAAAATCGGCTGGCAGTTCTACCAAATCCAACAGTTGGTAGTCTGCCCCCAAATCGGCCAGCAACTGGCCATATAAGTCGGCTACCAGCCGGGCGCGGGAGTTAGGCCGATTGGTGCCTGCGATAATGGTAATCATGCGCGTAAAGAAACTAGGGAAAACAAAAAGGCGAAGTGGAACTCCACTTCGCCTTTCCATATAGTACAACCGCGCTGCCTACGATAGGTTATTCGAGGTAGCCTTGGCGGCCAAAAATTCGCGGTTCAGGATAGCAATGTTCTCCAGCGAAATGCCCACTGGGCACTCTGCGGCGCACGAGCCAATGTTGGTGCAGGCACCAAAACCTTCCTTGTCCATCTGCGCTACCATGTTTTCCACGCGTGACTTACGCTCCACGTGGCCCTGGGGCAACAATGCCAACTGCGACACCTTAGCCGATACGAACAGCATGGCCGAAGCATTTTTGCAGGCTGCTACGCACGCGCCGCAACCGATACAGGTAGCCGCCTCGAACGCCCGGTCCGAAATTTCTTTCGGAATGGGAATTTCGTTGGCGTCGGGGGTACCACCCGTGTTGATGCTGATATAACCGCCAGCCTGAATAATGCGGTCAAAAGCCGAGCGATCTACGCTCAGGTCTTTGTTTACAGGGAAAGAGTTAGCACGCCAGGGCTCAATGGTGATGGTATCACCGTCGCTGAACTTGCGCATGTGAAGCTGGCAGGTAGTGGTGCCCTTCTCTGGTCCGTGCGCCCGCCCATTGATGAACAGGTTGCACGATCCGCAAATGCCCTCACGGCAGTCGTGATCGAAAGCCACCGGCTCTTCCCCTCTATGCAGAAGGTCTTCATTGAGCACGTCCAGCATCTCCAGAAACGACATATCCGGCGAAATATCCTTCACCTGATAGTCCACTATCTTACCCTCCGAGTTACGATTTTTTTGCCGCCACACTTTTAGGGTGAGGTTCATCGGCTTGGCGTTGGGGTTACTTCCGGCCATTTTATTTTTTGGCTATTAGCTGTTAGCTGATGGCTGTTAGCTTTTGTGGACTGTGAAACTACCAGCATATCGCTAATAGCTAACAGCTAGTGGCTAACAGCTCGAAAATTACTTATAGCTGCGTTGCGTGAGCTTCACGTTCTCAAACTGCAACTCCTCTTTGTTTAGTTTCTCCGGCTGATTTTCGCCTTGGTATTCCCAAGCCGCCACGTATGCGTAGTCGTCGTCGTTGCGAAGCGCCTCGCCTTCCGGCGTCTGGTACTCCTCGCGGAAGTGACCACCGCAGCTTTCGTTGCGGTCCAGGGCGTCGTCCACCATCAACTCGCCCAGCTCAATGAAGTCGGCTACACGGCCGGCACTCTCCAGGGTTTGGTTGAGGTCAGCATTTACGCCAACTACTTTCAGGTCAGACCAGAACTCGCGCTTCAGCTTCTGAATTTCGGCCTTTGCATGACGTAGACCTTCGGCAGAGCGAGCCATACCGCAGTACTCCCACATAATATGGCCTAGAGCTTTGTGGAATTCGGTAGGCGTGCGCGTGCCGTTGATGCTCATCAGCTGATCGATGCGCGCCCGTACACCGGCTTCGGCTTCCGCAAAGGCGGGGTCCTGCGTGGTAACGGGGGTTGGCGGCGTTTTAGCTAGGTAGTCACCAATGGTGTAAGGAATAACGAAGTAGCCATCAGCCAGGCCTTGCATCAGTGCCGAAGCACCGAGGCGGTTGGCGCCATGGTCGGAGAAGTTACATTCACCGGCCGCGTACAAGCCGGGTACCGTGGTTTGCAGGTTATAGTCTACCCACAGGCCACCCATAGTGTAGTGCACAGCAGGGTAGATGCGCATGGGAAGCTCATACGGATTCTCACCCGTAATCTTCTCATACATCTCGAACAGGTTACCGTATTTAGCGGCTACCCAGTCGGCACCGTTGCGCTTGATGCTGTCGGCAAAGTCGAGGTACACAGCCAAGCCCGTAGAACCTACGCCACGGCCTTCGTCGCACATCAGTTTGGCGTTGCGCGAGGCTACGTCACGGGGCACTAGGTTACCGAAAGCAGGATACTTACGCTCTAGGAAGTAGTCACGGTCGGCTTCTTTGATATCGGCCACGCGAATCTCGCCCTTGCGCAAACGCTCGGCAACAGACTTCTCTTTAGGCACCCACACACGCCCATCGTTACGCAACGACTCCGACATTAGTGTCAGCTTCGACTGGTAGTCGCCCGATACAGGGATACAGGTAGGGTGAATCTGCGTGAAGCAGGGGTTGGCAAAGAAAGCGCCTTTTTTGTGAGCGCGCCATGCTGCCGTTACGTTGCAATACTTAGCGTTGGTGCTCAGGTAGAACACGTTCCCGTAACCACCTGTTGCCAAAATAACAGCGTGAGCAGCGTGCGTTTCGATGTCGCCGGTAATCAGATTGCGCGTCACGATGCCGCGGGCCTTGCCGTCTACTACCACCAAATCCAGCATTTCGGAGCGGGTGTACATCTTCACCTTACCGTAGGCAATCTGGCGGCTCAGGGCCGAGTAGGCACCCAATAGCAACTGCTGTCCAGTCTGGCCACGGGCGTAGAACGTGCGCGACACCTGTGCACCACCAAACGAGCGGTTAGCCAGCAGCCCGCCATACTCGCGGGCGAACGGCACACCTTGCGCCACGCACTGGTCAATGATGTTCACCGATACCTGCGCCAGGCGGTATACGTTAGCTTCACGGGAGCGGTAGTCGCCACCCTTTACGGTGTCGTAGAACAGACGGAATACAGAGTCACCGTCGTTCTGGTAGTTTTTGGCAGCGTTGATACCTCCCTGCGCGGCAATGCTGTGCGCACGCCGGGGCGAGTCGTGGAAGGAAAAGGCTTTTACGTTATAGCCTAGCTCGGCTAGGGAAGCCGCAGCCGATGCACCCGCCAAGCCAGTACCTACGATGATGATATCGTATTTACGCTTGTTGGCAGGGTTGACCAGCTTAACATCAAACTTATGCTTGTCCCACTTTTCGCCTATAGGGCCTTCGGGAATTTTTGAGTCCGGGAACATTACTTCAGCGCTAGGTTAATGGAATCAACCAAGGGTGCTACCGCCGAAAGCGGTTCGCCCTGTTCGTTGGTGAAGAAGAAAAAGTACAGCGGCATAATAGCGAAACCTAAGCAAACAATGATTGAAAAGGCGTAGCCAATAACCTCAATGGCAGGTGTATACTTGCGGTGGTTGAGCCCCAGCGTTTGGAAGGCGCTCTTAAAGCCGTGTAACAGATGGTAGCACAAGGCTACCTGTGCCAGCACGTACAGGGCCACGTACCACCACTGGTGAAACGAGCTTACTACTAGTGTGTACAAGTCATCATTGTTGTTGATGTCTGGATCCAGCTCACCGAAGCGGGCCCGGTAGAAGAAGTTGTACAAGTGCACTAACAGGAAAACGAGAATGATAGTGCCCAACAAACTCATGTTGCGCGACTGCCATCTACTGTTCTGCTCGGAGTGGTTTGACACGTATGCAACACTACGAGCACTTCTGTTGCGGCTGAACAGTGCCCAAGCCTCATAAATATGGAAGCCGAAGCCCAGTAGCAGCACCCACTCTACGGTGCGGATAACGGGGTTCGTTCCCATGAAGTGGGAATAGATGTTGAAGGCAACGCCGTCATCATGCTTAAATAGTTGCAGGTTGCCAATCAAGTGGACAACAAGGAAGGAGCACAGGAACAAGCCCGTGATGGCCACAATGATTTTGCGACCGATGCTGCTGGAAAATGTTTTACTAATCCAACTCATTTAGAAGCTGCGAAATGGTTTGCGAAGGTGATTCAATTGCAACGGCCAAAGGTACACCCCGACCTACTAGGAAACAATCTAGATAGGGGTTTCGTCGTTCATGAATCTATCCGGTGCTACCGCCGTTAGAACCCTAAAACCATTTGGCAACACTAACGGTCCTAGATTTGTTGGTTTTCCACCGGATTTTTCCTGATATTCTCCTACTCTTATTCCCGCTCTCTAAGTTCACTATATGAACCTTCCGCTACTCTGCTGGGGCCGCAGGCTATTTCTGGGGCTTACATTGGCTTTCCTGCTGTTGCTGGGTCTGGTGCCGCGCGCGCAAGGCTCTCACATCCGGGCCGGCGACATTCAGGCGAAGTCCGATACCACGGCTGCCCGCAACCCGCGCCGCATCTTCTTCAAGATGATTCTGTATACTGCTCGTAGTTCACCGGTGAAGCAGGAAAGCGCGACTTTTTTCTTTGGCGATGGCACCAATATTCAAAACGTGCCTCGTACGGGGTTTGCGCAAGTTTCTGCTGATACGGACATCAACGTTTTCTACTTCGAGCACACGTATAATGCGCTCGGTCAGTATGATGTGAGCTTTGTGGGTGAACTGCGTAAGGCCAATATCTTGAATATGTCGCCTCCCACGGATAGATACGAGTTCTACATCGCCACTCGCATTACAATTGACCCTGCTCTGGGTATCAACCGCGCCCCAGTTCTAACGGCGCCAGCCATTGACAAAGCAGCTACCAACCAAGTATATCTGCACAATCCAGCGGCCTATGATGCAGATGGAGACTCTCTTACGTATGAGTTAGCGCCTAGTCAGCGTACCGGATCTTTGGCAGATGACATTATTAAACTTTACAATAACATCGTTAGGCCTACTGATATACCTGGTTTTCAGTATCCTAATACGCGAGACGCACCCGGAGTTCAGGTGCCTTACGTGAATGCTACTGTTGGAGCTAAATCCATATTTCAAATAAATAGAAACACTGGCTTGCTGGTATGGAATGCCCCTAGCTCTAGTAGCGTAGGAGAATATAATACGCAGGTCATAGTAAAGGAATGGCGTCGTGTAGCAGGGGCAAGGCCGCGTTTGATTGGGCAGGTAATTCGGGATATGCAAATTATCGTAGAACCCAGTACCAACCTGCGCCCCGAAATAACGATTCCACGCGACATCTGCGTGGTAGCGGGTACGACAGTGAACGGCGCTGTGACGGCCACCGACCCCGACCGCAATCCGGTAGACCTGTTTGCTTACGGTGGAATTTTCCCACCGGCTACCTTCGGGCAAACGTCCCTTGGGCCACCCACAGCCAGGGGCACCTTCCAGTGGAATACGGAATGCAACGATGTGCGTCGTGACCCCTACCTGGTAACGTTTAAGGCACAGGACCGACCTGTTGGCGGCAATTCGCCCCTGATTGACGAGAAGGTGTGGAGCATTCGGGTAGTGGGGCCGCCGCCGCAGAATTTGCAGGCACAGCTCATCAGCGGTAGCGGAGCGCGGGCTACCCTTACTTGGGACCGATATATCTGCCAGCAGGCCAGCCAAATTCTGATTTTCCGCAAGGAAGGACCGTCGAATTTCAACCCCGATTCCTGTACCACAGGTATACCAGCGGGTCTGGGCTTTGTACAGGTAGGTGCGGTAGGGGCTAACCTTAGCTCGTTTGTGGATGACAATAACGGCCAGGGTTTACAACGAGGCAAAACCTATTGTTACCGCATTTACGCTGTGTTCCCGCTGCCCAAAGGCGGCGAGAGCATTGCCTCGGCCGAAGCCTGCGTAACCATCTCCGGCCGCTCGGCGCTGATGCGCAACGTAACGGTAGACCGCACTGACGCCAATGGGCAGATAACGGTACGGTGGTCGAAGCCGACCAGCAGCGCGGGCTTCACGGAGCCGGCCGGTTACCGGTTATTCCGGGCCACAGGGCAGAGTGCCAACCCTACCCAGCAGGTATATACGACCACCAATCTGAACGACACAGTGTTTGTGGATACCGGACTGAACACCGTTGGAACGGGCTACAACTACCGGCTGGAATTCTTTACAGCGGCATCTACTACCCCCGAGTCGGTAGGGCCGGCCAGCAGTGTGCTGCTCACTGGTAGACCCGACCAGGGTGCAGCCGGCAACGTGTTGAACTGGACATATAATGTGCCCTGGAACAACGCACTGCAACCAACCGTCATTTTCCGGCGCGAGCAGAACAGCACTACCTTCACGCAACTGGCTACCGTGACTGGCACTGCCACAGGCGGCACTTACACCGACCGGAGCGTGACATCGGGAGATACGTACTGCTACTACGTGCGGACCATTGGCTCATACAGCGGCGAGAATCTACCCAAAGACCTCGTCAACTTGAGCCAAGAACTGTGCATTCGGGCGGCACCTTGTACGCCGGTGCTCACGCTCCGCTCCCTGAACTGTGACAGCCTGAGTTCGGTAGGCTCAGCCTCGAACGTCGCTTTCCCGCCGGCGGACTTCACCTACACCAACCGCCTCACTTGGACGCTGGATAGCAACAACCCAGCGGGTTGCAACCCCAATGGCATTGTGTACTACCGTATCTTCTACCAAGCCACGGCCGATGCTCCTTTCGCGCTGATCGACTCGGTGACGACGATGAGCTACGTGCACCGCAACCTACCCTCCTCCGCCGGGTGCTACCAGGTGCAGGCCGTGGATAACATTGGGCAGCGCAGCAACCTCAGCAACCAGGCCTGCGCCGAGGACTGCTTATTCTTCCTGTTGCCCAACATCTTCACGCCCAACGGCGACGGTGTGAACGATACCTTCGTGCCGAAGATTTCCAGCCCCGTGCGGCGCATTACGTTCCGGGCGTTCAACCGCTGGGGCGTGAAGGTGTACGAAGGCAACCAGGACCCTCGCATCAACTGGAGTGGCGGTGGTAATGTGGGCGAAGGTAGCAGCACGCCACGCCTAGCCGATGGCATGTATTTCTACCAAGCCGAGGTAGAGTTTCTAGATTTCAACAATACCAAGCGCACCTACAAAGGCTGGGTGCAAATCAACCGCTAGCAGGCCTACCCTGCACGAAGCAAAAGGAGCAGGCCGGCTGGTCTGCTCCTTTTGTTTTTCTTTGCGGTATGATGAAGACGATTCCTGCCCTTCTGATAGGCTTTGGGTGCACGCTTGGCAGCTGCCAGCGCACCCAGGATACCCCTACCACCGATGCTATAGCTGCTGATTCGGCAGCGGCGCCCGCTACTGCAACCATGCCGAATACATCCGTTGGTACCGAAGCGGCCGCCCGTACTGCTGTCCGCGACTACGTGCAGGAGCTACCCAACCGCGCCGTGTACCAAGTCGATTCGGCTAGCGTGGTGGAGTCCGACGCGCAGTTTCAGGTGCTGGTGCCCCGCACCGATTGGGCTGGCCGCATGCCCAACAAAGCTGCGTTCAACGTGGACAAGCAAACCGGCGTCGTGACGGTGCAGCCCGTGAAATAAGCCGTCAAGAAGACCATACGAGCTACATAAACCGTCATTTCGAACGCCGTGAGAAATCTCGCTCGTGAGTAATGATTTGACGTTTGAGATTACCGTTGCACGCGAGATTTCTCACGGCGTTCGAAATGACGGACTATACAGCTAATCAAATCAACAACCCAATCCCACCTTTCTACCGAATGAAGGCAGTAATTTTCCCTGGCCAAGGCAGCCAATTCAGCGGCATGGGCCGCGACTTGTACGAGCAGCACGACGAGGCCAAGGCTCTCATGACCCAGGCCAACGACATTCTGGGTTTCTCGCTCACCGACATCATGTTCTCCGGTTCCGACGAGGACTTGCGCCGCACCGACGTTACCCAGCCTGCTATTTTCCTGCACTCCGTGGTGCAAGCGGCCGTGCTACCTGGCCTCCAGCCCGACATGGTAGCCGGGCACTCGCTGGGCGAATTTTCGGCCCTGGTTGCCGCCAAAGTGCTAACGTTTGCCGATGCGCTGCGGCTGGTAGCCCAGCGCGCCCAGGCCATGCAGGCCGCCTGCCAGGAGCAGCCCGGCACCATGGCCGCCATCCTCGGCCTCGACGATGACACTACCGTGCGCATCTGCCAGGAAATTACGGATGCCGGCAACGTGGTCGTAGCCGCCAACTTCAACTGCCCCGGCCAACTGGTGATTTCCGGCTCGCAACGCGGTATTGAGTTGGCGTGCGAGCAACTGAAAGCCGCCGGTGCCAAGCGTGCCCTACCCCTGCCGGTAGGCGGAGCCTTTCACTCCCCGCTGATGCAGTCGGCCGAAGCAGCACTGGCCGAGGCCATCGAGAAAACGACCTTCTCGCCTGGCATCTGCCCCATCTATCAAAATGTGGACGCCGCCCCCCACACCAACCCCGACGAAATTCGCCAGAACCTAGTACGCCAGCTCACTGCCCCCGTCCGTTGGACCCAGAGCGTACAACGCATGGCCCAAGACGGCGCCACCGAATTCATAGAGTGCGGCCCTGGTAAGGTGCTGCAAGGCCTGGTAAAGAAGATTGCGCCGACTGCGGCGGTGGCTTCGGTATAATACCTATTTATAAGAAACAGCCCGGCTCACCAGTATAATGCTGATGAGCCGGGCTGTTTTGTGTTTCTAACGGTTTGCATATGGCTTGTGGCAGTTTTAAAGCACTTTCTTGTCTACCGAGATCAAAGCTGGCTGCGGAGCGAAAACCTTGCTTGTAGCCATTCACCCGCCATAAGCTGTATGCGTTGTTGTGCTGCGTTTTTATTCCTTTTTCTTAAATGTTCTTTGTCGACCTTCACGTTCTAGAATTATCAACTTGTCGTCTGTGAGTTCTACAACTTCGTCAGTAATCACTTCGTAGTAGTCGCCATTTTCATCCTTTTTTGCGTGTCCTTTGTCAATTAGATACTGGGCAGCCATCTTATATGGCTTTTCGTAATAAAGCATTTGAATAATTGCTTTTTTCTTCTTGTCATAGTGCCACTTTCCCGTGTCTGTGTTCTGCGGTGTAAACTGCTTTGAATAAGTGCCGTCAGAGTTGTAAGTCAACAAAGGTCCTTTGGGAATTTCCCAACCTTGTTTGTCAAGTCCTGGCACATTATGGAAAATTGTGTCCACTTTATTGCCTTGAGCATCTCTTAGCTCGACAAATTCCCAAGTTCCAATAAGTTCAGTTTTCAATTCCCCTTTCTTGTTCGACTGTCCGAACGCAAAACTTGAAATGAAAATGGTTAATATAAATAGTAGTCTAATTCTTGTCATAGGGCCTTTTTTAAATGCAGCACAACATCTGCATTGACGAAGTACACAAACTTCGTCAATCGGCCTTTAGTCCGCAATAAACCTTCGTTAATACACCCAACTGTAGCTGTAATGACGAAGGCCTATCACAATACTATTCGTTCTACCCCCAACACATCCTCACACTCCACCAGCAATTCCGCTACCGTCCTACCCAACCCAGGATGAACTACCTCCGGCGCAATTTCCGCTAGCGGGACCAGCGCGAAGCGACGCTCCGGCAAGCGTGGGTGGGGCACTTGTAGGGTAGGGGTGTCGATGATTTCCTGCCCGTAGAGTAGAATGTCCACGTCCAGCGTGCGGGCGCCCCAGCGGATTTCGCGGGTGCGCCCGGCCTGCTGTTCCACCTGCTGGCAGGCGGTGAGCAGGGCATCGGGTGGAAGCGAGGTGGCCACTGCTATGGCTTGGTTCAAGAAAGCGGGTTGGTCGGCGAGGCCCCAGGCGGTCGTTTCGTAAAGGCCAGATTGCGCTACGATGGGGCCGGCCAACTGGTGCAGCTCCGCTACGGCTGTGCGCAGAATTTCCTGTCGATTGCCGAGGTTGCTGCCGAGTAGAAGGTAGGCGAGGGTAGGCATAGGTAGGGGCGCGTTGCACGCGCCTGTGGCGTTAGGAAGGTTATTTCTTGCATGCAATACCGTTCAACGACAGGCGCATGCAAGGCGCCCCTACCGTAGAAAAGCAATGGTTTCGTCGGCTACGCGCTGGGCGTCGGTGGGTAGGCCGTTTTCCTCCCAAGGGTGCCGGCCGCCGAATACGTGGTTGGCGCCGGGCACTATTACCAGTTTAGCGCGCGGCTGCCAATCTTGTAAATCGTGGGCCATGCGTACGGGTAGGGTTTCGTCTTGGTCGCCGTGGAGCAGGAGTAGGGGCTGGCGCAGGGTGCGCACCAGGGTAGGGATATCGAGGCGAACCTTGTTGCGCTGGTAATCCTCAGCTAGCTGGTAGTAGAGCGGCATGCGCTGGCCGGTGCGGGCATTGTCAATGTATTGCACGCCGTCGGCCTGCCAGCGCTGCATCAGGTCGGGGCTCCAACGCTGGTCGATGTCGTTGATGGCGGCCCAGCCGACCACGGCTGTCACGCGGGCGTCTTCGGCGGCTTTCAGCAACACTAGCCCGCCGCCGCGGCTGTGACCGATGAGGGCTAGGCGCGACAGATCCAGTTCGGCGGGGGGTAGGGGCGTGGCGCCGGGCGTGTACAGCGCGTCGAGCAGGGCGCCCAAGTCGTCTAGTTCCAGGCTGAAGTTGTTGTGTCCGAAGGCCTCCATATCCTCCAAATCGCCGCTGCCGCCTACCACCACGCCATTGTGCGAAAGGTTCAGCTTGATGAATACAAAGCCTTGTTGGGCAAAGTAATCGGCCAATACGTTGAAGTGGCCCCAGTCTTTGAAGCCCTTGAATCCGTGCACAAACACTACCACCGGCTTGGCTTGCCCATCGGGCAGGTAGCGGGCATCGGCCGCAAACGGGCGCGTGTGGTTGGGGTTACGGAGTAGAAAATCGGTGGAAATGGGAGTAGAAGAAGCCATAAAAGCGAAGGTACACTACAACCAATCAACGAGGCAGTAGCTCACCATTTTTTGAAAATGACATAGACGGCCGCTATCAGCAGCGCAAAGCCTACCATATGGTTCCAGCCTAGCTTATCAGTTTTAAAGACGAAGACCGCGCACAACGTAAAGACAGTGAGCGTTATGACTTCTTGTATCACTTTGAGCTGAAACAGACTGAACGGCCCGCCATTCTCTACAAAGCCCAGGCGGTTTGCTGGCACCTGAAAAATATACTCAAACAAGGCTAATCCCCAGCTCACCAAAATTACGCCTGCCAGTCCCAATTTGGCGAACCAGGGCATTTTCTTGAACAAATGCAGGTGGCCGTACCAAGCAAATGTCATAAACAGGTTGGAGATTGTGAGCAGCACAAGAGAGGCAATACCGCGCATAAAACCAAGGAGAAGGAGGGGAGTGAACCAACAAAGGGGGGCTTGTGGCTGCACTGCGCTGCCTCGGCGGTACTCATACGAATGTAATGGTAGAGAAAGGCACAATATCTCATCGTTTTTCACCGTATCATTGCAGCGCCCAATTTGCCCGCATGAAAGTAACCCTGGACGAAATACAAGCCCCTATTGCGGGCGAGATGGTAGAGTTTGAACACAAGTTCCGCCAGTCCATGAAGTCCAATGTCCTGCTACTGGACAAGATCATGGGCTACATCGTGAAGCGCAAGGGCAAGCAGATTCGGCCGATGTTTGTGTTCTTCTCGGCCAAAATCTGTGGCGGCGACCCACTGCCCGAGGCTACCTTCCGCGGGGCGGCCCTCATCGAGTTGTTACACACCGCTACCTTAGTGCATGATGATGTAGTGGATGAATCGAACTACCGGCGCGGGTTCTTCTCCATCAACGCACTCTGGAAGAATAAGATAGCCGTATTGGTAGGCGACTACCTCCTCAGCAAGGGCCTGCTGCTCAGCCTCGAAAACGACGACTACGCTCTGCTCAAAATCGTGAGCAATGCCGTGCGCGAGCTAAGCGAGGGCGAGCTGCTGCAAATCGAAAAAGCCCGCCGCCTCGACATCACCGAGGACGTGTACTTCGACATCATTCGCCAAAAAACTGCCTCGCTGATTGCTTCTTGCTGCGCCGTAGGCGCATCTTCGGCCGGCGCCGATGCCGCTACTATTGAGCAAGCCCGCTTGTTCGGCGAGAAGGTAGGCATCGCCTTTCAAATCAAAGACGACTTGTTCGACTACGGCACGGCCGAAATCGGCAAGCCGGTGGGCATCGATATCAAAGAGAAAAAGATGACGCTGCCACTCATCTACGCCCTGCAACAAGCCGACTGGCTCACCAAACGCCGGGTTATCTACAACGTCAAAAACAACGACGGCCGTAAAGACCGCATCCAGGCCGTTATCGACTTCGTGAAGAAATCCGGTGGCCTCGACTACGCCATCCA
This sequence comes from Hymenobacter defluvii, assembly GCF_017589435.1. Taxonomy (NCBI): domain Bacteria; kingdom Pseudomonadati; phylum Bacteroidota; class Cytophagia; order Cytophagales; family Hymenobacteraceae; genus Hymenobacter; species Hymenobacter defluvii. Next base: position 104,813 of record NZ_JAGETX010000007.1, read on the forward strand.
AACCATGCAGCGCTACCGCGACGAGGCGCTACAACTGCTCTACACGTTTCCGGCCTCGCCGGCCCGCACATCGTTGGAACAGCTGATTAACTACACCATCGAGCGGGAAAAATAACTGTTTAAACCACGGATTCACTCGGATTCCGCGGATTTTGTAAACGATTACAAACAGAAAGCGCTTGCCACTTGGCAAGCGCTTTCTGTTTTACATAAGTTCTAGATTTTTTACAAAATCCGTGGAATCCGACGAATCCGAGCGAATCCGTGGTTTAGACAGATTAACGCAGATCTTGCTCAGGCTCGGCCACCTGGTAGCTTACGGCGTCTGGGGCTACCTCGCTCACGTTGAACAATACGCCGTCAAACGTGCTGTCTACCATTAGCTCGTGGCGCATGCCGCAGTTGTGGCACTGGATTTCTTCGATTTCGTAGCCCTCGGCGGCTGTTTCGGGTTGGCCGGGGGTAGGGGCATCGGGAGCGGGCACGCCAATGAGGTCCGTGAATACTTCGGCGTGGCACTTGTTGCACTCAAATTTGAGGCCTACGGCGCGACCTTGCAGGTCGGAAAGGGAGGCACGCTCGTCGGCTTTTTGTTGAATCCACATAGGGAGGTTGGTTTGGTTTTGGAGTAAAAGGGCGGTATAGCTCTAGTGTACGCGCAGAAGGCCCTGTTAAGTTGCCCGAAACCGTATGATGACCGCCAAAGTGGCCAACGCAGCATTGGGAACAGACCAGAAGCATGTTATCTTGTCTGGTGATGACTTCAGCCTCCCTACCCCTCAGCCTACGGACGACGCCCCTACCCCTGGTGCCCCTCCTCGAAACGGCCGATCTGTATTTGCGTGCGCCCCAACCTACCGATTTGCCGGAAGCCGCCGCCATGCACGCCGACCCGGATTTTTATCGTTTTCTGGGCAACAAGCCCAACTCGGAAGAAGAGGTGTGGCGCCGTATGCTGGCGCAACTAGGACACTGGGCTATGCTGGGCTACGGCTCCTGGGCTATCGAGGAAAAAACTAGTGGCCGCTATATAGGCACAGTTGGTTTTTTCGATTTTCAGCGTGACCTCACGCCCTCGCTTAAAGGTACGCCAGAGGCAGGTTGGGTGCTGGCTCCGCACGTGCACGGCCGTGGCTACGGCTCGCAGGCGCTACATGCCGCACTGGCTTGGGCCGATGCGCAGCTACCAACAGGGCGTATCACCTGCATCATCGACCCCGATAATGCAGCCTCCTTGAATTTGGCGCGGAAATTTGGCTTCCGGGAGTTTGCCCGCACTACCTATCACAACGATACGATTGTTGTATTAGAGCGGCTGCGAGAAGATAAACGCCTTCCTATCGGGTAACAGGCAAAAGCAAAGCGCCCTGTCGCCCCACAGGAGAATCCCGCAGAGCGACAGGGCGCGCTATTTTCAGCTTAGACGGTGCTGTAACCTACTTTTCGGCCAGCAACTGATCAATGGTCTTGTTGAATTCGGCAATTTCCTGGTCGTAGTATTTGCCGGTGCCGGGGCCAGAGAATCCGGTATGAATCTTCCGTACTTCGCCCTTCTTATCCAGGAAAATGGTGGTAGGGAAGGCCAATACTTTTTCTATCTGGGGTAGTGATTTGGCAGCAGCATCTTTGTCGGCCACACCGGCCACAGCCACATCGTAGCCCACGTTGAAGCGCTGCTTCATTTTCAGCAGCTTCGCGGCGGCTTTCTGCTGGTCGGGCGTGCGCTCGTAGCCCAAGCCAATGATTTCGACGCCACGCTGCTTGTTTTTCTCGTACCAGGAGGCCAAGAAGTTGGTTTCATCCATGCAGTTGGGGCACCACGAGCCCAACAGTTGCACCACCACTACCTTGCCCTGGTATTTTGGGTCGGAAGGTGAAATGCTGCCGCCTTGCATGACGTTTGGGAACTTGAACGTCAGTTTTTTCTGCCCCGGTTTCATGCCCGCCAGCGAGTCGGCGTTGGGTAGTTTGGCGTTGGGGTCGAGGTTGGCCACCCAGGTTTCATGGCCGGTTTTGCCGGAGTAGAAGTCGCCTTGTAAGGTGCCATCTGCTTGCTTGGCCGCCGTAAACAGGAAGCCGTGGCTGCCATCGAAGGTAGAGAGGCGCAGTGTGTCGCCATTGGCCTGGCCCGCCAGGTAGCGGTAGTCGCCGGTAGTGGTTAGAAACGTGCCCGTTACATCATGGCCTTTTTGCTTGAATACGCCCACCGCAGGGTAAGAGTCCTCGGGCTTGTCGCCCCGGAACGTCACGCGCCAAGTACCATTAAAATCAGCCGGATTTGCCTGTTGCTTGCTGAAAAATAGCTGCTGGCCACCTAGCTGCGCTGTGAAAGGTATGCGGTAGGGCTCCTTGGCATCATACTTCACCCAAGCGCCCGTTAGCTGTCCGTCGCCGGCAGAGCGCACGACCAACGCCGCATCAAAAGCGCCGAGCCGGATGGTAGTAGAGTCGCCAGCGGTTGTGATTTCATCCAGTTTCAGGCGCTCTTCACCGTTGCGCAGGTACACCACGGGTTGGTTGGCCGTGTCGCGCTCTACCACAAACAAAAACGGAATCTGTTGCCCTTGGGCCGTAAGCTCCCCCCGCCACGGTCCTACCCGCAGGGGGGTAGAGGGTTCTTTGGCGGCAGAATCAGCGGCTGTACGGTCGCCAGAATTGGATGTGCAAGCGGCTATGGTGAGGGCAGTACCGGCGCCCAAAAGGAGCTTCTGAAAAACAGACATATTCTAAACAAGGTAAGGAATGAGTCAAAGCTAAACCACTACGCTAGTTAGTTGGTTTATAGACTAAGTTCCGGCGAAGATAAAGTTTGGGTAGCGCAACGCCCGGCAACTATATTTGCGTACCTATTAGGAAGTTTACCCTAGTTCACCTTTTCTCTTTTTTGCATTATGGCGTTTGACTTAGAAATGATTCAGGCCGTGTACGCCGGTATGGGCCAGCGCATCGAAGCCGCCCGTGCCGCCGTTGGCCGCCCGCTCACTTTGACCGAAAAAATCCTGTACGCTCACCTCTACGGCGGCGATGTAAAGCAGGCTTACGAGCGGGGCGTTTCCTACGTCGATTTCGCTCCCGACCGTGTGGCCATGCAGGACGCAACCGCCCAAATGGCGCTGCTCCAGTTCATGCAAGCCGGCAAAGCCAAGGCTGCTGTGCCCAGCACCGTACATTGCGACCACCTGATACAAGCCAAAGAAGGCGCTTCGGAAGACCTTGCTACGGCTAACAACGAAAACAAGGAAGTATACGATTTTCTGGCTTCGGTTTCCAATAAATACGGCATCGGCTTCTGGAAGCCCGGTGCTGGTATCATCCACCAAGTAGTACTGGAAAATTACGCCTTCCCCGGCGGTATGATGATCGGTACGGACTCGCACACGCCCAACGCGGGTGGCCTCGGCATGATTGCCATTGGGGTAGGCGGTGCCGACGCTGTAGACGTGATGGCCGGCATGGCCTGGGAGTTGAAATTCCCGAAAGTAATCGGCGTGAAACTGACCGGCAAGCTGTCGGGCTGGGCTTCTGCCAAAGACGTGATTTTGAAAGTGGCCGGTATCCTGACCGTGAAGGGCGGCACTGGCGCTATCGTAGAATACTTCGGTGAGGGTGCCGACAACCTGAGCTGCACCGGCAAAGGCACCATCTGCAACATGGGTGCTGAAATCGGGGCTACTACCTCGGTATTCGGCTACGATGATAAGATGGCCGACTACCTGCGCTCTACCGACCGTGCCGACGTGGCTGAGCTGGCCAACGGCATTCGTCAGCACCTGCGTGCCGACGATGAAGTGTACCAGGACTCGGAGAAGTATTTCGATCAACTGATTGAAATCAACCTGTCGGAGCTAGAGCCTTACGTGAACGGCCCGTTCACCCCGGACGCTGCCTGGCCAATTTCGCAGTTCGCTGCGGCCGTAAAAGAGTTTGGCTGGCCCGAGAAGTTGGAAGTAGGCCTGATTGGCTCCTGCACCAACTCCTCGTACGAAGACATCACCCGCGCGGCTTCCATAGCCCAGCAGGCTGTTGAAAAAGGTCTGTCGGTAAACGCCGAATTCACCGTAACGCCCGGCTCGGAGCAGGTGCGCTACACAGTAGCCCGCGACGGCCTCCTCGACACCTTCGCCCAGATGGGTGGTGTGGTGCTGGCCAACGCTTGCGGTCCGTGCATCGGGCAGTGGGCCCGCCACACCGACGACCCCAAGCGCAAGAACTCCATCATCACCTCGTTCAACCGCAACTTCGCTAAGCGCAACGACGGCAACCCGAACACGCACGCGTTTGTGGCCTCGCCCGAAATCGTGACGGCCTTCGCCATTGCCGGTGATTTGACGTTCAACCCCCTCACCGACACCCTACCTACCAAAGACGGCCAGCAAGTGAAGCTGGACGAGCCGATGGGTATTGAGCTGCCGGCTCAAGGCTTTGCTGTAGAGGACGCTGGTTTCCAGGCTCCTGCTGCTGACGGCTCGGGTGTGCAGGTTGTTGTTGATCCTACCTCGGAACGTCTGGAGTTGCTGGAGCCCTTCAAGGCTTGGGAAGGCACCGACCTGAAAGGGTTGCGCCTGCTCATCAAAGCCAAAGGCAAGTGCACCACCGACCACATTTCGATGGCTGGCCCATGGTTGAAATACCGTGGTCACCTAGACAACATCTCCAACAACATGCTTATCGGCGCTACCAACGCCTTCAACGACGAAACCAACTCGGTACGCGACTTCGTGGTACAAGGCGACGGTTACAACACCGTACCGCAGGCCGCTCGTAGCTACAAGAGCATGGGCATCGGCACGGTGGTAGTAGGCGACGAGAACTACGGCGAAGGTAGCTCGCGTGAGCACGCCGCTATGGAGCCCCGCCACTTGGGCGTGCGCGCCGTGATTGTGAAGTCGTTTGCCCGTATCCACGAGACCAACCTGAAGAAGCAGGGGATGCTGGCTCTCACGTTTGCCGATAAGAACGATTATGGTTTGGTTGAAGAAGCCGACACCATCGACATCCTCGGTCTGACGGACTTCCAGCCCGGCAAACCGTTGCAGGCTCGTCTGCACCACGCTGATGGCGACACCGACCTCATCACCCTCAATCATACCTACAACGAGGGACAGATTGCGTGGTTCAAAGCCGGTTCAGCCCTCAACCTGATCCGCTTGCAGGAGTCGGGCCAGGTGCCAACCGACACGGCTGGTAACTTGGTGTAACCAGTTGGTGTAGTTTGTTCTACATTGCAAAAGCCGCTTCTCTCATGTAGGGAAGCGGCTTTTTTGTGTTATGGAGGGTAGGAAGCACTGGTTACTTTTTGGCTGGAATCGTATGAAGGGAAAATCTCAACACTCTTTATGGCAGCAACGCTTCAGAAAATAGGAAAAGGAATGGCCTATACCGGCGCAGGTATTTTGGGAGCGGTAGCGCTCTACTTGGGCACGTCGTTTATCCTGTCGCGCATTCCAGTGGGTACGCGCACACCACCAACTGAGGGCACTATTGAGGCCTACATCTTATCCAATGGCGTGCATACCGATATTGTGCTGCCTGTGCGTACTTCGCAAATCGATTGGAGCGAGTTTATCCCCTATACCGATACGCCTGCTTCAGACACTACCATGCGCTATGTGGGCTTTGGATGGGGTGATAAGGGCTTCTACCTTGATACGCCTACTTGGGCCGATCTAAAGGCCAGTACAGCTTTTGAAGCTATGTTCTGGCTTAGCTCCTCGGCTATGCACACCACGTTCTACCACGAGCCCAGCGAAGGCCCCGATTGTGTCCGCATCTACCTCAAACCTACCGACTACATTCGTTTGATCGAGTTCATTAAAACCAGCTTCCGTTACGATACGCAGGGTAGGGTGCAGCACATTGCTGGTCATAGCTACGGCCGCTACGATGCGTTTTATGAGGCTAAGCGTGTGTATAATCTATTCTACACTTGCAACACCTGGGCCAACGACGGCTTGAAAGTCGCGAATCAAAAAGCCGCCCTGTGGACGCCCTTTGATTCGGGGATATTTTATCAGTACCAGTAGGCCTTATAAGGTAGCTACCTGCTCGGGCTGTGTTTCGCGGGGTTTTTCGATGACGTAGTAGTAGGCTAGAATACCCAACCCTAGCAGAAACGGCACCAAAGCCAGGTGTTTGCCCGTGAAGCCGTAGCCGAGTTGCACCGCATCAAAACCAACAAATTCGCTGATCATCCAGTAAGAGTTAGCCGTAATCCAGAACACGATGGCCAGGTTGTGCGCCAGCTCGGCCTTGATGCCGCGGGTGCGCCAGGTGATGAGCAGCGCAATGCTGAGGGTAGGAAATATCATGCTGATACCGAGCGGCTTCCAGATCATGCACCAGCCAATATCCTTGAGTAGCCAGAAAAGAATATGCAGGTTTTCCATGCGCCGGTAAGACGCAGGAATGGTGTATACAAAATGTTCGGAGGGCGGGGACATATGGCAGAACGTTAGGCCGAACAAAGGTAGGAACGGCGCAGTAGCCGGAAAAAGTAACACATCCGTAGACAGCTTATTCTCCAACAAAATCGTAGTATAGCCGAGAACTGTCTGCACTTTTTCCAAACCTACCATGATTACATACGAACAGATTTTCGAGAACAACCGCCAGTGGGTAGCCAACAACGAGGCATCTGGCCCAGAATTTTTGAAGCGCCTGGCCTCTGACCAGCGCCCCGATTACCTCTACATTGGGTGCAGCGATTCGCGCGTGACAGCCGAAGAACTGATGGGTGTGGCTCCTGGCGAAGCGTTCGTGCATCGCAACATTGCCAACATGGTGATTAACATCGATTTGAACGCCATGTCGGTGATTGAATATGCTGTGTTACACCTGGGGGTAAAGCATATTGTGGTATGCGGACACTATGGTTGCGGCGGTGTGAAAGCGGCTATGCAACCCAAAGATTTGGGTATCATGAATCCTTGGCTGCGTAACATCCGCGATGTATATCGCTTGCACCACACCGAGCTAGATGCCATCGAGGACACCGATGCACGCTACGACCGTTTGGTAGAGCTAAATGTGCAGGAACAATGTGTGAATGTCATTAAAACTGCTGTAGTGCAGCAGGCCTACCTCAAACAAGGCTACCCCATTGTACACGGCTGGGTATTCGACTTGAGAACGGGCTTGCTGAAAGATCTGAACCTGGACTTCGAGCACATCCTACACGACATTCAGGACATCTATAATCTGAGCGAAGAAACGCTTTACAACAGCAAAAGCAGCCCTGCAGCTGAGATTGGTAAAGAAGCGAGTGTAGAAGACAACCGGTAAAACGGGCGCTAAATAAAAACGGCTGCTTCCGTGTAGTGTAACGGAGGCAGCCGGTAAGGCGTGGAAAAACGGCTGGCTAATTCAGCCAGATGCTGGCAACAGGCGCAAAGCGCTCGGTTGCAAACGCACCGTAGGGTGCCTCAGCGTAGAAACCCAGAATGTGCACCTGCGGCCGACCAGTGCGAGCATGTGTCAATACACGCACAGGATATATCTGGCCCTCTTCGGGCCATTCGCCTACATAGTCAGCCGGGCGGCGTGAGTCGTCTACACAGCGAGCAAAATGCTGCACGGGCGTTGGGACGGGAAGTTTGACTTTCGACATATCCAAAGATACGAATATTGATTCGAAACTAAGCAAATTAGTACTAAGATATTCTAAATTTAATACGGTTTTAATATTTAAATAGTTATAATTAATAGATTTTAGTAGTACTTTTTAAAGCAATAAGTTATATTTAATTTTTAAGATGTTTTATTGTTCATGCTAACCCATTTAGTTGAATATTGTTTAGTCTAAAACGTATATAATCTTGTGGTCGCTACTGAGTGGAGCGAGATGTACTATAGCAGAAGCCACCTTTGTTATGGCTGCACGACTACTCGTTGTGAAAGAGTGCTACCGCCAGCCGAGCATACTTGTAATAGATAAAGACCAGCCGGATACGCATGCAAATCTAGTGTGGTACGAGTAGTGGCTGCCTGTTGCAGCACCATGGTGCCTGCTTGGTTAAACAAACGAATGTCGGTGGGGCTGAAGGAGAGGGGTACCTCTATGTGTAGTTTTCCAGTAGTAGGATTTGGGTAGGCTTGCCAAGTGACAACGGGGGCTGCCGGGCGTGTGGGTAGCACCTGCGCAAAGCGCTGGCGGGCATCGTCGGCGGCGGCTTGCAATTCTGGCAACGATGATGCTCCCAACACGGCCAGCGTTAGGGTGGTGGAGTCGCCGGGGGGTAGGGCACGTAGAGCGGCGCCTACCAGCTGTGAAACATCGGCGCCGTAGGGTAGGCCAGCACTGGCATACGTAGTTCCATTGCTGAGACCGTCGTATTTTTCGGTGCGGCTAAGGCCCCCGGTAGCTGGTGCTACTAGACCAGTAGTAGCGGCATTGTTGATGGCATAGTATGTAGGCGCTCCTCCATCCAGCACCTGCACACCCACGTACAGATCGGAGGTGGCCAGGCTATACACGTACCCTAGCGCACGGCTGGCATCCCACATGGCCACATTGCGAGCAGCATCGCGGGGTAAGTCCCAATCCATAAATAGACCAGCGTAGAGCGGCTTTAGCGTATCGGGGGTCATGTTGGTGAGCCGATACTGTAGCACTACATAGTTGCGGGCAGGAGCAGCGGCCCAAGCGTAGGCGTGCTGGTGCACCCGCACCCCTACCGTACGGTTACGTGTGGCACTAGGCAGCGAGTCCTGAAACACACCCTGCGCCTCCTGCGTGGCCCGCACAGGGCGGCTAAAGAGCGTCTGACTTTGCATGTGAAAATCCTGGTCATTCCCTTTGGCGCCGCGCACCTGACTGGAGACACGCGTGGGCGATGTAGCTACCACCAGCCCTCCTTCATACAGCAGTGAGCTACCCTGGCGATAGGTAATCCCTTCCCCAATACTAGAAGCAGGATTATCGTAACCGAGCGTACCCTGGCTGGCCAGGGTAAGCCGCAAGTCGTTTGCATCGAGCACCACGTAACCGGGATTTAAAACCACCGTCAGATACTGTGTGGTTTGGAAACCGTTATCAGCCATTAGCCGGCACTCAATCAGCGCTTTGGCATTGAGCGGCGTATTGGCAGCAACTGTCAGCCGGAAGGGTTTATCGATGTTGGTAGCTCTCCCGAGCGTGGGCAGGGCTGCCACGGCAAAAACATCGGAAGGAGTGGTGAGGTAGGGAGAAAGCGACGTGAGAGACACCCGCAGGTTAGTTACCGGCTGCAAAAGGTTCTGCACTTCTATTTCCAACTCTTGCTGCCTTGCCGTGCTGGTGCGCAGTACCTGACTGCGTACGACTCGCGCAGCGCGCGCATCGGTAGTCAGCACAGCTCGGTATGCATCCAGTCGACCTGTGCCCAACTTGCCCAGGTAGGCCGCATTGCCGGGTAGGGTGTAAATATCGGGATTAGTAGTGGCACGCACTTGCGCAATTACTTGTGCTGCTGAATAGCTAGGAAACTGGCTACGCACCAGTGCCGCCACACCCGCCGCAATAGGCGCGGCAAACGACGACCCAGTTACGGATACATATCCATCCACATAATCACCCAGAGTGGTTAGAACGTCTGTGCCCAGCGTGCATATATCAACACGTCGGCTATAGGTGAGGGCACCCCTCGTATTATCGGCTCGTACACCAGCCACCGACAATACGTGGTCGTAGCTGGCAGGATAAAAATCCTGTTCTGCATTGTTATTACCAGCCGCTGCTACAATCACCACGTCTCGATTTACGGCAACGTAGCTGATAACATCTTGTTCGTATTGAGAGCGGCTGCCCGGTCCGCCCCACGATACATTAAGCACTTGGCAACCGTGCTCGGCGGCGTACACCATCGACTCATAACCCGCGAAAGCACCCTGCGCCGTACTCGGATATATTTTGAGAGGCAAATAGCGGCATTTGTATCCTACTCCCGCAATGCCCTTTGCATTATCAGGTGTGCCTGCTGCTATGCCGGTAACTAATACACCATGTTTCTTGGGACCAAGTAGTGCGTCGACATAGGGATTGTTATCCTTATCGGCCAGGTCCCAACCTCTGAAATTGTCAATATAGCCATCGTGGTCATTATCAATGCCGTCAATCGGATCTGCATAATTATATTTTACCTGACCTAAATCTTGGTGGTCGAAATTGATACCCGTATCAGAAATACCAATTACAATAGTGGTATCGCCCTTTGTTACATCCCAGGCGCTGTACGCCCGAATGTTGCGCAGATACGATTGTCCATCAGTGCGGGTGGAATCAGCTAGGGGGTCGTTGGGTTGGGAGAGCGGCGCGTAGTAGTAAAGCGGCTCGGCGTACAGTACAGTGCCGGTATTCTGCAGCAGGTGCCGTGCCCGGTCGAGGTCTGTGGGGGTAGGTAGCTGGATTTCATAAATCAGGCTGATATCGACCGACCCGGGCTTTTCAGGATCGGGGAGGAGCGTGTTGCTGAATTTCTGGTGCAACTGCGTGGCCCCGATACGTTGCAGGGCAGCTAACAGGGTAGGCTCGGCAATGGCCGTGGCCGTAGCCAAATGACGCAATTCCGGCTTCAGACGGAAAACCAGCCGTCCCGGCTGTACGGTTGGGGCTGAAGGTGTAGCCGAATCAGACGGTTGAGCTGCTACCCCCAGAACAGGTAGTAGCCAGCAAATCAGCAAGAAATAACGAACAACACGTAACGGTAGCTGCATCGGGGGTAGGTAAGGAAATGGTAGAAATCCGCACGCATTGGCAAGTTCATACGAACTTGCCAATGCGTGCGGATTTCTACGTTTTGTTTACCTCCGATTACTGCAAGAACCCCGCCTTTTTACGCGTTTTTTGTTAGCCGCTTAGTTGCCCGTGGGCCGCTCTGCACCCGAAGCTTCGGGTGCGCATTCTTTGCCTGTTACCTGGCCATCGGCACCAAACATAATCTTGATCGGCTGTGTATCGGTGGCGCTGCCGAAGAGGTAGGACCAAGTGTGGCCATTGCCGGTAGCGTCGTCGCCGGTGGGTTCGCCCATTAGGTGGCGCACTTGCTCCTGTGTCATCCCTACCGTTACTTCAGCGCAGCTAACCGCGTTTTTATAACTTTCCTGGGCCGTACAGGCACTCAGTAGCAAGGCCGCAGCAGCGGCTAGCGTAGCGTATATTTTCATGGTTAGGTGCTTCTAAACGATGTCGCGCAGGTCCTTGCGCAGGTTTTCAATACCCCGCGCTATTTCTTCCCACAGGCTTTTATTTTGTTCCGATGGGGTAGCGCCAGCCGCGTGTTCGGTGGGAGTAGGGCCGAGTTGTGCAACCAGCTTTGCCCGCTTGGCTTCCAGTGCCGCCGCGTGCTCATGGTAGGTGGCGTGCGAGCCGGCGGTGGTAGCGTGGGCGCGGTTGTGCAGTGTTTTTATTTTGGCGTCCAATTCCTCCAACGCCTGCCGTAAGTCGGCATCGGAAAGGTGTTGGGGTACGCGCACATTTTCGGGAGTGGGAACAGACGACATAGTGTAGAGGTGATAGAGCCGACCGATTATCGGCGGCCGTTCTTGCTTCTACTGGTTTTAGGTCGGAAGAGTTAGGAAGTGGTGCGTTTGTGCGTTTGTGAAATGGTGAATGCGAGAGCGTCTGTCATCCTGAGCAGCGCGAAGGACCTTTTCACGGTAGAACAAGTCGTTAGTACAATAGTCGTTCAACTGGCATAAGGTCCTTCGCAAGCGCAGGATGACAGGTGCTACTCTACCATCTCGTAAATTCACAAGCTCACCATTTCACCACTGCAACGGCACACCCAATTCTCGCGCCAGTGGCGCAGCGGCCGATTGATACAGCCGTGTCAGTAGCTCATTAAGGCTATCGGCCAGCTCCACGTGGTAGTCTTCGTGAAGTTTCTGGGCTTGTTTGAGGGCTTCTTGGGTGCGGCGGGCTAAGTGTTGGAGAAGGGGCTGGGTAGGGCCGTGCAGGCGCGCCACGCTTTCGGGTTGGTGGGCAAACACGTTCAGCAGCAGGCGGATACTCAGCTCTACCTCGCCGTATGTATCGCCTGTGATTTTAGTGTGATAGGCCAGCCGCGCCTGGAGCTGCCGCAGAATCACGAGCAGGTCGTTGGGGGTTTGGTGGTAGCCGCGCACGGGGTCGTCTACTTGCTGGCGCAGGCGGTGGCGGCGTTCCTCCAGGGCATCTGGGCCTTCGAGTAAACGGTAGCTGAGCTGCTCCATGAGCACGCTATCCTGGGCTACAAGGCGGGCCAGCAACTGGTCTTTTTCTTTCTGGGGTAGGTTGAAAAGAGCTTTGCGTAGGTCGGGGGGTAGGGCAGGCATTGGGGTAGCCGATTATTTTATCGAATGTCATTTAACAACATCAGCAACGACGGTCGCGTGCAACGCGCCCCTACTCCTCTGCCACTTCCTGTGCCTCGGGCTTGATACGACCAGCCAAAGCCAGGCGGTTCTTTTCCTCATCAAACTCGTTCTCGCTCTTGGCTATAACCACCGTGGCCACAGCGTTACCGATGATATTGGTAATGGCCCTGGATTCCGACATAAACCGATCCACGCCCAATAGCAAGGCCATGCCCTCCACGGGTATCACCTTGGTGGCGGCCAAAGTAGAGGCCAGCACAATAAACCCCGAGCCGGTGACGCCCGCCGCGCCCTTGCTGGTCAGCATCAGAATGCCGATGATGGTGAGCTGTTGGGTCAGGGAAAGGTCGATGCCGAAAGCTTGAGCCAGGAAAATGGCCGAGATGGAAAGATAGATAGTGGTGCCATCGAGGTTGAACGAATAGCCCGTTGGAATTACCAAACCTGCCACTGATCGCGAGCAGCCGAAGGTTTCGAGCTTATCGATGAGTAAGGGTAGGGCCGACTCCGACGACGACGTGCCCAGCACAATCAGCAGTTCTTCTTTGATGAAAGCGAGCAGCGTCAGAATACTGAATTTGTAGCGCCACGCCACTAAACCCAACACCCCGAAGATGAACAGGGCCATGGTGCCGTACACGGTCAGCATCAACTTGGCCAAGGGTAGGAGGGTGCTAATGCCGTACTTGCCAATCGTAAAAGCCATGCCGCCGAAGGCACCCAGCGGCGCCAGTTTCATCACCAAGCCCAGCACCGCAAAAAAGATCTGACTCAGCTTCTCGAACATGCTGATAACAGGCGCGCTGATGTCCACTTTTACCTTGCTCAGGGCTAGCCCAAATAGCACTGCTATCAGCAGCACTTGCAGCACGTCGCTCTCGGCAAAAGCCCCCACAAAGCTGTCGGGCACGATGTGGGTGAAGAATTTCACCCAGTCCATGTTGGCGCCTTTTTCGGCGTACTCGGCCGTTTCGCTGGCCTGGGCAGCTACAGTGGTGGTATCAATACCGCGGCCAAGCTGGGTTAGGTTGGCTGCGCCTACCCCAATCACCAGCGCAAACGTGGTAATGATTTCAAAATATAGAATAGCCTTGCCGCCCACACGCCCTACCTTCTTCAGGTCGCCGATGTTGCCAATGCCCAGTACCACCGTCAGGAAGATGATGGGGGCAATCAGCATCTTGATCAGGTTAATGAACGTGTCGCCGATGGGCTTCATTGCCGCGCCTACCTCGGGAAAGAACGTGCCAACTAGAATGCCCAGCACAATGGCCGTAAGAACCTGAAACGTGAGGTTGCGGGAGAGTTTTTTCATGCCCCGCGAAGCTACGAAAGCAGACGGTAGGGTAGGGTATAAACCAAAACCACCTGTCATCCTGAGCGGAGCGAAGGACCTTCTCACGCTAGCACGACTTGCATTAGATAGTTGCTATCTGACGCAGGTCGTGCTAGCGTGAGAAGGTCCTTCGCTCCGCTCAGGATGACAGGTGAGAGTTGGAAGGGTAGGCAGGTGATACCTACTTCTTCGCGTAAGCCACGCGGTAAATCACTCCATTGGCATCATCCGACACTAAAATAGAGCCATCGGCGTGCTGGGCGATGCCGCATACACGGCCAAACTGCGCCTTATCTCCATCTACGAGCCAGCCGGTCACAAAATCCTCAAATTTCTCGGGCTGGCCCTGTTGGTTGAAGTGCACACGCACCAGCTTATAGCCCGAGGGCTCGGCGCGATTCCAGGAGCCGTGCATGGTCACGATGGCGTCGTTTTGGTATTCCTGCGGAAACTGCTTGCCGTTGTAGAACACCATACCCAGCGGAGCTGAGTGGGCCTTATACAGTAGCTTGGGTTTCACGGTTTTGGCCGCATACTGTTCGTAAGTCTGGCCGCCGGGTGGTTCATCGGCGGGGTTGGCTTTGCCATCTTCGAACACAAACGGCCAGCCGTAGTTGCCGCCTTTCTTGATTTCGTTCAGCTCCTCATGCTGCTGCTCGTCGCCCAACCAGTCGATGCCGTGGTCGAAGCCGAAGAGCTGCCCCGTGCGCGGGTGCCAGCCAAAGCCGATGGTGTTGCGCAAGCCTTCGGCGTACACCGTGCGGCCCGAGCCGTCGGTCTTCACTTGCAGTAGAGTCGCGTTTTCCTTGTTGTTCTCGTCGCAAGCGTTGCAGGTGCTGCCTACTGAGAGGTAGAGCGTACCGTCGGGGGCGAAGTTGAGGGTGCGGTTGGGGTGCTGGCCGGCGTCGGGAAGGTCGTTGTATAGGCGCTTCAACTGGCTCAGCGAGCCGTCTTTCTGAATATCGGCCACATACAAGTCCCGGATGGCCGCCACGTAGAGCTTACCGTCTTTAATGGCTAGGCCGTGCAGATTATCAGCCTGGGCTACCTGCTTGGTTTGGTCGGCCTTGCCGTCCTTGTTGGTGTCGCGCAGCAACGTAACGGTGCCTTTGTCGCGGTTCGATACGTACACGTCGCCGTTGGGGGCTACGGCCAACATCCGGGGCTTTTCTAGCTTATCCGCAAACTTGGTGATTTTGAAACCGGGCGGCGCTTTCAGCTGCGCTACGCGGGCATCGGTGGGGTCTACTTGCTCAGGCTTGAAGATGTGGCCGTCGTAAGACGCCTTCACCGACTTTTGGTAATCGTTCTGGGCAGCCGCCGTGAGCGTAGTAGCCAGCGCAGCAGCAGTTAAGGTATGACGAAGTAAGTGCATCATTGAATAAGAAAGGTTGTGTCCTATTCAACTGCGGATCATAGGGTAGGGTTACGAAACCCTATAAGGAGGCTACCCTTTCGTGAGACGGACCCCAACTGTAAAGCCGGCCCGTATCCAGAGAAAACTCTTTTTATCTGAGTAAGAGGACTGATTGAAGCTGCCTGAAGTGATCTGCCAGCGATAGGCTGGGCCCGCGTACACTTCCGCAGTCAACCGCGAAAACAACGCCTGATGGCCCAATAGCGCACCTGTTTCCACTTCGGTGCGCCGCCGCTGGGTAGCGCCGGGCGGCGGCAGGTCGCCCAGGCCTAGCCGTAAGTGTCCCACTCCCACAAACGGACTCAGAAACAGACCTACATTCGGCTGCGGAGGGTGTAGGTACCGGCGGTAGTCGAGGTAAACTTTTGGGCCGCTGCTTGGCTCGGCATCCTGCGCCGGAAAGTGCCGGTAGCTTCCCAACAGTTGAATAGATGACCGACTGTTCCATCCCACTTCCAGGCCCAGCGTGGCAGACAGCGGAATAAGCTCTCCCACATGCAACAGCGGGTTAATGCTGATTTTGGGCGTGATAGTCTGCCCCGTTGCCGCACCAACCAAGAGCAGCCACAACACGCAAATACTCCCTGCCAACCGCCACATAACAAATAACAAATAAGATATATGCGGAGAGTTTTATCCCAATAATTCCTGATTCACATATACATACGTATACCGATGTGCTACCCCTTCGGGCACTTGCGGCAGCTGTTGCTGCGTCCAGGTATCATCGTCATAAATACCGGCGAGCTGGGCTTCAATGGCGTCTAATGTCAGCTCAGTCAGGGTAGGATCGAGCTGGGTGGCGCGCTGGTGCAGCTCCTCAGGCGTGGTGGCCAGCGTGGTAGGGGTAGGCGCTTCGGAGGTGGGCAGGCTTTGCAGCGCAGCCAGCACTTTGGGCGTGAGATATTGTTTCATATCGAAGGTAGGATAGAGCCTAAGCTACGCAAAAACCACCGAAGCCTACGAAACGGCTACCCGCGTTGGGCCGTACGCACAAGCTCAACATCACCTTCCGCTCTGCCCGCATGAACTTCCTGACCGTCGGCCACGACCCTCAACACCATCCTATCCGCCTGCATTACGTCGATTTGGGCGAGGGCGAGCCCATTGTGCTGCTGCACGGCTACCCCGCCAGCCTCGAAATGTGGGAGCAACAGCTGTTGGAGCTGCCCCGCCACGGCGCGCGGGTGGTAGCCTACTCCCGGCGCGGCTTCGGCCATTCCGACAAGCCCTGGGACGGCTACGACTACGACACGTTCGCCGACGATCTGAAGGCCGTACTCGATGCGCTGGACCTGCACAACGTGACGCTGGTAGGCTTTTCGATGGGCGGGGGCGAAGTGGCGCGCTACATGCACCGCCACCAGGGCGCCAGGGTAGGGAAAGTGGTGTTTGTGTCGTCTGTGACGCCCTACCTGTTTCAGGATGATACCAACCCCGCGGGCCTGAGCGAGGAAGACCGCGCGGAAGAAATTGCCCACGTCCGCGCCGACCGTTTCGCGTTTCTGCGCGACTACAACCGGCAGTTCTACAGCAGCGGTTTGCTGCACGCCTCCGTCGGTAGCGCCTCGCTGCATTGGATGCAGCAGCTCTGCCAACGCGCCGCGCCCTGGGCCACCGAGGCCTGCATTGCGGCCTTCGGCACTACCGATTTCCGCGCCGATTTAGCGTTCCTAAGCCTGGCCGTGCCCATTCCTACCCTGGTTATCCACGGCAGCCACGATGAGCTATCGGCGGCCAAAGCGGGTGGGCGCCGGATGTGGCAATATGTGCCCCAAGCCGCCTACTTGGAGTACGATGGTGCCCCGCACGGCCTGTTTCTGACGGACAAAGACCGGTTCAACCAAGATGTGCTGGCGTTTGCAAAATACGGGCTGAAGGGTCTGGAATGAGCGGTATAGAGACACAACATATGGTGTCGCTATATCGCTGATGTTGGTCGTTCAATTCGGAGACGCAACATGTGGTGTTGCTACACCGGCTGGTTTTCTAAACGGTCTCAGGTACTCACTACGCTTTTTTCAATCGGCGTTTCAAATACCGTCGGATGGGAATATCCAGCCAAATTAAAGTTAGGTAAGCTAGTACAATTAGCGCTATAGTAGCCAGCGGAACGAGAATACTTAACTGGCCTGCGCTGGGTTTTTGAGCTGCCATATAGCTGAAAAATAACCATATAAAAGGGTAGTGAATGATATAAAGCGGATAAGAAATATCGCCCGAAAACTTGCACACCGCCGCAAGTCGGTCTGATAACTGTGCGCCGGCCCCCAGGGAAATTAAAAACGGAAAATAAAAAATAATGATAAGTGGCTCTGTTATCCAATTCAATTGATTCGAAAAAGGGGAGAGAAGAGCAAGCAACAACAGCAAACTGACGCTACCCAGCCCAAGGCGCGACGATAGTATCCACTGCGAGCGATAGACGAGCATGCCTACTAGAAACGAAAAAAATACCCTGGCGCCGCCGCCCCAAAAAGTTTCGCCGCTCCAGCCAGCAGCTAGGTTTTTAAAATGATATGCCGTGTAGAATAGCACAACGGCCGCAAAAATTGTTAAAACCCACAACGCCTTATTGCGTAGCCTGAAAAGTAGCGTTGCGTAAATAATGCTGGCGATATATTCCCATAAAAGAGACCAGGTAGGCGGATTTAAATGATAAATATTTGCATATCGATCTTTTACAAGCGGGTAGGGAATAAGGAAGGCAGATGATATGCTTAATAACAGGGTTTTGCCAGCTCCATAAATAGCATATAGGCTGACGAAGGGATCAAAAAAATATTCGACTAACCCTATAACGGTTCCAATAAGTATTAAAGGGTGCAGACGAATAAGGCGTAGCATGAAGAATTTCGCAAAGCTCATTTCTTCAATTCTTTTGTCATAGGCATACGCAATAACAAAACCTGATAAACAGAAAAAGAAATCAACGGCTAAATAACCGTGTCCAATAAAGTTTTTCGTGGAATCAGGGATAATGATTTCCATGAAGTGAAATACCACAACGGCCACGGCCGCTACCCCTCGAAGGCCATCTAGTATTTCCAAATGGGGCCTGCTGGCAAGAGGGGTAGGGGAGGATGTTGCTGATTGCATAATCGGTAGAAGAACGGGCTTAGCTGGGCAGTAAAGCTAGCGCTGGGTGTGGTCGACCAAGCTACTATAAATCTGCTGCATCGGCCGGCTGCGTGCGCAACGCATAAAATTGCCCAAACAAACACTTGATACTTCCCGTTGGGCACAACACACTTTGTTGCTTTCTGATGTATCATCGCTACTCGTTACCGCTGCTATTGCTGCTGCCTGCTACTCTGCACGCCCAAACCACGCCCTCTGATACGGTGCGCGTGCTACCCGAAGCCACGGTGGTAGGCTATGGCCAGAACCTGCCGTTGCGCCGCACGGCTGCTGCTGTCGGCGTGGTAAATGCCCGTGTTATTGGCCGTTTCAATGAGGCCAGTCTGGCCGAGGCGGTGAACACCCTACCCGGTGTGCGGCTGGAGGAGCGCGCCACGGCCAGCTACCGCCTCAACATCCGCGGCAGCTCGCTCCGCTCGCCCTACGGCGTGCGCAACGTGAAGGTGTACTACAACGATATTCCGTTTACGGATGCCACTGGTAGCACGGCCCTCAACTTGCTTGATGCCGCTACTATTGGGCGCATTGAGGTATTGAAAGGTCCGGCCGGTAGCGTATATGGTGCGGGTACCGGTGGTGTGGCCCTCCTCAGCAGCCGCCAGCCCGAAATAGGCACCACGCGGGCGCAGGTGGGTTTCACTACGGGTAGTTATGGGTTGCGGCGCTACGCGGCCGTAGCAGAGAGCGGTACGGCCACCAGTTCCATTCGGGCCCAGTACGTGCGCCAAACGCTCGATGGCTACCGCCAGCAAAGTGACCTGCGCCGCGACGTAGTGGCGCTGGATGGCGAGTTTCGGCCATCGGCCAAGCAAACCATTGGCATGCACGTGCTCTACACGGATATCGACTATGAACTGCCTGGCGGCCTCACGCGGGCGCAGTTTGCGCAAGACCCACGGCAGGCGCGGCCCAGCACGGCTACCGCAGCGGGCTCGGTAGCGCAGAATACCTTTTATGCTTCGCGCACGGCATTGTTGGGTGTTTCGCACGAGTATCGCTTCACGGAGCGCTTTTCCAATAAAACCACGCTCTACACCACTGGTAGCGCCATTCGCACGGCTGCTATCACCGACTATGAGCGCAATACTCAGTTAGGCGGCGGCGGACGCACTACGTTCAACTACCGCACGGCGCTGGCCGGCCGCACGCTCCGCCTCACGGCGGGCGGTGAGCTGCAAACGGGTTTCCTGGATGGGCGCAGCTTCCAGAACCTGCGGGGTAGGGTAGGGGCGTTGCGCTACAACGACGAGGTGCGCACGCTTACGGGCTTCGGCTTCGCGCAGGCTGATTACGAGCTGCCCGCCGATTTCCTGCTGACCGTAGCCGCCAGCTACAACCGCTTGCGCTACCGCATTGCGCGGGTATCGGACGCCACCACCAACCCCGACGGCTACGAGCTGACGCGCACCTTCCGGCCGGAAGTGTCGCCGCGGGTGGCCCTGCTGAAGCAGCTGACGCCGCAGTGGTCGGTGTACGGTAGCGTGAGCACCGGCTACGCCCCGCCCACCACCGACGACATCCGCACCTCCGATGGCTCCTTGAACCAGGAGTTGCAGGCCGAGCGCGGCACCAGCTACGAGGTAGGTACCCGCGGCTCCTTTCTGCAAGATCGGCTCACCTTCGACATAGCCGCCTACGATTTCCACCTGGACCAAACCATCGTGACGCGCACCACCGACCAGGGCGTGAGCGTGTTCTACAATGCCGGCACCACCCGGCAGCGCGGGGTAGAAGCCACCGTAAGTGGGTGGCTGTGGCGTAGCGCGGTAGTAGGCACCCAGCTTATTGCCCTACCTACTGGCGTGCGGGCGTGGGCCAGCTATGCCTACCAGCGCTACCGCTTCGGTACGTACGAGTCGGGTGGCAACGATTTCAGCGGCAACCGCCTCACGGGTACCGCGCCGCACACGCTCACCGCTGGCTTGGATGCTACTTCGGAGTTGGGTTTTTATCTCTACCCCACCGTTAATCACCAGGCCCGCTCACCTCTCAACGATGCTAATACGGAGTATGCTGCCGGCTACTGGACCTTCGGTAGCCGCGCCGGCTGGCGCCGCACCTTACTGGACCGCCTGGAAATGGATGTGTTTGCGGGCGTCAACAACCTCACCGACCGCAATTACAGCCTCGGCAACGACCTGAATGCGTTTGGCAACCGCTACTTTCAACCTGCCAATGGCAGCAACTGGTACGGCGGCGCCACGGTAGGCTGGCGCTGGTAAGATTGAAACAGACAAGTAGTGAAACTAGTCGTTGATGGGTAGTAGTAGTACTGGCAGGGTAGCCCGCTGCACCAGCCTGGCCGTGACGCTGTGGTGGAACAAGTCGCCCAGCCACGTGTGCCGATGCACCTGCGCAACCAGTAGGTCCGCTTCGATTTCCTTCGCACCCTGCGCAATGCCATCGGCTATGGATAGGTGGCGCACGCCGTGGTGGTGCGGCTGCGAATCGGTGGGCAACAAGCCGCTGTCCAGCACGTGCTGGCATGCTACAGCAGTGCTGTCGTTATCCTCCGGCTCGGCTACGTGTAGGATCGTAAAGCGAGAAGGCAGCTGGTGTAGCCAGGCTACCATATCGTTCGCCTGCGGGAGCAAGGAAAACGGCTGATTGTCGGCGGCAATGGCAACGCACTGCGGCGGTATAGGGATAGGAGCGCTTTCGGGCACTACCAGCAAGGGGCAAGGCAAATGCCCCAGCAGTTTGAGGGCTGTAGTCTGCGCTACCACTTCCGGCGAGCCTTTGGTGGCAGCGGGCCTGCCCAGCAGCAGCAAGGCCGGCTGATAGCGCCGCACGCCGGCGTCTGCAGCCTCGGCTACACGGGCCACCGTAGCCTCCGTAATAACTGGCACCGACAGCTTATCGCGCCGCTGTAACAGGGCTGTGGCAATTTCACCCTCACTCAGCGGCGACAAGCTACCCGTAAGGGCCTCTGGGTCGAAAAGCGACGTGCGCTGCACGTGCAGCAATACCAGGGTAGCGCGTAGTTGCACAGCCAACGCGTCGGCATAGGCTAGCGCGTGGTCGGCGGCGGGCGAGAAATCAATTAGAACAAGCAGATGCATTGGGCACTGAAGTTAAGTTCTGTAAAACAACACAAACCCAAGCGGCGAGCGGCCATTGGGTAGCAATGCAAAAGCCCGCTCTCCAACGAAACGGAAGAGCGGGCTTACGCCATACGAACTGCCGCTTAGCGGTTGTTGTCGTCAATGGGGTTGTTGAAGCCAGGGTTCATCAGCTCGTCGGTTTGGCTGCTGGTATCGGAGTCGGGGCCGGCTGTGGGCGTATCAGGTAGGCCATTGGAGGCTTCGTCCAACATGTCGGAGGTGTCAAGCGTACCTTCTTCGTCCTTTTTATAGGAATACAGTTCTTCGTGGTGCTTGCGCTGCTCCTCAGACATAGGTTGGTTGTCGGAGATGTTGTTTGCTGAATCAGCCATAAAGTCAGAATTACAGGTTATCCTCGTTTGGGTCGGGGCCTACCGTGGTGGGGTTACCAGGCTCGTTGGTAGGCCAGTTGCGGGTGCCGCTGCCGTAGCGTGGGTCGTCGTCGGCCCAGGAGGTACGGCTCTCATCTTCTTGGGCATCGTCGCCCATTGCTTTTGCTACCCCGCTCGGGTCCTGGTTTTGGGCCACGCCGCCGCGCTGAAGCGGGTCAACGGTATCGGGTGCAGCCGCGCCTCCAGGATTGGTGCCGGCAGGCTTATGCTTAGTACCACTGGTAGTTGTATGGGGCTGCTTGCCAAAGTCGCCGTAGCCGGGCGTGCCGGCGTTGGGCTGCGCTGCTTGTGGGTTGGGCTGCAAGGGTTGTTCGGCTACCTCTTCGCCTTCTTTTAGGTTGAAGACGTCTTGGTTTTCGTGCGGCTTGCGGAACTCGCTGAACTCGTCCGGGTTATCGTTGCTGCCGTCGTTGGGATGCTTTTGCATGGGAGAGAGACTTAGGGTGAAATGGCGGAAAAACGGTGTAAATGACCGCCCCCGCTTCCTGAACTACGTAAAGTGGGCGGAGCGTGGCTACCTCTGGCAGCAAAAAATGCCCATGTGGTCTTCGCACATCTTCCTTGTTTTTCTCTTTCAACATCTTCTGCGTATGTCTTTCCCTATTGAGCACCACACCCAGGATCAGGAATTTACCGTCGAAATCGACGGCCACCAAGGCGAACTGGCGTATAGTTTCCCCACCGAAGGTGTCGTCGACTTCACCCACACCTTCGTTGATAAAGCCTTGCGCGGCCAGGGCGTAGCCGATGCCATGGCCCGCCGCGCTCTGGATTTTGCCCGCGAGCAAAAGCTACAGGTGCGCACCAGCTGCGAGTTCATGCAGAAATTTGTGCAAGAGCACCACACCGAATATCAGGACTTGTTGGGGTAGGGGACAGCAGCGTGCTAGGGTAAGCCAAAATTCTGTACAGTTGCCCGGCGAATGTCGCACATCCAAGGGGTATCCTTTGTTGGTTTATTAGATAGCAAAGTCCTAGAAAGTCGGGACCTCGCTATCAATCTGAACTTCCTATTCCTATGGATACGCAACCTACCGCCGCACCCCAACCCGCTGCCCCGCCCGCTTCTGTTGGTCCTACCGCGTCTGCTACCCTCGACATCGAGGGGATGACCTGCGCGGCGTGTGCGTCCGCCGTCGAACGGTCGTTGCGCCGCACGCCGGGCGTCACGCAGGCGCTAGTCAACTACGCTACCGAAAAGGCCACCGTGGAGTACGAGCCCGGCGCGGCCTCGCCGGGTGTGCTGCGCGAGGCGGTGCGCCGCGCCGGCTACGACGTAGCCGCACGTCGGCCCGATACCAGCGCCACCGACCGCCAGGCCGCGCTGGACCAGCAAAAGGCCCAGGCCTATCATCACCTCAAGCGCCGTTTGTGGGTAGCTGCTGCTCTCACGGCTGTTATCATGCCCTTGTCGATGCTGATGTTGTGGCCCGCGCTGTCGGCTCGCATCAACATGCAGTGGCTCAACTACCTGCTGCTGGTCCTCACGCTGCCAGTAGTGCTGTACAGCGGCCGCGAGTTCTACGCCTCGGCCTGGAAGGGCCTGCGCCACCGCACGGCCAACATGGACACGCTGATTGCGGTAGGCACCGGCGCGGCGTTTCTGTACAGCCTAGCCGTAACGCTGGCGCCCAGCTTTTTCCAGGCGCATGGCCTGATGCCCGAGCCCTACTACGACACTACGGCTACCGTTATAGCCCTTATTCTGGTAGGCAAAGTGCTGGAAGCCCGCGCCAAAAATCGCACTTCCGATGCCATGCGCGCGCTGTTGCAGCTACAGCCCAAAACGGCCCGCGTACTCCGCGGTGGCAAGGAGGTTGACCTCCCCGTAGAGCAACTCGATGTGGACGATGTGGTAGCAGTGCGCCCCGGCGAGCAAGTGGCCACCGATGGCGTCATCACCGACGGCCGCTCTGCCCTCGACGAAAGCTTACTCACCGGCGAAAGCCTACCCGTAGAAAAGGCAGCCGGCGACGCCGTATTCGGCGCAACGCTCAACAAAACCGGTGCCTTCCGCTTCCGCGTGACGCAGGTAGGAGAAGAAACCATGCTGGCGCGCATTGTGCAACTCGTAGAAGACGCGCAAGGCTCGCGGGCGCCCATTCAGCGCCTCGCCGACCGCATCAGCGCCATCTTTGTGCCCACGGTTATTGGCATTGCGGTGCTCACGTTCATTGCGTGGTTTCTGCTGGCTCCCGCCGGAATGCGCCTGCCGCTAGCGCTCATCAACTTCGTGGCCGTGCTGATTATCGCCTGTCCGTGCGCGCTGGGGCAGGCCACGCCCACGGCCATTATGGTCAGTACCGGTAAAGGCGCTGAGCATGGGGTGCTCATCCGTAGCGCCGAAGCCTTGGAAAAAGCCCACGCCGTCACCACTATCCTGCTCGACAAAACCGGGACTATCACCAACGGCCAGCCAGCCGTAACCGACGTCGTAACCGCACCCGACTACCCCGAAGCGCATCTGCTGGCGCTGGTAGCCGCCGTGGAGCGGCATTCGGAGCACCCATTAGCGGCCGCGGTGGTGCAACACGCCACCAAGCAGTCAGTGGATTTTGCGTTGGAAGTAGCTGATTTTGAAGCCGTAGCCGGACATGGCGCCCGCGCAGTAGTAGCAGGGCAACACGTGCTCATTGGTAATCAACGCCTATTGGCCGACGCCAACATTACCCTACCCCCCACCCTATCCCAGGCCGCCGACACGCTCTTGCAACAGGCCAAAACCGTACTTTACGTAGCCCTTGATGGGCAGGCTGCCGGCCTGCTAGCCGTGGCCGACACCGTGCGACCTACCTCTGCCGCGGCCATTGCTGAGCTACAGGCGCTGGGCCTGAAAGTGGTGATGATGACCGGCGACAACCCCCAAACGGCTCAGGCCGTGGCGGCGCAGGTAGGCATCCGGCGATACGTTGCCGAGGTGCTACCCCAAGATAAAGCGGCCCAGGTGCAAGCCCTACAACAAGAGGGTAGGGTAGTGGCCATGGTGGGCGACGGCATCAACGATGCTCCCGCGCTGGCGCAGGCCGATGTGGGCCTAGCCATGGGCACCGGCACCGATGTGGCCCTGGAAGCCGCCGGCATCACCCTCATGCGCGCCGACCTGCGAAGCGTGGTAACTGCCATTGCCTTATCGCGGCAAACAATGCGCATTGTACGCCAAAATCTATTTTTCGCTTTTGTTTACAATGCACTGGGCATTCCTGTTGCGGCGGGCGTGTTATATCCCTTTTTTGGGGTGTTGCTCTCGCCCATGCTGGCAGCAGCTGCCATGGCACTTAGTTCCGTTTCGGTGCTCACCAACTCGCTGCGCTTGCGTGGTTTTCGCGGGTAGGGAGTTTAGAAATTGCTACTCCAGCGCATCATATTATAGTGTGCTGGATAGGAGAAAATGGACAAAACAGCGTTTATAGGCGGCGGATGCCCCCTTTTTTTCCATTTTACTGGTTAAACTATATAATTAGTTGCATTCATTCTATCCTCCATAATGGTATAAATATAGATATATGAGTAACATGAGTGTATTCTTGAGGTGTTATCTGGTAGTCATTATCTTGATTATAAATAACTTATGGTTATTGTCAGATTATATATTCATATAATTTATATAAATAGTTATTGTCACAATTACTGCAGAATGTTCTTTGATTTTGGAAGAGGAAGTAGCAACCTTAGCATCACATTACGATTGTATGCACTCCTTTCTCCGCCCTCTTGCTCCCTCGCCAGTGCTGACTTTTAAACCTCATATGGGTATGATGTCGGCTAGCCCTTTTGGCTCTTCCTCATCCGAGCCTAGTGCATTATGCTTTCATAATAGCCAAGCCCAAGTAGAGTGGCTGGCCGACAGCTACATTCACGTACGCTGGACCGGGCAACCAATGAACAGCGCTGAATTTCGGGCAGTGTTCCGGTACATACAGGCGTTGCTAATCATCACGCAAGCTTCACTGGTACTAACTGACCATCGCGAAATGCTACCCCCATCGCCCGCTGATGTAAACTGGCTCATGCACGAATGGACTCCTACGGTAGTGCGTGAAACCAACTATTCTCACCGGGCTATCATACCGGCCCGCAACAGCCAGACCAGGGCAGCAATAGCCAAAGTAACTACCTGTGATGCATCGGCCGCTCTTACGGCCCAGTTTTTCACGGAAGTGGAGCCGGCAGTGCGCTGGCTACGCAGCATTTACGTGGTGTAAGTAGGGGGCGTGTTCATTAGGCTTTGCGGCTGGCCCGCTGGGCCAGCCGTAGCCACTCCTGGGCCGCGTCGCCATCATCGAACATCCGCATCTGTAGCTTTCCATTGACACCAATGTGCATGGCCTCGGCAGAAAGTGCTGCCAATGACTCCGAGCTGACAATATGCGCAAAATGGGTAAGGCCCTGACTGATGGCTCGGGGCGCCCAGTTGGTAACCAGCCACTCTACGGCGTGGTCCCAAGGACCAATAACCCGCCGATTATCATTGAGTAGGTAGGAGCAGGCGTGGTCTCGCAAGGGATGCAAGCAGGCATCAGCCCCGGCTATGATACCCACATAGGTTTGATAGCCAATCCAATTGTTATATACCCAGTTATTCGCTGTGTCGAACTCAATGGTAAGGTAGACCTTACCAAATCCGTTGATTAACTCTGTTGGCATACGGACAGTGCAACTAGCGCCTTATAATAATGATGGAACACAGTGAGTGTATAGTCTGATCAGTTATAGGGTAGCATTATGCTGGCTCACCTTCTGGCTTAACAATACAGAGGCGCAAAGAACGGGAAGGAAAAAGAAAAACGCTGAAAACTCGGTGAGTGAAGTGCTCGGCAAGTTCAATAGCGCTTCCTACTGGTTATCAAGGTATTGGGCAATGCGGACTGCTGGGAGCAGAAACGTAGAAGAAACTTCTTAGTTGTGAGTAGGTGGACGTAATCGTCGATCCAACGGTCCATCAATGCCAGAAAGTCCACCGAGGTAAGGGCTGCGGCCTGCTCCGAGTGCAGTACGGGGGCAGAGCAGCTTCCAACTGCTCTGGGGAAAGGCGTTGCTGCTGCTCCTGTGCATCGTGTTGGACCTGCTCAGCGGTGTTGCGCAACTTGTCGAACTTGGGGCTGATGCGCGTGCCGTAGGTGCCAGGCACCACGCGCACCCGCTCGCCGGTGGCTACGCGCAGTCGGTGCCCTTCCCATCAGATCGTGACCTAAATAGGAGCAAAGCCTTTTTTATTGGGCTTATCCTTACGTAGTTGGCAGGTGATTTCCATTGGACAAATATAAGGCAAAGCACTGGCTACCGCGCAAATACGCGTTCTACTCCGCTATTCTCGCGGTTGGAGTTTCTGCGGATACACTATTCGCAATGCTAAAGCCACGGATGATAATAACGCTGGTCCAGGTAGTAAAGAAAAGTTCTAAGAATAATAAGCCTGCTTTGAGTGGGGTATTGTAGTGGCTTACTTGAATCCTCATATGCGGCGAGGTGGGATTAAAGAGGCTCGCCCCATAGAGAGGCAATAAAAGGCCAGTGTATCCTAAAAACAGTACCTTGACCCACGTATATCCTTTACGCAGGCCCCAGCCAAACGCGAACAGGATGGCGCTATATCCTCCTAGCACAAGTAGGGCACCTAATACCATTGGTATTATGCTTCGCGGTACCTCAGTAAACTTTGGGTAGGTACTTAGACTTATTCTGACAAGAGAAACTGCGCAGCCGATGAGGTAAATCTTGGAAGCTACTACGTTGTTTTGGCGTATAGCTGGGTGCATAAAGCCACTAGCGTTATATATGAAGGGTTACGGCTGGTAATCAGACCGCCGTTTGAGCAGATAATGGTAATGCACGCCAATTACATCCTTGCCCGTAGTAACGCTCACGGATACTGGCTCCCAGCCTTTGATATAGAGGAAATTAAGTATAGCAGCCTCATCGGCAAATTTGCGGATTTTGCCGTCTTCGCGGTAGCGTTTCTGGTAAGGATTAGGCGTAGTGCCGTCGCTGAGGGCCAAAAACCAAGAACCAGTACTGTCAAAGTCTACATCGGCTGTACCGTAGCGAGATTGGGTAGCGGCTGAAGAGCCACCAGTCACGACGATTGCTTGCTGAGCAACGGCAGCTGATAGCGTACCAGCTGAAAACAGAAGAAAAAGGAATAGCTGCTTCATTTGAGATAAGAACTTGGTATAAGGTATTGGTTAGTCACCAGCTAGGCCCCTATAGAGTCTAACGTTCTACGTAGCCGCAATAACGGCCGTAGCCGACATTATGGTGATGTAGTAGTTGGCCAAGTGTACCGTGAGTAGCAATAACACATCTTTGAACGGCAACGCCTCGAAAGTCTCCGCCGTGGCGATGTCGTACTCGTAGGTAACCTTCTTCCACTTAAAGTCGGGCTGGAGCACCAGCAGCTCCTGGTGCTTGGCGTCGGTGAGCACGTACTGATTTTTGAAGAAGCCTTTCAGCTGGAAGACGAAGTCCTGTTCCTCGCCACCAAAGGCCGCGTGCAGGATGATATTGCCGTTCCAGCCCCAAAACGCCGCGTGCCCATTGCATGGCCTAAGCGAAACGCATTTGCTGCCGATTATCGAGTAGGGGTAGATGAGTAGTCAAGGATAGATAGAATCTAATTAGTATTCCGAGTAATGCTCAATGGATTATTAAACCACCAGAGTCTAAATGTGTAAAAACATAGGGGTATTTCAAAAGGATACGATCTATGACTTAATAGATAGCAAAAAGCCCTTGTAGCGAAGAGCGTTACAAGGGCTTTTGTTTTTGTTAGTGGTCGCGCCAGGAATCGAACCTGGATCAAGAGCTTCGGAGACTCCTATACTATCCGTTGTACTACGCGACCCGGTTTGTGAGGCGCAAAACTAGACAGAAAATGCGCCGTTGCCAAACCACGAATGGCTTTTTCTGTAAAATCATACACTCGGTTATAGTAACCTTCCGCGGCTCAGTCCAGTTAGCATACATAACTGTTTACTTTGACCCATTCCTTTTATGGCAAGCACCGAAAAAAAGACTCTCTATACGGCCGATGCAACGGCTATTGGTGGCCGCAGCGGCCACGTACGCTCCGCTACCGGTATCATTGACTTGGATATGTCGGTGCCAGAAGGCCTGGGCGGCAAGAAAGGCGCTACCAATCCCGAGGAACTGTTCGCAGCTGGCTATTCATCCTGCTTTCAGCAGGCGCTGCTGGTAATTGCCCAACGCGCCGGCGACAAACTCGACCCACAAACGGAAGTGAAATGCTCCGTAGAGCTATTTCAAGAAGGTGAAGCCTATGGCCTCTCGGCTATTCTGGATGTAGACCTCAAGGCTTTCGACAAAGACAAAACCATTGACATGGTGCGGCAGGCACACAAAATCTGCCCTTACTCGGTAGGAACCCGCGGCAACATGGAGGTAGAATTGCGTGTGCAAGGCGAAGCCATTCCGGTAGAAGCCAACGAAAACGCTGGCGTTGCCGAAAAAGGCGGCATTCAGTAGCCGTTTTCTAGCTTACTGCAAAAGAAAAGCCCGCTGGAATACTCCAGCGGGCTTTTCTTTGTGTAGATAAGGCTTAAGCGTTTTGCATTGCTAATACCTCTTTTACCTTCTCGGCAGCATCCTTCAGGAGCACGGCCGAGTACACTTTCAGGCCCGACTCATCGATGATGCGGGCGCCTTCTTCAGCGTTGGTGCCTTGCAGACGCACGATAATCGGCACTTTAATGTCGCCAATGTTTTTGTAGGCTTCCACTACACCGTTCGCTACCCGGTCGCAACGCACAATACCCCCGAAGATGTTGATCAGGATGGCCTTCACGTTCGGGTCTTTCAGGATGATGCGGAAACCGGCTTCTACGGTTTGTGCGTTGGCTCCACCCCCTACATCGAGGAAGTTGGCAGGCTCACCGCCCGAGAGCTTGATGATGTCCATGGTAGCCATAGCCAGACCGGCGCCGTTCACCATGCAGCCCACGTTGCCGTCGAGCTTCACATAGTTCAGGTTCGATTCGGAGGCTTCCACTTCCAGCGGGTCTTCCTCGTTGGTGTCGCGTAGGGCGGCAAAATCCTTGTGGCGGTAGAGGGCGTTTTCGTCCAACGTCACTTTGGCATCAACGGCCAGAATCTTGTTGTCCGAAGTTTTCAACACGGGGTTGATTTCGAACATAGCCGAATCCGTTTCGTCGTAAGCCTTGTACAGAGCCGTCACGAACTTTACCATCTCCTTCTGAGCCGGGCCGGTGAGGCCCAGGTTGAAGGCAATTTTGCTGGCCTGGAAGGGGCGCAGGCCCACAGCGGGGTCTACGTACTCCTTGTTGATTTTGTCGGGATGCTCTTCGGCTACCTCCTCAATGTCCATCCCGCCTTCAGTGGTGTAGATGATGACGTTTTTGCCGGTGGCGCGGTCCAGCAACACGCTCATATAATACTCCTTGGTCTCCGACTCGCCGGGGTAGTACACGTCCTGGGCAACCAGTACCTTGTGCACTTTGCGGCCTTCGGCGCCCGTTTGCTTGGTTACGAGCTGCATGCCAATGATCTGGCCAGCAATGTCTTTTACCTGCTCCAGGTTCTTGGCGAGTTTCACCCCGCCCCCTTTGCCGCGCCCGCCAGCGTGAATCTGGGCTTTGATAACGTACCAGCTGGTGCCGGTTTCCGCGTTCAGCTTTTGGGCGGCTTCTACAGCTTCCTCAGCCGTATCGGCCGTGATGCCTTCCTGCACGCGCACGCCGTAGCGCTTGAGTATTTCTTTACCCTGATACTCGTGAATGTTCATAGAGGTCAGTTGAAAATGGGATTCGGGTCGTATTAGTAAGCGCGAAAGTAGACAATAATCGGGGGAAACGGAACCTGGGCTTTCGGCCGGATTTTGGCACGTGCTAGGGCTTTCGCAGAAACAGCCCATCTGCGCGACCACAAACTCCGGCTTTCCTCCGTAGATTTGTTTTCCTACCCCGACTATATCCATCTGCTGTGCTGCAAGCCATCAACGTCCGCAAGACATACGGTTCCCTGGAAGTTCTGAAAGGTATTGACCTGACGATTGAGAAATCCGAAATCGTCAGCATCGTCGGCTCGTCGGGGGCGGGTAAGAGCACGCTGCTGCACATCCTGGGCACGCTGGACAACCCCGATACGGGCGAAGTACTGTTTGATGGCGAATCAGTGAGTGCCTTGAAGCGCTCCGACCTGGCGCGGTTCCGCAATCGGCACATCGGCTTCATCTTCCAGTTTCACAATCTATTGCCCGAGTTTACGGCCCTCGAAAACGTGTGCCTGCCCGCCTACCTAGCTGGGCGCTCGGAGAAGGAAGTGCGCGTGCGTGCCCGCGAGTTGCTGGGGATGCTGAACTTGGAGCGCCGCGCCGACCACAAACCTTCGGAGATGAGCGGCGGCGAGCAGCAGCGCACCGCAGTGGCCCGTGCCCTGATCAACTCCCCGGAAATCATCTTTGCCGATGAACCCAGCGGTAACCTCGATTCGCAGAATGCGCAGGAGCTGCATCAGATTTTCTTTCTGCTACGCAAAGAGCTGGGCCAGACGTTTGTGATTGTAACGCACAACGACCAGTTGGCCGAAATGGCCGACCGTACCATCACGATGAAGGATGGATATATCTCGGAGTAAACCCGTCAGTAATAGGAGCGTATACTACACATAGGTAGGAACTTTCCTTTCTAGTATACCCTTTCTTATATACCTGGCAACGCGTCCGACATGCCCCGGGCCGTTTGTGTAACCCGTCTTGCTGTTTCTAGAACAGTGAGACGGGTTTTTTGTGTGTGGTAGGGGCGTTATGTTGAAGGCAGCACAGAGAATTAGGGGAACCCAGAGAAAAGGCCGTTACGGTGCAGTAGGCTAATCAATTGCTACCCTACTTGCTATGTAGACTAGCCAACATAGTGGGGTAAGGTATCTGCCTCAATTTTTTAGCAAAATGTTTTTGCAAATGAATTTTGGTGTTGCTAATTTTGTTAGGATATACAAAACGATATGTAGTTTTTAAGTTGCTGATAATCAAAGGAAAAATTTGCTAAAAAATCCTTGATTTGTTGCACATATTTCACGCTGCATTCGTTAGTAATATGAACATCATAACGTATTAAAGGGAAGACGCCATGAGCGAAGTAACCAAGACCACCAACAACACGAAAGAACCAGCCCGCAAAGCCAAAGTAGAAAGCTACGACATTGCGCGCTCTGATGAAACGTTGCACTTGGCCACCGACTTGGCGAAGTTCATCAAGGACAACAAACTCTCCACTACCGTGCAGGGCAAGGAGTTTGTGAACGTGGAAGGCTGGCAGTATGCCGGCTCGCGCTTGGGTATTGTGCCCATCGTTGACCACGTGATTAATGTCAGCACCGAAACCGAGCTGAAGTATCAGGCTAAAGTGACGCTGTTTGACCTGCGTTCGGGCCATACGGTAGGCGCTGGCTTTGCGGTGTGCTCCAACAAGGAGAACGGCAAGAAGTTCTACCAAGAGTTTGCGATTATGAGCATGGCTCAGACTCGTGCCATTGGCAAGGCTTACCGCAACATCCTGGCTTGGATCATCCGTGCTGCTGGCTACGAGCCTACCCCTGCCGAAGAGATGGACTATGGCAACAATACGCCCGAGGTGAAAGCTCCGGTAGTAGCTCAGCCTGCCGCTGATGCTCCGGCACCAGCTGTAGCGGCCGAAGCCCCAGCCATGAAGGCCGTACCCGCCGAGCAACCAACTGCGCCTGCTGTTACCTATGCTTCGGCTGCGCAGAAGGAGGAAATTATTCGCCTACTCAACCACCCGGTGATTACGCGTCAGGAGAAAACCAAAATGCTCTTGAACATCAACCGTCTTGACGAAGAGCGTGCTACCCAGGCTATTGCCAAACTAAAGAAAGCCATCGACGACCGCGAGAATGGCGAGTCGGCCGCCGCTTAAACAACAAAACCAACGACTACATATACGGAAAACCCGGTACCGCATGGTGCCGGGTTTTTTAATGCGATGACAGGTAGGTAGCGTATGCTATAAATGAAGCGATGAACTGCGGAAGCCTTTTATGGTATAATCAGGTATACTGCACCAGTTATGTAGCACGAATGGAAGGGTATAGAGCTGCGCTGTTCCACCATAGGGAATAGTAGCTAGGCAGTCCCTCCTAAAGAGGATATCCGTTCTTTCAAAGCTGTCATAATCTGCGTGAAGCTTTGGGGCGAATTCAACATAACTGGCGACTGAAACTTAGCAATACTCAGCCATTCGTATGCTGTAGCCATATCATCGAAAAGTGCTACCACCGGAGACGTAAGCTTTTCCAGGGCTATTTCGGTGTCGTTTTGGATGTGCATGTCAGACGAACATATCCAGGCTACGTATTCAATGCCCAGCAACCGTAGATGAGGTAAGAATTCATTGGCTAGCCACGGTGCTACCTCCGGCGTAACTTTCGCAACGTTGGTATTGTCGTTCAGGATACGCTTGTATCGTCTGATGAGGAAACAGCGCGCTAATTGTAGGCAGTTAGAGCGCACAGAGTTCAGTGTTATCTCACCGTGCCAATCCAAATAAAGCCAATTATTAGCATGATCATAGTAAGCCTTTACATTGGAGGTAGCTAGGAGTAACTCTTGTTCCATAGAAGCGATGTAGGGCAGTAATGTGCTAAAAAAGGAAATGGTTTAAGTGCAAATGTACTACTATTTATACTGATATAATACAATAAAAAAATATCTCTATCTAACTAATGCAACTTTTAAGAAGTTGATATATGCATGTCTGATAGATCTAGTGAGAAATGTGTGTATTAGCAAAGTATAAATTGTATAGGCTTATTTAGACTACGTATTCGTTGAACGATAGGAACCAGAGTGAAATGCTTGCATCGTATTCATTCTTATGAAGCTTAATCGGACAGTATACATGAGTCTAAAGAAGGAAGAAGGAATGGGAATAAATGATTTTCTGCTCTTTAATCGTGATTTTCATATGTGACATTTCGTTATTTATCTAATAACGAAATGCTATACATTGAGAAATAAACCGGAGACGTGAGTGCATAGCAGGCTCAGCAAGCCAAAGGCAGTAGAAAAGGCACCGGCCATAGTACCTTTGCCCCCTATGTTACCCGCCACCGACGACATTTTGCATGTACTCCGCCAAACCTGGGGTCACCACCAGTTTCGGCCCATGCAGGAGGATATCATCCGTTCGGTGCTGGCGGGACAGGATACGCTGGCCCTGCTACCCACGGGGGGCGGCAAGAGCATCTGCTTTCAGGTTCCGGCGCTGGCGCGAGACGGGCTGTGCTTGGTGGTGTCGCCGCTGATTGCCTTAATGAAAGATCAGGTGGAAAACCTGCGCAAGCGCGGCATCAAGGCCGAGGCCGTGTACGCGGGCATGAGTCACCAAGAAATCGACCAAACGCTGGACAACTGCGTGTATGGCCCGGTGAAGTTCCTGTATGTGTCGCCCGAGCGGTTGCTCACGGATATGTTTCGGGCTAGGGTAGGGAAGATGCGTGTGCGCCTGCTGGCCGTAGATGAGGCGCACTGCCTCTCGCAGTGGGGCTACGATTTCCGGCCGCCCTACCTCCAGATTGCAGCCCTGCGCGAGCTGGTACCCGATGCGCCGGTTATTGCCCTCACGGCCACCGCCACGGCGCAAGTGCAGCAGGATATTGTGGAGAAGCTGCACTTCCGGCCGGGCTACCAGGTGTTTCAGCAGAGCTTTGCCCGGCCCAATCTGTCGTACTCGGTGCTGGCTACGGAGGACAAGCTGCGCCGGATGCTGGAAGTGGTGCGCGGGGTAGGGGCCGATAAAACGGCCATTGTGTATGCCCGCACGCGCCGCCAGACCGAAGACGCCGCCGCCTACCTCCAACACTACCAAGTGAAGGCGGCGCCCTACCACGCCGGCCTGGGCGCCGAGGTGCGCCACCGCACCCAGCTGGATTGGATGCAGGACCGCACCCGCGTCATTGTGGCCACCAACGCCTTCGGCATGGGCATCGATAAGCCCGACGTGCGCCTCGTAGTACATCTCGATGCGCCCGATAACCTGGAGGCCTACTACCAGGAAGCGGGTAGGGCCGGCCGCGACGAGAAATACGCCTTTGCCGTGCTGCTGCAAGGCCCCAACGATGCCGACGAGTTGCGCCGCCGCACCCAGCAGGCCCACCCGCCGCTGGATACGGTGCGGCGCGTGTATCAGGCGCTGGCCAACTTCTCGCGCACGGCAGTGGGCGGCAGCGAGCTGGTGGCGTTTGACTTCGACTTGCAGCAGTTTGCCGAAACCTACCGCATTAAGGCGCTGGATGCCCACAACGCCCTGCGTACGCTGGGGCGCGAGGGGTTTGTACAGTTAAACGAGGCCGTGCACAACCCCGCCCGCGTGCACATCCCCATCGACCACTCTGACCTGTACCGCTTTCAGGTAGCCAACGCCCAGCACGACGCGCTGATTAAGTCCCTGTTGCGCTTCAACGGCGGCGAAATATTTGTGGGCTTTCAGCGGATTTCGGAAAATAGCCTTGCCCAGCACTTGCGGGTGAGCGTGGTGGATGTGCGCAAAATGCTGCTGTTCCTGCATCGCTCCAACATCATCCACTACCAACCCCGCCACGATGCGCCCCAGGCCCTGTTCACTACCCCGCGCTTCGATGCTGACAAGCTGCCCCTCAACCAGAAATACCTGAACCAAGCCCGCGCACTTGCGCAGGAAAAAACCGAGGCCGTGCTGCGCTATGCCGATGGCGGCCGTTGCCGGCAGCAACTGCTGCTGGAATACTTTGGCGAGCTAGACGCGTCGCCGTGCCGCGTGTGCGACTACTGTCTGGCCCAGAAGAAAAAGGGTCAGGCCCCAGCACCCACCCCGGCCCTGCGCGAGCAAATGCTACGCCTGCTATCAGCTGCCCCCCAAACACCCCGTGAACTTGTAGCGCAGTTTTCCCCCGCCCAAGCCAACGAAGTAACCCTCTTACTGCGGGAACTGGTGGAGCTGGGGCAGCTTCGCTATGCCTCTGATGGCCGGTTAATGCGCCAAGGTGCTGCCGAATAGTCCTATACGCAAACAGCCCCGGCTACCATAAAGGCGCCGGGGCTGTGCTCATCCATTCGGCAGAAGGGCTAATTCTGCTAAAAGGTACTTGGAGGGGTACTGCAATTTCCTCGCCAGCCTTGCTAGATGTATCGTGCTTTTTAGGGTAGGATTACCATCCGCTCTACGCGGCATCGCGGTCGGCTACTTTCACAAGGGCTTTGCCGGTGTTTTCGCCGGTAAATAAGCCCAAGAAAGCCGTTGGAATCTGGTCGAATCCTTCCGTAATGGTTTCTTCGAAAGTGAGTTTGCCCTGCTCTACCCACTGCGTTAGCTCGCGCACGCCTTCGGGGAAGCGTTCGGCGTAGTTACTCACAATAAAGCCTTGTAGCATAGAGCTGGTTTTGAGCAGCTTGCCTTCGGGACGCGGACCCACTGGCGTTTCCTCGGCATTGTAAGTCGATATCTGGCCGCAGAGCGCGATGCGGGCGTGGGTATTCAGCAGATTGTACACGGCATCGGTGATTTCACCGCCTACGTTGTCGAAATAGCAGTCTACCCCATCGGGGCAGGCGTCGGCTAGGGCCTGGGCAATGTCGGGCGTGGTTTTGTAGTTGATGGCTTCATCGAAACCTAACTCTTTGAGGTAGGCCACTTTCTCATCGGAGCCGGCGGTGCCTACCACGCGGGCACCTTTGATCTTGGCCAGCTGGCCCACCACCGAGCCCACGGCGCCGGCTGCACCGGATACCACCACGGTTTCGCCTTCCTTGGGTCGGCAGATATCAAGCAGACCGAAATAGGCCGTGAGGCCCGGCATGCCTAGTATGCCCAGATAGTAGCTGATAGGCGGCCCGTCGGTAGGCACCGGCGTCAGGCCCTTGCCATCCGACAGGCTATACTCCTGCCAAGGCAGGTTGCCGGTCACCACCGTACCTACCGACAGCTCCGGGTGCTGGCTTTCCACTACCTCGGCCACTACGCCGCCACTAATTGGCTGACCTACTTCGAAGGGCGGTATGTAGGATTTGGCGTCGCTCATGCGGCCGCGCATGTACGGGTCAACGGAAACGTAGAGAGTTTTCAGCACTACCTGACCCTTGGAGGGGGTAGGCCGCTCGCGGTCTTCAAATTGGAACGTCTCGAGGGTAGGCTTGCCCTGGGGGCGGCTAGCCAGCAGAATGGTGCGGTTGCTCATGGTGTGGTATGAAAAGGGTGGAAAACAGAAACGCGTTGCTTTCCCAACGAAGCGGGAAAGCAACGCGTTGCGCAACGACAGGGCCGTTAGGCGTTGGTGGAAGTCGACAGGTTGACTTCGATGTTATTGCGGGTGGCACGCGAGTAGGGGCATACCTGGTGCGCTTTGGCTACCAAGGCTTCGGCCTGCTCCTGCTCCATACCGGGGATGTTCACGTGCAGATCTACGGCTAGGCCGTAGTTGTCGCCGTCTTTGCCGAAGCTCACGCTGGCTTCTACGGTGCTACCCGAAATAGGCGTTTTCTCCAGGCGGGCTACCAGGTTCAGGGCGCCGTCGAAGCAGGCGGCGTAACCGGCGGCAAATAGCTGCTCGGGGTTGGTAGCGCCTTCTTTTCCAGGGCCACCCATCTCCTTGGGTGTGCTGAGGGGAAGGTCAATAACGTTGTCGCTGGAGAGGGCGCGGCCGTCGCGGCCACCGGTAGCTTTGGCTTTCGCCGTGTACAAGCGTTGAATGCTCATATAACTAAGGGAGGGAAATGAAAAAAAGTAAAAGTGCGACGCGCAACGGCGTCAGGTAAGCTTCTTGATAACATGATTGAGCAGGCGGCGCAACGTTGCCAACTCTTTCGTAGAGATTTCGAGGCTGGCCAGCAGACCTTTGGGAATAGAGCAGGCTGGCTTTTGCAACACCTCGCCCGCGGGCAGCAGTCCAATAATCACGGAACGCTCGTCGCGCGGGTCGCGGCGGCGGCTCACCCATTGCTTCTGCTCCATGCGCTTAAGCAGGGGCGTAAGCGTGCCCGAGTCCAGCAGCAGGTTTTCGCCCAGCTCCTTCACCGTCATTTCCTGGTGTTCCCACAGCAGTAGCAACACCAAGTACTGCGGATACGTCAGATCGGGATCCAACTCACGCAAATAGGGCTGGTAGGCCTTGGTGAGTTGCCGCGACGCCGAGTAGAGTGGAAAACACAGTTGATTTTCCAGCTTCAGCAGCGAGAAATCTTCTTCGGACGTGGTATGTTCGGGAGCTTGTGCCATGAGAAAGTGCAATAATAACTGGTACGCGGACGTAATGTTTAATTGTGTAAAATTAAATTTATATGCAACCTATATGCAAAGGATACGCCAAGCCGCCTACCCTGGGTAGGATACAACCCCGGCCCAGGGTAGGTGGATCAGCATACACTACTGAAAAATAATAAATTAACTCTGTTGGTAGCTCTGCATCCCGCCCAGCAGGTTGCGCACATTCGTGAAACCCTGCTGGGTCAAGAAGGCCTTAGCTGAGGCTGACCGCCCACCGCTCTTGCAATGCACAATAATTTCTTGATCCTTCAACTCCTCCAGATCATCGAGCTTGTCGGGTAGGGTGCCCAGCGGAATGTTCTGGCTGCCGTCGATGCGGGATTCTTCGTTTTCCCAGGTTTCCCGCACGTCAATAATGGTGGGTGTTTCGCCGGCTTGCAGGCGTTGCTTGAGTTCGGGGGCGGTGATGTCGGCCATGGATAAAAAAAGGAGGGAATGAAAATTACGATTTGCTGATAACCAAGCGCTTGGTAACGATGGTACTGCCGTCGGGGAGGGTAAGGCGTATCAAGTAGAGACCCGCTGGCAGAGCCTGCAAGTCTAGGGTGGCCTGTCCGGCTTGCGCCACGGGCTGCTGCCAGACCACCCGGCCCAACGCATCGAGCACTGTAGCCGACTGGTAGCGCCCCTCTACCCGCACCCGGCCAGCACTAGGATTGGGATACAGCGTGAGAGCAGCCGCTACTCCGGCCGGCGTAGTGGCCGTAGTAATGCCATTGGTAAGCAGCGGGCGCATCATGGGTGCGTAGGCGGGTATAGCCGTTGCAACATTCCAAGTGCCCTGGGAGGTGCTGGTACCATTGAAGCCCGATAGCAGATAGCCAGTTGGAACGCTGCTATTCAGATCAGCCCCAAAATTCAGGAAGTCGCTGGTGGGTGCAAAGCCCACGTAAAAAGTGCCACTAACGGGGACTGGGGCGGCAAAATTGACATCTACATACTGCTGCCCAGCCGGGAGGGTAGTGGGCACGGCATAGGCACGCGTGGCTATTGCCTCTCGGTCAGGCTTGCCTTGATTATCATTCCATACAGCTATTACAATGCCTTGGCTGGTAGCGGTAGGGGAAGGAAGAGGATACAGGCGCAGGCCCTGAAGTTGGTCGGACTTATTCAGGTCGATGCGATACACAAAGTAGCCGGCTGGGCCAGTGCTGCCGCGCGGTACGTTGAAGGTTGCCTCTGCCGAACCGTCGTCATAGGCGTAATAGTTATTCAGCTCCGTCACCCGGTAAATCGTATCGTTGGGGAGGGTGCGTGGGGTTGCTTCACTGGTGTTCAGCACCACTTCGTAGCGCACGCGTTTAGACTCAGCGGTGAGAGGTAGGGGCGTGCTACGCAGACTACCCGTGATGGGGAACTGTCGCGCACTGGCATCCAATGACCGAGTCTCATTCAGAAAAACTGCCTGTGCCCCGTTGGGCAATACCTGAACGGTACCGATGTAGGGCACGGGCGTGGGCACAATGGCGTCGAAGTTGTTTGCTGTGGTCGTTACCTGGTCGTTCAACTCATCCGTTGGGTTTGCCGCTGCATTATACTGCCACACTGGCATGGCTGCGTAGCGCTTCAACAGGCTATTGAGAGGAACACTAGTAGCAATATCCTGAATGGAGTTATCGGTGGCAGAGCGGTTGCGGTCGAGCCGCACGTAGTCGATGCTCCAGGCATCGCGGGTAGTAGCCAAGTTACCTACTGCTCGAAAGCGAAACTGAAAGCTGCCGTGCAAGTAGGCAGGAGTATTGATAGCAAAAAACTGCTCCTGAAACGTAGTTCGCACTCCTGTGCTGAGCTGTTGCCACACTACCTGCCACGCTTGGTTGCGGTCCAAAAACTCCAGTTGTAGGTACACAGGGCGCGCTCCACTGTTGGCTTGCGGGGCGCCCACTATGCTGCCGGCCTGCCAATAAAAGCTCAAGTACACATTGTCGGCTGCCGTAAGGCCGGCAAGGTCAATGGGTTGGGACGTAAGCGTATCCGTGTCGTTGTAGGCGGTGGAAGGACCGTAGGGCTGGCCGTTGGCGCTCAGGCCATCGAGGGTAGCCACGCCCCGGCTGGGCGGCGCCACCGGGAAACGGTTGTTGACAAGTGCGCCGCCCGGTAGCCAGCGTGTTAGGCTGGGGGCACCTTCCACCGGAAGCGTGAAATCATCGAAGAAGGGTAGGGAAACCAGGGCCGGGCGTTGCGCCACGCGGGGCCGGACGTTGGTAGTTCGCGCTGGGTCGGCTTCGAGGGGGCGCACCGTTTGCGCGCGGCTGGGTACAGCCAACGCCGTCAGCAATAGCAAGAAGCAAAAGACGCGTAGCAGATAGTTCATCGGCAGGCAAGTTACGGACGCTAAACGTTAGGGCCGGCGGTTTGGTACGAAAGCA
Organism: Hymenobacter defluvii; assembly: GCF_017589435.1. Lineage (NCBI taxonomy): Bacteria > Pseudomonadati > Bacteroidota > Cytophagia > Cytophagales > Hymenobacteraceae > Hymenobacter > Hymenobacter defluvii. Next base: position 145,188 of record NZ_JAGETX010000007.1, read on the forward strand.
GTAGCGCGGAGCCAGCCAGCTCCGCGCTACCCTACTTCAATACCACCCGGCGCCGCTTTAGTTTACCGGCGTGAGCGAGGTAGGCTCGCTGCCCGCAATCCACAGATCTACCAGCTGCCCCATACGGATGGTGGCATTGCCAGTAGCCGCCGGGCGCTGCTTCACCACGGTGCCCTCGGGCTGGTCGGCGGTGGCGGGTTGGTAGAACTTCTCACCCAGCTGCAAGCCCTGGCCTGCCAGCAGTGTCAGAGCCTCGTCGGCAGGCATACCTACCACGTTGGGCACCGGGAACTCCTGGTTGCCCAGGCCGTCGCCTACCTCCAGATCAATCTTGGTGCCTTTGGGTAGGGCTGCACCGGGCGCTATTTCCTGACCGGCTACCAATTGCTTCAGCACGGCGTTCTGCTCCAGATTGGGCACCAGCGTGATTTTGCCCACTAGCAGGCCGTAGCTTTTCAAGATCATCTGGGCGTTTTTCACCGAGCCGCCCTTCAGGTTCGGCATCTTGATCTGCGGCGGGTTCTTGCTCACCACCGATACGTAAATCTTGCGGTCTTCCTTTACAAACTCGCCGGGAGCGGGGTCCTGCATCAGCACGGTGCCGGGGCGCACGCCGGGCTCATACGTGCTGTCGTCCACGAAATAGCGCAGGTTGCGCTCGTCGAGGTAGTCCTCTAGCGCGTCCATCTGCATCCCCGTTATCTTGGGCACCATAATGGTTTCGCCGTGGTTGGTCGAAATCGGCAGGTACACGAAGAAAAAGGCAAATAGCAGCGCCGCGCCCAGCACGCCAATCACCACCAGGTGCTTCACCACGTCGAAAGGCGTATCGGATTTCAGGAAAGCCATTTATTCAATTAAAAATTAAGAATTCGAAATTAAGAATTGAGGGTGGGAATAAACCGTTTGTCATCCTGAGCGGAGCGAAGGACCTTTTCACGTGCGAACGAGTCGTTGTTGCGCCTGTTGTGCAGATGTGAGAGGGTCTTTTGCTGTACTCAGGATGACAGTTCTTTATTCTCCGGCATTTAAAGCTGCCTTCTCCTGCCGCGCTTTGCCAAACTCCAGAATCTGGTCGATGAACTGGTAGGGCGTGTAGCCGTTGAGGGCCGTTTGGTGGAAGATGCAGGTGGCGGGCGTCATGCCGGGTAGGGAGTTCACCTCGATGATGATGACCTCCACGGCGCCGGTCTGGCGCACGCGCACAAACGCGTCGATGCGGGCGTATCCCTGGATGTCCAGGATTTCGGCCACGCGGCGCAGCTCCTGCTTCACCTCATCGGAAATACGCTGACGCTCGGCAGGGTCGGGGGCGTAGCGGGCGGGGGTGATGTTCTGGCCTTCGCCGGCCAGGAATTTCTCCTCCAAACTCAGCACCTCGCCCGTAGCCAGCGCCTCCGACGCTTCGAACACTTCAATTTCCAGCGCCCCGTTTTCGCTCCAATGCGTGAGCAGGCCGCCAGTCACTTCTAGGAAGTGAGCCGCGCCGTCGCGGTCAATCAGCGTTTCCACTAGGAAGGCGTCCTTCTGCGGAAACTCCTCCTTGAAGCCTAGGTGCAGGGTAGTGGCCGCGTCGGGCATCAGGTCTTGCTGATTGCGGAAGATGAGGCGGCAGAACGCCACCAGCTCCTCCCGCGTCTTGATTTTCTTCACGGCCGAGGAGCAGCCGTCGTCGGCGGGCTTGGCAATGAAGGGGTAGGGGAACTGTGTTTCCAGCTCGTGGTAGAAGTTTTCCGGGTCGGCCTCCCATTGCAGGCGGGTAGCCATGCGGTGCTCGGCCACGCGCAGACCCGCTTCGCGCAGGCGCTTATTGGTTTCGAACTTGTTGATGGTAATGCTGCTGCTGGCCGTGCCCGAGCCGTTGTAGGGTAGACCATGCTTTTCCAGCTCGGTTTGCAGGGCGCCGTCCTCGCCGGGGCGGCCGTGCAGGGCAATAAATACCTCGTCTACCTCCTGGGCCAGCTCCTCGAAGGAGATGTGGCGGGGCTGGGCCGTGGGCTGCCCGGCATAGGTGCTGGTGATGCTCTCGGCTTCGCGGCGGATGCGCTGCAAGATCGGGTGCAGATCGTGACCGGCCTCGTGCTGCTCAATCTTCTCCCGAATGTCGTCGGCGTTGTCCTTCAGCATTACGTTGATAGGCAGCACATACAGCCGGAAATCCTCGCTGCTACCCGTCAGAAACACCGGCACCGGCTGGTACTTAGCCGACGACGACAGCTTCTCATAAATGTTGCGCCCGCTTTCCACCGAAATATGCCGCTCCGAGGAGTAGCCGCCCATTATCACGGCTACCTTGGTGCGCGGACGGTCTTCCTGCTGGCGCTGGGCCACGGCCTCGTCTAACTGTGACAAGAGGCCAGCCAGTTGCAGCGGCTTCATGCCCGCCCGCCGCCGCGCGGCCAGGGAGGTGCGCACGAGGTAGGTGAGGAACTGGCTGGGATTCAACCCAATCTCCGCAGCTTGGTGGAAGAAGAACGACGCCGGCAACATGCCCGAGGTGGTGTTCGGGTCATTCAAAAACAGCTCACCATCGGCCGTCATAAAGCCATCTAGGCGCGCATACACTTGAAAGCCAAATGTGCGGAACATCTCCTCGCACTGCTCCCGAATGCGCTGAATATCGGCTTCCGGCAGGTCGATGGGCGTGATTTTGCGCGAGAGGCCGGGCAGGTACTTCGAGCGGTAGTCGAACATCTCTTCGCCCTTCACAATCTCGGTAGGAGGTAGGGCCAAGGGGTTTCCGGTGGGGTCCTCCACCACGATGCACGAAAACTCGCGCCCGTGCACAAACTGCTCCACCAGCACCTGCGTTTCGCCGTCGGCGTTGGTTAGGCGCACTTCGTCGGCGGTCAAGAAAGCCTCGTTTAGAACGCGTAGCAGCTCTTCCGGATGGTAGAGTAATTGGCTGCTGGCTTCTTGTTCAGAGCTATCAGCTTCAAGTGATACTGGCAGGCCGATGCCTTCGCGGATGTCGGTGAGCTGTTGCACCCACACGAGCTTGTCGCGCTCCGTGAACTGCGCCCATTCCGAGCGGTACACGGTTTTGCGGAACAGGCTGCGTTCCACGGCGGCGCGGAACTTGGCCACGTCGTTGTCGCGCAGGATACTCACGCCAATGCTGCTACCCTGACGCGGGGCCTTGAATACGAGGGGTAGGCCCAGCTCCCGCGTGAGGTAGGCAAGAGTAGCCTCCGGGTCGGCGGCATCCCAATCTTCCTGCGTTATCACCCGAAAATCTGGGGTAGGGCGGCCCAATGCTTTCAGCAACTTCTTCTGGGCAATCTTATCGATGCCGAATGCTGAGGGGAAAATGCCCGAGCCGGAATACGGAATGCCGTACCACTCCAGCAGGCCTTGTATGGCGCCATCTTCGCCGCTGGGGCCGTGCAAGGCTAGGAAGGCAAAGTCCAGCAGCTCGTGCAGCTCGTGCGGGGCCACGCGGCGGCCTACCTCGCTGATGATCTGGTCTTGCTCCTGCTGCGTCAAATCACCCAGGCTTTCGAGGTACACTTGCAGCTTGTGCTCGGAGGCGGGTAGGGCCGACACGGGCGGGTAGAAGTCCCGGATGGTGCCTTTGTAGATGTACTGCCAATCCAGCAACACAAAGTTGCCGCGGCTGTCCACGAAGATGGGCACGGCCTCAAACAGGGCCTTGTCCAGATTATCATATACCGTGCGGCCGCCCGCAAACGAAATTTCCCGCTCGCGCGAAGTGCCGCCGAAGAAGATGCCTATTTTCATACGTAGTGCAAAGGTAGGAGGAGTAGCGCGGAAAAGCAGCGCGTAGGAGGGTAGCGTTATTGTGCGTCTGTCATCCTGAGGGGAGCGAAGGACCTTCTCACGGCAGAACGGCAGGCGTCACAACGACTCGTTCTACCGTGAGAAGGTCCTTCGCTCCCCTCAGGATGATGGGTAAATTAACACGCATCAACACGCAACATTTCCAAAATTCTCCCGAACTACGCGGCGCCGTCGCGTATAAGACGGTACCTAACCCAACCGTTTCACCCATGAAAACGCTCGATCAATACAACTTTGCCGGCCACCGCGCGGTGGTGCGCGTCGATTTCAACGTGCCTCTCGACGACGAGCTGCGCATCACCGACGACACCCGCATCCGGGCTGCTACGCCTACCATCAAGAAAATTCTGGCCGACGGCGGCTCCGTGGTGCTGCTCTCGCACATGGGTCGGCCCAAAGGTGGCCCCGATAAGAAAAACTCGCTCTACAACCTGGGGCTGCGCCTGCAACAAGAGTATGGCCAGCAAGTGAAATTTGGCGGCGACGTGCTCGGCCAGGAAGCCACCGACATGGCGAATAACCTGCAACCCGGCGAAATCCTGCTGCTCGACAACGTGCGCTTCTATGCCGAAGAAGAGAAAGGCGACCCTGCATTTGCCCAGCAGCTCGCCCGCCTCGGCGACGTGTACGTGAACGACGCCTTCGGTGCGGCCCACCGCCGCCACGCCTCTACGGCCGTGATGGCCCAATACTTCGCCCCCGAAGACCGGGTAGGCGGCTACCTGCTGCAAAGCGAGCTGGATAACGCCAAGAAAGTGCTCGACCACCCCGAGCATCCCTTCACCGCCATCATGGGGGGTGCCAAGATTTCGGATAAAATAGAAATAATTGAGCGTCTGCTAGATAAGGTAGATAACCTGATCATTGGCGGGGCCATGGCCTACACGTTCTCGGTAGCCGAGGGCGGCAGCATCGGCAACTCGCTGCTGGAAGCCGACAAGGTCGACCTGGCCGCCAGCCTCATTCAGAAAGCTAAAGACAAAGGCGTGAACCTGGTACTGCCCGGCGACAGCCTCATCGCCAACAAATTTGCCAACGACGCCGACGTTGAAGTGGCCGGCAACCACAGCATTCCGGTTGGCTGGATGGGCCTGGACATCGGTCCCGAGTCGCGCGAAATCTTCGCCGACATCATTCGCAACTCCAAAACCATTCTGTGGAATGGTCCAATGGGCGTGTTCGAAATGTCGAACTTCTCGTTGGGCACCGAGTACGTAGCCCGCGCTGTGGCCGAAGCCACCGAAAACGGCGCTTACTCCCTCATCGGCGGCGGCGACTCGGCCGCAGCTGTGAACCAGTTGGGCTTTGCTAACCGGGTTTCCTACATCAGTACTGGCGGCGGTGCCCTCCTGGAGTACATGGAAGGCAAAGAGCTACCCGGCGTAGCCGCGTTGGGGTAGAAGGTGAAGTTGTGAGTTTGTGAAGTTGAGAATTTGAAATAAAAAAGTGTCTGTCATCCTGAGCGGAGCGAAGGACCTTCTTACGGTAGAACGAGTCGTTGGTACGATAGTCGTTCATCTGTGATAAGGTCCTTCGCTCCGCTCAGGATGACAGACACTTTTTTTACCTCTTACTCACTCTATTCTCAACTTCACCCTTAGTTCACATACGGCGCTTCCAGTTCCTGGCCCATGCTTTGGATGGTGTCGGAGTGGCGGCCGGTGAGGCGCACAGTGCCGATGCGGGCTTCGGCTTCGGTGATGACTTCTAGCTCGCGGAGCCAATGCAGGCGGCGTAATTGAGGTTCAATTAGGCCCAGGGGGTTGATGTCGGCGTAGTGGTGGCGAAGGTAGGCCTTGGTGGTTTGTTCCAGCTTGTCGGCGAAGCGGTGCAGCTCCCGGCGCTGCCGCCACCTATCGGACAGCACCACGTGGGCGCGGGCCGTAACGAGCACAAAATAGCGCCGCCAGGTGTTCCAGCCGTACAGCATCAAGCCCAGCACCAATACGCCGCCCGTAGCGGCCAGCCAGACGTTATGACTCAGCCGGTCGCGCACGTAGGAGCTGCCTAACGCATTCACCACTAGCCAGCCTAATACAAACAGCCACGTGCGCCAGCGGTGCGGCAGGGTAGGGCGGCGCTTCTCCACGCGCACGGGCAATACCTCTTCGTACGGCATTTCAAATTCCAGCAGCACGTCGCCAGTGACAGAGCGCTTGCTGACGTGTACGCCGTGCGCACGCAACGTAAGTTGGGTAGTAGAGAAAAGAGAGCGTTGTTCTAAAACCATTCAGTGGGTGCAAGTTGGGAGTGGTGAGCGGTGAGTTTGTGAAATTGTGGATAGAAAACACGGCTGTCATCCTGAGCTTGCGAAGAACCTTCTTAAAGGTAGAACGACCATCGCAAAAACGACTAGTTCAACTGGCAAAAGATTCTTCGCAAGCGCAGGATGACAGGCTTTCTTCACTCACAACTGCACAAACTCATCACTCACTATTCATCAATGAAACGGTGCCGGGGTGAAGCACAGTGCAAATATCGCCAGCATCAGCCAGCCCAGCACCTTGCGACCCGGCGACAGCGGACTTTCGTCGGGGGCGGGTGGGTGGTGCACACCAGTTAACCTACCCAATAGCAGACCGAAGACCAGCCAGCCAGGGTTGCCCAGCACACCAGGCAGGGCCACCGTAAGTGCCAGCTGCCCAAACCACACGGCTGCCGCCAGCAACACCGTGCGGGCGGGAGTAGGCAGCAGCTTCCGAAATACCACAAATAGGTACAGCGCGTAAGGCACGCCGCCGTAGAGCCACGTGTCGCGGTCAGAGTGCAGGGAGAAAATTCCTAATCCGGCATAGAAAATAAAGCCGATGAACAGCACCGTAGACAGCCGGTTGAAGCGCCGGTAACCCAACAAACCGTATAGGATGTGCCCCCCATCGAGCTGCCCAATGGGTAGGAGATTGAGCGCCGTGAAGAACAACGACAGCACCCCCGCTAGGAGCACAGGATAATGCAGCAACTCATACGGGTGCGGCAAACGCGTCGGATCGGCCAGCCAGCTTTCCAGCCATTGGTAAATAAGCGGCTTGCCAAAGGTGATGCCCTGGGCGCCGGGTGGGTACACGTGGCGCGCATAATCGGCCCCAAACTGCTGGTATTCCGGATGAATCTGGAATAAATAATCGGCCAGCGGCGGCAAATGCGTGAAGCCATACATCAGCAGCGGAACCGCCACCACGAAGCCCGCTAACGGCCCGGCCAGGCCAATGTCGAAATACTCCCGGCGCGAGAAAATCCGGTCTTTGATGCGAATAACCGCCCCAAACGTGCCAATGCCCAGCACAAACGGAATGAAGTAGGGTAGGGTAGTGCGCACCCGATTATATCGCGCCGTGAAGTAGTGCCCAAATTCGTGCACCGTGAGCACGCCCAGAAACGGCACCGAAAACCATAGTCCCCGGCTCAGCTCTGTGCGCAAGGCCTCGCCCCGCAGCCCGAACACGTCGAGGGGTAGGAAATCCAACCCGCCGCGCGTGAGCATGATGCCCGCCAGCGTGGTAGTCACCAGCGTAAGCAGAAACAGCAGCAGGTGCAGGCCGTACACACGCCAGCGCGGCGGCTCGGGCTGCTCGTAGCGCACGAACGCCTCGTGGGCATCGGCTAGGGTATAGGAAGCGGAATCGTCGCCAGCCGTGGGGGCTTCGGCGTCAGGCAGAGGTAGGGGAGAAGGCACGAATGGCGTCGGGCAAAGCGTCGGTGAGCGTCAGCGGCGGCGCCAGGAACAGGGTCTGTATTCCCAGGCGGCGGGCTGTTTCAATGTGTTGGATACTGTCTTCAATGAAAAGAGTTTCCTCGGCTTTCCAGTTCATTTCGCGCAGCACGTGCCGGAAAATCTCCTCGCCGGGCTTGCGCAGCCCTACCTCCTGGGAATAAAACACGCGGTCCAGCGCATCGGCAATGCCATGCGCGAAACCGTACTGCTCCTGTAGCTGCTGGTTGATAACGTTGATGTGCATGTGGTTGGTATTGCTGAGCAGGGCCGTTTCGTGGCCTTGCTCGCGCAGCTCAGAAATGAGAGCCAGACGCTCAGCGGGCACATCCAGCAGCATGGCGTTCCAGGCGGCGTCCAGCTCGTCGTCGGTGGCCGTGAGCTGGTAGCCCGTGCGCAGCCCCTCCCGAAATGCTTCGCTCGTGAGGCGGCCGGTTTCTAGCTGGTCGAACAGCTCGGCCTGTGCTTGTTGGTTGAAGGCAATGGTGCTGCCCGCCGGGCTAAAACGGCGCATCTCATCCAGCGTGCGCTGGTAGTCGATGTTGATAATAACGCCGCCAAAGTCGAACAGCAGATTGGGTTTCTTCGTCATACGGGTTAGATAGGGGCGGCTCGCAGCCGCCCGAAGGTAAGTTTCGGCCGCTCGGAACCACTCCGACGCGGATTAAAATTGGAAATTCGCCCGCAAACTTCGAAGTTTGCAGCAGCGAAACCAACCTGCTCTGTCAGATTAGTACGCATCGGGCCTATAGCTCAATCGGTTAGAGCAACTGACTCATAATCAGTAGGTCCTTGGTTCGATTCCAAGTGGGCCCACAATGTGCCGACGAAAACAGCCTCTACGATACGTGGAGGCTGTTTTTGTTTGTATCTGATAAAAAATTACTGTATATGGCTGCTCTCACCCTTCGAACACCCCTCTGTTTAATCGAAGTAAGGCACAGCAAAATAGCCATTGCAAAAACATAGTGACTACTGCATGCAACCATATACCATAGTGATGCCTATACCCACTATACCCAACCTTATGAAGGTTACACACATTATTTTCTGTGCGCTGAGTTGCTGGGGTGGCCTTGCTTTATCAGGATGCCAAGACAAAGACACCGATCCGGCCGCCGACGAACTCGTACAAGTAAGCTACGCACAAACCGCATGTTCTGACCCGTGGATTGCTGACTCAACTGGCGTAACGGCCTTTGAGACAGCGGCAACAGCCTACCTCCAAAAGCAAGGTGTGCAAACTGATCAGTTGCAGGCAGCCCAGACAGGGGAATATGAGCCTTGTAATGCCTGCCATTGCAAAACAGGAATCATATTAGAGGGCGGTGTCCGACGCAAGGATTTAGCCACGGTCGAGAAACTGGGTTTTCGAAAATTGTAAGCTTCTATATAGAAACAAGCAAAACGCCCCGGCCGGTTGATCGGGGCGTTTGTGTTGCAATAGAGTAGGGCGTGTACTTTCTGATAGTCGAAGAAGATGCCTGCTACCCTGGCCGATAACGGTTCTTTTTTTGGAATATCCTTCCTGCGTACTCAGAACGATGTTCTGCCCGCCCGAATATATTGGAAGGTAAGGCATCCTACGGTGCTCCTTTTAAGGAAGCGCTTCTATTTTTTGCTTCAAGGAATTAGCCACGGATAACCCCTTTCTCCGTACACGTAGTCATATGTTTGGAGTAAGTGACATCCCGAAGTTCTTTCTGGCCTTCTTTCTGGTGCTGCCAGTTATTTCTTTTCTGCACGAGGCTGGACATGTGTTTTTTGCCTGGCTGATGGGGGGCAAAAACATCAAGGTGACTGTGGGTTCCGGTGACGTGGTGTTTCGGTTGGGCATGCTGGAAGTGCGCCAATACTACTTCTGGTACGGCCAGTGCACCTTCGACAATCTGAGGCATAACCACCGCTTGGCCAACGTCCTTATTTTTGTGGGCGGCTCGCTTTTCAATGCCATAAGTACGGTGGTAGTGGTTTACCTTATTGAAAGCGGCCGGCTGGAGTCGGGCATGCTTACCTACCAGTTCACCTATTTCTCCCTGTACTACATCTTTTTTGCGCTGTTGCCCATGCCCTACCCCGACGGCAACCACAGCGACGGGAAGATTATTCTGGATTGGGTCCGCAACAAAGGGCAGGCCGCGGAAAAGACCTACCGCGTGCAGTGGAACGAGAAGAACGCGCAATGGCAGGTGCTAGACCACAACCACGACCTCGTTGAGGGGTGTGCAGATGAAACACAGGCGCTCGAAAAAGCGCACGAGGTAGCACGGCGCAATCGGCCCAGCCGCTTACTAAGCAGCGAAAGCGGCCAGGAGAAAGAGGTAGCCAATTACCCCAGAGTACCCCTGTAGTCGCCATTTCGCGGTGCTCCTGCGCGCATCACTGCCCTACACAATAGAAAAGTCACCTTTCGGTGGCCCACACCAAACCCGTTAAGTAGCTTGATTTGATGATAGCAGCTATAGTTAGTTTCCTGGTGATGCTGAACCCCTTTGCCTTGTTTTTGTACCTGAAGCCGATTATGCAAGACCTTTCGGAAGCCGACTTTCGGTCGGTATTTCTGAAAGCCAGCACGATTTCTTTCTGCATCTACCTGGTTTTCCTGCTATTCGGCGATCTGGTTTTCCAGAAGGTATTTAGCATCAATTTCGAGTCGTTCCGGATATTCGGCGGCATTGTGCTGTTTTCCTTTGCCTACATTTTTATTGTGCAGGGAAAGAAGGCGTTCATTCAGATTAAAGGTGACCTGCACGACCTGGCTTCCGAAATTGCGCTGCCCTTCATGGTAGGGGCCGGCACTATCTCGCTCACCGTCTTGATGTCGGAGCAGCTGCAACTGTGGCAGGGGGTAGTAGCGCTGGTCCTGATTATGCTAATCAATTACCTGATCATCATGGGGTTGAAGCAAATGCGCCGCGCCATGCGCAGCAAAAGCTTTCAGATTGCCTTCGACAAAATCATGGAGCTTTTGCTGCGCATCAACGGCTTTTTCCTGGGCGCTATCGGCGTTGATATGATTACTACCGGTATCACTAACCTAATGCGGGCCGCTGGGTAGGCTTGGCCGTAGCGCCTACCGTATCACCTCCTCGGAATAAACCAGCCACAGCGGAATGGGCAGGTCCATGTTGTAGATTTCCTTCGGTACGCTGCCAAAACGCAGGGAGGGTAGGGGGTTACTACCCTTCAGGCCGAGCACGAGCAGGTCGTATTTGCCTTTGCCCAAGTGTAGGCGAATGCGCTCTGCCACGCTTTTGTTGGCGGCCCGCACCAGGGTGTAGGGCACGCCGGCGGTTTCCTGGTGTTTTCGCTGCAAGGTGGCAAACCGCTCCTTCACGATTTCTTCGGCCTTCTTCACGGCTTTTTCTTCCGAGATAAGCGGGAAGTACTGGGTCGGCAGCCGGTAGACGTGCAGTATCTCCAGTTGCAGCCCCAACTGGGTGGACAGGTTCTGGCTGAGCCGCAGGGCGTGCACCGAGGTGGCCGAAAAATCCAGCGGCAGCAGAACTTTATGAATACTTGCTACCGCCGTTTCGGGGAAGACGAGCACGCTGCACGGTAGCACCTGGAGTAGCTTGGTGCCGAGGGCTCCGGTACTCTTGTCGCTCATCTTCTTGCCCAGCAGGGCTAGCTTTATCCGGTAGCGCTTCACCAATTCGGCCAGCATCACTTCCGTATTCGGCTCCTCGCCAACAAGGACCTCATATGCAGTGGCGTTGCCGAAGTGCTCGGTCACGATGTCGTTGATGTTGCCTTCCACTTCGCTGGCCAGGTCCATGTTGCCAAAGTATTCCCGGAAGTCGTCGCTCAGCTCGGCTACCTTCACGTTGTGCACAAAGTACACTTTGCCTACTTGCAGCCGCTCGCAGATGGAGCGGGTGAAGGCCACCAGTTTTTCGTCTATATCACTCAGGTCCAAGCAGACCATCATCGCGTCAATGGCAATCATAGTTTCGCGGCGTTTGGGGGTAAGGAGGTAGGAATAGCTGTTTGCGGTGCTTTGACTTCTTGTTTCTGCGCCCGCTTGGTCAGCATTTCGCCTACCAGTTGCTGATAATCTTTGCGTTGCTGGGCGCTGCCCAGTTTCATTTCTTCTTCCAGTTCTTCACTCAGCCCTTTATACAAGCTGTAGCACATCAGCAGCAGAATGATAGCAAAGGGAAGGCCTGTGATAATAACAGCCGTTTGCAAGGCTTGCAACCCGCCACCCAGTAGCAGCACCGCCGCAATGGCTCCGCCCGACACGGCCCAGAATATGCGGGTGCCGACCGAGGGGTCTGGCCGGCCGCCAGAAGTAAGACTTACCACTACCAGCGACCCGGAGTCGGAGGACGTGACGAAGAACCCGGTGATGAGCACAATGCCGATAACCGACAGGATGTTGGAGAACGGAAGCTGCTCGAAGAAGACAAATAGGGCCGTTGATACGTCTGCGGCTACGGCATCGGCTACGGCCGTATTGCCGCCCAGTACTTCGCGCAGGGCGGTGCTGCCGAATACCGTCATCCACAGAAACGAGAGTAGGGAAGGCACAATCAGTACCCCGAGCACAAATTCCTTGATGGTGCGGCCTTTGGAGACGCGCGCAATGAAGATGCCCACAAACGGCGCCCACGAAATCCACCAGGCCCAATAAAATACCGTCCAGGTACCCTGCCAGTTGGTATTGCTGTAAGCTTCATTCCAAAAAGAAAGCTGCATAAAGCTCCCAATGTAGTAGCCGGTGTTCTGCACATAAGAGCCCAGGATAAACACCGTAGGCCCCAGAAACAGCACCGCCACCAGTACCAGCAAGGCAATTCGGACGTTCCACTCGCTGAGGATACGCACGCCTTTGTCTACCCCCGTTACCACCGATATGGTAGCAATGCCCGTGATAATGGCTATCAGGCTAATCTGGGTAGTGACGTTGTTGACGATAACTGGAAATACGTGGTGTAGCCCCGCCGCCACCTGCTTCACCCCCAGGCCCAGCGAGGTAGCCAAGCCGAAGAGGGTAGCAATAACCGCCAGAATATCAATAACATCACCAATAATACCGTGAATACGCTCACCCAGAAACGGGTAGAACGCCGAGCGTACCGTAAGAGGTAATTGGCGATTATAGGTGAAAAAGGCCAAGGCCAGCGCTACCAGCGCATAAATGGCCCAAGCGTGGAAGCCCCAGTGCAGAAACGTGAAGTTCATGGCCTGGCGGGCAGCGGCGGGCGTGCCCGGCTCCCCAAGCGGGGGCGTCTGGAAGTGGTTGATGGGCTCGGCCACGCTCCAAAAAAGCAGGCCAATACCCATGCCGGCACTGAACAGCATGGCAAACCAGGAACCAGTGCTGAACTCGGGCCGGGCATCCCGACCACCCAACCGGATATTGCCAAACCGACCAAAAGCCAGAAACAGGCAGTACGCCACAAAAATGTTCACGCTCAGAATGAACAGCCACCCCATGTTGGACGTGACAGCAGTCTGTATTTCCGCGAAAAACGTTTCGGCGCTTTCCCGAAAGACCAAAACGAGCACGATACTGAGGACAAGTATCACGATGGATGGCCAGAACACGGGCCCGTTTACATCCAACCCAAACGATTTTTTCGCCTCATTCCTAACTTTGCTCATATGCAGTGCTGTTGATTTCTAGAAGTAGTAGCCCATGTTGATGTTGAATCGCATGTGCCAGCGGGTGTTGCCGGAAGTGCCACTGGTAAAGGCATTTTCCCACTCAGGTCCCAACCAGGGGTGGTTGTAGCCAAAGGCGGCGTCGGTGTAGATGGCCATGGGCCCGGCGGCAAACAAGGCCCCCAGCACGTTCATGTGCGAGTTCTCAAAGCCACGGACGTCTTTCGAATAGTAGCCGTAGTTGTCGTAAAACGTGATGCTTTGCAGCAAGCGGGTCTCGATGGGGAGACGGTAGGCGACGTTGGCCGTGTACAGGTTGCCCCTGGTGGCTACCCGATAGTTGGCGCCGTACGCACCCATCTGAACGAAATTTAAGGCCGCACCGTTGGCATATTTTGGCTGAAAGCGGTAGCGCATGGCCTGTAGCTTGATAGTCCAGGGGCTGTGGGCAGGCTTAAATTCATAGTGCACCGCCCCGGCATAGCGGGTGCCGTTGCGCCTGGTATCCAGGTTGTAGAGGAGGCCGCCCTGTAGGGAAACGCCCAACTCGTGGGCCAGGCTGTCGTCGAGGCGCCGGACCAGTTTAAAATTTAGCTGGTTGTTCTCCTTGTTGCGTCCGGTTACGTCGTAGGAGTAGCGGTTGGGGCTGGCTTCGGCCGAGCTGAACACAAAATCCTCCGCGCTTTTGTAGTAGGCTGCCTGCCACTGCCAGCGGCCTTTGTCGTGGATGTACTTCACGCCCATGTCGTGGTCATCCTCAAACCCCAGGTAGTAGGTCATGTTGAAAAACCAGTTGTTGGAGTTGTACTGCTGAATGCCGAAGGGCACTTGATTCAGCCCTACCTGTAGTTGGGCGGCATCCGAGAAATCGTACTGAAACCAGCCCTGCTTCAGAAAGCTCCCCCCAAATGCCTGCGAGTAGTGCCGGAACTCGGCGTTCAGCTTGATGCCTTTATAGGCGGCCTCCGCATTGATGCGAAACATATCAAAGCCAAAATCACCGCCTCGTTCCACTTGGTCCTGTTTCCAGGTAGAGAGGTTGTAGTTGAGGCGCAGCGCACCGCCCAGCTTCAGGGCAGGCTTTTCATTGTCTTTGTCCTCTAGGTCTTGTGCGTGGCACAGCGTGCCGAATAAGCAGAGAAATAAAAGTAAAACTGTTTTATGCATAGAGGGGCGTTAGGTGAACTCCTGGCTAGGTTGGACGAAGTCAAGCGAAAAACGTTTCGCAAAAAGTGTATTTGCTTTACCGCGGCGCTAAGCTTCCAGAGGCTCTTTCGCAAATCCCTTTTGGAAATTCGGAATGTGGATTCTGCGTATAGCAGCGTTATTCCACTTCACCATCCTTCTTCGTGATGCTACTCTGCTTCCGTTGGCTTTTCCTGTTTTTCTGCTTCCTCAATAGTTACAGCTACGCCCAAACCTACCGCTTTCAGGGTACGATGAGCCAGAACGTGCTCAACAACTACCTCGACCGCGCCATTACCATGCAGGGGCAGTCAGAAATAGAGGGTGTCAACAAATTGAGCGAAGCCGAACGCCGGCGCAACATAGCCATGCTGCACAACGTGGGCGCCAAGTTTGTGAGCCGCATTGGGGGCTGGTGGGAAAATGCCTACGACCAAGCCGCACATGATGCTCTATTTGCACAGGTCCGCTGGAATGTACGCCGCATCCAGGCCCACGACCAGGAAGTGATTTGCCAAGCGGCGGTATTCGAGTATGTATCAGAGAGTGTGAACAACATAGCCGTGCCAGCGCGAGTATTCCGGGCGTTTGGGCTGCCTGTGGTGCGCCGCAATTTTCGTTGTCAGGAGATGCTGTACCCGGCACCCGCCGCGCAGTACCGCGTCTACGATGGTCCGATGGCTGAAAGTATGCGTCGGTTCACGCCCGATGTCACCACTCAGGAAGCCCAATTGTGGTTTTACTACATGGCCACGCGTTACCTCGCGGCGGGTTGCGAGGCCATTCATTTCGGACAAGTAGAAGTAATGAACCGTCGCGACGTGGGCAACGCGCAGTGGTGGGCGCTGCTCCAGAAAATCAGGACCTATGCGGCTACCCGGAACCGCGGCGTGGTGCTCTGCGACGGCCACGTGCCTTCTGGTGGCATATACTACGAGCCGCAGTTGGTGCAAACTATGCCGTTGGCCGAGTGGCAGTCGTATCGCCCTACCTCCGATAGCACAAAGCAACTGGTACTCGATTTTCACTCCATTTGGGTGAACTACCAGGAGGCGCCAGGCTGCACGCCCGAGCGGCAGCCAATTACAATACAGGTTGATCCGAACGTAGGATTGCACCAGCGCAGCCTAGGGGGCCTCAGTCCGCTGGGCTGGACGTCCGTGCGCAATCCCTACCTGGTAGAGCTGGACAATAGTGGGCCGAGCGCCGAAGCCGCCGTAGGGTGCAACTACGACCGAAACCGCGACTGGTTTCTGTGGGGCTGGGACGAAATCAGCTGGTTTGCGCAGCAGCCCCCCGCCTACCGCGACTCCGTGCTGGTATATTCCTACTACCGCATAAAACAGCTGGACCCCAGTGGCCACCTGGCCATGCCCGGTATGCGGGGCGTAGAGCCGGGAATGGGCCGGCCTAGCTACCTATACCGTTGTAATACGGGCCTGGGCAATCAGCAAGCCACCATTCGTAGTATCTGGCGCGGGAGGTATGCCGATTCGGTGCTGCAATTGGAGTAAGCTGTGTTATAGAACAAAGTAGAGACGGAAGGATGCGTCTCTATTTTGTTCTTGACCTGCGTAGGGCGATACTTAAAACGACTTCGTGAAGCCTACCTTGATCTTGAGCTGAAAGTCCTGAATCACCTTGAAAATCTCTTTCAGCGTGACTTGTTCCACCTGCGTAAGGGTGGTCGGGTCGACGTAATTGGTGGGAGAGGTGCGGTCTTTCAGGAGCTGGGTGGCCTGCTTGTGCAGGCGCATGCCCATCAGGTAGTAGTACGCCTGTAGCAGCTCCTGGTACTCTTTTTCGCGGAAGACTCCACGCTCGCGCAACAGGGCCAGCCGCTCGCCGGTGTTGGTCCGGAAAATCTGGTGTTGCAGCGCGTATACCCGTACTAGGTCCACAATGGGGGTCATGGTGCGCTTGAGGTCGAACACCTTTTGGGTGCCCTGCACAAACGTGCGGATGTTGCGCAGGAAGGTAAGCGGCGGCTCGTATTGCAGGGCATTCTGAGCCATAAACCGGAAAAAGCGCTCCGAGGGCTTTTGGAGCTCCTGATGCAGAAAGGCTTGCAATTCGTCCATAATGGACTCGTCGCCGTAGAGGTAGCGGCAGTCGAAAAAGGTAGCGAAGCGCATCACGTTTTCGGGGTTCGACTCGCGCAGCCACTCCTGGTAATTGCGTTTCCAGTGCGAGAGCGAGTGCGTCCACTTCGGGTTTTTGGCCATGAAGCCGCCCGTACAGTAATGCAGCCCAATGTGGTTGAGCTGGTCGGACACGGCCTCCGCGAAGCGCAGGAAATACGCCCGCACCAATTCGCGCTGCTCATTGGCTTTGTCTTCGTAGATGATGGCGTTGTCTTGGTCCGTGACGAGGGTTTGCTCCTGCCTACCCTCGCTGCCCAGTACCATAAACACGAAGCGCGCCGGGGCCGGGCCGTGCTCGGCCAGCACATTGTCAATCACCTTGAGGGCAATGGCATCGGCCACGGCCGTAATCACCTGGTTCACGATTTCCGACTTCACGCCCCTACCTAGCAGCTGCTGCACAATCTCGGGTACCTGGTCCCAGCGGCGCTTCAGCTCGTGGGTGCTCTGGGCCAGCTTCACAGCCTGAATGAACATAAACGGCGACTGGGCCAAGTCGCTGAGCAGTTTGTTGCGGCTCAGGAAGCCCAGAAACTCGCCCTCGCGCTCTACCAGCAGGTAGCGCGTTTTGGTCTGAAACATCTTCAGAATAGCCTCATACACAAAAGCTCCGCTGTTGACTGTGACCAACGGCGTTGCCAGCACGTCTGCCACGGGGCGGTTGGCGTCGAGGCGCTGCGCAATCACGGAGTCGCGTAGGGTGATGTCGGTGCAGTAGCCCACAATGGTACCCTCGGCATCGGTCACAAACAGGCAGCTCACCTTAGCAGCGGCCATGCGTTGTGCCGCTTCAAAGATGGGCGTATCCAGCGTGCAGGCCGTGATGGGGCGCATTTCCAGCGTTTCCACCCGGCGCGAAAACAGCTGGTCGGCCACCAGGAAATTCTGCTCAGGCGTGTCGCGGGGCTTCACGAAGTGGGCAAACTCCTCGTTCAGCATCTGCTCGCCGTAGCGCGCCGTGAAAAAGTGGAAGAAGGCAGGGTAGGACACGCACAGCGCCCGGAAGTCGCGGCGGGGGAGGGTGAGCACCCGCGTACGGGCGCGCACTAGCACCGTCCGGATAGAACGTTTTTTGTGCAGCAGGATGGAAATGCCTCCGTAGCAGGTGCCAGCGGGGTAGGTGAGGGGTAGGCGCTTGTGCTGCTCACTATCGTAGAAAAAGGTATCGTAGGCGCCTTCCACGATAATGTCCAGCGCCTTTAGCTTGCTGGTGCCCTGCTGGTAGAGCAGCGTTTCGCGGGGGTAGTGGACTTCCTCTACCAAATCGGCCACACCCGCTAGTACGTCGTCGGGCAGGAGCTGGAAGGGTTCCACGGTGCGCAAAAAAGCCAAGACGTTATCCATAGATCAACCAATAGAGAAGGAGAAAAAACAGCGCTACGCCCAAGGTAATCGGTAGTTGGTGTTGTGCCCAGAAGGAGCGGGGCGCCGGGGGCACCAGCCGCGGTAGGGTAGGGGCGGTGGCAGCAAACAGCCTCCGGCGGCGCATTTCAAAAAAGCAGCGAGCCGTAGCAGCGGCGTCGCCCACGGCATCGTGTAGGCGGGGCGGCGGTTCCTGGAAAAGATATTCGTGCAGGTCGGCTAGCTTCAGGTAATGTCCGCGCAGGCTTAGCGGCCGACTGCTGAACATGGTGCAGAACTGCGGCAAGGCCGGCAGCGGATTCGACAAGCCTACCCGCTGAAATGCTGCGCCCAGCACGTGAAAATCGAGTTGCAAAAAATGCCCAATTACCTGCGGACGGTAGTGGAGTAGGTCGTGGTGCAAGCGCTCCAGTACGGGGCGCGGCGCGGCACCGTGGGTGTGCAAAAAGTCTTCAGTAAGGCCGTGAATGGCAACAGCTTCGGCGGGCATGGTACCGGCGGGTACGCGCAGATACGCTTCATCGGCGCGCACCAGCTCGCCGGCCGCTGTGTATACCTGCCAAGCCAGTTGCGCAATGTGGGGCCAGTGGCCTTCCTCTGCGTATGGCTGGTCCCAGCGAGTGGGCAAGCCTGTGGTTTCCGTATCAACAAACAAGAAAAAATCGGCAGCCACAGAGCGGTAGTATTAGGCGCAACGAGGGCACCACAGAAGAAAATAGCAGGTAGGGCACGCCGCCTCAGCCTGCTGCTGGCAAAGCATAACTATTTCTGACAGCCAAAGTACTGCTTTGGTGTAACAGTAGGTTGAGGTGAGGGCGCAGAGTGCAAACGTTGTAATACTGCTGATTACTTGAAAGAGAAAAATTTGTTTATGCTATTACACAAACGATAAAGTTTAGATAACATTCTTATATTTCGGAACAAGTGCAATAAGAAAGGCCAAATTATGCGATTCAGGCCACTTCAAAGCAACTGCCCCCATTTTTAGAAGGCCTTGGCCTGTTTTTTTACCCTGCCTACACAAACGATTGCGATATTTTTTTACACAATCGTTTGTGAGTATTGAAATTTCAATTCCCATTTTCTTCTTTATGAGAAAGACAATACCCAAACTACGCCGGCTGGCTATTCCGGCGCTATTGTGTGGTTTGCCCTTGCTACCCTTGGCAGCGCAGGCAGCTACCTCCGCAACAGGCTTTCTAACGGGTACTCTGCTGCCTGTTGCCGATGCGCCCGTAACAGGGCGTGTAGTAGATGAGAAAGGAACCGGCCTACCCGGCGTAAACGTAGTAGTGAAAGGCACCACTAACGGCACCCAAACCGATGCCGACGGTCGCTACACCCTAACCGTACCCGATGGCGCTACCCTGGTGTTTTCGTTTGTGGGGTATACAGCGAAAGAGGTAGCCGTAAGTGGTCAGACAACTATCAATACCGCGTTGGCGCCAGACAACCAGGCTCTGTCGGAAGTAGTGGTAGTGGGCTACGTGACGCAGGACCGCCAGAATATAACCAGTGCAGTAAGCAGCCTTGACGTAAGAGAAGCAAATAAGGTACCTGTACCTACCCTGGCCCAGAGTATTCAGGGACGTGTAGCGGGTGTGCAAGTAGAAAGTGCGGGTAATCCTGGTGCAGTACCCAACATTCTCATTCGCGGTGTTGGCACGGTAGGCTCAGGTAGTAATCCGCTCTACGTGATTGACGGATTATGGACGGATAACATCCGCGACTTGAATCCGAATGACGTTGAGTCGACGACGGTGCTGAAGGATGCGTCCTCTACGGCAGTATATGGTTCGCGTGGGGCCAACGGGGTAATTCTTATTACTACCAAGCGGGGACAAAGCGGCGAGCCAAAAATCAGCTTTAACGGCTATGCTGGGGTGGAAAGCATCTACCGTAAGTATGATCTAACCAATCACAGCCAGTGGGCCGATTGGGCCAATCAGGCAGCTATCAACGCTGGTATTCCCTCCCCTTCGCCCGGTGCCGTGAAAGGTACTCCGGCCTATTCCGATGCCGTTGATACTGATTGGCAGAAAGAGTTCTTCCGCACAGGCAAAATACAAGACTATAACGTCTCTTTTTCGGGAGGTAGCAATTCTGGTAAGAACGCCACCAACTTCCTCATTTCAGGCGGTTACTTCAACCAAGATGGGATTGTGAAAGGGCCCAAATTTGAGCGCTACAGTGTGCGCCTGAATTCTGGTTTAACCCGCGGCAGACTGAAATTAGGGCAGAGCGCTCTGCTAACGCACATCAATACTACCCTGCTCAATGAAGTACCCTTCGTTGACGTACTGACTGAACTGCCTGGTATTCCGGTATACAACCCCGCCAACTTTGGCGGATATGGCTACGGTAGTGCCAACCTGTTTAACTACTCGGTGAACCCAATTGGTGCGCAGCAAATCCTAAACCGCACGCAAAAAAACAACCGTCTTCAGGGAAGCGCCAATGCAGACTTCGCTATCTTCGATTTCCTGTCGTATCGTCTGAATCTAGGCTTGGAAATACACGATTACAACGACCGGAATGCCCGCAAAGAAGGCTATATCCGGTTGGGTGAATCCAACCCGAATACAACCTACCTGTTCGAAAATCGTGGTACGCAACGATTTACCCTAGTTGAAAATACTCTGAATTTCAACAAGCGCTTTGGTGACCACAACGTGACTGCGCTGTTGGGCTACTCCGAGCAGACGTATCATGCGGATAACGCAACTGCGAATGCAACGGGTTTCCCATCGGCTCCCCAATACTTTTTCGTACTAGGTGCAGGCACCAACACAGCCACTGCGCCTATTGTAGGCGGCGGAATTGATGAGTATGCAAAACGCTCTTACTTCAGCCAACTCAATTATGATTACAAGGGTCGCTACTTGCTAACCGGTAGCTTCCGCCGCGATGGCTCATCACGCTTTGACCCTGATCGGCGGTATGCCAATTTCGGGGCTGGCTCGCTAGGCTGGCGCATCAGCGAGGAGGAGTTCTTCAAAACGGCTCTACCCGTAGTGAACAATTTGAAACTACGGGCCAGCTACGGAGTGAATGGCAATGACCAGTTAGGCAATGCCGGCAACTACGCTTACCAAGCAGTAGTAAATCAGACTATATACTACCCCTTAGGCACAGGCCAAACGCTGATTAACGGCGCTATTCAGCCTGCACTGGAAAGCCGTGGTATTCGTTGGGAGTCACGCTATACTACCGACTTCGGCTTGGATATGGCGCTGCTGGATAACCGGTTGACCCTATCAACCGACTATTATATCTCAACTACCAAAAACGCGCTGGTAAATCCACCGTTGCCAGGCTACCTGGGAGTAGCGGGTGCTGGTGCCTACCCATTTGCTAACCTTGGTGAGATTGAGAACCGTGGTTTCGAATTTGCATTAGGCTACCACGAAAACCGTAAGGCTTTTACGTATGGGGCTGATCTTACGCTGACTACCATCAAAAATGAAGTATTAGCTCTATCTGATTTACAGCCGAACGTTCCTGGCTTTATCGGTACTACCCCCATCACGCGTACTTCAGTAGGCCAACCCATTAGTCGGCTGTATTTGCTGAAGATGATAGGTGTCTTCCAAAGCGAGGAAGAAATTTTGAACTATCGGAGTGCTAACGGTACGGTTATTCAACCACTGGCCAAGCCCGGCGATGTGAAGTTTGAGGATACAAACGGCGACGGTTCTATCAATTTCGATACAGACCGGCAGTTCGTGGGTAATCCCTTCCCTAAACTGCAATACGGCTTGAACCTGACAGCTGCTTACAAAGGCTTTGACTTGAGCGTTTTCTTCCAGGGTGTAACCGGAAACGATGTCTTCAACTCCACGCGCGCTTCGCTGGATATCCTGGATGGAGCAGGCAACTTTCGCAGCGACATACAGCCCTGGACCCCAGAAAATGGTTCTAACACTACTCCACGCTTAGTATATGGCGGTGGTGCCGGTAACGTGAAAAACTACGAGCGGGCAAGCACCCGCTGGGTGGAAGATGGCAGCTATCTGCGCCTGAAAAACGTGCAGCTGGGTTACACCCTACCCCAATCGGTAAATAGCTTGATACCTGGTTTGGGAAGCGTGCGTGTGTATGTGACGGGTCGCAACATCGTCACCTTCACTAAATACACTGGCTTTGACCCCGAGACGCCGGGCCTTGGCATCTTTGGCCGTGGTCTTGACGATGGCACCTACCCGAACGTACGGACGTTTACGGGCGGTTTGCAAGTGAATTTCTAATGCGATAAGCGATTCAAGCTAAGCTGATTCCATCCTTCGCATTCCCTACCCTCTCGATTTCAGTTTCCATGAAAATACATAAAATTACTACGCTGGCATTGCTGGGCACACTGCTGGTTAACTCTGGGTGCGATAAGGATTTGCTCGAGAAAGTAAATCCTAACACGCCAAGCACTGAGCAGTTTTGGCAAACCCAAGATGATGCGTTACGGGCAATGGTGGCTGCCTACTCTCGTCAGCAAATCTTTTCTAACTATAGCCTGTACTGGCATTTTGCCACGACTGGCCGCTCCGATGAGTCGTTTACAAACACCCCGGATACTGGGCTGAATCAATACCTGGTGTTCCGGCAAGTGAATACTTCAGATCAACGGTCGCAGTTCATGTGGAACGACATGTACAGCATCATTTTCCGCTGTAACCAAGTGCTGGCAAATGTGCCGAACATTCAGATGGATGCGGACCTGAAGAAGCGCACACTAGCCGAAGCTCTATATCTGCGGTCCATGGTGTATTACGACATGGGCTTGCTGTTCGGCAATATTCCGTTGGTGCTCACAGTCGCGGATGCTAACACGCGTGTGCCTCAAGTAACGCAGGAAGAAGTGTATGCGCAGATTATCAAAGACCTGACAGCTGCCAAGGCAGACTTGCCTTTGACTTATGATGCGGCCAACAAAGGTCGGGCTACCCGAGGGGCGGCCACGGCTCTCATGGGCAAGGTATATATGCAAATGAAGCAACCCCAATGGGCATTGGCTTCGGAGCAATTTGCGGAGGTAATCAATTCAAATCAGTATTCGTTGGTAGCCAATTATGCTGATAACTTCACTGAAGCAAACGAGAATAATTCCGAATCTATCTACGAGGTGCAGTTTTCGGGAGTGAATCAAAACTTTGATCAGGACCGACCAGGTGGAACAGAAGGCAATGAACGGGCGCAATTCTTTGGCCCTCCCGGTGTTGGTTTCACAGACGTTGAGGTGCGGCCTTGGTTGTTCAACGAGTTTTCTGACAAAACCACAACTGGTGGAGTAGATCCACGCCGCGACGCAACCATGTTTAGTGCGGTAGGCACTCCGACACTGTATGGTAGGCCTTTCGGTGCCGGAGGACTTGACATCAACCCTAACCGCATCTTGTGGCGCAAGTATCAAAACGACCGCACCCGAAACTTCGAAAATTTCTTTTCGGGTATCAATATCCGGTTGATTCGGTATGCAGATGTACTACTAATGCAAGCCGAAGCATTGAATGAGCAAAATAAAGTGGCGGATGCTGTTGCCCTTATCAACCAGGTGCGAAGCCGGGTTAACTTAGTGCCGCTGGTAGCAGGTGGTTTCAATCAAACGACTCTGCGTGCACAACTTCGCCATGAGCGTATAACAGAGCTAGCCGGGGAAGGCATGCGGTGGGGTGACCTAATACGCTATAAGCTATTTGAAACACCAGCAGGATTGAATGAATTGAAAGCCCGCGATGCGGATTTCAATAACTTCATTTATCCTAGAAACACGTTGTTGCCGATTCCACAAACTGATATTGATGTGGACCGCACACTCCAACAGAATCCTGGTTTTTAAGATAATTTAAGTAGTGAAGGAGCAGTTGTATGAAGCGATAAGGCTTTGTGCAACTGCTCCTTCTGCACTACTAAATACTCCGCGACTAGTCAACGTATTGCTTGAGCCATGAAGAATAAAAAAGCTTATTTGGGTAGCCTGCTGCTGTTACTATTAAGTGTAAGCGCATGCCAGAAGGACGAAGCGGACCCAGTGGCCCCTACGCCTACCCCTGCGCCGCCCACAGTGCCTGCGTTTGATATCAACTCTATTACGGATACTTATGCAGGAGTAGCGCCGCTGACTAGTGCCCCCTTCTGGGGACCTTACAACGTGCACGACCCCGCTATTATCAAAGCAGATGATTATTACTACTGTTACAGTACCGACGTAGGCTACGGCATTTCTGACGCTGCACTGATACCTGGTATTCAGGTGCGTCGTTCTAAAGACCTTATCAAGTGGGAGTTCGTAGGATGGGCTTTCAAGGAAGCGCCAGCCATGGGCACTACCTTTATCCGGCAGAATGGTGGTACGCCCAACCGCTTGCTATGGGCACCCTACGTGCTGAAGGTGAATAATGAGTATCGCCTCTACTACTCGCTGGCTTCTAATGTGTTCAAGCTGAGCGTGATTGGCTTGGCTACGTCCACTTCACCACAAGGTCCTTGGACAGAGAAGGGAATAGTTGTAAGCTCCAGCAATACGACTACTCCTATGACGAATGCCATTGACCCAACAGTCTTGGTAGACCAGCAGGGGCAGCACCGCATGTACTATGGCTCGGCATTTGACGGTATTCACATGCTCAAGCTAGATGCAACGACTGGCCTGGCACAGACTGCCAACGACAAAGGCGTGCGCGTGGCTGAGCGCGGGTATACCGGTGGTCAAATCAACGGCAACATTGAGGCGCCGGAAATCATCTATAATAAGGAGCAGAAGAAATACTACCTCTTCATCTCCTACGATTGGCTGCTGACAAAATACAACGTGCGCGTGGGTAGGGCCGACTCGCCCGATGGCCCGTTCCTGGATTTCAATGGGCAAGACATCAATCTGGCGCAGGACAATGGGCCTATGATTCTGGCTCCCTACCAGTTTTCTGGTCATGGCGGCTGGCAGGGCACTGCACACTGTGGTGTATTTGAAGACAATGGGCAGTACTACATGGCGCATCAAGGCCGGCCCGGAGTAGACCCTTACTTTATGGATCTGCATGTGCGCAAAATATTCTGGACACCGTCGGGTTGGCCGGTGGTGTCGCCTGAGCGCTATGCCGGTGAGGACAACAGCACTGTAGCGCAAGCCGACATACTGGGAGAGTGGGAGCAGATTACGCTCAACTACCGGGTAGTACCGGGGTATGAGCGGGAGCAGACCTCTCCTGATTTTCAGACGTCCGTACCGTTGCAGTTAGCTGCTGATGGCTCGTTCAACGGCGCAGCCGCCAACACCTGGACGTATTCTGCCCCTTGGCTGGATTTGAAATGGAGTAATGGAAACACTGCTAAAGTATATGTGCAAAAGGGTAGAGATTGGGAAAATAAGAAAGCAACGATAGTCTTCTCAGGGCTAACCACTACTGGCGTAGCTGTTTGGGGGAAAAAGAAATAGTGAGAAGGCTGGATTCTCTAGCAATAGTTCGTGCGCTTATCACCTACACTGAATCAAGGCTACTGGCAACACAGGTTATAGGATAGCCTTGATTCAGTGTAGGATTAAGACAATTTTCTGTTACAGTTATAGCTGTTACAGTTATAGCATGATGTGCTATTATGGCGTGGAGTAGCCCTGTTCGCACACTTATTAGACTCTATATCATCCTTGTTTCGGATATTCAGAAACACAAACGATTGTGTGGATGCATAATAATTTCTACTTTACACCCGAAAACAGCCCTTAGAATTTAATACTGGTTTGTAATCCAAGCATTACGTGATTATTGCCTTCATACAGAGCATAGCAGGATGGTTAATAAAATAGGGTGAGCTACTTTGCGAAAAGTAAACAGTGTATTTCGCCTGTTCGCTTGGTTTTCTCTGTGCAAACGTTTTCATTCATCTCTGTCCGTTCACCTTATCACACCGTTTCCAACTAATGATACACCCTTGCCGTGCTGGCTACCTCGCCAGCGGCCTGTTCGCAACTTTGCTGCTGGCTGCCTGTAATCAAAACCCTACTACCACCGAAACCGGCGCCACCACGGCTGCCGCTGCCGACTCCACCCAAACCGCTGCCACTGCCATGCCCGCCTCCACTTCCTTCGGCAAAACCACCGAGGGCACCGAAGCCCAGCTCTACACCCTCACCAACGCCCACGGCCTGAAGGTAGACATCAGCAACTACGGTGGTACCATCACCAGCCTGATGGTACCCGACAAAGACGGCAAGATGGGCGACATTGTGCTGGGTTTCGACAACGTGAGCGGGTACCAGAGCCCAGAGTTTTTGAAATCGGGGCCCTACTTTGGAGCGCTGATAGGACGCTACGGCAACCGCATTAAAGGCGGCAAGTTCACGCTGGACGGCCAGACGTATTCCCTACCCCAGAACAATGGGCAGAACACGCTGCATGGCGGCAAGAAAGGGTTTGATAAGGTGCTATGGGAAGCTAAGCCGGGCTCCTCGGCCGATGGCCAGACGCTCACGCTGACGTACCTAAGCAAGGACGGTGAAGAAGGTTTCCCCGGCAACTTGCAGGTCACGGTAGTGTACACGCTCACCGACAACGACGAGCTGAAAATTGACTATTCTGCTACCACCGACAAGGCTACCCCTGTGAACCTCACCAACCACAGCTACTTCAACCTGGCGCTGGGGCAGAGCAAGGACGTACTGGCTCACCAGGTAATGATTCCGGCCGACCGCTACACCGTAGTGAACGACCAGTTGATTCCCACGGGCGAGCTGCGCCCGGTGAAGGGTACGCCCTTCGACTTTACTACCCCTCACGCCATTGGGGAGCGTATTGCGCAGGTGCCCGGCGGCTACGACCACAACTGGGCGTTGAACAACCCCAGTGGCATGCACCAGGCCGCCTCAGTATACGAGCCCACCACAGGCCGCACGCTGGAAGTAACCACCACCGAGCCGGGTGTGCAATTCTACACCGGCAACTTCCTCGACGGCACCCTTACCGGCAAAAGCAACACGGTGTACGGCAAAAATGCTGGTTTCTGCCTCGAAACTCAGCACTTCCCCGATTCGCCTAACCAGTCGGCTTTCCCCAGCACCACGCTGAAGCCCGGCGACACACTACAATCAACTACCATCTTCAAGTTCGGGGTGCGCAAGTAGACGCCAGTAGGGTCGGCTTGCCGCCGCCCGCCAGAACGTCGCATCCAGCACGTCATTTCGACCGACGGGAGAAATCTCGCGTGCAGCGCTAATTATACGTCAGGAAATTACCGGGAGCACGCGAGATTTCTCCTGCTGGTCGAAATGACGTGCTGGTTTTCTCTAGTCTAGTACGCAATCAACAATTACCTCATGACTGACCATCCTGCCTACGTCATCGGTCTTGACTATGGCACCGACTCGGTTCGCGCCCTCCTCGTGAATGCCCATACCGGCGACGAGGTAGCTCAGGCCGTGCATTACTATCCCCGCTGGAAGCAGGGTGCCTACTGCAACCCCCAGAAAAACCAGTTCCGCCAGCATCCCCTCGATTATATTGAGGGCTTGGAAGCCACCGTGCGCCAGGTAGCCCAGCAGGTGCCGGCCGAGCAAATCAAAGGCATTGCCATTGATACCACCGGCTCTACCCCTGGTGCCGTGAATGAGCAGGGGGTAGCGCTGGCCCTCACGCCCGGCTTCGAGGAGAACCCCAACGCCATGTTTGTGCTCTGGAAAGACCACACGGCCCTGGCCGAAGCCGCCGAAGTCAACGAGAAAGCCCGCACCTGGGGTGGCCCCGACTACACGCAGTTTGAGGGTGGCATCTATTCCTCGGAATGGTTTTGGGCCAAGATTGCCCACGTAGTGCGCGAAGACGAAGCCGTGGCCCAGGCCGCCTACTCCTGGATGGAGCATTGCGACTGGATGACATTGCTACTCACCGGACAGGACCTAGCCACGTTCAAGCGCAGCCGCTGCGCCGCCGGCCATAAGGCCATGTGGCACGAGAGCTGGGGCGGCCTACCTTCCGAGGAGTTTCTAACGCTACTGGAACCTAAGTTGGCTGGTTTACGCAACCGATTGTTTGAGGAAACCTATACCGCCGACCAGGTAGCCGGCAACCTTTCCGCCGAATGGGCCGAGCGTCTGGGCCTCACCACCGACACCGTAGTAGCCGTGGGCTCGTTTGATGCCCATGCGGGCGCCGTGGCCGGCGAGATTGAAGCCTACTCTATGGTGAAGGTGATGGGCACCAGCACCTGCGACATTGTGGTAGCGCCCACCGCCGAGGTAGGCGACAAGCTAGTGCAGGGCATTTGCGGCCAGGTAGATGGCTCCGTAATCCCCGGCATGCTGGGCCTGGAGGCTGGCCAATCGGCCTTTGGCGACCTGCTGGCATGGTTCACGCAGATCATCGACTGGCCCCTACGTACCATGCTGCCCAAATCCACGGTGATTTCATCGGAACAGATGGAGGCGCTGCGGGAGGAGATGCGCGGCAACCTGATTGTGGAGCTCACCGCAGCCGCTGAAAAAATTGACCCCGAAGAGTCGGCCGTATTGGCGCTGGACTGGGTGAACGGCCGCCGCACGCCCGACGCCAACCAAGCGCTGAAAGGTGCCATCATGGGTCTGACCATGGGCTCGGGGGCGCCGCAGGTGTTCCGGGCGTTGGTAGAAGCCATTTGCTACGGCTCCAAACAAATTGTGGAGCGCTTCGAGAGCGAAGGGATTCCGATTAAGCAGGTGATTGGCATTGGCGGCGTGGCCAAGAAGTCGCGCTTTGCCATGCAGACGCTGGCTGACGTGCTTGATCGCCCCATTAAGATTGCTACCTCTGAGCAGGCCCCGGCTCTAGGCGCAGCCATGTACGCCGCCGTAGCGGCTGGCGTCCACCCCGATGTGCTCACAGCACAGCGCGCAATGGGTAGCGGCTTTGCCGAAACCTACACGCCCCAGCCCGACCGCGTGGCCGACTACGCCACTCGTTACAAGAAATACCAGGCCTTTGGGCAGTTCGTAGAAACGGCTACCCTGGGCGACAAACAGGCCGCAGAAACGGCCACTGCTACCGCATGAGTCAGTACCAAGACCTAAAGCAAGCCTGCTACGATGCCAACATGCAGCTCCCCAAGCTGGGGTTGGTGCTCTTCACCTTTGGCAACGCCAGCGTAGTCGACCGCGAAAACCGGGTGTTTGCCATCAAGCCCAGTGGCGTGCCCTACGACACGCTCCGGCCCGAGGACATCGTGATTGTTGACTTCGCCAATAAGATTGTGGAAGGGGAGAAGCGGCCGTCGTCGGACACCAAGACCCACGCTGTGCTCTACAGCCACTGGGAGCAAATTGGTGGCATTGTGCACACGCACTCCACCTATGCCACGGCCTGGGCCCAGGCTCAGCTGGATATTCCGGTGCTAGGCACCACCCACGCCGACCACCTCACCGCCGACGTGCCCTGCGCTCCACCCATGGAAGATGCCATGATTGCCGGTGACTATGAGCACCAAACGGGCTGGCAGATCATCAACGAATTTCAACGGCGTGGTCTGACGCCTACGGAGGTAGAAATGGTGCTGCTTAGCAACCACGCGCCCTTCACGTGGGGCAAAACCGTGGAAAAAGCCGTGTACAATAG
Source organism: Hymenobacter defluvii (assembly GCF_017589435.1). Lineage (NCBI taxonomy): Bacteria > Pseudomonadati > Bacteroidota > Cytophagia > Cytophagales > Hymenobacteraceae > Hymenobacter > Hymenobacter defluvii. The sequence goes on from NZ_JAGETX010000007.1 coordinate 174,566, forward strand.
CGCTGTGCTGGAAGAAGTGGCCCGCATGGCCTACCTCAGCAGCACCCTCCGCCCCGACGTGCCCCGCCTGAAAGACTCTCTCATCAAAAAGCACTATGAGCGCAAGCACGGTGCAAACTCCTACTACGGACAGAGCTAAAAATGGAGCTGTTAGCTATTGGCTGTTGGCTGATAGCTTTTCGCCCGTTTTTGCCCATTCTATTACGTCGCTTTCAACCTTTAAAAGCTATCAGCCAACAGCTAATAGCTAACAGCTAAAAACAATGCTTGACCTCAAACAATACGAAGCCTGGTTCATCACCGGCACCCAGCACCTCTACGGCCCCGAAACGCTAGAGCAGGTGGCCGCGCACTCCCAGCAAATTGCCGCTGAGCTGGATACCAAGCTGCCCATCAAAATCGTCTTCAAACCTATTCTGAAGACGCCAGAGGAAATTTACCAGCTCATCCAGGAAGCCAACGTAGCCGAAAACTGCGTGGGCCTGATTGCCTGGATGCATACGTTCTCGCCGGCCAAAATGTGGATCAACGGCTTGAAAATTCTGAAGAAGCCACTGGCCCACCTGCATACCCAGTTCAACCGCGACATTCCGTGGGGTGAGATTGACATGGACTTCATGAACACCAACCAGTCGGCGCACGGCGACCGGGAGTTTGGGTTCATCACGGCCCGCATGGGTGTGAAGCGCAAGGTGATTGTGGGACACTGGGAAGCCGAGGAAACGCAGCGCCAACTGAGCGTGTGGAGCCGTGTGGCCTGCGCCTGGGCCGACTGGCAGGGCGGCGCGTTCGTGCGCTTCGGCGACAACATGCGCTACGTAGCCGTAACCGAAGGCGACAAGGTAGAAGCCGAAATCAAGTTTGGCTACTCCGTGAACACCTACGGCATCGGCGACTTGGTAGCGGTAGTAAATGCCGTGACCGACGCCCAGATTGACGAGCTGCTGGCTACCTACGAGCGCGAATACGAGCTGGCTGATACGCTAAAAGAAGGCGGCAGCCAGCGCGAGAGCCTGCGCGAAGCGGCTAAGATTGAGGCCGGAATGCGCCAGTTCTTGCAGGATAAGAAGGCGAAAGGCTTCACCGATACTTTCGAGGACCTCCACGGCATGGCCCAATTGCCCGGCATTGCTACCCAGCGCCTAATGGCCGAGGGCTACGGCTTCGGCGGCGAGGGCGACTGGAAGACTTCGGCCCTGGTGCGCGCCATGAAAGTGATGGGCGCCGGCCTACCCGGCGGCAACTCCTTTATGGAAGATTACACCTACCACTTCGCACCCGGCAACAACCAGGTGCTGGGCTCGCACATGCTCGAAATCTGCCCTACCATTGCGGAGGGTAAGGTGCGCGCCGAGATTCATCCGCTAGGCATTGGCGGCAAAGCCGACCCCGTGCGCCTGGTATTCAACTGCCCCGCCGGCGAAGGCCTGAACGCGACCATCGTGGATATGGGCAACCGCTTCCGCATGATTGTAAACGAAGTAGAAGCCGTAGCGCCCGAGCACGAACTGCCCAACCTGCCCGTAGCCCGCGTGCTCTGGAAAGTGAAGCCGGATATGGCTACTGGCGTAGCTGCCTGGATTCTGGCTGGTGGTGCTCACCACACGGGTTTCAGCCAAAACCTGACGGTAGAGTACTTGGAAGATTTTGCGGAAATGGCTGGCATTGAGTTTCTCGTAATCGATGCCGATACAAAATTGCGCAATTTCAAGAATGAATTACGCTATAATGAAGTAGCTTTCGGGGGGCGTTAGGCCCCTCGGCTATTCACTCACTTTCCTACCCGTTTTTAAATCCGCATGCAGAACACCTTTAACACGTTAGATTTATCCATCTTTCTGCTCTACATAGTGGGCATTGCGGCCTATGGCTTCTATGTCTACAAGAGCAAGCAGAAAGCTCAGATGACCACTCAGGACTACTTCCTAGCGGAGGGTTCGCTCACGTGGTGGGCTATCGGGGCGTCGATGATTGCCTCCAACATTTCGGCAGAGCAATTTATTGGTATGTCGGGCAACGGGTTCCAGGTAGGGGTGGCCGTGGCAGCGTACGAGTGGTTGGCGGCTATTACGCTGATTGTGGTAGCCGTATTCTTCATGCCGATTTACCTCAAGCAGAAGATTTACACCATGCCGCAGTTTCTGGAGCAGCGCTACAACGCTACTCTGAGCCTGATTATGAGTATCTTCTGGCTGTTCTTGTACGTGCTGGTCAACCTCACATCCATTCTCTACCTCGGGGCGCTGGCCATCAGCAACTTGGTAGGCGGTGGCGAAAGCTTCCACCTGATTATGGTAGCCCTAGCCGTGTTTGCGGTAATCATCACCCTTGGCGGCATGAAGGTGGTAGGCTATACCGACGTAATCCAGGTGGCCGTGCTCATTGTTGGTGGTCTGGCTACTACCTACTTGGCCCTCACGCTGGTAAGCGAGCGGTTTGGGCTGGGCCACGATGCCGTTGCTGGTTTCAACGCCATGATGAGCGATGCTGGTGACCACTTCCACTTGATGTTTGACAAGCCCACGGCCGACACGCCGCAGGTGGAGATCAACAAGTACCTGATGCTGCCGGGTATTGCCATGTACGCTGCTGGTCAGTGGATTGTGAACCTGAACTACTGGGGTTGCAACCAGTACATCACGCAACGCGCCCTGGGTGCCGATCTGAAAACGGCGCGTACCGGTATCCTGTTTGCCGGTATGCTGAAGCTGTTGATGCCCGTGATTGTGATGCTGCCCGGCATTGCCGCTTACGTGCTGCACAAAAACGGCGGTCTGCAAGGTGAAATGGCTCCCGGTGGCAACTTCAACGCCGATAACGCCTACTCAGCCATCCTGACTTTCCTACCCAACGGCCTGAAGGGCTTGTCGTTGGCGGCCCTCACGGCTGCCATTGTGGCCTCGCTGGCTGGTAAGGCCAACTCCATTTCTACTATCTTCACGCTCGACATCTACAAGCGCTACCTAAAGCCCGAAGCCGACGAGAAGCAACTGGTATGGATTGGTCGCCTGACGGTGATGGCGGCTACCGTGATGGCTATCGGCCTCACTTGGAAGGACTTGCTGGGTATTGGTGGTGAAGGCGGCTTCACCTACATTCAGAAGTACACAGGCTTTATCTCGCCCGGTATTGTGGCTGTGTTTGTACTGGGGATGTTCTGGAAGCGCACCACCGCCCAGGCTGCTATTGCCGGGATGTTGGCGGGCTTTGTCCTGTCGGTATTCTTCAACAACTACGCCGTATCCGTATTCGGCCCCGAAACCATTCTGTATTCAGCCTTCCCCAATGGGCATGGCAGCTACGAAATTCCCTTCCTGATTTGCATGGGCCTCTCGTTTGCCTTCACGGCTGCTCTGATGATTGGGATGAGCCTGCTCGGTCCAGTTATTAATCCGAAAGCTTTGCACCTGGATCGGAGCCTGTTCCGGGTAAGCCCCAGCATCATGACGCTGATTGTCATTACCTTGCTGATGATTACGGCGTTGTACGTCAAGTTTTGGTAAACTCCGCCTAGCTGTATAAAGCCCCGGCGAAACGACATTTCTCTTTATAGAATGTCGCATTGCCGGGGCTTTTGTATCTAAAAAAGTTGTAATATCGCTTTCAAGGAAACTAAAGCTTCTGCTTAACCCTTACTCACACCTATGACTGCTACTCCCACTCACTCTTTTTCTCGCCTCGCGAAAGCAGCCCTATTCGGCGGGCTTTTTTTTGTTGGCGCCACACAATCGATTGCGCAAGCACCGACTACGATTACGGTGCAGGTCAATAAGCCGGTAGCACCAGTGCCGAAGAATATGTTCGGCCTGTTCTTCGAGGACATCAACTTTGCGGCCGACGGCGGCTTGTACCCGGAGCTGGTGAAGAATAAATCCTTCGAAACCGACGACAAACTCATTGGCTGGAAGGCCATCAAAGGCGGCTCGGCCCTCACCGAGTATATCGTGCTTAGCGAGCAGCCCATCAGCAAATCGAACACGCATTATCTGCGCCTGACCGCTCGCACCAATAGCCCCGATGCCGGCCTCACCAACGAGGGCTTCCGGGGCATGGGCGTGAAGCAGGGCGAAGACTACAACTTCTCGGTGTATGCGCGGCGCGGCCCCGGCAGCATCAGCGGCTTGACCGTGACGCTGGAAGATGAGAAAGGACAGGCCCTGGCTCAAACCAAGGTAGGCGGCCTCACAAACGAGTGGAAGCAGTATACCGGCGTGTTGCGCCCCAGTGCCACCAGCGGCAAAGCGCACCTGAAAATCACCGTGGAAGGTGCCGGCACCGCTGATCTGGACGTGGTATCGGTGTTTCCGAAAGATACTTGGATGAAGCGCCCCAACGGCTTGCGCACCGACTTGGTGCAGCTGCTGAAGGACATGAAGCCTGGCTTCCTGCGCTTTCCCGGCGGTTGCATCGTGGAGGGCCGCACGCTGGCCCAGCGCTACCAGTGGAAGGAAACTATCGGCGACGTGAACTCCCGCGCTTCGCTGATTAACCGCTGGAACACCGAATTTACGCACCGCTATACACCCGACTACTACCAGTCCTTTGGGCTAGGCTTCTTCGAGTATTTTCAGCTGGCCGAAGACCTGGGTGCCGAGCCCCTACCCATCCTGAATATCGGAATGGCCTGCCAGTTCAACTCTGCCGAGCAGGCGCCCCTGAGCGCCACGACGCCCGGCGGCCCAAGTGCTGTAGTAACTGGCGCCGAAGCCCACAACCACGCCGACGACATCGACCTGGATACCTTTATTCAGGATGCGCTGGACTTGGTGGAATTTGCCAATGGCCCCGTGACGAGCCCCTGGGGGGCCAAGCGCGCCGCCATGGGCCACCCAGCGCCCTTCAACCTGAAAATGATTGGCGCTGGTAACGAGCAGTGGGGCCCGCAATACATTGAGCGCTACAAGCCATTCGTAAAAGCACTGAAAGCGAAGTATCCAAACATTCAGCTGGTAGCCAGCTCTGGCCCCGATCCGGGAGACGAGCGATTCAAATTCGCTACCGCACAGTTTCGGGAGCTGAAGGCCGACCTGATTGACGAGCACTACTACGCTAAGCCGGAGTGGTTCCGCCAAAATGTGGGCCGCTACGACAACTACCCTCGCACAGGTCCCAAGATCTTCGCTGGTGAGTATGCCGCGCAAAGTGTAGCCATTGCCAGCCCCGAAAACAAGAATACCTGGGATTGCGCCATTTCTGAGGCTGCATTTATGACGGGCCTGGAGCGTAACGGCGAGGTAGTGGAAATGGCGTCCTACGCGCCGCTGTTTGCCCACGTAGACGCGTGGCAGTGGACGCCCGACATGATTTGGTTCGATAACCTGAACTCTTATGGCACGCCCAGCTACTACGTGCAGAAGCTATTTAGCCTCAACAAAGGCACCACTATTCTGCCTGTGCAGCTGCCCGGCAACGCCAAAAACGGCCAAGACAACCTGTTCGTGAGTGCCGTGACTGACGACCCGGCTGGCGACGTGGTAGTAAAGCTCATCAACTACTCCACCACCGCCCGCCCCGTGACCCTGAACCTGGCCGGAGCCAAGAAGGTAGGGAAAACCGGCAAGGCTATCGTAATGGCTAGCAACGATTTGCAGATGCAAAACAGTCTGAAAGAGCCCATGAAGCTGGCTCCTAAAGAGGAAACCTTCCGGGTAAGCTCGGGTAGCGCAGTAAGCTACACGCTGGCGCCCAACTCCTTCACGGTGTTGCGCATCCCTGGCAAAAAGTAAAGAGGGTAGGGGCCAGCATCTTATGCTGGCCCCTTCTTTTTTCCTCGCAGTATATCTGTTACTTTCCGCAATCCACCAGCCCTAGTGATTCATTCCACCAAACGTATCCTAACTGCTTTGCTGTTGACTGGCAGCACTGCGACTTTCGCTCAGAAAACAGCGCCTACTTCCGACTTCCATCAGTGGGCGCCTACCCCACCCATGGGCTGGAACAGCTGGGACTGCTACGGCCCTACCGTGACCGAAGCCGAGGTGAAGGCCAACGCCGATTACATGGCCCAACATCTGAAAAGCAGCGGCTGGGAGTATGTGGTAGTGGACATTCGTTGGTACGTGAGCAACGACAAAGCCCACGGCTACAACGAGAAAGACCCCGATTTCAACATTGACGAGTACGGGCGGTTTGTGCCGGCCGTCAACCGGTTTCCATCGGCGGCGGGCGGCAAAGGCTTCAAGCCGCTGGGCGATTATCTGCACGCCAAGGGACTGAAATTTGGCATTCACATCATGCGGGGCGTGCCGGTAGTGGCTGTGCAGCGCCGCCTACCCATTCTAGGGAGCAAGGCCACCGCGGCTGATATTTACGCCAAGGAAGGGCAAGCCGCGTGGCTGCACGATATGTACACGGTGGTGGCGGGCCGGGCCGGTGCGCAGGAGTATTACGATTCCCTATTTAAGCTCTATGCCAGCTGGGGGCTGGATTTTGTGAAGGTAGACGACCTCTCGGAGCCCTACCACGCACCGGAAATAGAGATGATCCGGCGGGCTATTGACAAGTCGGGTAGGAAGATCGTGCTGAGCATGTCGCCGGGCGAAACACCCGTTGCCAACGCCAAGCACGCTCAGCAGCATGCCAATATGTGGCGTACCGTGGGCGACTTCTGGGACAGCTGGGAGCAGCTGAAAGAGCATTTTGACGTGTGTAACCGCTGGAATCCTTACCGCCAGCCTGGTGCCTGGCCCGATGCCGATATGCTGCCGATGGGCCGCCTGGGCATTAGGGCCGAGCGCGGCGACGACCGCATGACGCGCTTCACCCGCGACGAGCAGTATACGCTGATGACGCTGTGGAGCATCTTCCGCTCTCCACTGATGTTTGGCGGCGACCTGCCCAGCAACGACCCGTTTACGCTGTCGTTGCTGACCAACAAGGAGGTATTGAATGTGCTGAACACCAGCACCAACAACCGCCAGCTATTCCGCCGCAACGACCTAGTGGCCTGGACCGCCGACGACCCGAAAACCGGCGCGAAGTACCTGGCCGTTTTCAACGCCCAGGACCAAGACTTGCTGCCAGCCAGTGCTGCCGCGTGGAACAGCGGCACCATCAGTCGTCAGACGCCCGGCCAGAGCAAAGCGCTGGATGTGGACCTGAAAGGTGCCCGCACGCTCTACCTCAACGTGCGCGATGGTGGCGACGGCAGCGCCTGGGACCACGCCAACTGGCTGGCGCCTACCCTCACTGGCAATGGCAAAACGCTGGACCTCAATGCCGTGCCGTGGAAAACGGCATCGGCAGGTTGGGGCAAAACCACCGTCAATAAAAGTGTGTCGGGTGGAGAATTGGGGGTAGGAGGGAAGACCTACGCGCGCGGTATTGGCACGCACGCCAACTCCATTATCGAATACGAAGTGCCGGCCGGCATGACGCGCCTGACGGGTAGCGTGGGACTGGATCAGGCCGGTGCCATGCAGAACACGGGCGGCACCATGCAGTTCCTGATCTTCACCCAAAGCCCCTACCAGCCCGCCCCCGCCGACTCGGCACAGGTGCGGGTGTCGTTGCGCGAATTGGGCCTCACAGGCACCTGCACGGTGCGCGACTTGTGGTCGGGGCAGGAACTGGTACCGGCGACGGGCGAGTTTGCGCCGTACGTGCGGCGGCACGGTGCCAAGTTGTATCGAATCGAAAAGAAATAACCCAAACATCGACCTGTCTATAAGGTAGAACGCCCGGCCGACTTGGCCGGGCGTTTTTGGTGCTAGGAGGGCGTTGTGATGCGTAATGTGAGTGCTTGTTGTTTTGCCGGGTGTATTCTCTTTACATTAACAACAAAACGGTAGCGGCTTGGGCAGATATAGTGAAACGTTTCAACACAATGATAACTACCCGGCTGGCTTCTTTTCGCATCAATTTCTAACTCTCTATAGCACAACCATGCGCACTGTTATCTGCTTCGGCGAAGTTCTCTGGGATATTCTGCCTACCGGTCAGCAGCCGGGTGGGGCGCCCTTCAACGTGGCCGTGCACCTGCACCAGCTGGGGCAACCCGTGCAGCTCATCAGCCGCGTGGGCGACGACGAACTGGGCCGGGAACTGCTGGCATTTATCAAATCGAAAGGCCTGAGTACGGCCCATGTGCAGCAAAGCCACACGCACCTGACGGGGGTAGTGAAAGCCAACGTAGACGACGCCCACGAGGTGGTTTACAAGATTGTGCAGCCCGTGGCCTGGGACTATATTCAATACGAGACGGAGCTGGCCGACCTGGTAGCCGGGGCCGATATGCTGGTGTACGGCAGCCTGGCCGCCCGCCAGGAGGATAGCCGCGAGACGCTGTACCGCCTGCTCGAAAAAGCCCGCTTCCGTGTGTTCGATGTGAACCTGCGCCCCCCGCACTATACTCCGGAAACCACGCTGCATCTGCTCAGCAAAGCCAACTTAGTAAAGCTGAACCACCACGAACTGGCCGAAGTGATGCAGTGGCTGGGCCAGGAAACCCGGCAGGACCGCGCCGACGCCATGCAGTGGCTGGCCATGCACTACCAGTTGCAGGCGGTGTGCGTGACCTGCGGCGCCGAAGGAGCGTTGCTCTACACCGGCGGCCAGCTTTACCGTGCTCCCGGCCTACCCATCACAGTGCGCGACACCATCGGGAGCGGCGATGCCTTTCTGGCTGCCCTGCTGAAAGGCTGGCTGGCCGGCGACGAGCCGGCTACTATGCTGCGCTTTGCCTGCGCCGCCGGGGCGCTGGTGGCTACCTTCCAGGGTGCTACTCCCGCCATTGGGGAGGCCGATGTAGCGGCGCTGCTGAAAACCCGCACGGAGTAGCTTGCTCGTTCCCACCCACTCTCCAAACCTGCTTATGAAATACTCGCTCTTTCTATTGCTGGCCTTTGCCGGCTTGGCGGCGTGCAGCTCCGATTCCAGAACCACGACCAGCGCTGCCACAGCTTCCGCTGCGCCAGCATATTCTGCCGCCGTGCCGCTAGCCACGCCACAATACCGCCCCGCCTACCACTTCACGCCGGCCGCGCACTGGATGAATGACCCCAATGGGATGGTGTATTATCAGGGCACCTATCACTTGTTCTTTCAGTACTACCCCAAAGGGATGGTATGGGGGCCCATGCACTGGGGCCACGCCACCAGCCCCGATATGGTGCGCTGGCAAGAGCAGCCTATTGCCCTGTATCCCGATAGTCTGGGCTATATCTTCTCGGGCTCGGCGGTGGTAGATGCCAACAACACAGCAGGTTTTGGTAAGAACGCTATGGTAGCCATCTTCACCCATCACGACCCCAAAGGCGAAAAGGCCGGCACCAGTACCTACCAGCATCAAAGCCTAGCCTATAGCCTTGATGGGGGTAAAACCTGGCAGAAGTACGCGCAGAACCCGGTTCTGAAAAATCCTGGTATCAAGGATTTTCGTGACCCGAAAGTGAGTTGGCACGAAGCCACCAAGCAGTGGGTGATGACTCTGGCTACCCTGGATCGCATCACGTTCTACTCCTCCCCAAACCTTAAGGACTGGACCAAACTCAGTGAGTTCGGTGAAAAGCTGGGCGCCCACGGCGGCGTGTGGGAGTGCCCCGATCTATTTCCGCTTACGCTCAACGGCAAGACGTACTGGGTGCTCATCGTGAACCTGAACCCCGGCGGACCCAACGGCGGATCGGCCACGCAATACTTTGTGGGCCAGTTTGATGGGAAAATCTTTATGCCTCTCAACGACAAAACCAAATGGGTCGACTACGGCCCCGACGAGTACGCCGGCGTGACGTGGAACAACACCGGCAACCGCCGCCTGTTTATGGGCTGGATGAGTAATTGGGAATACGCCAACCAGGTGCCTACCTCGCCCTGGCGCAGCGCCATGACCACCCCGCGCGAGCTGGGCCTGCGCCAGGTGGGTAGCGAAATTTACCTCACCTCGCAGCCGGCCGCCGAGTTGCGGAACATAACAGGCAAAACCACTACCCTGCAAAACGTAACGGCCAAAGCGCCCACCGACCTCACCGCCCGCCTCAACAGCACCACCGACAAGCACCGCCTGACGCTCAGCACCAAGCAGCTAGCCAGCTTTGAGTTGGTGATGAGCAACGCAGCCGGCGAGGAACTGGTACTGGGCTACGACCAGGCTGTCAAGCAGTATTTCATCGACCGCAGCAAGGCAGGCAAGAACAGCTTCAGTCCCAAGTTCGTGGGTAGGGCCGTGGCCCCGCGCCTGAGCACGGCCGTCGGCACCGAGCTAACGCTCTACTTCGATGCGGCCTCCGTGGAGCTGTTCGCTGATCAGGGCCTAACGGTGATGACCAGCATCTTTTTCGCCAATAAGCCCTTAACAGCTATCAAATTACGATCAGCAGAAGGCATCACATTTCAACAAATCAGCAGCACACCGCTGACTACTGAAGCAGCCAGCAAAGCGTCTACCGTTGGCGCACGGTAGGTAGGGTAGGCATGTAAAAGCAGACCGTCATTTCGAGCTTGCTGAGGAATCTCGCGTGCTGACAAAGGTTACTACCTATCAGCAGCACGCGAGATTCCTCGGCAAGCTCGAAATGACGGTCTGTTGCGCGGCGTCTTGTTGCGCGACGCTTTGCTTAACAGGTTTGCCGTGTACTCTACTTCGCTGGCTGCACGCCTTCCGAAGTCATTTGCACGCGCTTAAGCGTACCGTCTTTGTTGTAGTAGAGGTAGTCGATGCAGACGGAGCGGTGGTAGCTGCTGCCGCCGGTATTCACCCCGCCATTGTGGTAGATGAAGTACGATTTGCCCTTGAAATCGATGATAGCCTGGTGGTTGGTGTTGGAGTTTCCGGCTATTTCGTTCAGGATGCCCTTGTACTCCCACGGCCCGGTGAGGCTGCGGCTCATGGCATAGGCAATTTTTTCGGGGAAGCCAGTGGCGTAGCTCAAGTAGTACCAGCCGTTGTGTTCGTGCACCCAGGGTGCCTCCGTAAACTGCGGCACCTCAATGGTTTGGATGGGGCCGTCCAGCTCCGTCATGTTGGACTTGAGCTTGGCGTAGCGGCACACCGTATTGCCCCAAAACAGGTAGGCCTGACCTTTTTTGTCGATGAACACGGTAGGGTCGATGTCGTCCCAGGAGATTTTGCTCTCCGTCATGTTGTTGGTAATCAGCGCCGAGCCACGGGCATCTTTGAACGGGCCAATCGGGCTATCGGCCACGGCTACCCCAATGGCTTTGCCTGGAATGGTGCCGTGCTCTACGGCCGCATACCAGTAGTACTTGCCGTTGCGCTCAATTACCTGCGAGGCCCAGGCATCGTCTTTAGCCCAGGTAAACTCCTTCACGTTCAGCGGCGAAGGGTGTTCCTTCCAGTTCACCATGTCCTGAGAGGAGTAGCACAGCCATTCGTGCATCACGTAGCGCTCCTGCTGGGGCGGAGCCTCATCGTGGCCGGTGTAGAGGTACACGGTGTTGCCCTGCACCAGCGCGGCTGGGTCAGCGGTATATTTTTCGAGGATGATGGGGTTGCTGCCGGGTTTGCGCGGGGGTAGGGTAGCGGGGGCTTGCGCCAGGGCGCTAGTAGCGGCCAGCAGCAAGGGTAGAAAAGCGAGTTTCATGCGAGTTTTTTAGACGATACCTACTTCAGTTCCAGCACAACCACTGACTTGGGCGGTAGAGCCACCGTCAGGTTGCCGCCTTTTTTCTTAGCGCCCTTAAACTCAGCCAGCTTGAGGTTGTTCGGCTTCTCAAACGTGTTGTAGTCGCTCACGCTATTCGAAGTCAGGATACGGCCCGACACATTCTTCCAGTTCACGCCGGGTAGGGCGGTTTCCAGGTTGATGGTCTTTTTGGTGTCGAGGTTCACCAGCGAAATGTGCACCGCGCCGTTCTTATCCTTGGAGGCCGAAGCGTTCAGAGCCGGAATTTTCTCGTTGCCCATCACGTAATCGGGGCTCTTGAAGTCGAGGGGCATGTACTGCGCATCCTGGTGCACTTGGTACAGGTCGAAGACGTGGTAGGTAGGCGTGAGCAGCATCTTCTCCTTGTCGGTGAGCACCAGGGCTTGCAGCACGTTCACGGCCTGGGCCAGGTTGGCGCCCTTCACCCGGTCGCAGTGGTTGTTGAAGATGTTGAGGGTAGTGCCGGCCAGCAGCGCGTCGCGCAGGGTGTTCTGCTGATACAGGAAGCCGGGGTTGGTGCCGGGCTCCACGTCGGTCCAGATGCCCCACTCGTCTACCAGCAGCGCCACGCGCTTCTCTTTGTCGTACTTGTCCATGATGGCCGCGTGCCGGGTTACGATGTCGTCCATTTTCAGTCCGTTGCGCAGGGTGTTGAAGTACTGCTGCTCATCAAAGCCCGTGGCCGCGCCCTTGCTGCCCGTCCAGCTGCCGGTGGGTAGGGTGTAGTAATGCAGCGTGAGGCCCCACATCATGTTGGTGGGTATCTTCTTCATGCACACTTCCGTCCAGTTGGCATCGTCGCCGTTGGCGCCGCTCACAATTTTCTTCAGCTTGGTACCGGGGTAGTCGTGCGCGAAGGTGGCGTAGCGCTTATACACATCAGTGTAGTACTCGGGCGTCATGTTGCCGCCGCAGCCCCAGCTTTCGTTGCCAATACCCCACCAGCTCACCTTGTAGGGCTCGGCGTGGCCGTTCTTTTTGCGCTCCTGCACCATGGGCGTGTCCTCGTTGGAATTGAGGTATTCCATCCAGTTGCTCATTTCCTCCACCGTGCCACTGCCCACGTTGGCGGCCAGGTAGGGCTCGGTGCCCAGCATGTCGCACAGCTCCAGAAACTCGTGCGTGCCGAAGCTGTTGTCTTCCAAAGTATTGCCCCACCATAGGTTCAGCATTTTGGGGCGCTGGGCGGCTGGGCCTACGCCGTCGTGCCAGTGGTAGGTATCGGCAAAGCAGCCGCCGGGCCAACGCAGGTTGGGCACGTGAATTTTCTGCAACGCCTCCACAATATCCATCCGAATACGACCTTTCTTGGGCACATTCAGATCCTTGTCAACCCAAAAGCCCCCGTAGACGTTGCGGCCCAGGTGCTCGGCAAACTGCCCCTGAATGTGCTTACTAACAATGAGTTTGGGGTCGCCGGGCTGCACGGTCATTTGCACTGTTTGGGCAGAAGCAGCAAGAGCAGTCAGGCTAAGGCCCGCCGCCGATAATAGGTGTTTATAGCGCATGTGGTGGGTTGGTGATGGAGTAATGATTCACTGGCGAGTTTAGGTAGGCGCTACTTATTGTAAGCAGTTCGGAAAGTGCACAGTGGGCAACGCATATCGAAACTCGCCGCTGGTAAAGGTAAAACGATTTTACAATCGCGCAATCGATTGTGTAAAAAACAACCAGACCGCTGGCCGTTATTTGGTACTAACGACTGGCCAGCCGGCTGCGTCCCAGCGCATGGTTTCTATGCGCAGTTTGGGGTGTGCTTTGTCGTTCGCATCGTACCCGTGAAAAATGAGGTAGTCGGTGTTGTTGAAGGTAGCTACGGCGTTGTGACCTACGCCATACCAGTTTTTGTCGCCTTCCAATACCAGCGTGCCACCGCCTTGGTCGAGGCGGGCGCCGGTGCGGTCGAGGTAGGGGCCGCGCACGTCTTCGGCCCGGCCTACCATCATTTTGTAGGTGCTCTGCGGACCGCGACAGCAGTAGTCAAATGAGGTAAACAGGTAGTAATACTTGCCTTTTTTGAAGATAAAAGGCGCTTCAATGGCCCCGTCGCCGGGTAGGGAGTCGTTCAGCTTGGGGTCGCGGGGACGGTGCGCAATGGTGCGCCACTGTTGCGGCTCGGCGGGGCCTGTGAGGTCGGGGCGCAGTTGCACCAGCTTGATGCCGTCCCAGAAAGAGCCAAACGTCAGCCATGGCGCACCGGCCGCATCGCGCACCAGGTTGGGGTCGATGGCGTTCCACATATCCCTCCCCGGCACCGATTGCACTACTAGGCCGTGGTCCACCCATTTGAAGTCAGGGGAGGTAGGGTCTAGCGTTTTGTTGGTGGCCAGCCCAATAGCCGAGGTGTTCTTCCCGAAGGCCGACACCGAGTAGAACAAGCTGTATTGGCCGTTGGCGAATGAAATATCGGGTGCCCAAATGTGGTTCTTGAAGCCCGGAATGGCCTTCACAGCCCACGCAGGCGCCGTGGCAAACACCGGTTTCTGGGGTTGCCAGTGCTGCCGGTCTTTCGACGACCATACGGCAATGCCCGGCCCGGTACAGAACATGTAGTAGGTACCATTTTGCTGAATCATCACCGGATCGTGGGCCGGAATAAGCGGCGTTTGGGCCTGCAACTGGTGACTCAGTAGCAAAAACAGCCACAGTAAATGCTTTTTCATATATTGGTTGAGGTTTACATAAACGATTGTGTAAGGATGCTAGTTAAGTAAATTCGTTCGGGAATGCCAGCCGGCTCGCTACCCAATGTGCCGGCCAACCGGCGCCGGGGGTAGGGGCAAGTTTTACCCGCCAGCATTCCCGACATACCTATCTTTGTTTGATACAACCAAATAGGCCCCTACACCTGCTTGCACGCACGAAAGTGTAAAGTAGGTTGTATGGAACAAAACGCAGTGGCTTCAACTGACTGTAAACGCCGCAGTCACAAAAATTAGAACAGACAATAACGTATGGCCCCTCGCTCCAAGAAAATAGTGGATGCTACTAGTAGCCCCATATCCATGGCCGATCTGGCCCGTGAGCTGGGCGTGTCCATGACCACCATTTCGCGCGCCCTAAGCGACCATCACAGCATTGGCCCGGCCACCAAGCAGAAGGTGCTGAAGCTGGCCAAAAAGCTCAACTACCAGCCCAACCACTTGGCCGCCGCGCTGCGCAAGGGGCAGAGCAAGCTCATCGGCGTGATTGTGCCCTACATTGAGGGGCGCTTCTTTGCCACCGTGGTGCACGGCATCGAAACGGCTGCCAGCAAGGCGGGCTTCAACGTAATTATCTGCCAATCGAGCGAGGATGTGGCGCAGGAGCGCAAAAACGTGGAAACCCTGCTCAGTGCGCAGGTAGCCGGCATTTTGGTTTCGCTCTCACGGGATACCAATGACTTTCGGCACTTCGAGAAAGTGCGCAAGCGCGGTATTCCGTTAGTTTTCTTTGATAGGGTGCTGGAAAGTGACACGGTGAATGCCGTGGTGCTCAACGATTACGATGGAGGCTACCAAGTGACGCGCCATTTGCTGGAGCAAGGGTGCCGGCGTATAGGCCACTTTGCCGGCCCGCAGCACTTGAACATCTACCGCAACCGCCGCCAGGGCTACCTCGACGCACTGGAAAGCTACAACCTACCCCTCGACGAGCAGCGGATTGTATACTCCGATATGACGCTGGAAGACGGCTCCGAGGGCATGCGTCAACTGTTGGCCCTGCCGGATGGTGGGGTCGACGCGGTGTTTTCGGCCGGCGATACGGCTGTGCTGGGTGCCTTGCAGTTCCTGAAAAGCAAGCAGGTGGCGGTGCCGCAGCAGGTAGCGCTGGCGGGCTTTAGCAACGAAGCCTTTACGGCCATTACCGAGCCCATGCTCACGTCCGTTGATCAGCGCTGCGAGGAAATGGGGCAGGCGGCTGTGCGCTTGTTTCTGGAATTGGTGGAGTCGCAGGACAGCGCTTTTCTGCAACGGCAGGTGATTTTGCAGCCCCGGCTATTCATTCGTGAGTCGTCGTTGCAAGGCACCCCTTCTTTAGATACGCTATCAAAGCAGGCGACTAAGATACCTTGCTAAATGGTTTTAGCAGAGAATGAAGTAAGAACTTGCGGTGTATGCAAACGTTTGCATATATTGCCAGCGGAGCCTGTTGGGTTCCGTTGCCGCATCTTTCTTTATTCTCTACACCGTGACGTTTTCTCTTCTTTCCGCTGCCCGGCAGCATGCCATGTTACTGCTTGTAGGTGGCCTGAGCGTAGGCGCCTGTCAGCAGTCAACAGCGCCCACCACCGCAACTACTCCGGCGCCTGCCACTACTATTGCCAATCCCATTTTGCCCGGCGACTTCCCGGACCCCTCAGTGGTGCAGATAGGCGACACGTATTGGGCCACGGCCACTACCTCCAACTGGGGACCTGTTTTCCCGCTGTTGAAATCGAAGGATTTAGCTAAATGGGAGCTGGTGGGCCACGTATTTCCGGAGGGCCGCCCAGACTGGGCCGATTACTACTTCTGGGCCCCCGAAATCAGCCAGGAAGGCGGCAAAACGTACGTGTTCTATACAGCGCACCAGCGCGGCGGTAACTTGGCAGTGGGAGTGGCCTCGGCCGACACGCCGGCCGGCCCCTACCACGACCACGGCCCACTAGTAGGCCAGCCCGATGGCTCCATCGACGCTTTCCCGATGCGCGATGAAAACAACCAACTCTACTTGATCTGGAAGGAAGACGGTAACAGCATGAGCCAGCCTACCCCCATCTGGGCCCAGCGCCTCAACGACGACCGCACCGCGCTACTAGGCGAAAAACAGGAGCTGTTTCGCAACGATGCCGCCTGGGAAGCTGGCCTGGTAGAAGGCGTGAGCATGGTGCGCCACGAGGGCTATTTCTACGCCTTCTACGCTGGCAATGGCTGCTGCGGCAATGGCTGCACCTACGCTACCGGCGTGGCCCGCTCGCGCAACTTGTTGGGACCGTGGGAGAAATACAGCAAAAACCCGATTATGGTGAACAACGACACCTGGAAGTGCCCCGGCCACGGCACCGTGGTGCAGCGCGACGGCCGCTGGTTTTTGCTGCACCATGCCTATGATAGCCAGGGCTTTCAGAATGTAGGCCGCCAGGGTGTGTTGAGCGAGTTCACGTGGAATGCCGAGGGCTGGCCCGAGTTCCAGGGGCGCAGCACCACCGTAGGCGCCGCACCGGCCCTGACGGCGCATAACCTGACCGACGAGTTCACGAAGGCTACCCTGCTGCCTACCTGGCAGTGGCCGGTAGAGCACAAACCTACCTTTCAGGTGAAAGACGGCCAGCTACGCCTCACGGCCAGCCCCGAAGGCAGCGGTGCGGTGCTGGGTCAGCCTACCTACACGACAACCTATACCGTTACAACCACGCTGCTAAACCCGGCCGCCCTACCCACCGGCGCCACGGCCGGCCTCACCGCCCACGGCGACCCCGACAACGCCCTGGCTCTTACGGCCGGCGGTGGCCACATGCAACTGTGGCAGCGCATTAAAGGCCAGCAAAAGGTATTGGCTGACATGCCGTTGCCGGCTACCAAAACCCTCCAGTTGCGCATGCAGGTCGAAAAAGGGAGCCAGTACCGCTTCAGCTGGAGCATCGACGCGGGCAAAACCTGGCAATCGCCGCCAACCACTACCCCGGTGGATGGCACCTACCTACCGCCTTGGGACCGGGGCGTGCGAGTAGGGCTGGTGGCCCAGGGCCCAGCATCGGCCACTGGCACATTCGAGAATTTCACGCTGGTCAATCAATAAGGATAGTTGTCAGGTATGAGCGAAAAAACGCTGTCATCCTGCGCTTGCGAAGGACCTGATGCCAGTTGAAAGGCTGACGTAACAACAACTTGTTCTCCCGTGATAAGGTCCTTCGCTGTGCTCAGGATGACACCACTTCTCAACCTTAACGACCAAACTCTACCAACCAATAACTCACCTAACCTTCTTTCTATCTGTATGATGCGTATTTCCCGGATTATGCTGGTGCTGGGCAGCAGCTGGCTTAGCATTGGTGGCCTCCTGGCCCAGACCCTGCGCCCACCGGCTTACCCCCTCGTCACCCATGACCCCTATTTCAGCATTTGGGCCTTCAACGATACGCTGACGGCCGCGCCTACCCGCCACTGGACCGGCGAGCCGCAGGCTATGGAAGGCATGGTGCGGGTGGATGGCAAAACCTACCAATTTCTGGGCAAAGCCGCGGCCGAATACCGCGCCGTGATTCCGACGGCGCAGGAAAAGCCGTATGAGGCGCGCTACACCTTTACCAAGCCTGCCGATGGTTGGGAGAAAACGACGTTTGCGGCCGCCAACAGCTGGAAAACCGGCCCCGCGCCCTTCACCGACAACCGCAGCCTGAAAGGCACCAACTGGACAGAGGGCGACATTTGGGTGCGCCGAACAGTATCGGTGCCCGCGCCGCTGCCCACCGGCAAGCTCACGCTGCTACTCTGGCACGACGATGATGTGGAAGTGTACCTGAACGGTGTGCTGCTAACCAAGCAAGAAAAATTCAACGACAAGTACGCCTACTTTGCTGTGCCCGAAGCGGCGCGCAAGGCTCTGCACACCGGCGAAAACGTGCTAGCCATGCACTGCGTCAGCCCGCAGGGCGGCGAGCATCTGGATGCCGGTCTGTATATCGAGATGCCGCAGCAGCGCCTACCCACGGCCCGCCAGACGGGCGTGACGGTCACGGCCACCCAAACCAACTATACCTTCGAAGCCGGCCCGGTGCGCCTCACGGCTAATTTCCTCTCGCCGTTGTTGCTAGATGAGCTGGAAACCGTGGCCCGCCCCGTGAGCTACATCACGCTGGGCGCTGCTGCCACCGATGGCAAGCCCCACACCGTGCAGGTACTCCTGACCGAAGCCGGCACCGTGGCCGCCAACTCGCCTTACCAAAACATGCAAACCCAGGCCGGCAGCGACGCCAGCCTAACGTGGCAGGCGGTAGGCACCACGGCGCAGCCCGTGCTGGGCCAAGCCGGCGACAACGTACGTATTGATTGGGGCTACGCCTACCTGGCTGCGCCCAAAGGCGCACAAACAACCAGCGGCACCACCTCGGCCTTGCAGAGCGCCTTTACGCAGTCGGGCAAGCTCGCCGCGAATAGCAAGCCGCAAACCGGTGCGGCCCAGCGCGTAGCCTTAGCTACGGTGCTGGACATGGGCCGCGTAACGAAGCCCACCGAGCAGCACGTACTGTTGGGCTACGACGACCTGTACTCGGTGCAGTACTTCGGGCAGAACCTGCGCGGCTGGTGGCGCCGCGACCCGTCTATGACGATGGCGAAGGCCCTGCAAACGGCTGAGAAAGAATACACGCGCCTACGCCGCAAGAGCACGGAGTTCGACCAAAAGATGTATGCCGATGCCCAGGCCGCCGGTGGTAAGGAGTACGCCGACCTCTGCCAGCTGGCCTACCGCCAGGCCATTGCAGCCCACAAAATCGTGGCCGGCCCGAAAGGGGAGGTGTTCTTCTTATCGAAGGAGAACTTCTCAAACGGCTCCATCGGCACTGTGGACGTGACCTACCCTTCGGCACCCATGTTTCTGCTCTATAATAATGAACTGGCGAAGGGCTTGCTGCGCTTTATCTTCGATTACAGCGAGTCAGGCCGATGGAAGAAGGACTTTCCGGCGCACGATATCGGCACCTACCCTTTGGCGAATGGCCAGACCTACGGCGAGGACATGCCCGTGGAGGAAGCCGGCAACATGCTGATTCTGACTGCTGCCGCTGTTAAAGTGGATGGCAAGGCCGATTTCGCCCGCGAGCATTGGCCTACCCTCACCAAGTGGGTAGGGTTCTTGAAGCGCGATGGATTCGACCCAGCCAACCAGCTCAGCACCGACGACTTTGCCGGTCACCTGGCTCGCAACACCAACCTCTCGGTGAAGGCCATCATGGGTATTGCCTGCTACGGTCAGATGGCCCAGCAGCTTGGCGATAAGAAAACGGCCGACGAATACATGGCCCTGGCCCGCGATATGGCCAAGCGCTGGCAAACCATGGCCCGCGACGGCGACCATTACGCCCTTACCTTCGATAAGCCCGCCGGCTCCTGGAGCCAGAAGTATAATCTGGTGTGGGATAAGGTGCTAGACCTGAACGTGTTTCCAAAAGAGGTGGCCCAGCAGGAAATGGACTTTTACCTCAAGCACCAGCAGCGCTACGGCCTACCCCTGGACAGCCGCAAGACCTACACCAAATCAGACTGGATCATGTGGACGGCAACGCTAGCCGACCGCGAAGCCGATTTTAAGGCACTGGTAGCGCCGGTGTGGCAGTTTGCCAACGACACGCCCGTGCGTGTACCCCTCACCGACTGGCATGAAACCACCAACGCCCGTCAGGTTGGGTTTCAGGCTCGTTCGGTGGTAGGCGGTTACTTTATCAAGCTCCTGTCGGATAAGATGACGAAGAAGTAAAGGCGTGTTGGAGCTGGCTTACTGCGCGAAGTAGGCCGGCCCCGATAGGGTAGACCAATCGGTGGCCCGGCGGCGGCGGGCGGGCCGCGCTTTACGGCGGGTAGCGTTGCGGCGCGGCGTAGCGCGTTGCAGCCAGTAGCAAGGCGTGGGCTGCGAGGTGTCGACAGCAGGCCGGCGCGGACCACCAGTGGCCGTGCTCATAAACAAGGCCGGGTTGCCGTTGCGGTCATACACCCACCCTTGGTGCAGCCACCCCAAGTAGCGCCCATTTACGGCATAAAGCAGATCTTCTTCAAACCAGGCCAGCAGGCGGCCGTTGGCATCATATAACCCCTGGCAAGCCGGATCAACGTACACGACGGGCTGCCCGGTGGTATCGTACAGTGAAATCATGGTGCAGAGACGAAATAAAATAGTGATAGAATAAAGGCTGAAAAAATAAACGCAATCCGATAGGTTATCGGATTGCGTTTTGCATTAAATACGCTGTATTTTAATTGCAAATAGTTGATAATTAGATTTTTATATTACTGTAAGTAGGATTAAGTTATGTTGAAGCACGCCGTGTTACCAGACAATGCAGTAAGACGTGGGTTGTACTTAGTTATATTGAAATTATACTACAAACGATAGCCGAGTAGTAGGGGTAGGTAGGGTTGGTGATTAAGCAGGCGAAATAGCCTGTAAGCATTTGTTTTTGCGGCTACAGCTCCACTATGCTCACAACTCTGCCGGTCAATTCGTCGTAACGGCAAACTACTATTTACCCGACTCCCTCCAATGAGTGTTGCTCCTTTGCTTCCTATCTATTTCGAAAACGGTGCTGGCCGGATTTTGGAAAATGCATCCGGTCGTTATTTATACCTAAAATGGAGTGCTAATGAGCGCGATACCGAAACGTTTCGGGCACTGCTCAATCATGTGGCACGGGCCTTGGTACGGCATAAGTGGAGCAAGGTGTTGGCCATTCAACAGGTTATGCAGCCGCTGAATGAAGAAGAGTTGAATTGGATGTTGCAGGAGTGGCTACCACACGCCATGCACGAGGCCGGCTACCGGCACGGGGCCATTGTATTGCCGCACCAGGTAGACGCCCGCCTCACTACTAGTCAGCTCACCAACAAAGCCCAGCAGCAAGCCATGAACTACCAGACATTTGAGGAAGAAACCGAAGCGGCTACCTGGCTTATGCACCAACCCGATTAACTAAGTATCGTTTCCGCCTTTTCTTCACGAGCAACCCATCCACGCGCATCGTTCGGTAGTTGGTCTGCACGGTTTTGTTCTGCATATGACGTCTACCTCTACCGCCGAAGCTCCCATGATTGCTGAACCAACGGCCGTAGAAGCCGTGCTGGTACAACGCCTCTACCAGCGCGACGAAAATGCCATGCTACTGTTCTATAATCAGTACAGCGCCATGCTCTACGGGGTGATTTTGCGAATTGTGAAGCACACCCACCTAGCCGAGGATGTGTTGCAAGAAAGTATGCTGAAGATCTGGCATTCTTTCCCAAGCTACAATCCCATGCGGGGGAGGCTAGCTACCTGGGCACTCAATATCTGCCGCAACAAAGCCATTGACGAGCTGCGGGCCCAGCGCGCACGCGGTGCCGAGCGTACCACGTCGCTACCAAGTAAGCTACCGACGTCTCTTCAACCACTAGCCACAACCTTTCGCCCCGAGCATGTGGGTGTACGCGAACTGGTGCACGATTTGTCGCCGGCCGCGCAGGAGTTGTTGGATATGCTGTATTTCCAGGGCTACACCCAGCAAGAGGCTGCCGAGGCGCTGGGTGAGCCACTGGGCACGGTGAAGTCCCGCGCCCGCGCTGCCATTAGCCTTCTAGCGCGTCGGCTGCGCAATGCGGGGTAGGGGGTAAGACTACTCGGTGGGGGGCTGCATAATGAAGCTGCGCATCATGTGCAGCAGCAAGGAATCGGCGGCACTCAGGTTGAGCGGCTGCAAGTTTAGCTGGATGGGTTGAACATAACCCGCCATAGTTAGAAACTCTTCATCCGACACGGGGCGGAAAGCCATGGACCAGTCGGTGAAGCTGCGCTCAGCTACTTCTTTATCAGCTAGTTTCACTAGGCCCACGTGGCGCTTATCGGACAGCAAACGAGTGTAGAGGTCGTCTAGCGCGGCCTTATCACCTTCCACAATCTGCATGAAACGTCCGTCGCCATACACCAGTGCGCCCGTAATGTTATCTTGTTCGTTACGGAGGCGCGCCTGGTTGAGTAGGGCGCCCAGTTCAGCGTCGCTCAGTGGCTGCACGGCCGTGCTCATATAAATCAAATGGTGCATCGAAGGAAGGTAGGATCAAATCAAAGGTAGAGAAATAGATTCCCCATCCGGCGCCGGCTGCGTATCATTGCTCATGAAAATACTGCTGGTAGAAGACGAACCCAAGGTGGCGGCCTTCCTGCATAAGGGCCTCACCGAGCAAACCCACGCCGTCGATATTGCCTCCGATGGCCTGTTGGGCTTGCGCCTGGCCCTGGTCAATGGCTACGATCTGGTGATTCTGGACAACCTGCTGCCTGGCCTGAGCGGAATAGAAGTGTGCCGCCGCATCCGCGAAAGCCACTCCTCGGTACCTATCCTGATGCTGACGGCCTTGGGCGAAACCGACGACAAAATCCGCGGCCTCGATGCCGGTGCCGACGATTATTTGGTAAAGCCCTTTGCTTTCCAGGAGCTGCTGGCGCGCATCCGGGCCCTCACGCGGCGCCACCAGGAAGCGCCCGGCACGGCCGGCGTGGTGCTGCGCCTGGCCGACCTCACCCTCGACCCCGTAACCAAAATAGTGCAGCGGGCCGGGCAGGCCATTCAGCTCACTGCCCGCGAGTTTGCCCTGTTGGAGTTTTTGCTGCGCAACAAGGGTAGGGTAGTATCACGGGTAGATATTCTGGAGCAGGTGTGGGAAACCAGCTTCGACACCGGCTCCAACGTCATCGACGTGTATATCAACTTCCTGCGCAAGAAAATCGACCGGGATTTCACCCCCAAGCTCATCCATACGCTGGTAGGCATGGGCTATACCATGAAGGAGGAGTAATTGGCTGATGTGGTGATTGTTGAGGTGGTGATGCATTGTCATCCTGAGTTTGCGAAGGACCTTATCACGCTAGCACGAGTCGTTGTTACGCCTGTTGTTCACACGTGAGAAGGGCCTTCGTTGCGCTCAGGATGACAATGCATCACCACCTCAACAATCACCACATCAGCATATTAGCACATCAACATTATGTCTATTCGTCTTCGGTTGGCGTTGCAGTTTGGATTGATTGTAGGCTGCACGCTGCTGGTATTTTCGCTGGTGATTTATGCCTTTACCTACCAGGCCCGGCGGGCGTTATTCACCGAACGCTTACTAGGCCGCGCCCAGATAGTGGGGCACGTGTACCTGGATGGCACTAACCGCGCCGATGCCAGCCGGGTTTCGTACCGACGCTACCTGCGCCAGTTTTACCGCACGCTGCCCCAGGAAGAAGCGCGGGTGTACAACAACCAGGACTCTATTGTCTTTCATGAAGGCACTCTGCGGACCAAGCCTGCACCGGGCAAGTTGCTGGAAGATGCGCGTCGTTTGGGCCAGGGCATCCGGCACGATGCCGCCTATCACCAAACGGTTTCGTTGCGCTACCGCGATGCGCGGCGCGGCACCTTTATCGTAGTGGCTTCCTCCATGGACACGGAAAGCGAGCAGGAATTGAGCAATTTGCGGCTGATTCTGCTGGTGGGCCTGCTAGTGTCGTTTGGGATTGTGGGCGTGGGCGGCTGGTTTTTTGCCGGCCAGGCCCTGCGTCCCATGAAGCGCGTGGTGAACGAGGTAGACAGCATCACGGCCTCCGACCTGCACCAGCGCCTCTCCGAAACCGACGGGCAGGACGAAGTGTCGCACTTGGCGCAGCGGTTCAACAGCCTCCTAGACCGTCTCGAAACGGCATTTGCCGGGCAGCGCACCTTCGTCCGCGACGCCTCCCACGAGCTGCGGACTCCCCTCACGGCCCTCATTGGAGAGCTGGAAGTGGCCCTGATGCAGGAGGAGCGCCCGCCTGCCGAGTACCGGCGCGTGCTGCGCAGCACCCTCGATGCGGCTCGCCTCCTGAAAGACCTCACCAACGGCCTGCTCCAGATTGCCCGCGCCTCCGACGACCCCTCGCAGGTGCCCCTCACCTCAACGCGCCTCGACGAGCTGCTGCTACAGGCCCACGAGGAAATCAGGCGGCGCCACCCTACCCACCGCGTCGACCTGGAATTCAGCGAGTCGGATTCCGGCCATCCTGCCGACCCGTTTGTGGTGCGGGGCAACGAGGCGCTGCTGCTGTCGGCGGTGCTCAACGTGCTCGAAAACGCCTGCAAGTTTTCTTCCGACCCCACACAGCCCATTGTGGCCACGTTGTTGGCCGCGCCGCGCGCAGTACACCTGCTAGTGCGCGACAAAGGGGTAGGCATGACCCCAGAAGACCAGCAGCAAGTGTTTGTGCCTTTCTTCCGGGCCGATAACGTGCGTACGGTACCCGGACACGGCATTGGGCTGCCGCTCACGGCCAAAATTATGGAGCTGCACGGCGGCAGTATTCACGTGCGCAGCCGTTTGCACGAAGGCACCGAAGTGGAGCTGATTCTACCAGCCGCTTAATCAATCCCAAAAAGCATCTTCTCGCAGGCGTACTTCATAGTGCTAAATGCCGCTTTTGAAAAAATCAAGGAGCTGTTTGATAGATGGTTGTAATTGAAGGGAGCGATTTAATTCCTTTTTAATTCTCTTTTAACGCGCTCTTAATTACCTCCCCGTATTCTTGTAGCATAATAGTTCAGGCAAGTGTGTTGCCGGCAACGAGTAGACTGATGGATGCCGCAAACGACGGCTCACCAGTAGTCAGTTGCCCGAAATCAACGCATCTGCTTTAAAGTAAGAACTCATGCAGTATATGTGGCCAGCAAAGCCACTAAACACGGCATCACATAGTCTGCATCCGATTTGCTGTCGGCTACCTTGGAGGGGAGAATGCCGACGGCTACCAGAGCCATCGTACCAGTAGTGGTACGATGGCTTTTTGGTGTAAGATATCCGTCAATAGCTTCTCGCTGACAACTTTAGGGTAGGTCCCACGCGTACCCATCAAGAAGTATTTACTCTCACTTACTTCTGATGAAAGCAATATATTTCAATGAGTACGGCCCCGCCAGCGTACTGCAATACGGCGAGCAGCCAACTCCCAAGCCCAAAGCCAACCAGATTCTAGTGCGCGTGCAGGCCAGCAGCGTCAACCCCGTCGACTGGAAAATCAGGGAAGGCGGTATGAAGCTGATTATGAGCCCTGCGTTTCCGAAGCTGATGGGCCGCGATGTAGCCGGTGAGGTGGCTGCCGTGGGCGACGACGTCGTACGATTTACTCCCGGCGACCGGGTATATGGTATGGTAGCGGGCATGGGCGGTGCCAACGCCGAGTATGCCGTGCTGGAAGAGGTGGAAACTGCTTTCATTCCTGATAACCTGGGCTTTGAGCAGGCTGCGGCCGTGCCCCTAGTGGCCATTACGGCGTTGCAGGCCCTGCGCGACCACGCTCCCGTACTTTCCGGCGACCGGGTACTCATCAACGGGGCATCGGGTGGGGTAGGCGCCATGGCCGTGCAAATAGCCTGGGCGCTGGGCGCCGGGGAGGTAATTGGCACCTGCGGCCCCGATAACATGGAGATGGTACGCAGCTTGGGCGCTTCGCAAGTGTATAACTACAAGGAGCACGATTTTACGAAAGACCAAAGCCGCTACGACGTGGTGTTCGACGCAGCCGGCAAAAGCTCTTTCTTGGAAAGTAAAGCTTGCCTGCGCAACAACGGCCGCTACGTAACCACCATCCCCGACCCCAAAGCCATAGCCGCAGCGGTGTTATCGGCAGCTTTCTCGAGCAAGAAGCAGGCGGCCTTCATGGCCAAAAACAGCGGTTCTGATATGGCGCTTATCTCGGCGTGGCTGAAAGCTGGCACCATTCACCCAGTCATCGACCGCACGTTCCCGCTGTCTGAAACCAGCGCCGCCCAGGAATATGGCGAGCAGGGCGAGTCGAAGGGAAAGATTGTGCTGACGGTAGGGTAGGAAAGTAACGATACCGCTTAAGCCCATCTACCTCGCATAGTTCATAAACCGCTTTCCAACATAAGGTTACACCACTGTTGGGAAGCGGTTTATGTTTTTGTAGTAGATATATACCGAAGGCTCTTTGCCGATGGCTGCGGCCCATTGCGGGCAGTAGGGCGCCATCCAAATGGCATCGCCTTGCTGCACGGGGTAGTATTGCTGGTTGAGCATGTAGATGGCCTGGCCTTGCAGGTAGAGTAGGCCGTGCTCCATCTGGTGCGTTTCTACCAGCGGCAGAAACGCGCCGGGTTCGTAGGTGAAGATGTTGACGGCCATGTCGAAGGCGGGCTTATGGGGCAACAGCGCCTGTATGCGCAAACCCTCATCGTTGCAATGCACGCGGGCCTCGCTGTCGTCTTTCTCTCCAAACATTACCTCGGGCGCCAGGTGGCCAGCCAACGGCTCATACACTTTGTGAAACGTGAGCAGTTGAGTACCCGCATCAAATCGGTCGAACAGGTACTCTTGCTCTATCGGGACGTACACGAATTGGTCGGTTTTGAGCAGCCGCACCGTGCCCCCTACCGATACCTGACACTCGCCCCGCACCACGTAGAAGAAAATCTGTGCCGTAGCAGTGCGGCCCGTTACCTGGCCGTTTTCCCGTGCCGTGATAAGCGTTTGTCCAAAGCCAGCGCCCATGTGCTCGCTCACCAGCACGTTGACTGTGCAGCCTGTCCAGCCAGGCACGTTGCTGTTGATGTAGCCATCGGGGGTAAGAATGGCGTGATTGCGCGCAACAACGGAGCGGGTGAAAGCAGGAATTTGCATGGATAGAAAATCAGTGAGGCCAACTAGGCGCACCAGCGAGGCACGCACGTAATAAGGAGCATAAGACGAACGGATGAGGTCAACCAATGCAATAACTCGCTTCAGGATCAGGCAGAGCCTATGTACCGTGTACCACTCGTCTAACGCCAGAGCCCGCTGTGAGCCTCTTCTGTCTACGTAAAAACTCGTAGAAACGTGGTTGCAGAATGCAGTAAAAGCATAGGTAAATACTGATTTTGGAGGTCTGTGGCGGCAGGTATCACCGGCGAAACGTATGCTGTTTTAGCCTGCTAGTTCACCGCTGCTCTCTTTTCCACAACCCCTCACCTAGTGCCGTTTGTATGAAGAATGGTACGCCCTCCCGTCGTTCTCTTCGCTTTCTGCTAGGTAAAGCAGCCGAAGAACGCAACCTAGCCTTACCCGTGCGCCAACTACTGATGTACCCGGTAGCCAAAACGACCTGACTACCGCTTGCCAGAACTAGTACGCCGATGCCATGCCTTTAAGCCGAAATTGACCCGAGGCAAACTATCAAGCAAGCTCAAGGCTGCCAGCGTGCCCATCACCTACATGCTCTACTAAGGCACAAGAGCTAGCTGCCTCGCGGCTGCATACCGCTTTTCACTACTCAACCATTCACCACACAGACCAATGGAACAGCCTATTTCTCGCCGCCAGCACGGCTTCACCGACTACAGCTACATCCCACTGGCCCTGACGATTCCGAAACTAGCGGGGTTTGAAGCAGAACAAAAAGCCGTGACCATGACGCGCGTGCTAGCCGGTAATATTCTGTTGTCCAGTATGTTCACCCGCGCCGAGTGGGGCCTCTTCAAGAAAATGCCGTATAAAGCGCACTTAGTGCTGGATGTGGCAGTAGGCGTATTCGCTGCCAGCTCGCCCTGGCTGCTGGGCTTCGCTAAGAACAAGGCAGCCCGCAACGCGTTTTTGCTGCTAGGCACGTTTGGCATCCTGGCGGGCACGCTCTCCAAACCCGAAGAAATGCCGGAATTCGAACAGTAGAGTATCCGATACCAAACCGACCGGGGAGCGGCGCGTATAGTGAGTATACGCGCCGTTTTTATTGCAACGGTTTTCACTTACACGAGCCGGCTCACCGGCTCCTTTAGCATTACTAACATGGCCCAAGACCCCCAGCATAATCCCGAAGAAAGTACCCCCATTAATCCTACCATCACACACGACCAAGGCAGCCAGGAAACAGTGCGCGATGAGCGCGGCGACGGCACTACCGGCCTTGTGAACAACGGTAGCTACCAGCTGAAAACAGACCAGGGAGAAAGCGCCGAAATGGGCACCGCCCCGCTGCACCTGCACAGTGCCGCCAAAGGCGACGAAGACTACCTCAATGGCGACGACCACAAGCAAGTGCTACCCAAGCCAGAGCAGGACAAGCTGTAAAACTTGAGTTTACAAACACACAAAAGGCGCTACCTGAAGCAGGTAGCGCCTTTTGTGTGCTTACGGTAGAGGTAGATTATTCTAAATACCCCAAGTCCGCCAGCCTTAGTCTATAGGGGGTAGGCTGGCTTTGAGGCGGGCGCGTAGGTGCTCGTGTTGCTTGGGCAGCATCAGGTGAGTGCCCAGCTCGGCCAGGGGCTCATCCACGGTGAAACCGGGGTTATCGGTGGCAATTTCGAAGAGCACGCCGCCCGGCTCGCGGAAATACACGGAGTGAAAGTAGTCGCGGTCGATTTGCGGGGTAGGCTGCAAGCCTTTCTCGATCAGCTTTTTGCGGAAGTAGAGTTCGGCTTCGTCGTTTGCCACGCGGAAGGCAATGTGATGCACCGAGCCGCCGGCCGTCACGCTGCGCGCTTCGCCGGGCGCCTCTACCAAGTCAATGTAGGCGGCACCCTGCACCGTGTCGGTCACGTAGCGGTGACGGTTTACGTGGCTTTCCAGCAGCGTATAGCCGAACACATCAGTCAGGATCTCAGCGGTGGCTTTGATGCTGGCCAGCGTAAGCGTAACGGTATGGAAACCCTTGGTAGCTACCTCAGCGCCTACCTCGGCGGTGGTCCAGGGCGTGCGCGGGTCCTCGGTTTTGGACACGATAAGCTCCAGCTTCAAGCCATCGGGGTCGAGGAAAGTGAGGTAGGGCTCACCAAACTTCTCACTGGGCTTATTGTACGTAACACCGTACTGCTCAAAGCGCTTTATCCAGAAATCGAAGCTGCCCGCGGGCACAGAGTACCCTACCTCTGTGGTCTGCCCAATGCCGCGCCGGCCCTGGGTGATGTGCTCCCAGGGAAAAAAAGTGAGAATGGTACCCGCCGAGCCGGTTTCATCGCCGAAGTAGAAATGATACGTGCCGGGGTCGTCGAAATTGACGGTCTTTTTCACGAAGCGTAGACCGAGCACGTTGGCGTAAAAATCGTAGTTGCGCCGGGCATTGCCCGCAATAGCCGTCACGTGGTGCAAGCCAAGAATGCGTGGTTCCATGAGAAGTGGGTTAGAATTCAGAAGGGTAGAAAGGAGGTAACTTGTTTGCGCTAGTTTGCAGGGCTTCAGCCCTGCAAACTAGCGCAAATGGTTTGCTTTGTTTATTCGGTTAATTACTGAATATCAAATTATTGGCTAAATCTATTTCTTCCTGTGTGATGGTGTGGCCCATGTTGGGGTAGATCTTCTCCGTGACGTGGGCACCCAGCTTAGTGAGCAGTGCCGTAGAGGCACGCACACGCTCTACGGGCACGTGAAAATCAGGGTCGCTGCTACCGATGAATATGGGCGTGCCGCCGAAGTCGCCCGCGTAGGTAGTAGGATGCACTTCGTCGCCAATAAGGCCACCAGTGAAGGCCGCCACGCCGCCGTAGCGGGTGGCGTGGCGCGCCACGTACTCCAGCATAAGGCACGCTCCCTGCGAGAAGCCCATGAAATAGATATTTTTCTTGCTGATGCCGTTGTCTACCACCTCGGCCACTGCGTGGTCTACAGCGGCCAGCGCGGCTGAAAGCCAGGGTTCGTTTTGGGCGGTTGGCGCCAGAAAAGACTGTGGGTACCATGTGTGCTGCGTGGCCTGCGGGGCGAGCAGGGCGTAGGCGCCAACGTGCAGATGCCGGCCCAGCGACAGGATATCGGCGGCGCTGGCGCCCCGGCCGTGCAGCATAATCAGGGCTTTGGTGGCGGTGCCTAACGGCTGCCCCGCCGTGCGAATAGGTTCTTGATGCATACGGCCAATATAAGGGCTGCGCGAGGAAACCTTGCTGGTTGAAAGACAACGTCCTACCTAGCAGGCAGAAGCAGCCGGGGCTTGGTGTGTGGAACCACTCGGGAAAGCGAGACTGAATAATCGACCTTTCTGCGCCGTATCTTTGTTGATTATTCGCTGAGATTACCTCAGCAACATCTGCAAAATCGACGATGAAGGTTTGTATTGCCGAGAAGCCCAGTGTGGCCCGTGAAATTGCCAACGTACTAGGCGCCAACCGCAAAATGGACGGCTACTACGAGGGCAATGGCTACCAGGTCACTTGGACGTTTGGGCACTTCTGCCAGCTCAAGGAACCCGAGGACTACCGCCCCGAGTGGAAGCGTTGGAGCATCCACGACCTGCCCATGATGCCCGACAACTTCGGCATCAAGCTCATGCGCCGCGACGATGGCGTGGTGCGGCAGTTCAACGTCATCAAAAAGCTACTCGACGCGGCCGAGGAAGTCATTAACTGCGGCGACGCCGGGCAGGAGGGAGAGGTTATTCAGCGCTGGGTGCTGACGGAGGCTAAGTACCGCAAGCCCTTCAAGCGTCTTTGGATCTCGTCGCTTACGGAAGAGGCTATCCGCCAGGGGTTTGCCAACCTGCGCGAGGGGAGCGAGTTCGACCGGCTGTACCAGGCCGGCAAGAGCCGCGCCGTGGGCGACTGGCTGCTGGGGCTGAACGCTACCCGCCTGTTCACGCTGAAATATGCCCCCGGCCGTGGGCAGGTGCTGAGCCTGGGTCGCGTGCAAACGCCTACCCTGGCCCTGCTCGTCGACCGCTACCACGAGATTCAGAATTTCAAGCCGGAGCCCTACTGGGTGCTGCGCACGGAGTACCGCGGCACCATGTTCAGCCACGTGGCCCCGCCCAAAAAAGGCAAGGCCGAGGACGACGAGCCCGACGAAAAGGCCCGCCTGAAAGCTCGCGGCTATTTCGTGAGCGAGGAAGAAGCCAACACGGCCATGGCCGCCGTGAAAGATGTGCCGCTGACCATTACGGGTGTCGAAATCAAGAAAGGCTATGAGTCGCCGCCGGCGCTGTTCGACCTGACCTCGTTGCAGGTGCAGTGCAACAACCAGTTGGGCTTATCGGCCGAGGACACGCTGCGCACGGTGCAGAGCCTCTACGAGAAAAAAGTAGTGAGCTACCCGCGCGTAGACACTACGTTCTTACCCGACGATCAGTACCCCAAAATTGCGGGCATCCTGAAAGGCTTGGGCGCCTACCACAGTCTCACGCAGCCGCTACTGGCCGCCAAAATCCGCAAGAGCACCAAGGTATTCAACAACCAGAAGGTGACGGACCACCACGCCATCATCCCAACTGGCGCCAGCGCCGGCGGCCTGGGTAGCCAGGAGCACAGCGTGTACGACATCATCGTGCGCCGCTTCCTGGCGGCTTTTTATCCCGATTGCGAAGTATCGAACACCACCGTGACGGCTGAGGCGGCCGGCTACCCTTTCCGGGTGCGGGGTAGGCAGATTTTGAATCCCGGCTGGCGCGTGGTGTACGGCGACCCGGAGAAGCAACAAGCGCCCAGCGCCCCTAAAGCACCCGGCGAGGCCGACAGCGACGACGTGGTGAGCACCGTGCTACCCAACTTCGTGAAGGATGAGAGCGGCCCGCACAAACCGCGCCTCGACCAGAAAATGACCCAGCCTCCGCGCGAGTACACCGAGGCCATGTTGCTGCGCGGCATGGAAACCGCTGGCCGCAACATCGACGACGACGAGTTGCGCCAGGCCATGAAGGAAAACGGAATCGGTCGGCCCAGTACCCGCGCCAACATCATCGAAACCCTCTTCAAGCGCGGCTACATCCGACGCGAGAAAAAGCGCATTATACCCACACCCACCGGCGTTGAGCTGATTGGTCTGATTCGGAACCCTACCCTGAAATCGGCGGAGCTGACCGGGCAGTGGGAAAAGAAGCTGCGCCAGATTGAAGGCGGCGACTTGCAGCCCGACCATTTCCTGGACGAGCTGAAAAGTCTGGTGCGTGAGGTGGTGCACGAGGTAAAGCACGACGGTTCGCGCCGGCTGATTGCAGACCCTACCCTCCCAGCCTCGGGGGGGAGCCAAGCGCCAGCAAGAAGCCAACAGCCAGCAGTCAACAGTCAACAGCCAACCATTGGCCTCGGCCCATGTCCGAAGTGCCAGACGGGTGGCATCCTGCGCGGCAAAGCGGCGTTTGGGTGCTCACGTTTTCGCGAGAACTGCCAGTTTCGTATGCCCGTCGAGTTTGCCGGGAAGAAGCTCACCGACAAGCAGGTAAGTGTATTGCTTGCCAAAGGCCGCACGCCCGTTATCAAAGGCTACTTAGACGATGACGGGCAGAAATTTGACGCGGCCGTGCGTCTCACGCCTCAGTACCAGCTAGAGCTGGTGCGCGCCGCTGAGAGCAAGCCCACTACCTCCACCGACCCCGGCCAGATTCCGTGCCCGGTGTGCAAGCTGGGCACTATGCTACGCGGCAATGCTGCCTGGGGCTGCTCGCGCTTCCGCGAGGACTGCCAGTTTCGGGCGCCGTTTGAGTGGGGCGGCAAGAAGCTGAGCGACGTGCAGATGAACCAGTTGCTGCGCAAGGGCAAAACCGGCACGATTCGCGGCTTCGTGTCGAGCCGGACCGGCGAGCGGTACGCGGCGGCGCTGCAACTCAACGCCGAAGGTAGGATAGAGCCCGTGTTCGAGAAAGGGTAGGTGACGGCCGCCTACTTGCCATACTTTAAGGTGCCGCATGGCCCAAATCCTTCTGTTTACTACATTACGACTATCATCATTTTACTTTACCTATGAACGATCCTGCCATCCGTGCTCTGCTGTATCCGCTGCTCACCGAAGGCGTGTATATTGAAGAATTGCCCACCGGGGGCACCCGTGCCGACCTTGTGCACATCACCGAGCAGTTTATGCACTGCTACGAAATCAAAGGTGCCGGTGACACCATGCAGCGGGTTGTCCACCAGTTAGGGCACTACATGCTGGTGTACGATTTCGTCACGTTTGTGGTGACCGAAAAGCACCTACCCAAGTTGATGCCCCTGCTGCCAGAATGGGTAGGCGTGATGGTGGCCACAGAAGAAGGCATCGTTACGCACCGCAAAGCGGGCTACAACTCGGCCGTGGAGCGCACAGCCCTGGGTGGCCTGTTGATGGTGGACGAGCTGCGGCAATTTATGCTCGCGCGCGGGCTGCGCGGCGTGAGCACCATGCAGCGGCGCGAGGTGATGCACATCATGCGCCACGCGCACAATATTCCGGTGTCGCACTGGGCGCGCTACACGCGTGAGCGGCTCACGGCTCGCCTACCCGTGCGCACGCAAAAGCGGGCCGAGCGCAAAGCCCTACGCGAGTCGCAGCCACCTAGGGAGCCCTGGCGAAAAACCATCAAGCGCATCAAGCGGCGTAAACGACCCCGCGGATTGCCATAGCCGGATGTTCGCCTCTCTACATTTAAAAACAACCCGTTTTCTGCCATGCCCAATACTCTTTTTGCCGCGCGTTTGCTGGGCTACTTAATCGGGTTGCTACCCTTGGTAGCCTTGCTGCTAATGTTCCGACAGGTGATTCCGCAGGGGCTGGGGTTGGGGCTGACGGCCTTTGGCTTCCTGGCTTCCTACTGGGTGCAGCAGCGCGCCCGCACCCTGTTCCCCTACGATTTTAAGAACCGGGCCGAATGGCTGGCGCTGGGTATTTACGTGGCCGTGGTGGTGGCTATGCTTGTGTTGATACAAGTAGGTGGGTAGGGGAGGGACTGCTAATGCTGTCATCCTGAGCTTGCGAAGGACTTTCTCACGTGAGAATGACAAGCGCACTAACGACTCGTTCTCACGTGAGAAGGTCCTTCGCTCCCCTCAGGATGACAAGAGTTGATGAATGACAGAAGACGTTTAGGATAGCGCCCAAGCAAATGCTCTACCGATGGTCGGCTACGGCGGGGAGGAAATCGGGGCGGCTGCCCAGCAGGCTCTGGTCAGCGTACGACAGCTCGGCGCGAGTGCGGGGTAGGGCCTCGGGGTAGTTTTCGCGGATGAACTGCACCAGATGCTCGCGTACAAAACACCGTAGATCGAATGCGTCGGACGAGTTGCGGGCGCTCATCAGGGCTCTGATTTCCAGGGTGCTTTCCTTGGAATCGGTGACTTGCAGCGTATTCACGCGCTGGTCCCAGAGCGGGCTGGCTTTCAGCAGGCGCGTAAGTTCCTCGCGCAGGGCGGACACGGGTAGGGTGTAATCGGTGTAGATAAACACCGTGCCCAGAATCTCGGCCGAGATGCGCGTCCAGTTCTGAAAAGGTTTCTCAATGAAGTAGTTGATGGGTAAAATCAGGCGGCGCTGATCCCAGATTTGCAGGACCACGTAGGTGAGCGTAATTTCCTCTACCCGACCCCACTCACCCTCCACCACCAGCACATCATCAATGCGAATGGGTTGGGTGAAGGCAATCTGGAAGCCGGCCAGTAAGTTGGCCAACGACCGTTGGGCCGCAAAACCGACGATAATACCGCCAACTCCTACCCCCGTCAGCAGGCCCGCGCCGATGCGCCGCACACTATCGAAGCTGAGTAGAATGGCCGCCACCGCCAGCAGTCCAATGCCGATAACAGCCAGCCGCCGAATGAACTGGAGCTGCGTCCGGATCTTGCGCTCCTTGATGTTGTTGTCCTTGGTCAGGTCGTAGCTGTGGTACACGAATTCTTCGCCCACATACACCAGCCGAATGAGTACCCAGGCAAAGCCCGCCGTGGCCAGAATTCCCAGGACCCGCGTGGCCGTGCGGTGCGCGGGCGGCTCTAGCGTCATCAGCGGCAGAATCAGGACCAGAATCAGAACCGGAATGAAGAAATTGAGCGGTTGCCGCAGACGACGAATCAGCGAATTGACGATGAAGCCATCTGAAAAGCTGCGGTAGTAGCGCAGAGCCTTGGTAAGCAACCCGCGCAATAAGAGTCCGCCCGCAATGGCAGCAACGCCCAATAGCACGTTGCCGAGCCAGGCAGGTAAGGTATCCAGAAGTGTTTGAAAGTGTTGCATCAAAAAGCCGTTTTAGAACGCGGGGCCGCGGGTGGGGCTTCGGCAATGGCAGGCAGAAAGCAGAGCGGGGGAGGGAGAGGAATAGTACCTCGGAAGCACTCAGGGTAGCGATAAACCCGATGAGTATAGCCCCAACGTACGCAAGGTAACGGGTAGGGGTTGGCAAATAGTAAGTTTGTTATTGTATCAGCGGTTGCTGCCCTGCACGGGCAGCCGGTAGTGCAGGCGCAGGCTAAGCCGGTGCGTCCGGCTAAAACTAGTGGCCGCGTAGGGCTCTACCCACAAGCCACTATTGCCCAGACGCACGTTGCCACTCACAAAGGCTGTAGCTTTCTGGGTAATGCCCAACCTGGCTTCGTCGAATGCCACACCGCCCTGCGCAAAGCTGCCGTGGGTTTGGCCAAAGCCCGAACCCAGGCTGAAGGTGCTGCCGATGGTACCCAAACCATTTACACTACGGCCCATATCGGCTTGCACAAAGAATCGGTCGCGCCGTCCAATCCAGAGCATGAGGTCGGGTGACAAAATCATGTGCCGCTCGGTGAACGTGATATCGCGGGCATCGTCGGCCCGGTAGCCCAGGTTGCCTGCGTGAAATCCCAGGCGGTAGCCTATGCCCAAAGTGCCAGCGTTGCCTAGTACTCGGTCGCGCTCCGCAAATAGGTGCAGGTCGAACAGCGACTTATTGGCGTGGCCGGTTTCGTCGGAGGTGAGGAAGGAGCCGTTGAGGTCCAACTCGCGGTAGCCGATGCGCTCAGTACCCATCAGCACTTCTGCTCCAAACAAGCGGCGGTTGCCATCCGGGTCATCGGCATCGGTGTAGGAAATACCGCCACCGGCCACCTGGTAGCGGTGGTAATAGGCGCGCCGAATGGCGGGGCCGCCGCCGCCAGAACAGCCTCCTGAACTAGCAGCTTCCTGCAAATCCTGGTCATATTTGCCCTGCATGAAAGCGGGGCTGAAGGTGAAATAGCGGTTGCGCGTGCTGTCGGGCGCAGCTTTCTGGCTGGTCAGCACGCCAATCAACAGTACCAACGCCAGCGGCAGGTAGGCTACTCGGGGCTGATACCCGCGCAACAGACAAGCTGCTTCCATGCCCACTACCAGTAGTAGGGTTGCTTTCACGGATACTACCTCGGGTAGGGTGAGGGCGCCGGGACCCAATAGTGCGGTGAGTAGGAGCAGGCCCGCCACCGTTACTAGGTTTCGTGCAGGCTGCACCAATGGTGGGGTAGCAACTGTCATTTGATCAAGTTGGCGAATACGGATAGTCCACCAGCCCAGAGCCGTCAGGGCTATAGGTAGCAGTACCCACTGCACTTGTTTGAGGGCCACGCCCGCCAGCACCAAAGTAGCGCCGCCTACCTGCTCGCCGGCTGGGTCGCGCCAGTATTCGAGCACAAAGCGCCCAGCCAGCACCAAGCCCAGATAGAGCAGGTAGCGGCTACCACCAGGCCATACGCGCCGCCGCGTAGCCAGTACCACCACGCCTACCCCCACATACAGCAGCAAGGAATAGAGCTGAATAGGCACCACCGGCAACGACGCAGCAGCAGTGGCCGCGAGCTGGCCCCGCTGAAGCTGCCAGAGGTAGGGCAGGGTGTCGGGAGCGTATCGGATAGCGGGGCCGGCTTCGGCCAGCTCGCCGAAACAGCAGCCCGTGAGCAGGCACCCTACTCCCTGCACCGCCAGTGTGAGGCACATGGGCAAGGCAAACACATCGAACACGTGCCAGGAGAAACCCAGCCAGCGGCGTAGCGCCAGTAGGGCTAGCGTGCCTGCTATGGCGCCGCCCAGCACCGAGCGGGCGGGGTCGGTGGGCCAGGGTTGGCCCGCCAAAATGGCGGGCCAGTCGGCTAAGGGTAGAGCAATGAGCTTGGTGCCCAGAATGAAGGCCAGCGTAGACGCCGCCAGTAACACCAGCCACGGCCGCCATGCATAGCCGCGGCGGTAGCCGGCCCACAGCAGCAGCGCCTGCCCTAGGGCAAAGGCCAGCATATAAAACTGCGTGTAATAGACGTGCCCGTGTGGGGAGGGGAGCACAGGGGCCGGTAGGGGGTAGGAATACATCGATAGGATAAAAAGAGATGGCCAGGCAAGTGCGCCGACGAAGGCGGCGCGGACAAATGCAGAAATAAAGGCGCCCCGGACGGTTACTCGCCGGGGCGCTTCTGCATCGTGCGTAAGGATGAGCGGGGTACGATAGGGGTACCAGCCGCAACACAAGCTAACCCGATAGTGGATAGGAAGGTAACAGGAGTAAAGCTACCCGCCGGGTAGCACATACGCAGACAAAGAAACAGCCTGATCAGACTTTTAAAAAAGCTGATCAGGCTGCGTTATAATTTAATTATCAATGTATTACACGGAAAGAAAAGGACATCCTGCGTTCCAATTCTTTGTGACGTGCCTTAACCTGGCTGAGGTAGCAGGCGCGGAACGGGCTGCGCGGCCGGTGTAGTATCGCCGTACTGCACAATGTTTTCAATCATGCCTTTGAAGATGATGAAGTGAAACGGCACCAGCGCATACCAATACAGGCGCCCGGCCAGTCCCCGCGGTCGAAAGACCGCCAGCTGCTCCAGCGTGTGCGTGCCGTCGTCGTTGGGTAGGATGCGGAACTGGAGCCACGCTTCGCCAGGAAGCTTCATTTCGGCGTAGAGGAGCAGGCGCCGCGCCCGGCGGTCGGCTACCAGCACGCGCCAGAAATCGAGCGGGTCGCCGGCGCGCAGATCGGTGGGGGAGCGGCGGCCGCGGCGCAGGCCCACGCCGCCTACCAGCTTATCCAGCAGGCCGCGCAGGCGCCACAGCCAGTCTACCTTGTACCAGCCTCGGTCGCCGCCAATGCGCCACACGTTCTGGCGCACTTCCTCAGGGTCGCGCCAGAAACGGAGTTTCTGACAGTCGCGCAGCACGCCGTATTGGGGTAGCTGCATGTGGTCCATGAAGTGCCGTTCCATCACGCCGCTGCTCAGGGCATCGCTCCAACTGCTCACTACTTCGTTTTGCTCGATGCGCTGGAAAGCCAGCTGCAACGACTCCTCGTAGCTCATGCAGGTGTGGGGTACGGCCTTGGCAATGCTGCGTTTGGGGTCGGCCACTGTGTCATTGCGCAGGCTTTCCACCAGGCTTTGGGCCAGTGAAAAGGTAGTGCTGGTAACCAGGTACAGCCACCATGACGACAGCCGCGGCGTGAGCACGGGCACCGTGAGCACCAGCCGGCGGTAGCCCCGCACGCGGGCTAGGCCCAGCAGCATTTCGCGGTACGTCAGCACGTCGGGGCCACCCAGGTCGAACGACTTGCCCAGGCACGCCGGGTTATCCAGCACTGCCGTGAGGTAGAACATCACATCGCGCACGCCCAGCGGCTGGCAGCGCGACTGCAACCAGCGCGGCGTGACCATCACGGGCAGCTTCTCCACCAAATCCCGAATAATCTCGAACGAAGCCGACCCCGACCCGATAATGATACTAGCCCGTAGCACGGTGAGCTGGGCCGTTTGGGCGCTCTTTAGCACCTTCTCTACCGCCCGGCGCGAGCGAAGATGGGTGCTCAAGGCGCGGTCATTGGCGATGCCGGACAAGTAGATAACCTGCCGGGCCGGCGTGCGGTTGAGGTAGGCCACAAAGTGCTGTGCCGATTCCTGCTCGGCCCGGAAAAAGTTGGTATCGTGCCCACTCATGGAATGCACCAGGTAGTAGGCCGCGTCGATATCGAGGGGCAAATCGGACAGCGAGTCGGGCTGAAGCAGGTCGCCGGTGGCTACCTTCACCCGGTTTTTTAGCGACTCGGACAATTCGAAGCGGCGCCGGTCGCGTACCAGGCACACCACCTGATGGCCCGCATCAACCAGCAAGGGCAGTAGCCGCTGGCCAATGTAGCCGGTAGCGCCAGTGAGCAGAATTTTCATGGGTAGGAATGGCAAGAGTGATACTGAAGTAACGAGTTGTCAGATAGTTAGTTTGCCATAAAATAAGGGCTACTGTAGCCAAGGACTAGGGTAGGGCTGCCCCGTGCTACTAGCTCCGACACATTTTGCGGCTCATACCCGCGGCTTTTTGGGTAACATTGCAGTCTGATTCTGTTGCTTATGCCGCGTTCTATTGCTTCCCGCCTCTGGCTTTGGCTGTTTATTCTGGCCCTGGGGCTGGCCTTTTTGGTAGGGCTGAACAGCTGGGGGCCGCTGGAAAGCAGCGAGGCCCGCTACGCCGAAATCGGGCGGGAGATGCTCACGGGGCAAGACTGGCTGCACCCGCGCCTGCTGGGCATTCAGCACTTTCATAAGCCCCCGCTCACGTACTGGCTCACGGCTGCCGGATTGGCGCTGGCCAACCATTCGGCCCTGGGTGCCCGGTTGCTGCCAGTGTTGGCCGTGCTGCTGCAAGTGTACCTGGTGTATGCCGTGGGGCTGCTGCTCTTTGCCGGCGACCGTGCCCGCGCTCTGGGCGCGGCCGTCATCTACGGCACCCTACCCGTAGTGCTCATCTCGGCCCTCAACGTTACCACCGATGCCTACCTGGCTACGCTGGAGCTGGCCGCCGCCTACGGCATCTTGCGCTATTACCACGATGGCCGCCGCTGGGCGCTGTACCTGTTTTGGGTAGGGCTGGGGCTGGCCTTCCTCACCAAAGGCCCGGTGGGCTTTGTGCTGCCGCTGATGGCGGTGATTGGGTTTTACTTCAAGCGCCAACAGACCCGGCGACCTTTCACTTGGCACCACGCGGCGGGCATTGGGCTGTTTGTGTTGGTAGGGCTGAGCTGGTATATCTATCTGGTGATGGAAAACCCGGTGTTCGTGCGCTATTTTCTCTACGAGCACACCGTGGAGCGCTTTGCCAACGCCGCCACCTTCCACCGCAGCAAGCCTTGGTGGTTCTACCTGGTGCTAGCCCCCGCCACCAGCTTGCCGTGGTCGGTAGCTTTGGTGACGCAGGTGGTGCGCACGCGCTGGGGCACAGTGCCGCAGCAGTGGCGCAACGTGCTTATTTTCTGGGTGGTGGTACCGCTGGTGTTTTTCTCGCTGTCCAGCTCCAAGCTGCTGCTGTATGTGCTGCCAGTGTTTCCGGGGGTGGCGCTGCTTACGGCCTACTACCTGGGCCGCTGCACCGATGGCGCTCTGGAACGCTGGTACGGCGGCTTCGGTATTCTGTACGGCCTCATTCTGGCCGCGCTGTGCATACTGCCGATACTGGCCATCGACAGCAAGTTTCCGTTGGAAATTACACCCTTTACGGCCATCTGGCCGGCTGCGGGCGTAGTCCTGATTGTGGCTACCTTGGTCTTGTGGGATGAGGTACGTATGGCGCCACGGCTGCTGATGTTGCCGGCCTTATTCACGGTGGTGCTGCTACTGGCTGCCAAGCCCATTCTGCGGCAAAACGAGCTGCTGTTCAACGGTAGTCGTCCGCTGGCCGAGCTGCTGCACCAGCACCACCTAACGCAGCGTCCTGTGCTGGTCTACAATGAGTTACTACCGTCCCTGGCGTTTGCCACGGGCCGTCTACCCGTGTCCCTCTACGACGGCAACGATGCTCTGGCCCGCGAAACGCAGTTCGAGCCAACGAAGGCCTGGCAGCAAAACCTTCTCAACCTGCGCGACGCTCAACAGGAGCTCACCCTCGACAGCCTCCTCCGCCAGCACCCCGCCCTTCTCGTAAAAGGTGACCTGCCAGAAGGACGTAAACCCCTGCTCCGCTACACCCAGCATCAGGAAAAAGTAGGCAAGTGGACGTTATACTGGTGAAGTGGTGAATAGGAAAACGCGTGTCATCCTGAGCGCAGCGAAGGACCTTATCACGCTTGAATGAGTCGTTGTTACGATAGTCGTTCAAGCGTGAGAAGGTCCTTCGCTGCGCTCAGGATGACACGCGTTTTCTTATTCACCACTTCACAAACTCATCCCACATACACCGGAGTCGTTTTCTCGCGGAGGTTGTATTCGGAGGACATGACCTCACCGTAGGCGCCGGCTGAGCGCAGGGCTATCAGGTCGCCGCGCTTGGTTTCGGGTAGGAGGATGCCTTTGCCGAACGTATCCGACGACTCGCAGATGGGACCTACCACATCGTAGGTCTTCTCGGTTTCGGCGGTGCTGGTCACGTTTTGGATGTGGTGGTGGCTGCCGTAGAGGGCCGGGCGAATCAGCTCCGTCATGCCCGCGTCGAGGATGGCGAAATTGGTCTGCTGACTTTGCTTCACATAGAGCACCCGACTCACGAGCGTGCCGCACTGCGCCACCACCGAGCGGCCCAGCTCCACGTGCACCTGCTGGCCGGTGCGGCGGTGCAGGTGCTGATCGAAGGCCGCAAAATAGGCTTCAAAATCAGGGATGGGGTCGGTGTCGGGGTCGTCGTAGTTGATGCCCAGGCCGCCGCCCACATTGAGGTGGGGGAGGTGGTAGCCTTTTTCTTCCAGCCAGGTTTGCAACTCGTTGATCTTGTGGCTGAGCTTCTCGAACACACTCAGGTTGGTAATCTGCGAGCCGATGTGGGCGTGCAGGCCTATCAACTCCAGGTGGGGTAAGGATTCCAGCAACTCCACAGTGGCCGGCAAATCGGCTAGATTGATACCGAACTTATTGGCATCCAAGCCAGTGGTGATGTAGTGGTGAGTATGTGCATCCACATTGGGGTTCACGCGTAGCGCCACGCGGGCACGTCGGCCTTGTGCGCCAGCCAACTCATTCAGCACCTCCAGCTCTTGCCCCGACTCGGCGTTGAAGCACCAGATATCGGCCGCTAACGCCAGATTGATTTCGGCATCGGATTTTCCTACCCCAGCAAACACAATATGGTCGGGCGCAAAGCCGGCATCCAAAGCCCGCTGCACCTCATTGCCGCTCACGCAGTCGGCTCCGAAACCGGCCTGCCGCACGCGTTCCAACACGGGCAGGTTAGCGTTGGCTTTGAGGGCATAATGCACCTGCACGTTGTGCGCCTGGGCGGCTTGTTGCAGCGTGTGGAGCGTCCGCTCCAACAGGCTTAGGTCGTAGAGGTAATAAGGAGTAGGGCGGTCAAGCAAATCCGCCGGCAGGTGAAATGACATCAGGTCAGAAAGTTGTCAGTGGGTAGTTGTCAATTGCCACGGGGTAGTTTCACTCAAAGCATTCGCAGCTAACATCTACCTACCGACAACTAACAACTGTCCCACAAAGAACGGCATGGAAACGCTAGGATAAAACTGTTGCGTATACACAGGGTTTTACCAAGCACAGCGGAGTTATTTACCGCCGATTCATGTTCTTTGCCCGTGACTTATCCAACTGACCCAGCGCGCCGCCCCGACCTGCTTCGCCTACCCTACGACGACTACCGCGCCCTGCCGGCCGTGGCCAATTCCGATTTATCGCGCTTGCGCGACGCCCTGAATGGCCGCCTACCCCGCACGCCCGGCAACCAGAGTGCCCTCAGCTTTGGCACTGCTTTCCATACGGCCCTGCTGGAGCCTGAGCAGTACCAACCCGGCCAGCCTGGCCTCAACGACACGCTGGTGTGGTGGCTGGTGGAAGGCGTGAAGCTGCAACCCGAGTTGCGCCAGCTGCTGGAGGTAGGGGTGCCCGAGCCCAGCTGTCTGTTCACGGAGCCCACTACCAACACTCTATGTAAGCTCCGCGCCGATCTGGTGGTAGACCAGCCCAATCAGCCGTATACCATTATCGACTTTAAGACTACCGGTGCCCGCGACTACGAGCATTTTCGCGCCCAGTGTACCGGTTTCGACTACGACCGCCAGGCCGCCTTCTACCTAGATGCCCTGCACGCCGACCGTTTCTTGCTGGTAGG
The DNA here is from genome assembly GCF_017589435.1 of Hymenobacter defluvii. Taxonomy (NCBI): domain Bacteria; kingdom Pseudomonadati; phylum Bacteroidota; class Cytophagia; order Cytophagales; family Hymenobacteraceae; genus Hymenobacter; species Hymenobacter defluvii. The sequence continues at coordinate 217,563 of NZ_JAGETX010000007.1, forward strand.
GGTGCAGAAATTTGAGCCATTCGGTGTGTTCACGGTGGAGGTGACGCCCGATATGCTGGCCGATGGCCGCCGTAAGTACCTCTACTTGTTGCGCCTGCTGCAACCTACTGCCGAGGTGCCCACGTATCTAAGCGAAGCTGTACGCACAATTGCCGACAATTTGGGCGCGCAGTAAGCGCCACAGTATCTCCTACTGTAACCTTATGCAAGTACGAGCGTAGGTAGCGCTCCTGCGCTTCTATTTATTGCCCTACCCCACCCGGCTGCCAAGACCGGCCTATTACTTGCTCCTCTCATGGCTGATATTACACTGGCTGCTTATTCTTATGGTTCCGTGCTGTTCGATCCGGAGGTGCCTTGCATCACCACCCAGTGGCATTCGTTCGCTAATCGACAGCAGTTTCAGTCTATGATGAACGAAGCGTTGGTCTGCTATGAAGAAGAGTCTAAGCGAACTTCTCCCTTGGGCTGGCTGGCCGACACCCGCCAGATGAGTGCCCTAACCTCCGACGACCAGCACTGGCTGAATACCGACTGGAATCCGCGTGCCTATGCCGCAGGTGTCCGCCATATCTGTATTGTGCAGTCGGAAAACGTATTTGGGCAGATTGCTGCGTCCAGTTACAGCGCTAAAACACTAGCAAGCCAAGAGTACGAGATACACCCTGTAACGCAGCCTACTATTGTCGAGGCCAAGCACTGGATACAAAAAAACCTACAACTCCATCCGGTGCTGCCATAATTGCAGGCAGTGTAAATTTGAGTGCCGACAATGAAGGTGGCAGGCTCCTTGCACATAAGGCGCAGTTCCTGGTATTCGCAGGAGGCAGTTGCAAGGTATGAACACACTGATACAGGCGCGTGGAACCCAGTTTTATCAAAACGAGGCGGGACGTTTGCTCTACAACACAATAGGGTATATGCATTTGGCTTGGAGTGCCGAGCGCATCACCCAAATGGCCTTGGAGGCATTCTACGAGCAGGTATTGCTATTATTGCTGCGCACTGGGGCCACCAAAATACTATCGGAGCACGGCGGCCGGCGGCCCCTTTCGGCTGAAGCTCAGCAGTGGATTGCTACCAATTGGGTGCCGCGGGCCATTGCAGAAGCGAATTTTGCTTACTGCGCCATTGTGGAGGGCGATGATCCAATTCACCGGTTATCAACGCAATCAGTGATTTCTATTTCACCAGCTCAGCTAACATACAAGCGTTTCTCGCTCATGTCGGAGGCCGATGCTTGGCTGCAAAGCCTGGGGTAGGCTACTACGCTAGCATAGCCCGCGCTACCTCCTGGCCGCTCACTAGCGCGGCTTCAACCGTTCCGGCTGCTGGGCCTTCGTACAACCCTTCGCCGGCAAAAAACAAGGTGTTGGCGATGGGCGTGGTCAGCAGGGCGCGAGCCGAGGTTGCCTGTACAGTAGGGTAGGAGTAGGCCCCCCGTGCCAGCGGGTCGGCTCCCCAGTTGGCTACGTGCCACGCTTGGAGCTGCTGGCGGAGCGCAGCGGCCGTAGTATCCAGCAAATATGCCAACGAATCCAACGCGTGCTGTAACAACTGCTCGTCTGAATGCTGACGCAGGCGCTCGGCGGCTGGTCCAGCCAGCCAGCCCGTTAGTAGGGGGCGTGTGTCGGGCTGTTGACTCCACCAGGTAGGTACGGAGGCATCGGAGAAGAGAAACTCCATTTCGGGCATCTTGGCCTCCCAAACAGGCTCCCGAAATTCCAGCGCAAACTTGGTAACCACGCCAAAGCCTAGTGCGGCCGCAGCTGCCCGGTACTCGGGTAGCTCGGGCGTGAAGCGCAGGTGACCTGCCTGATCTGCTGGCTGCTGCCACACCCCCAAGGGCACCGTAAGCAACAACTGGCGGGCCTGGTAGCGCTGACCTTGCTGATCAATAATCAGTACCTGCCCTGGCTGCCACTGGATTTCTTGCACCGGCCGCGACAGGTGCAGCGTAGCGCCGGCTTCCTGTGCTTGCTGGGCCAGCCAGTCCAGCAGCGGGCCGTAGCCGCCTACAGGCCGCGGCGAGTCGTCGGCGTCGCCCGTGGCCCACTCGTCGCGCAAGGCCCATGCGCTCACGCGTGTCGGGTCGGCTGCGTCGTAGCCTTCAGCAAATTGCATGGCCATTTCGCGCATACCACGGTGCTCCTCCCCCAAAAACTCCTGGTGCAGGAAGTCGGCCAGCGTCAGGTCGTGCGAGAGTGTTTGAAGCTTATCAAGCAGTTGCGGCAGGTGCTCGAAGAAGTTGTCGTCTACCCGCAGTTGCCCTTGCCGCACGGCGTAAGCCCGTCCGGTAGAATCATAACACGTCTGGCCGGCCTCGGCCAGCAAAGCACGCGTGAGAGGCACCGCGCCGTGCAAAAACTCGGCACCCATTTCTATGGGGGCACTGAAGCCCGCCGGCGTGCAAGTATGTACCCGGCCGCCTACCCGGTCGCGGGCTTCCAGCACCAGCACTTGCCGCCCGGCCTGAGCCAGCGTGCGGGCCGCTAGTAGTCCGGCTGCGCCTGCTCCTACAATCACAACGTCGGTAGAATCCATAAACTGAGTAACTGCAGAAAATTAATCTGCTACTGGTAATGGCAATATGAAGTGGATGTGCCTACCAAGAGAAAGGGGTAGGCTTTGGAAAGGTTGCTATTTGGCTTTCTATCAGATATACAAGTATTTATAGGTTGCCATGCGTAGAGGATCAATAGTATCTATCGAAGACAAAAAATGAAAAAAGGTGTGCCCTATACGTGTACTCTCGAAATCTGGGTGCTAAAAGTAAAACGTATCTTATGTAACGCTAATTAGGATGTCACGTATGGGTCTTGGAAATAGCTAAAATTATGCACTTGTGTTGTGTCGAGCCCCGTTACGATAGGTACGTGTGTTATCTCTTTGTTGCCTTAACATATACATATATTTTATACGATAAATAATAAATAGCAGCCTTTTGTGTCTTAACTTTGCTACATAAGCGATAAAGATAGGATGCTGTTATATTTAGAAAAATCCTACTAGTCTTCTTGCACATCATCAATCACTCCCTCATTTCGCAATTTTCTTACCCCGCGTTTATGCGTTTACCACTCCGCTCGAGTCTGCTTTTATTTCTGATTGTTTGGGCAGTAAGTCTGCAAAGCTGCGTGGTGCAGGAAAAGCTACCCTACTTGCAAAGCAGTAGCTATTCTGTGAAAGCCCCAGTGGCTGTAAGCAATCCCCGGCCCAACTACCGGTTGCAACCTGGTGATGTGCTTAGTATTCGGGTGCAAGGCGCCGATTCTAAGCTGACAGAGCCGTTCAATATCACGGGCACGCAAATCATGAACTCCGGTGACCCCGGCACGCTGTACCTGACTGGCTACCCTATCGGCGAAGACGGCAACATTAGCCTACCCACCGTGGGCAAGCTGAAAGTACAGGGCCTGGATATCAGTCAGGCGCAGACGCTGGTTCAGAAGAACATCAGCAATTACGTGCTCAACGTAAATGTGCTGGTAAAGCTGCTGAGCTTTAAAATTACGGTGCTAGGCGAGGTTCGCTCGCCAGGTCGCTATTTCATCTACAACCCGCAGGCTACCATTCTGGAAGGCCTAGGCATGGCAGGCGACCTAACGGAATTTGGCAACCGCGAAAACGTGAAACTGGTGCGGCAAACCTTAAACGGTCCGGAAGTTGTGCTCATCAACCTCACCGACCCTAAACTGCTACAGTCGCCCTACTACTACCTGCTCCCCAACGACGCGCTGTATGTGGAGCCGATGAAAGCACGTACTACCCGGGCCAATGTCGGCAACCTAGCCCTAGTTTTCGCCGGCATCTCGTCCGTTGTGCTGTTGCTGGGCTTCATTCTCAAGTAGAGAAGTTCGCTGGACTATCTACTTATTGCTACTAACCTAATAAGGACTATCTGGTATGGAAAACCGTTCTGCCTTCTCGGAGGAAATAGATTTACACGAGCTTTTTTTCAAGCTCCGCCGGCGTTGGGCGTGGTTTGTGGGCTGCTTGCTGCTGGCAGGCTTGGGTGCGTGGCTGTATCTGGCCGTGAAATCGCCGGTGTACGACTACCAGTCTACTATGCTGATCGGCGACCAGTCGACCGGCTCGAAACAAACCCAAGAGCTGCTGCAACTGCTTGATAACAATAAGCAGCGCGCGGTAAAGATTGAAGACGAGGTAGGCTTGCTTACCTCGGCCGATATGGTGCGCCGCACGCTGGAGCAGCTGCCGTTTGGGGTAAGCTATTACGCCGTGCCCGATTCGTGGCTGAACTCGGTGCGCAAGCTGAAGGTGCGTGAGCGCGCCATGGGAGGCGTGCCGTTTCAGGTGCAGGCCCTGGCCGACAAACCACAACTGACGGGAGTACCCATCTATGTAGAATCGCTGGCCGATGGTCGCTTCCGGGTGCATGCCGAAGCCGACAAAGGCGAGTTACGCCAGCTGTTTTCCGGTGAGCTGGTGCGCGAGGTAGAAGACGTAAAGTTCGATCAGACTATTGGTGCCGGCGATACGCTTCGCACGCCTTTGCTGTCGGTTGTTATCAACCCCGAGCCGGGCTACCCTGCCACTGGCAGCGAGCAGTATTTCTTCCGGATGAATGATATGAGCAGCCTGACTGCTGACTATCAACAGCGCCTGAAAGTGCAACCCACTGAGCACGAGTCGCGGATTTTGCTTTTGAGCATTCGGGGTAGTGTGCCCGATAAAGAGCAGCGCTTCCTGAACACGCTGATGACCACCTACGTGCAGGACGACCTGAACCAGAAGAACGAGACGGGCCGCAAGACGATTGCTTTTCTGGACAATGAGATTGGTAAACTGTCAAATTCTCGCTCCCGCTCCACAGCTAACCTCAGCTCCTTCCGGGCTTCGCGGAATGTAGTAGACGTAGGGGTGCAGTCGGGCGTAGATATTCAGCAGCAGGCACAACTGGGTACCATGCGTGCTCGTGTGGCCACCGATCAGAAATTCTACGAGAGTATGCTATCCTACCTGCGGCAGCACCGCGGCAAGTCGCAGGTGGCTACGCTCAGCAGCGCCGGCATTTCCGATCCTACGGTTACGCACTTGATTGAGCAACTCACAGAGCTAAACAATAAGCGCGCTGTGCTAGCTGTGAATGCCAGCGACATCAACCCGCAGGTAGTAGCGCTAGATGAGGAAATCAGCACCACTAAGGAGCAGTTGATTCAGACCCTGGGTAGTTTAACGCGCACCTCCGAAATTGCCCTGCGCGATCTGGACCAGCAACTGAGCGCCGTGCGTAGCCAGCTGAGCAGCACCCCCGAAAATGAGCGTCAGTTGAATTCGCTGCAAACCACGAGCGAATCTACCGAGAAGAACTATAGCTTCCTGGTACAAAAGCGCAACGAAGCTGCTATTGCTCTAGCTACCAACACTACCGACAAGAAAATAGTAGACCCGGCCCGGCAAACCGGCCTTGGCCCAGCGGCGCCCAAGCCGCCGCTGGTAGCCCTGCTGGCTCTGTTGGCTGGCCTAGCCATTCCTACCGGGCTGGTGCTGCTGATCGACAAGACCAACCGCCGCGTGCAGGGCAAAGAAGACCTAGCGCGCATCACGGATATTCCGCTGTTGGGCGTGATTCCTCACGGCACTAGCAAAGACCGCCGCGTACAGACCCAGGACCCACGCAGCCCCATTGTAGAGGCTTTTCGCTCGATTCGGGTGAACCTGCAATACCTCTCGGCTGGCCTCGATAAGCGCGTTATCGGCGTTACGTCATCGGTACCGGGCGAGGGCAAAACCTTCTGCTCTGTGCACTTGGCCGCCGAGTTGGCCCGTAGCGGCCGCCGCGTGATTTTGCTGGAATGCGACATGCGCCGCCCGGCCGTGGCTCCCTACCTGGGTATCGATGCCAGAGCCCCCCAGGGCCTGAGCACCTACCTGAGTGGCCAGAGCACGCTGGAAGAAGCTCGCATCGTAACGGATATTCCTAACCTAGATGTGCTGGCCTGCGGCCCGATTCCGCATAACCCCACGGAACTGCTGGAGTCCAAGCGTCTGGAAGATTTGATTCTACTGCTTAAGGAAGAATACGACTACCTAATGGTAGATATTCCACCGATGGGCTATGTATCGGAGTTCTTCGTGCTGCTTCAGCATCTGGATGCCAACCTATACGTGGTACGCCAGAACTACACCGACCGCGAGATGGTAGGGCAGATCGACGAGCTGTATCGCGACCAGAAGGTGAAGCAACTGTACACGGTCATCAACGACGTGCACTTCGCCAACACCTACGAATACCGCTACAAAACCAAAGCCTACAACTACGGCAGCTAGTGAGTTAAGTGGTTGTCAGTTATAAGTTGTCGTTGAACCTGACAACTTATAACTGACAACCACTGACTGACAACTATCTAATGCACAACTAAATGGCAGTAACCTCTAGCAATATAGCATCGGCGGCTGTGAAGGGTGTGCAGTGGACCACCGCTGCCACCGTGGCCAACGCACTGATGCAAATTGGCTACACGGCGGTAATGGCACGCCTGTTGGACCCGGCCGCGTTTGGTCTGGTAGCCATGTCGGGTGTGGTATTGCGCTTCGGTAGCTACTTTGCCGAAATGGGCCTGGGGCACGCGCTGGTGCAGCGCCCTGAAATTAGCAAGATGGATATCCGGGCGGCCTTCACGGCTTCCATTGGATTGAGCATTGGAGTAGCGGCGCTGGCCTGGTTGCTGGCACCATTATCGGTGTTCTTTCTAAAAAATGAAGCCGTAGTGCCCATCGTACGGATGCAAGCCTTAGGCTTTGTTCTGGTAGGCATTGGCACCACTGCCGCCAGCTTGCTCCGGCGCGAAATGCGCTTCGACTCTATTGCCAAAGTGGATGTGATAGCCTATATCTTAGGCTACGGCGGGGTAGGCATTACGATGGCCTGGGCCGGAATGGGCGTTTGGAGCCTGATTGCGGCCAGCCTGGCGCAGCAGCTGTTTGCTACCCTGATGAGCTACGCGCTGGTGCGCCACTCTATCCAGCTCATTTTCAGCCGCGAGCCATATGCCAAGCTGCTTGGCTACGGCAGCAAGGTGTCGGTTATCAGCTTCCTGGAGTTTGTGAATGGCAACCTCGACACGCTGCTGATTGGTCGCCTGCTAGGCAGTACGCTGCTGGGTATCTACAACCGCGCCTACATGCTGCTGTATCTGCCCATGTATTTCCTGACCAACAGCCTAGCGCGGGTAGCTTTTCCGGCGTTCAGCAAGATTCAGGAAGATGTGCCGCGCGTGCGGGCTCTCTACCTGAAAAGCAGCACGCTGGTGGCTACCCTCATCCTACCTATGTGCGCTGGAGTAGCCGTGGCTGCTCCCGAAATGGTGCGGGTACTGCTCGGTCCGAAATGGATGGATTCGGTGCCAATTCTGCGGATGCTGTGCTTCGCTATTCCGTTGAGCATGACCACTATGTTCGCGGGTATCGTGGCCGATGCGCGGGCCAACCTTCGCCAGAAAGTAATTCTGAACTTAGAGTTCATGGTACTGCTTACCAGCATGTTCTGGCTACTGCGCGACTACGGCCTGCTGGGCATTGCCGCCGCCATCGGCACAGGCGAAATTGTGCGGACGTTCTTGTACATGCGCATCACACACAATGATATTGGCATTCGATACCGGCAGCTGCTGGCCATGTATTTGCCTGGTCTGCTGAACGCTGCTGCCGTAGGGGTAGGAATTCTGGTCGTGTCGCTGGGGCTGCGCGCCGTGGGTAGCCCGGCACTGGTTACACTCATCGCACAGATTGCCATGGGCGGCCTGGCCTTAGGTATTGTGGTGCTGCGCTGGCCTTCCAGCGAACTGCATCCACACTTGCAGCAAGGTTTGAACCGCCTGCGTAACGTGGCGGGCCTGCCTACTCCCATCCATGCCAGCCTAGCGCGCTATGCTACCTTTTTGGAGCGTCAGCAGCCACTGTTTCCTTCTTTCGAGCCGCTTACCAGCTCCCTCACGCCATGAATATTCTGCTGACTTCGTTGATGGTTCCGGGAGCCCCTTCTGGGGTGCGCGTGCACTACGAGCGGTTGGCCGAGCAACTCCAGCGTGAAGGTCACACCGTCACGGTGGTAACGCAGGCCAGCCTGCGCCCCGCGGTGCGCCGCGCCATTGGAGCCTTCCGCCGTGCGCTGGGCCTATTTGGTCAGGCGGGTGCCCGAATGGGAATAGAGCTAGGCTTCGTGGCCGAAATCTATTTTGCCATCGACCGCACTGCCCGCTACGACGTGGTGAATGCCCAGGATGTGAGCAGCGGGTGGGCCGCCCGCCTCGCCCTGCGCGACCAGGCGCCGGTAGTCGTAACCGGCCATTTCAACGACCATCCGTCTGAGGAGTTGGTGCACCAACTGCACCTCTCAGGCCGCACGGCACGAGCCCTACACCGCTGGTACACGTTTCTGTTGCAGAAAACCCGGTATTTCATCGGGGTGTCTGATTACGTGCTGCAACGCACATTGCCCTGGTTACCGGCCGATGCGCAGGCCACCGTGGTCTACAACGGCGTGGACATGACCCCGCCCGCGGCGCCTGCCCTCCCAGCCGGCGTGCCCGACCTGCGGGCGATGTTCCCCGGCCGCGCTATCATACTAAACGTAGGGCAGCTAGAACCACGCAAAAACCAACGCTACCTAGTGCAGGTAGCCGACGCACTCCGGCAGCAATACGCTGACTTTGTGCTGGTGCTGGTAGGCAAAGGCGAGGACGAAGAGCATCTGCGTCAGCAGATTACCGCGGCCAGCCTAGAGCAGCACGTGGTGTTGCTGGGCTACCACCGTGAGATAATGGCCTTGCTGCGCACTGCCGACCTCTACGTACACGCCGCCACCCGCGAAAACTGCCCACTGGTGTTGCTCGAAGCCATGGCTACCGAGTGCCCGGCCGTGGCGCTGGCGGTAGGGGGCATCCCCGAGCTACTCGCGCCTACCCCCGAAGCGCTGGTGCCAGTGGCTACTCCGCCTGCCGAGTTGGCAGGCCGCTTGCAAAACCTACTGACGAATCCTGCCGAATTGGAGCAGTTGCGGCAGCGGCAGCATGCCTTTGGGCGCACGCACTTCGACGCCCACGTGATGCTTGCTAATACGCTGGCTTTCTTCAAGCAGGCTCGACAATTGCCTGACCCAACCGCCAACCGTTCGGCAAAAGCCACTACTCCTGCGCAACCCCTGCCCGCCGTCGAGGCGCACTGATTTGCCGGCATACTTCCGTACTCCATGAAAATCAAGCTAAACTTTCTTGCGCTCCTCCCCATCTTGGCAATACTGGCTACCAGTAAGGCCTTCTGGGAGTTTGCGTTCGGAGCTGATCGGGTGGACCAGGAGCCGGGAGAGCTGAAGTTTCTAGTATACGCTCTGTTGGCCGGGTCGCTGGCCAGCATCTGGTTCTACTGGCGCTACTTCGAGCCCTTGATGCGCAAGTGGTTGATAGCCGTATTGCTGGTGATTGGCGGGATGATGCTGGAGTCATACGCCGGCTGGGGCTCGGTGTTGGAGTACGCCCACGTATTCAACAAGCTGTTTGTGCTGCTGATGATTTTCGGCATCTACGGCTTCTATCGGCGGCACGGCCTGCCACCTATGCAGCAGCTTAGCACGGTTATCCTGCTGGTTTCACTTGGTAATCTTGTGTTGTTTCACCGGGAGTCGTTGAGCCTGAGTGCTTTTGTGGAGAATGAGCGGGGTTTCAATGCTGCGTCGGCCTACCTATTTGTGCTGGTAATTCTACTCAGTCTGAACAACTACTTGCTGCGCAACTCGCTTGCTTCGTTGTTGGTCGTGTTCGTGTGTATGCCGCTGGTGATTTTCTTGCAGCACCGCTCGGTCTGGATTGCCATGTTCATCGCCATTCCGATTGATGTATGGCTGCTGCGCCGTGCACGGCTAGCGCGGTTCTCCCCTGTCAAAATGGTAATGCTTCTCGTCATCCCATTCATCCTGGGGTCGTTGGGTATCACCATGCTGGTGCTAGATAATCCGCAGGTAGTCACCCGCTTTGAGCAAAGTATCGATGACATTGCTAACGCCGACAAGCAAGGCACCGGCAGCTGGCGCCTCAAGCAGATTGAGTCTTACATACCGTTGGTAGAAGAACGCCCCATAGCCGGCTGGCGCCTCGAAGGTTTCGAAGTGCCCATGCAATTCTACGACCCCAGCAGCGACATGCCCATGTGGAAAGACCGGACTGGTCATCACTTCCACAACTTCTACCTCGACCGCGCTTTTTACTTCGGCCTTGTGGGTGTTCTGCTGGTGGTGCTGGTGCCCATTGTGCTAATCACACGGCGTTTGCTTCGCTCCCGTGCTTTAGACGCGGATACGGCCGCGCTGGTGGCCTTCTTCATTAGCCTAGTGGTGTTCGGCACATCCTATGACTGGTCTACCTACCACTATGGCCTAATTGGCCTGATGTTAGCCGCTCTGGCCGAGCCCATGCCCGATGCCATTCCCATGCAGCCACGGTCTGCGGCGCAGCCACGCCGGGCACCCGCCCAGGCGCTACCTATCTAATCCCGCTGTCTGCCTATTATTTCGTTTTGATATGAAGATTCTCTGGCTTGCCCCTTACCCTCACCCTTCTGAGCCCGCGGCGCACCCCGTTCCATGGGTAGGCACGCTGGCAGAACTATTGCGTCGGCAGCCCGGTGTGGAGCTAACCATTCTGAACTGGACGCACCGCATCGACAAGCCCGTGGATGAATTCGACCGCGACGGCATGCATTTCATCTACCTGAAAGTGCCCAAGGTGCGCACCGATATTCTGACGCTCTACCAATGGCGCATTGCCATTGTGAAGAAGTACCTGCGCCAGCATTATAAGGAGTATGACGTGCTGCACCTGCACGGCTCGGAGCTGCAACTGCCCGCCATGACGGCCGGCCTACCTGCGCCCATGGTGCTATCGGTGCAGGGCATCGTGTCGGAGTACGCCAAGGTGGTGCCCAAGAAGTTTTCGATGCTGAAGTTTCTGTGGACGCTGGCAGGTTTCTACGAAAAGCGCTACCTGCCCACGGTGCACAACTTCTCCTGCCGCACCGATTGGGATAAGTCGCACACCAAGCGTCTGAGCCCCGGCGCCCGCATCTTTCATAACTGGGAGACCATTCGGCCCGAGTTTTTTGAGGAAGCCGACAAGCCCGCGCCGCCGCAGCCCGCCCGGCCGCAGGCGCTGTTTGTGGGGGGTAAGCAGGAAATCAAAGGCTTCAAAGAAATGCTGATGGGCTTCGACCTCATCCGGCAACAAGCCCCCGAATTGCGCTTGGTGATTGTAGGTCGCTTGAACCCGGCCGATGTGGCCGCAGTGGCTACCCAGTACAACTTACAGCACATCGGCCCCGAGCACGTGGAGTGCCGCCCGTTCCAGACGGGAGCCGGCCTGGCCCGTCTGTGCCGCGAATCGTTCTGTCTGCTGCATCCTTCCTACATCGATAACAGTCCCAATAGCGTGTGTGAAGCCCAACTGATGGGCCTGCCTGTGGTGGCTTCCGACGTGGGTGGGGTAGCCTCGCTGATTACCGAAGGCGAAACCGGCCTGCTCTGCGACCTGACGCCCGCCAGCCTGGCCCGCCAGACCCTGCGCCTCTACCACGATCCGGCTCTGCGCCAGCGCATTGTCACTCAGGCCCAGGCCGTAGCTCAGGAGCGGCATAATCCTGATACCATCATCCAGCGCACCGTAGCGATGTACGAAGCCGTGCGCGATTCGGTGCCGACGGCCGCTGCCGCACCCGCTGTGGCTGCCACTGCTTAGATACTGCCGACGTTGCTCTACCAGGGGCGACTGCTACTGCTACCTGTTCTGCTATGACCTCCTCTGCTACTCCGTCTGCTGATACGGCTTTGGATACACCGGTGCTGCTGCTGATTTTCAGCCGGCCCGATACCACCCGGCGCGTATTTGATACCATCCGTCAGGCGCGGCCTACCCGGCTCTATGTGGCCGCCGACGGCCCGCGCCCCAACCACCCCACCGACGCCGTGCGCTGCGCCGAAACCCGCGCCATTGTGGAGGAAGTGGATTGGCCCTGCGAAGTGTTCACACTGTTTCAGGAAAAAAACCTGAACTGCGGGGTAGGGCCTGTCACGGCCATCACCTGGTTTTTCAGCCACGAAACGGAAGGCATTATTCTGGAAGACGACTGCGTGCCCTCGCCCAGTTTCTTCCGGTTTTGCCAGGAACTGCTGGCTCGCTACCGCGACGATACCCGCGTGATGCACATTGGCGGCAACAACTTTGGCTCTGAGGCCCAACAGCCGCTCGCACCCGGTGCGCCTTCCTACTACTTCTCGGAGCAGCGCAACAGCTGGGGCTGGGCTACTTGGCGTCGTGCCTGGGACATGTACGATTACCACTTGTCGGGCTTCCGAGAGGCCGTTGCCAGCGGCGCTTTCGATGGTGTATTCAGCAGTGCGCTGGAAAAGCGCTACCGCCTGGGCAAGATGCGCGGTGTACTGGCCCTGCCCTCGCCGCCCGACGTGTGGGACTACCAGTGGGAGTATACCATTGCCATGAACTCAGGCCTATATATTGTGCCCGCCGTGAATCTGGTGGGTAATATCGGCTTCGGCAACAACTCCACCCACACCCACGACGACGGCGATATGATGGGTGCCCTACCCGCGCAGGAGCTGAGCTTCCCGCTACAGCACCCAGCCTACGTGCGCCTGGACCGGCCCCGCGACCGGAAACGCTTCAATGAATTTTTACGCAGCCGTTTGTCGGCCATTGTGCGGCGGGTTTTCGCCGGGCAGAAGCCCGTGGCCTCGGGCTTGCAAAGTCCCAAAGCAAAATCAGCGACGCCTACCCCGGAAGCCGTTCCTGCAAACACCCTGTCATCATGAACGTTCTGCTCTCAGCGTATGCCTGCAACCCCACTAAGGGCGGGGAAAATGGCATTGGCTACCACTGGACGCAGGAGTGGCTACGGCATGGGCATGAGGTATGGTGCTTTACCCGTCCCGATGAGCGGGCTGATATAGAAGCGTACCTGGCAAAGCATTCCACGCCGGAAAATCGGGACAGATTGCATTTCGTGTATGTAGCCGTGCCCAACTGGGTAGACTACCTCTACCGTTGGCAGTTTGGCGTGTACCTACACTACATGGTGTGGCAGTACCAGGCGTGGCGGGCAGCGCGCAAGTTAGAAGCTACGGTTGGGTTTGATTTGATTCATCATGCCACCTATGCGAGCCTGCAAATGGCTTCGTGGCTGTGGCGGGTAGGTAAACCCTTGGTTATCGGGCCATTGGGTGGCGGGCAGCAAACGCCTCGCTCATTCCAGTCCTACATTCCTGACTGGTTTAAATCGGAAACCATGCGCAATACCATCAGCCGGGTGCTGATGGCCAGCGACCGAAACGTGCGCCAGAGCATCCGGCACGCGGCGTTGGTACTGACTACAAATAATGAAACCGCAGAGAAAGTCCGGGCGCTGGGTGCCCGGCGGGTAGAGCTGTTCCTGGATTCAGGCTTGCCAGAATCCTTTCTGCCCGCTCAATTTCCGGCGCGTGAGCCAGCCGCTCAGCTACATTTGCTATGGCTGGGCCGCTTGATTCACCGCAAAGCCCTACCCCTTGTGCTCGATGCGCTGGCCAAGGTGGCGGCGCGGGTGCCGTATCACCTGACCATCGTAGGCGATGGACCGGTAGGAGCAGAGCTATCCGAAATGCTGCGGCAGCGGGGCCTTACGGAGCGTGTAACCTGGCGTGGCAGCCTGCCATGGGCCGAAGTGCGGGAGGTATTCCTGACGCACGATGTTTTCATGTTCGCCAGCCTGCGCGATTCCTTCGCCTCGCAGTTCCTGGAAGCCATGGGTGCGGGCCTACCCATTATTACGCTCAACCACCAGGGTGCCCGCGATTTTATACCCACTGATGCTGCCATCAAGGTGCCGGTAACGACGCCCGACGAAACCGTAACAGCTCTGGCCCGCGCCGTGGAATACTGCTACGACCACCCGGAGCGCCGCGTCGCGATGGGACAAGCCGGTTATGCTTTTGCCCGCACGCAAATTTGGCCGGCCCGTAGTCAGCGCATCATGCAGTTGATTGAAGAAGCAGTACCTCAATTGGCGGTGTTGAAAAACACCTAATTGAGGTCGCCTCAAACCCACAAAGCAGAGTTAGTTCTCTACAGCTCACTACCCCTTTTGTAATGCTTTACGTCGTCATACCCGTTTTCAACCGCAAAGAATTTACCCGCGAATGCCTGCTGTCGTTGCGGGCACAAACCAACCAGTCGTTCCGCACGATTGTCGTGGACGATGGCTCGACGGATGGCACCGACCAGATGCTGGCCGATGAGTTTCCAGAAGTGATAGTAGTAACCGGCGACGGTAACCTGTTCTGGACGGCAGGCGTGAACCTAGGCATTCGGCAGGCGTTGGAGTTGGGTGCTACCCGCGTCATGACCCTCAATAACGATGTGGTGACCGATCCGCGTTTTGTAGAGCAAATGCTGCTCGATGCCGAGCGCAACCCGCAGGCGGTGCTGGGCGCTCTGGAGCTAGACGCCGCCACCGGCGAGCCAATCTACGGCGGCGAAACCCTGAACTTCCGCAGCAATACGCGCCGCGACTTGCTCGAAGTCCTACCCCCCGAGCAGCGGACCGGCTTGCACGAAGTTACCTACCTGCCCGGCCGCGGCCTGCTAATTCCGAAAGCTGTGTTCGACAAAATCGGCCTGTTCGACGAAAAGCGCCTGCCGCACTACCTAGCCGACTTCGACTACACCAGCGTAGCCCGCCGCAACGGTTTCCCAAACTACCTCAACTACAACGCTACCCTACGCACCTACCCTGAGGAAAGCGGCCAGACGCTCACCCGCAAACACCGCAGCCTGAAAGGTTACTACCAACATCTGTTTGGTATTCGGGGTGGGGGCAACATGGTGAACTTCACCCACTTTGCCCTGAAGAATTGCCCGGCGCCCTACTTACCGTACTTCCTGCTGAACGGCTACGCCCGGCGGGTAGTGGGGTACTTCCTGCATTAGAGAGAGTAGAGGGATGGTAGTACCATCCCTTCTTTTTTGACCTGCTTACCCACTTGCCTTGTGCCCAACCGCTGCCTGAAATATCTCTTGAGTCTTGCTGTCAGCTGTAGCCTGTTGCTGGCGTGCGGCCAAAGCTCGGCCCAGAAAGACAGACGGGAAAACGTACTGGTTATTACCAAAGGCGGGGTATACAGTGGGTCGTATCGGAGCTTGGACAGCTCGGTGCCGTGCGTGCGCATCGCCACCACGGAGCCCGTGCAGCTGGTGAACTGCACACT
>NZ_JAGETX010000080.1:0-1057 GCF_017589435.1 Hymenobacter defluvii
TTTGCTGAACATGATATCCGAGTTCGGAATCGGACGGTACGAGCCGTTGCTGCTCGCGGTAGTAGCTTGTTCCTGTGCCGAAGCTGCTACCGACAGCGTGAGGCCTGCTGCCAGAGCAGCCAAGGAGAGAATCTTGTTCATACCGTAGTAATCAGTAAATCGCCGCGTTTCGTTCAGTTAATAAGCACTTAGTTCAGCGGAATATTGAACATCTTGGTCATATTCACATCTTCCTGCTGACCCTGAAAGTTCATGCGTTTCACCTCTTTTACCTCAATGTTGAGACGGTCACCTTCACGAGCATTATTTACTACGTCAGTTAGGTTAGCATCCGGGCCGCTGATAGTCCGGGGGAAGCCAGGCACTGGACGCTTACCTCGTACCAGAGTCACTATATAACTCGTTACACGGAAGCGAGCATCCTCTGGCAGGAAGTTGGCAAAACTAGCATCGGGAATAGCGCGCAGCGACAGGTTGCGTACAGCAGTAATTGGGGTTCCCTGCTTTTCGTTAGCCTCACGGCCGCCTACTATGCATTTGATATCAGGCTTCGGAACCGGGCGCACTTGAAAAGTCTGCGAGCCAATGGCGTTTCCGCTGCTGCTCACATTCAGAGTCACCTCACGTGAGTTTGGCACCAACATTACATCGCCGGTTTTAGAACCAGGAATTGCTTGAGCACCCGAAGCTGAGAAGCTAGGCTTGTACTGGGCGCCCAGCGCAGGCACGTTTACATTCAACTTGTTACCGCACTTGAAATACAGGGCCTGTACTGAAGCCGACTGAATTTGCATCACTGGCTTGGTCACGGTATAAGGAACCGTCACTTTGAAAGTCGTGTCGCGACCGTTCTGGTTGAAACGAATCGTACCCGACCACTGCTTTTTAGCATTACCAGCAGCATCGAAACCACCAGGTGTAGCCGTAAACTCAACTTTACCGTGGCCGTTAGGATCTACTGACAATGGCGAACCATTCAGAGTCATCGTAGGCTTCAGGTTCGAAGCCGAAGCAGTAAGGAAAAGCTCTGCTTTATACTTTGTGCCGGCAGCTACTG
>NZ_JAGETX010000081.1:0-1038 GCF_017589435.1 Hymenobacter defluvii
CCGTATGGGTTTGATTAACGATGTGACCAAGGTGATTTCCAACAGCTTGAAAGTAAACATGCGCTCCATTACCGTTGATAGCAACGACGGAATGTTCGAGGGGCAGATCATGGTGTTTGTGAATGACACAGATCACCTCAACAAGATGATTCAGCGCCTGAGTAAAGTACGGGGCGTACTAGGCGTCGAACGGTTTGATACAGTTCGCTGAAAAGCGCATAAAAGCATAAATAAAAATCGAAAGTCTAAAAAGGTATAAAAGAAGTAGGGTTAAGTTGAGAAGTGGATGACGAATAGAATGTTGAAGTCATGTCATAATTATCAATTCAACCTACCTTCCTAAGAGGGCCATTCAATGCTTGACAAAGAAAAATTTGAGGAAGTGAAGAAAATCTTCACCGCCTACCTTGAAAATAAAGGATTGCGCAAAACGTCGGAGCGTTATGCCATTTTAGAGGAAATTTACTCCCGCACAGGTCACTTTGATGTGGAAGAATTGTTCGCGGGTATGAAGACAAGAGGACTGCAAGTAAGCCGCGCTACCGTCTATAACACACTGGATTTGTTGGTGGAACACGGTTTGGTGAGTAAGCATCAGTTTGGCCGCAACTTGGCGCAGTATGAGAAGTCCTACGGCTACCGCCAGCACGACCACGTCATCTGCACAGAGTGCCACAAAGTAGTCGAGTTCTGCGACCCACGTATTCACGGTATCCAGACAATGGTCGGTGAACTTTTGAATTTCCATATCTTGCACCACTCCTTGAACCTCTATGGGGTGTGCGGCGACTGCCGTGCAAAAGCCGCAGCCCACTCTTCAGCCGAATGAATAGTAGCTCTGCCGTCGAAGATGGCATTTTGTACCTGCGCCTCTCCGGCGACCTGCTTGGGAGTCCCGATTCCCAGCAAATCCTGCAAATCGTCAACGGATACTTGGGGGAAGCTATCCGCTTCTGTGCCATCGACCTGTCCGCCGTGCGTTTCATCAATAGCACCGGCATCGGTGTGCTGGTATCCGTTTTGACCAAATTTCGCAAT
>NZ_JAGETX010000082.1:0-1035 GCF_017589435.1 Hymenobacter defluvii
GGTAGTCTGCCCTTCGTAGCGCTGCACTAGCATATGAGCCGGAGAAAATAACGACGCCAAATTAGCTGAGCAGGCAATCCAAAATCAAGACTTCACCACTTTTCCCAACTAGACCCAAATTCACGTATAATCTTTTCCAATGGGATTCTTAATCACCCTACCCAAAGAGTCGGTTTCTAGTAGAATTCCATTCCTGCATCCAGCAAAGAAAACGGCGCTGGCCTACAACGCCCTATTAACGATGCTAATACAGCTCGAGGCCGTTACCCACCGCCTCCACGAGCGGGTGCTAAATTATAGCCAACTACGCAGCGAAGAAGTAGAGCCAGAACCTGTTCTTAACATCCAAATTACCATTGCTGAAGTATGGGAGATTATGGATGCCATGCGCCGTGCCCAACGCTTCTGGCCCATCGTTAAACTCCCAACCGACAACCAAGCGCGGCGCGTCATGGACAATATTAAAGCCGTTCGCGACTCATTTCAACACCTCGATGAACGATTAGAACAATACTTTCAAGATGCCGGCGACTCTGTGTTCGGCGATATATATTGGCGCTATCGCCCAACATCCGATGCTCAAGAAGAAGTATATACTTGGGCTACGGGTGTTACAATCGGTCCAGCCAACTTCACGAAAGCAGGCATTCGTACAAATGACGAACGTTTCCTCGGACAGACAGGTGTCTATGACTTCAACCTGATATACATCGAACGCGAGCTGCGCCACCAGGGCAAAAAACTCCGGCATCCTAAACACAAGTATATTCAAATATCCCTTGATGAAGCAGCCGCCGTATTTAACCAAACCATTCACCAACTGGATGTACAAAGCAAAGAGTTAATCGAAACCTGGCAAAAAGCCGCCGGCCACGAGCGCCTACCAATCAGAGGTTTGCCCCCAGTTCTTATCCGCTTGAAATAACACGCATCTACAATCTCCTAATGCATCATCATGAGTAAAGAGCAATGGCAGGAACTGTATAGGATTCTATATTCAATAAACACTAGGTTCCGCAAAGATTACTATGAACA
>NZ_JAGETX010000083.1:0-1028 GCF_017589435.1 Hymenobacter defluvii
TCCTCTGCCATGTTGATAACCGGGAAAAACTTGGCAAACAACAGGAATAAGGTAAAGAACAGACCCATCGTACCTACATAGATACCGATATCGATAATCGAAGGCGAGAACATAGCCCAGCTAGAGGGCAAGTAGTCACGGTGCAAGGAGGTCACGATAATTACGAAACGCTCGAACCACATACCGATGTTCACAATAATCGACAGCACGAACGTCATCGGGATGCTATAGCGCACCTTGCGGAACCACACCAACTGGGGCGTAATTACGTTGCAAGTCATCATTGACGCATAAGCCCACCAGTAGGGACCAGTTGCGCGGTTGATGAATGCATATTGCTCAAATTCTACTTGCGAGTACCAAGCAATGAAGAACTCAGTGATGTACGCTACCCCTACGATAGAGCCCGTAATCATCATGATCTTGTTCATCAAGGCAATGTGCTCAAGCGTAATGTAGTCTTCTAACTTGAACACTACTCGGGTAATGAGCATCAGCGTCAGTACCATGGCGAAGCCTGAGAAGATAGCACCTGCCACGAAGTAAGGAGGGAAAATCGTGGTGTGCCAACCTGGTACAACTGAGGTAGCAAAGTCCATCGATACAATAGTGTGTACCGACAGTACCAGCGGGGTGGAAACACCTGCCAGAATCAGCGAAACTGTTTCGTAACGCGACCAAGCTTTAGCTGAACCTTTCCAGTTCATGCTTAGCATGGAGTAGGCTACTTTAGCAATAGGACCTTTCGCCCGGTCGCGGATGGTAGCAAAGTCAGGAATAAGACCGATGTACCAGAAAACCAACGAAACCGAAAAGTAAGTCGAGATGGCGAATACATCCCACAGCAGTGGCGAATTGAAGTTTGCCCACAACGAGCCAAACGTATTTTGCAGTGGGAATACCCAATATGCCTGCCATGGACGGCCCATGTGCAACACCGGGAACATAGCCGCGCAGATTACAGCGAAGATGGTCATTGCCTCGGCTGCACGGTTGATGGACGAGCGCCATTTCTGGCGGAACAGCAA
>NZ_JAGETX010000084.1:0-998 GCF_017589435.1 Hymenobacter defluvii
AAATGCTTTCGAAGTGGAAGCAGCTATGCGCCAGGTAGCCGGCACGGCTCGCAGCATGGGTATCACCATCAAAGGGGATTCTCCTTTCGCTAACTAATTAAACGAAGCAGAATCAACATGGCACAAGTTAGCAAAAAGCGCAAGGAAGCCCTTGCTAAGCACGACCTGACGCAGGTTCGTAATCTGGTAGAAGCTGCTAAAGTGGTAAAGGATATCACCTATACCAAATTCGACGCTTCTGTTGATATCGATGTTCGTCTGGGCGTTGACCCCCGTAAAGCCGACCAAATGGTGCGTGGCGTAGCTACGTTGCCCCACGGTACTGGTAAAACTGTTCGTGTACTGGCTCTAGTAACTCCCGATAAGGAAGCTGAAGCTACGGCTGCTGGTGCTGATTTCGTTGGTCTGGACGACTACATATCGAAAATCGAGAAAGGTTGGACTGATATCGATGTTATCATCACGATGCCTGCTGTAATGGCTAAGGTTGGTCGTCTAGGCCGGGTATTGGGTCCTCGTGGTCTAATGCCAAACCCTAAGTCGGGTACGGTAACGACTGATGTAGCGAAAGCAGTACAAGAAGTGAAAGCTGGTAAAATCGACTTTAAAGTTGACAAAACCGGTATCATTCACTGCTCAGTAGGTAAAGTGTCTTTTGATGACCAAAAGCTAGCTGAAAATGCTATTGAGGTTATTCAAACGCTGCAGCGCCTGAAGCCCTCTTCGGCTAAAGGAACTTACATCAAGAGCATCACGCTGTCGAGCACGATGAGCCCAGCCGTTCCGGTTGATACTTCGGTTACTTCCGCTTAAACTACAATCAAAACGATATGACCCGGGAAGAAAAACAAGCCCTCGTCGACGAGTTGAGCGAGAAGTTTCAATCGCACAACGCGTTCTACATTGCCGATGCTTCGGGAATGTCGGTGGCAAAAATCAACGAGTTCCGTCGCCTGTGCTTCACGCGCGGTCTGGAATATAAGGTCTATAAGAATACG
>NZ_JAGETX010000085.1:0-968 GCF_017589435.1 Hymenobacter defluvii
AGCCTGAACAGTGCGCTTTTGACGCTCAGGGCGGTCAATGACGCTTTTCACCAAGGTGATTTTAATCTGTGTCATCTCTGCTTAGCCGTTAAATACTTGCTGAAGGCTGATTCCACGCTGCTGTGCAATCTGCAACGGGTCACGCATTTTAGCCAAGGCATCGAAGGTAGCCTTCACTACGTTGTGCGGGTTAGAGGACCCTTTTGACTTTGCTAGCACATCTTTGATGCCAGCGCTTTCAAATACAGCACGCATAGCACCACCGGCAATTACACCAGTACCTGCAGCGGCAGGCTGTACTAACACGAAACCACCCGAATATTTACCTTCCATTACGTGCGGTACAGTATGTTTGTACAATGGCACCTTTACAAGGTTCTTCTTAGCGTCGTCAATGCCTTTGGCAATAGCATCGGTTACCTCATTGGCTTTACCAAGACCATAGCCTACTACTCCGTTGCCATCGCCTACTACTACAATAGCAGAGAAGCTGAAGCGGCGACCACCTTTTACTACTTTGGCGACGCGGTTGATTGCAACCACTTTCTCCTTAAGGTCGGTCTCGTTAGCGCGAACAACCTTGTTGTTATCTCTATTATCTTTGGACATTGTCTTAGAAATTCAGCCCGCCTTCACGCGCGCCATCTGCCAGTGATTTTACGCGGCCGTGGTAGAGATAACCGGAACGGTCGAATACCACTTTCGTAATGCCTTTACCTTGAGCACGGGAGGCAAGTTCTTTGCCTACTGCGGCAGCAAGGGCGACTCCGTTGCCCCCTTCTACCGAAACGTGCTTCGAGGAAGCAGACGCCAACGTGTGACCAGTAGTATCGTCGATGATTTGGGCATAAATGCCTGTATTGCTACGAAACACTGATAAACGTGGGCGCTCGGACGTGCCAGCAACCTTTGTGCGGATGATGCGCTGGATCCGTTTTCTTCTAGATGCTTTATCGAAAGCCATGATG
>NZ_JAGETX010000086.1:0-902 GCF_017589435.1 Hymenobacter defluvii
CTGCAGTGCAGCACCTTGTAGAAGTAACAGAACTCTAGGCAATAAGTCGGATATGAATCTCAGCAATCTAAAACCCGCCGTTGGTGCTACCCGCAATGAAAAGCGTGTAGGTCGTGGTACGGGTTCCGGCCGCGGCGGCACATCGACGCGTGGTCATAAAGGTGCCAAGTCCCGTTCGGGTTATTCCAAAAAGTCGGGTTTTGAAGGTGGACAAATGCCCCTTCAGCGCCGGGTACCTAAATTTGGTTTTAAAAATATCAACCGCGTGGAATACAAGAGCATCAATTTAGATGTTCTAGCTTCACTCACCGAAAAAGATAGCACTGCCTCTACCTTAGACGCTGCTTATTTCGTGAACGCTGGTTTGGTATCTAAAAACGCTAAGGTAAAAATTCTAGGTCGCGGTGAAATCACCAAAGCTGTAGAAGTTCATGCTCATGCTTTCTCAAAGTCGGCTATTGAAGCTATTGAAAAAGCTGGGGGCAAAGCTGTGACGCTGTAAAGCATACTAAGCAATGAAAAAGTTTATCGAGACGATAAAGAATATTTTCAAAATTGAGGATCTGAGAACTCGGATCCTCAATACTGTTTTTTTCATTGCTATCTATCGGCTGGGCTCCTATGTGGTTTTGCCAGGGGTAGACCCGACCCAATTAGAACAAGGTGCTCAAGGCCTTTTTGGCATTTTAGATACTTTGTTGGGAGGAGCATTTAGTCATGCTTCTATTTTTGCATTGGGTATTATGCCGTATATCTCGGCATCTATCGTGTTGCAACTTTTGACTATTGCTGTTCCTTATTTCCAGAAGCTGCAAAAAGAAGGTGAGTCTGGCCGAAAGAAAATCAACCAGTACACTCGTTTTCTTACGATACCTATTGTTATGGCCCAATCAGTTGGGTTC
>NZ_JAGETX010000087.1:0-898 GCF_017589435.1 Hymenobacter defluvii
TGCTTACACGGCCCCAGTAGGCGCCTTCTTCCCGAATGACTTTGGACTATATGACATGTCGGGTAACGTAGCCGAGTGGTGCGATGATGCATACATGGAAGCTTCGGTACCGGTAGTGTGGGATATGAACCCTACCAACCCCGACGACAACGAGCCTCGCAAAGTGGTACGTGGTGGATCTTGGAAAGACATTGCTTACTTCCTCGAAACGGGTACCCGCAACTTTGAATACCAAGATTCCGCTCGCTCTTACATCGGCTTCCGTTGCGCCATGATTCAAATTGGCCGCAACTCTCGCTAACTCAAACTTCGCTTTCAATTAATCAATCAGGCCGGGTGGCCGACGCATTAACCTCACCAACCCCTCATCATTTCCAATCTTCTTTTCAACAATGGCAGCAAAAGGTAACTTTTTCTTCGACAGTGTAATGCCGAAAATCTACGGTATTGGAGCTGCAGTCGTAATTATTGGTGCACTATTCAAAATTCTACACTTACCCGGCGCTAACGAGATGCTGATTGTAGGTCTGGGCACCGAAGCAGTTATTTTCTTCTTAAGTGCGTTCCAACCTAACCCCAAAGAAGTTGATTGGTCATTGGTGTACCCTGAGTTGAGCGAAGGTTACGACCCATCGACTGGCAACCCCAGCTTCCGCACCAACGCTATTGCTGACAACGGCAGCACTGGCCTAACCCGCAAATTAGACGACATGCTGAAGGATGCAAATGTAACTCCTGAAGCTATCAACTCGCTGGGCGCTGGTTTGAACCGTCTAAGCACCACCACACAGCAACTCTCGACGCTGGGCGACGCTACCAACGCTACGGAAGAGTACACCACGAAAGTACGTGGAGCTGCTCAGTCGCTGGAGCGCATCAACGAAGCATATTCCAATAC
>NZ_JAGETX010000088.1:0-889 GCF_017589435.1 Hymenobacter defluvii
TATCGGAGCTTGGACAGCTCGGTGCCGTGCGTGCGCATCGCCACCACGGAGCCCGTGCAGCTGGTGAACTGCACACTGGCCGGGGCGGGCGATTTGATCGTCTCGGGCGAGGGCGCGAACCTGATCGTGCGCAACTGCCGCGGCTACGGGCTGGAGCCCAGCCGCACGGGCGTGGGGCGGGGCCGCTTCGTGAACAGCTACCGGGCGCGCCGCCTGTGGATCGAGCACAACTACTTCGAGCAGACCAGCGGGCTGAACATCGACCGCTGGAGCACGAGTGGGGGCGTGGCCGGGGTGGGCCAGCCCTTGCTGGTGCGCTACAACCAAGCGCGCAACATCGACGGGCGCTGGCGCGGCAACCAAGGCAGCACGCGCGCCAGCTTTGTGATTCTGAACACGGTGCGCAGCCTGCCCGGGGTGGAGATCAGCTACAACGAGGTGCGCAACACGGCCAACCAGAGCCTGGTGGAGGACAACATCAACCTGTACGCCAGCTCGGGCACGAGCGGCAGCCCGATCCGGGTGCACAACAACTTCGTGTTCGGGGCCTACCCGTTTCCGGCCACGGGCACGGGCTACACGGGCACGGGCATGACCACGGACGGCAACGGCAACGCCTCGGAGGTGACGGCGTTTGTGGAGGCGTACGAGAACCAGTTCGTGAGCACGTGCAACGCGGCCATGAACATTGCCGCGGGCCACGACATCTACTACCACGACAACCGGCTGGTCACGAGCGGGATGCTTGCGGACGGCACGCGTTTGCCGAGCACGTGGGCGGGCACCTCGATCTTCAACTACTACAAGCTGCCGGGCAACGTGTTCTTCAACAACCGGGTGGAGCGTACGGTGGTGGGGTACATGAGCAAGGGGGGGCAGAACGGCCGGC
>NZ_JAGETX010000089.1:0-887 GCF_017589435.1 Hymenobacter defluvii
GTGTTATCCTGATCACGACCAAAAAGGGTCGTAAGGGTTTAGGTGTGACTATCAATGCTGGCATTACAGGTGGCAGAGTAGATAAGAGCACGTTTATTAAATATCAGAAAGAGTACGGTGGCGGATATGGTCCTACGTTTGCATCCACGGATGTGGACGGTGACGGAGTAAGAGACCGGGTAGTGCGTTTGAGCCATGATGCTTCGGCAGGCCCACGTTTTGATCCAAACTTGCTGGTATTTCAATCAGATGCATTTACACCAGGCAACCCTAATTTTGGCAGAGCAACGCCTTGGGTAGCTGCTCAAAACGACCCTTCGTCATTTTTTCAAGATGCTATTACATTGAATAACAGCATTGCTATCAACGGTGGAAATGACAACGGATATTTTAAGCTCGGTTATAACAGCATCCGTGATAAGGGTATTTTGCCCAACAGCAATGTTAACAAGAACATTGTCAATTTCGCTGGGTCGTTGAACTTAACGCCTCGTTTGACCACAAGCGCTTCCGTTAACTTCTCGCAGGTAGACGGCAAAGGCCGTTACGGCACTGGTTATAGCGGGAACTATGGCGACAACCCTATGACCAACTTCCGTCAATGGTGGCAGACAAACGTTGATATCAAGGAGCAGAAAGCCGCTTACGAGTATCAGAAGCAGAATGCAAGCTGGAATCTAAGCTCGCCTACCAACCGGGTACCACAATACTGGAACAACCCTTATTTCAACCGTTACCAGAACTACGAGACTGACTCACGCTACCGGACTTTTGGCAACGTGGTAACGACATACAAATTTGCCGATTGGTTTAACGTGCTAGGTCGCGTAACGCTCGACTCGTACGACGAAATACAGGAGGAAAGACTGGCCGTAGGCTCAGTAGGG
>NZ_JAGETX010000008.1:0-217973 GCF_017589435.1 Hymenobacter defluvii
CCCGTCTTCCGACTTGGCTTTTTTATCATCGCGCAAGTATTCTTTGATGCGGGAGCGCGCCTTGGAAGTCGTCACATATTGCAGCCACTCCTCGGTAGGACGCTGCTTGTGTGAGGTAAGTATCTCTACCTGGTCGCCGTTGCGGAGCTGGTAGCTGAGCGGTTGCAGCTTTTGGTTGACTTTGGCACCGAGACACTGTAAGCCAATATGCGTGTGAATCTCGAAGGCAAAGTCCAGCGCCGTTGATTTGTCGGGTAGGATAATGAGCTTGCCCTTCGGCGTGAAGGCGTAAACCTCCTTCACAAACAGATTCTGCCGGAACTCGTCCATGAACTCCAAGGCGCTGGAGTTGTTGGTTTCGAGCATTTCGCGCACTTTGTTTATCCAAGCCTCCAAGCTCGATTCAGCCTGTGAGGTAGCGGCGTCTTTGTATTTCCAGTGGGCGGCATAGCCTTTCTCAGCAATTTCGTCCATGCGCTTGGTGCGTACTTGCACCTCTACCCATTGCCCGGAGCGCGACATCACGGTGGTGTGCAACGACTCGTAGCCGTTGGTTTTGGGTGTGCTCACCCAGTCGCGCAGGCGGTCGGGATTGGGTTGGTAGAAGTCCGTGACGATGGAATACACCTGCCAGCACGCCGCTTTTTCCTGCTCATAGGGTACATCGAGAATCACGCGGATAGCAAACAAATCATACACCTCCTCAAAGGAGACATTCTGTTTGCGCATCTTCCGCAGAATGGAATAGATGGATTTGGGTCTACCCTTGATTTCGTAATGAAAGCCCTGAGCATCCAGTTCCTCATCAATAGGCGCTACAAATTCTTTGATGAAGCGGTTGCGGACACTTTGGCTCTGGCGCACTTTCGTGCGCAACTCATTATAAATATCGGTATCCGTGTATTTCAGGTACAGATCCTCCAACTCGCTCTTGATGGCATAAAGGCCTAGGCGGTGCGCCAGCGGCGCGTAGAGGTAAATGGTTTCAGAAGCAATCTTGAGCTGTTTGTGGCGCGGCATCGAGTCGAGCGTGCGCATGTTGTGCAAACGGTCGGCGAGCTTGATGAGAATGACACGCACATCTTCCGAGAGCGTGAGCAGCATCTTGCGGAAATTCTCGGCCTGCTCAGACGTACCATAGTCGAACACGCCCGAAATCTTGGTTAGCCCGTCTACAATGCGCGCCACTTTGAAGCCAAACTCGCGCTCTACGTCGCTGATTTCCCACGGCGTGTCCTCTACCACATCGTGCAGCAGCGCCGACACGATACTGGTAGTACCCAGGCCAATTTCCTCTACCACAATCTGCGCCACGGCCAGTGGATGCAGAATGTATGGCTCGCCAGACTTACGGCGCATGTTTTTGTGCGCTTCCAGCGAAGTATTGAATGCTTTTTTAATCAGCTTGGCATCGCCTTCCTTAAGAATAGGCTTTGCCGTGCGTAATAGCCGACGGTAGTGACGCAGAATCTCATTACGTTCTGCTTCGGGGTCGATAGGGGTAGCCATAGATGCAAGTGGAGCACCGCTCCGGGTAGGCAGAGTAAGAAACGAAGGTACAACATAGACCAACAGCGGAGAGCCTGTAAAAGGTTGTCTTTTCGGCTTGCGATGCTTTTGTCTGCACTCGTATTACACAAACACTTTATTTTGCTTTTGGATTTTCAAAACAGTTGCGTAGCTTTGCGCCCCCAAGGCAGAAGGCCGAGGTACGCGGATGTGGCGAAATTGGTAGACGTGCCAGACTTAGGATCTGGTGCCGCAAGGCGTGTGGGTTCGAGTCCCTCCATCCGCACTTATTTTATAGTATTCGTTTCTAGTTTGCACTAGAAACAACAACAGAAGCCCTCAACCCACCCGTTGGGGGCTTTTCTTTTTCAACCACGTATTCATCCGCCGTGGGGAAAGGGCCGGGCATACTACGGCTTCCTACCCCACTTCTAACCGACGACCTGTTTTGGACATTACCCTCGACAAGAAAGACGACCAGCTGAGTGCCATCCTGACAGTAAACCTGACGGAAGCCGATTATGCTGCCAACGTAGACCAAAAGATTAAGGACTACGCTAAAAAAGCGCAAATCAAAGGTTTCCGGCCGGGTAAGGTGCCTGCTGGCTTGGTGCGCAAAATGTACGGCAAAGGCTTGCTGGCCGATGAAATCAACGAGCGGTTGGGCAAATCGGTAGACGCGTATATTAAGGAGAATAACCTGCGCATTCTGGGCGAGCCGATTCCGGTGCCGACGGATGTTGACTTCGACAACCAAAAAGACTTCAGCTTCCAGTTTGAGCTGGGCCTGCTGCCCGAGATTGAGCTGCCTGCTGATCAGAGCATTACGGTAGACCGCAACCAAGTGTCGCTCGACGAGGCTACCCTCACTGAGACCTACGACCAGATTGGTCGCCAGTTTGGCGAGAGCACCAACCCCGAGGTTTCGGAAGCTAACGATTACCTCTATGGCCGCCTGAAAAAGGCTGACGCTGAGGAAGAAGGCAATGTGGTATTGCTACCCATCAACAAGGTGAAGAATGGTGTGGAGCGCTTCATCGGTGTGAAGCCAGAAGACAGCATCACTTTCGATCTGAAGGATGCTTTTGACGGTGACGTATCGGCTGTTGCCAACTTCTCGGGTCTGAGCAAGGACGAAGCTGCTGAGGTAAGCGGTGACTATACGCTAACGGTAGAGAAAATCAACCGCACCGACGCTGCTGAGTTCAACCAGGAGCTGTTTGATAAAGTGTTCGGCAAAGACGTTGTGACTTCGAAAGAAGAGTTCGACGAGAAGGTGCGTACTACCATTCAGGAGAACTACGACCGTGAATCCGACAACCTGGTGAACCGTCAGATTATCGACAAAGTAATTGATAGCCTGCAAGTTGAGCTACCCAAAGAATTCTTCAAGAAGTGGCTGGTGCGTGCCAACCAGGGCAAATTGACGGCTGAGCAAGTAGAAGAGCACTACAACGACTACGAGCGCGAGCTGAAGTGGTCGATGGTGCGCAACAAGGTAGTGGAGACGGAAGGCTTGAAGGTGTCGAACGACGAAATCGTAGACCGTACCATTCAGAAAATCATGGGCCAGTTCAACCTGCCCGAGGTGAACGAGGAGTTGCAAGCTTCGATGCGCAGCTTTGCTGATAACTACCTGCGCCAAGACAACGGTAAAAACTACGTGGACGAGTATGAAGCCATTCTGGCAGAGAAAGTACTCGAAAACCTGCGCGGCAAAGTTGTTGTTAACGAAACACCGATTACGGCCGAGGACTTCCGCAATCAAAACCAACAAGCGAGCTAATTTGCCGCTCTAGGTTTTCAGGTCAACAAAAAAGCCCTTACTTGCCGTGAGGGCTTTTTTGTTGACCCTTAGTTTTCGTTGAACTCATACTACCTTATTTTTCCCATGCTGAATAAACAAGAATTCCGCAAGTTTGCTGTGAAAGGCCAAGGCATGAGCAGCCTGGGCGTTGACCAATACATCCAGCACGTAGAGGGCCAAACCCGCAACGGGCTGATGTTGCCTACCGGCATGACGCGCTCAGTAATTGAAGAGCGTCCTACCCGCTTCGCTGAAATTGACGTTTTCTCGCGCCTGATTATGGACCGCATCGTGTTCTTGGGCACGGGCGTAGACGATTATATTGCCAACATCATCACGGCGCAGTTGCTGTTCTTGGAGTCGGCCGATGCGAAGAAGGATATCCTGCTATACATCAACTCGCCCGGCGGCTCGGTGTATGCCGGCCTGGGTATCTACGATACGATGCAGTATGTGAATCCTGATGTGGCTACCATCTGCACCGGCTTGGCGGCTTCGATGGGTGCCGTATTGCTGGCTGGTGGTGCCAAAGACAAGCGTTCGGCCCTACCCCACGCCCGCGTAATGATTCACCAGCCTTCGGGTGGCGCGCAAGGTCAGTCGTCGGACATTGAAATCACGGCCCGTGAGATTCTGAAGCTGCGCAAGGAGCTGTACGACATCCTGGCCATGCACACTGGCAAAACCTACCAGGAAATCCACGATAACTCGGACCGCGACTACTGGATGCGCGCCGATGAGGCCAAAGAATACGGCCTGATTGACGAAGTGTTGGAAAAGAAGAAAGACTAACTTTTCCGGTTCGCACTACATAGAAAGTCATGGTCCGACACGTATGCCATGACTTTCTACCAACCTGACGTTCTATTGGCGTCATGAAATAAAAGCCCGCTATTGGCCTCAGGGTCAATCGGCGGGCTTTTTGCTTCGGGCAGATTTCCTTTTTGCGGCAACTTTTTTTTGCTCGCTAGGCGTTGGCCTTTTCGTACCTTTGATAACCGGTTGCATTTCTACCGGTTCTACCCCCCTATTTCTGAGAGTCCTACAATGGCAGATATAACGTGCTCCTTCTGCGGCAAAGCCAAAAAAGAAGTTTCGGTCATGATTTCCGGCATCAATGCGCACATCTGTGAGCGGTGCGTGGGTCAGGCCCAGCAGATATTGAACGAGGAAAATAAGATTCGCTCGAACAGCAAAGCGCCCAAGTTCAATCTGGTGAAGCCGCGCGAGATGAAGGACTATCTCGATCAGTACGTGGTAGGGCAGGATGAGGCCAAAAAGGTGATGTCGGTAGCAGTGTACAACCACTATAAGCGCCTGATGCAGAAACCGCAGAAGGATGATGTGGTGATTGAGAAGTCGAACATCATCATGGTAGGCGAAACCGGTACCGGCAAAACCTTCTTGACGCGCATGCTGGCCAACATTCTGCAAGTGCCCTTCTGCATTGCCGATGCTACGGTGCTAACCGAAGCCGGCTACGTAGGCGAGGATGTAGAAAGCATTCTGACGCGTCTGTTGCAAGCCGCTGACTATAACGTGGAGGCAGCCGAGCGCGGTATTGTCTACATCGACGAAATCGACAAGATTGCCCGCAAGAGCGACAACCCCAGCATCACGCGCGATGTGAGCGGCGAGGGTGTACAGCAGGCCATGCTGAAGCTGCTGGAAGGCACCACCGTGAACGTGCCCCCGCATGGCGGCCGCAAGCACCCCGAGCAGAAGATGATTACGGTGAACACCGAGAATATTCTGTTCATCTGCGGCGGTGCCTTCGTGGGTATTGAGCGCATCATCAAAAACCGCTTGAATACCAAGCCGATTGGCTTTGCCAAAACGCAGCTAGAAGAGAATATCGACACGCAGAACTTCCTGCGCTACGTAACGGCTCAGGACTTAAAAGCATTCGGTTTGATTCCCGAGCTGATTGGTCGCCTACCCGTGCTCACGCACCTCAACCCACTGGACCACGCTACCCTGCGCAAAATCCTGACGGAGCCCAAGAACTCTATCGTGAAGCAGTACCAGCGTCTATTTGAGATGGAAGGTATTCAGCTAAGCTTTTCGGAAGATGCCTTGGAATATATTGTAGTGAAAGCCGACGAGTACCGCCTTGGTGCCCGCGGCCTGCGCAGCATCTGCGAAAGCATCATGACGGATGCTATGTTTGACATGCCATCGGATGCGGATGCAAGCGAGCTGGTAATTGACGCAGATTATGCACGCAGCAAGTTTGAGCAGTCGCCGTTGAAGCAATTGCGGGCGGCTTAACACGCCACCTGACAAAGAAAAAGCGAAGGTCGGAAAACAAGCTGTTTTCCGACCTTCGCTTTTTCTTTGTCAGGTGTTTTTTGAACCTGAAGCGCTACTGTTTTAGTAACGAATATGGTTTAGCTTATTTCTGGCTCAAATACCCTACCATCAACTTTGCTGCTTTTGCTGCTGCGTTGTTCCTGCCTAGTTTCTCACGTAATTCGGCGTAGCCGGCTTTCTGCTGAGCAATAAATTCCTCATCTGCCGTAATTTTCTTTAATTCAGTGACGAGGTTTCGAGAGTTGAATTCGCCTTGGATTAATTCTTTTACTACCTCGCGGTCTGCAATAAGGTTGACTAACGAGATGTAACGCACTTTAATAAGGGCTTTGCTGATAGCATACGTTACCGCACTGGTACGGTAGCAAACCACCTGTGGCACGCCGAAAAGAGCTGTTTCTAGCGTGGCCGTGCCGCTGGTAACAAGGGCAGCAGTGGCATGCGCCAGCAGATCGTACGTTTGGTCGAAGAGGATGCGGACGTTGTTGCGCTCGAAGTGGGCGTAGTAATTGGGGTCGAGGTTATCAACCCCAGCCACAATGAATTGGTAGTTGAGGAAAGGCGGTAGAATAGCCACCATCTCGTAAAGCATTTCCTCAATCTCCTGCTTGCGCGAACCGGGTAGTACGGCAATGATTTGCTTCTGCGGATCGAGGTTATTGCGCTGGTAAAAGTCGGGGGCGGCAGGATGCTCGGCTACGGCATCGGCCGTTGGGTTGCCAATGTAGTCGACCTTGTATCCGAAGCGTTGGTAGAACTCCTCCTCGAAGGGTAGGATAACAAACATCCGGTCGACCAAGGCTTTCACCTTGTGCACGCGGCCTTGGTTCCAGGCCCATATCTTGGGCGAGATATAATAGAACACCTTAATGCCTTGCTCCTTCGCAAACTTCGCCACGCGCATATTGAACCCCGCATAGTCGACTAGGATTACTACGTCGGGTTTGTATTCGAGCATATCGCGCTGGCACTCCTTGAGGTAGCCTCGAAACTTAAGCAGACTGGTAGCGGCCTCCCAAAAGCCCATAATGGCCATCTCCTGGTAATGATGCACCATCGTGCCACCCGCGGCCTGCATCAGGTCGCCGCCCCAAAAGCGGAAGTCTGCGGCACTGTCTTGCTGTTGCAATTGCCGCATTAGGTTGGAGGCGTGAAAATCGCCGGAACGCTCACCCGCAATTAGGTAGTACTTCATGTTTTAATTAACGATTAGGCATTATTAATTAGGAACTGTTAATTAAAATCCGACCGTAATTGAAAAGACAATAGCTCGATTTTTAATTAGTAATTCTTAATTAAAAATTACTCGGACTCGCCGTAGTATTCGACGAAGTTGCGGGGCGTTTCGTAGAGTTTGAGGCAATGTAGCTGAGCCGTAGTGATACGAGGTAGCTCACGGGCCAGAATTTCCCAAAAGGCTATTACCAAGTTCTCAGTGCTAGCCATTTTGTCGGCCATGAAGGGAACATCCAGGTTGAGGTTTTTATGATCGACCTGGTCGATAATGTGCTGCTTGATGAGCGTGCTCAGGGCTTTCAGGTCTACTACGAAACCTGTATCGGGGTCGGGGTTGCCGCGTACCGTCACAATCAATTCGTAGTTGTGGCCGTGCCAGTTTACGTTGGCGCAGGGGCCGAATACCTCGTGGTTGCGCTCGTCGCTCCACTTAGGGTTGTACAGTTTATGAGCGGCGTTGAAGTGCTCCTGGCGGCTGATGTATATCATGGGTTTGGGTTCTTGGAAGCTTAGGGTCTTGGACGCGGTGTAACTGGGCGCACGGTTTTTCTGACGTATCCGAAGCGCAATACACGCAATAGAATATTCGTAACAAGACTCTACTACCCTTTTTTTCGCAGCAAATATACGAAGAACGGTACGCCGAACAGGGCCGTGACTAACCCAACAGGTAGGCCAGCGGGTGGGTAGAGCAAGCGGGCTAGCAAGTCGCAGGCCAGCAGAAAATCAGCCCCTATGATGGCACAGAATAGGAGGTTTAAAGGCCCCGTGACGCCCAGCACCCAGCGCGTGATATGCGGAACCATCAGCCCAACAAAGCCAATAGGCCCGCAAAGCGCTACCACACAGCCGGTAAGCCCTGAGGCTGTGAGTAGCAGCAACCAACGCGTGCGAGCCACCGGGACACCCAACGCCTCGGCGCGCTCCTCCCCTAGCAGCAGAATATTCAGCTCGTGGCGGCGGAACGAGAACAGCAGCAAGGCCCCGGCCAATGCCACCGCCGGGTAGGGAAGCAGTTCCCAACCCGCCCGCTCGAAGCTGCCCATCGCCCAGAAAACAACGGTACGTAGCTTTTCCTGGCTGCTGGCCATAAACGTGAGTACGCCCCCAATAGCCGTCGTAAGCGAACCCACTGCTACGCCCGCCAGCAGCAGTTGTGCGGGTAGCAGCTGTCCGCGGCGGGTACCCAGCAGCACCACTACCAGGGTGGCCGCCAGAGCGCCTACTAGAGCCGCCAGCGGTGGCAGATAAACTCCAGCTACCGTGAGGGTAGGCACCAGCACATAACACAAAATAGCTCCCAGCGAAGCCCCCGAGGCCGTGCCCAACAGGTAGGGATCAGCCAAGGGGTTGTTGACCATGGCCTGCATGAGGTAGCCACTAAAGGCCAGACCACCACCGGCTAGCAGAGCCAGCAACATACGAGGCAGGCGCAGCTGTACCAGCACCAACTGGGCGGGGTCGGTGGGGTCGTAGTGGAGTAGGGTGCGGCCGATGAGGGCGTAGCTGGTATCGTAGCTGCCAATGCGTAGGCCGACGGTGAGCAACGCCAGCAACAGCAGCAGGCTACCCAGCAGCCAGGGCGCGGGGTGGCGGCTCATACGGCGGGCGGCGCCCAGATCAGCCGACGAAGCTCCCGCACCGATTCTACGACGCGCGGGCCGGGCCGACTCATCAGGTCGTCGGTGGCGTCGTATACGCGGCCTTGCTGGTAGGCCCGGATGCGGCGCAGCTCGGGATAATTTTTGAAAAAGGTGCTGTCCATTTTCCCGAATCGGCCGCCCAGCAACATAGCGGGATTCAGCTTCAGAATGTACTCGCGGGTGAGGGCTGGGTAGGGCTGCGCAAACTTTTCCTGTACCGCATTCTGCCCGCCCGCTAGTCGAATTTTATCCGTGAATAGCGTATTCTGGCCATACACGTAGATGGGGTCTTGCCAGGTGATGGCCAGCACGGCCGGGCGCGGGGTAGGCGCGGGCAACTGTTGCACGGCTTGCAGGGCGGCCGACAGCGAATCAGTGAGGTGGCGGGCGGCGGCGTCGCGGTGCAGGATGTGGCCCAGGTCGCGCAGGCCGCGCAGAATGTCGTCTACTTTCTCGTAGCGCTGGTAGTACACGGGAATGCCCAGCTTTTCCAAGCGGGCCGCGTCGTCGAGCGAGGTGATGCCTTCCACGGTAAACACTACGTCGGGCTTCAGGCTGACCAGCCGTTCCAGATCCAGGGGGTAGCTGTTGACGATGGGTTTGCTCAGTGCCGCGGCGGGGTAGTCGCACACCTGCGTGCGGGCCACGATGGTAGCTGTATCGGCTACGGCAAACAGCATCTCGGTCATGGACGCGGCCAGGGACATGATGCGGCGCGGCTGGGCCGGCACTGTAACGGGGCGGCCTAGGTCGTCGTGAAGTTGCTGGGGTGCAGCAGCGGTAGTGGCTGGTGGCCGGTCGGGCTGGCAGGCCAGCAGAAACAGAAGCGAAAGCAGGAAGCAGCGGGACATACGGTAAAAGTAAGGAGCCTGCGGCGGAGGTCAACTTCGGGACGCCGATTCCGTTACGGTAGCACTCTGCGCTACTTTCTTACTTTTGTCGCAAATCCTACTCTTATGATCGTAGTTACTGGCGCAGCCGGCTTCATTGCCAGCTGCCTCGTCACCCGCCTCAACGCCGCCAACTTCAACGACATTGTGGTGGTCGACAATTTTGCCGTGGAGCACAAGCTGCCTAACCTGAGCGGCAAGCGCTTAAAGCAGTATGTGGACCGCAACGAGTTTTTCGACTGGCTAGACGAGAACTACGAGCAAGTGGAATTTATCTTCCACCTTGGCGCCCGCACCGATACCACCGAGCAAAGCCGCGACGTGCTGAATTTGCTGAACCTCGACTACTCCAAGCAGATGTGGCAAGCGTGCTGCCGCTACCAACTGCCGTTGGTATACGCTTCCTCGGCGGCTACTTACGGCCTGGGCACGGTGGGCTACGATGATGATGAAGCGCTACTGCACCTGTTGCAACCGCTGAACGCCTACGGCGACTCCAAAAACGACTTTGACAAGTGGGCCGTAGCGCAACCCGAAAAGCCGTTTTTCTGGGCTGGGCTGAAATTCTTCAACGTGTATGGCCCCAACGAATACCACAAGGGCCGCATGGCCTCGGTGATTCAGCACGCCTACCAGCAGATTCAGCAAACGGGCTCCATGACGCTGTTCCGCTCCCACAACCCCGACTATGCCGATGGCGAGCAAAAGCGCGATTTCGTTTATGTGAAAGACGTGGTGGAGGTTTGCTACTTCCTGATGCAGACCCGCCAGCACTCCGGCATCTACAACCTGGGCACCGGCGAAGCGCGCACCTTCCTCGATCTGGCCTTAAACACCTTCGCAGCCCTCGGTCGTACTGCCGACATCCAGTTTCAGGATACGCCTGAGGTAATTCGCGACAAGTACCAGTACTTCACCCAGGCCAATATGGAGAAGCTGCGCAGCATCGGCTACGACCCTCCTTTCACGCGGCTGGAGGATGGCATTGCCGACTATGTGCAGAACTACCTAGTGCCCAACCAGTATATGTAACCCTGCTGCCTACCTACTTTCAATAGCAAAGGCCCTGGCGATACGCTTATCGCCGGGGCCTTTTGTAGTTATGCGGCCAACTCCTGGTTGTCGTCTGTTGGAAATAAGGGGCGCACGGTAGCTTCGGTAGCGGGTGCTATTTCGGCTTCGGGCGTCACTTGCCGGCGCAGCGCACGCAGCAACAAATATTTGTACTCTGCCGCGTCGGCCAGGGCGGCTTCTATGGCGCGCACGGCTTCTTCGTAGGCTACTACCGGTACGTTTTCGGCTTCTTCGCCAGTAGGGTAGGTCAGATAGAAAACTGGTGCTTCGAGGTACTCAGCAGCTGATTTCATACGGTATAGTAAGTGGAATGTGTGTACGTTTTCTGGGTTGCTTATAAAACAAATGCCTTAGCCAAATCATTCGATTTTGCTAAGGCATTTAGTAGTATTTTTTACATAAAACAAACGCACCGTTTGCTGCTGGCTACCAGTTACTCTGATATGATTTGCAGAGCAATTTTGCCGAATTGGGCGCCGTCGTCCATGTGGCGCAGGGCGGCTTCGCCTTCCGCCAGCGGAAAGGTTTTGTCGATGATGGGCTCTAGCTCTTTGTCATTTACTAACTGCAACAGCCCGGCAAAGTCTTGCTCCGTGCCCATGGTAGAGCCCAGTATCGACAGCTGTTTCCAGAAAATCTTGCGGGCTGGCACTTCTGGAATATCGCCCTGGGTAGCGCCGTAGAATACGATGCGCCCGCCGGGCGCGGCGGCATCAATCAGGTTATTGAAACCCGGCCCGGCCGCACTATCGATGATAACGTCGAAACCGCCGTTGGCTTGCTTGGTGAGGGTAGCGGGCCAGTTTTCGTCCTGGTAGTTGATGCCGCCCTTGGCACCCAAGGACTTGGCTTGCTCTATTTTCTCGGCTGAGCTAGATGTTACCCACACCTCGGCGCCACTGGCCACGGCCATTTGCAGGGCCAGCAGGGCCACTCCCCCGCCTACCCCCGACACCAGCACCCGCTCGCCAGCCTGTAAGTTGGAGCGGGTGAAAAGTGCCCGGTAGGCCGTAAGGCCGCCTAACGGCAGCGCCGCGGCTTGCGCAAAACTTAGATGCTCGGGCAAGGAATGCACGTAGCGGGCCGGCACGCACACGTACTCGGCAAAGGTGCCATCGTGTGGTAGACCCAAAATCTGGAAGTCTTTGGCCTGCGCGGCGGGATTATCGCCCCACTGCATGCCAGGGTTGATGAGCATGGATTGGTTGCGTAGCTTCTCATCGGTGCCTTCGCCTAGTTCCGCAACAGTACCGGCACCATCGGAGCCTAAGATGCAGGGAAACTTCAGGCCGGCGTACTGGCCTTTCTGAATCCAGACATCGCGGTGGTTGAGGGCGGCGGCGTGCAGCCGAATGAGCACCTCGCCGGGGCCGGGGGTAGGGGTAGGAACTTCACGAAGTTGTAGGGGCTGATTGACCCCATCCAAGACAAGAGCTTGCATAAACTGGATTGTGGTGAGCTATGAGAACAAAAAAATAGCAGAAATGCCTACAGAAAGCGGGCTTGCAGCGCCGGGGTAGGGAGCCAACAAGCTTCTTCCTGCTGGCCAAACCACTGGTAGCGGTGGCGGGCCACCCACCGGTAGGCCGCATCGCGCAGCCAGCGTGGCACTATCCGAAAAGCATACACCCACCGCCAACCGGGCAGCTGCCGCAGGATGCGCAGCACGGCCTGTGAGTGCGTGTAGGCGCGCTCATCTTCTACCAATACCACCGACTCAGGTGTGGCCACCACCACGATGCCGTGCGCGGCCAGCAACGTCTGCCCTACCTCCGATTGCAAGGAGGCGAACTGAAAGCGAGCCTGCGCGTCGCGGGCAATAACGAACTGCACGAAGCCATTGCACAGGTTGCAGACTCCATCAAACAGAATAACGGCGGGTGGTTGAGGCATGGCTGGCGCAGGGTCTTCCTAAGTGTACTTCCTGACACGGTTAAACGCAACTTTGGTTACTTCCGCTCATCAGCAAACGCTGTTTATTACACAATATGGGTAGTATGTCTGCTTGTGAAACGGCGCAACCTCATCAGTAAGCACTCCTTGAAATTTATCTTTGTCATATTACAAAATGTATAAAATATCTGCTTTTTCTACCATTTATGTAACCTCTATTCCACTACTAAGCGTACAAGGGAGCTATTTGCCTTGAATGGCACCGCACGCACTCTTTCACCAATTCACCAAAAAGATGATCAAGAAGAATCGCTTCGCTTTGTTGGCAGCTACTGTGCTGGCTAGCGGCCTGGGCTTAGGTGCCTGCAACACGACCTCGGAAATGGGTACGACGGATGGCACTACCACCACCGGCACTGAGTCTACCACCACAGGTACGGATGCCACTACCTCGGGCACGATGAGCACGACGACCGGCACCACGGATGCTACCACCACCGGTACGATGAGCACCACCACGGGCACAACGACTACCGGTACCACTACGGGTATGACTACCACAGGCACAACCACGACGGGTACCACCACAGGTACTACGATGGGCACCACAGCTGGTACGACCACCACGGGCACCACAACGGGTACAACTACTGCCACAACCGGCACGATGACGACGACTGGCACTCCCCAGTAGTCCCCGACGCGATGCAACCTTTGTGGGCCTAACGGCCTACAAGCGGCCGAGAGCTTTATCCCTTGGATAGCGCTTTCGGCCGCTTTTGCGTATGGTAGGGCCGGCCCTGCGTGGTAGCAGCTACGCATGTGGTCGGTGGTGTTGATTAGCCTTACTCCCCTTATGAATCGTGTAGTAGCTGTTATTCGGCAGCCGTTTGTGTTGGATCTGCGGGCATTGGCGCTATTGCGGGTAGCGTTGGCGGCTGTGGTAGTAGTAGACTTAGCCATTCGCGCAACTGATTTGGAGGCGCATTATTCCAACATGGGCGTGCTGCCGCTGCACGTCCTCTACGAGCACAACTGGAACCCCTACGAGTTTTCGTTTCATACCAGTAGTGGGCTGTGGCAGGTGCAGGCGGTGTTGTTTCTGCTGGCGGCCGCGGCCGCCGTGGCCATGCTGCTGGGCTACCGCACCCGGCTAGTGACCATCATCTCGTGGGTGCTGCTGGTATCGGTGCAGAATCGCAACCCGCTAATTGGGCAGGGCGGCGACGATTTGCTGCGGATGCTGCTGTTTTGGGGCATTTTCCTGCCCTTGGGGCGCGTATACTCCTTGGATAGCCGCCGGCAGCCGCCACCTACCAGCCTTACCACGTGCAGCGCCGCCACCGTTGCCTACATCGTGCAGTTGGCTTTGCTCTACTGGTGCACGGCCCTACTCAAAAGCGGGGCCGAATGGACGCAGACCGGCACCGCGCTCTACTACGCCCTCAGCCTCGACCAAATGCTGCTCCCGGTTGGCCGGCTGCTCTACCCCTACCCCGAGCTGATGCGTGGGCTAACGTTTGCCACCTACTACACCGAGCTATTGCTGCCCTTCGCGCTGTTTATTCCGTGGCGCGTGGCGTGGTGGCGCGGGTTGTTCATTGGGGTGCTCGTGTTTTTTCATCTCGGAATCAGCCTCACGCTTTTTGTGGGCTTGTTTTTCCTGATTAACTGGGCCTCCCTACCCGGCCTGCTCCCGCCCGCGGCAATGGATTGGCTGGAGCAAAAGCTGGTGCCGCATGCCCAGCGCCTCGGCACGCGTTTCGGGCAATGGCGCACCGGCTGGCGGTGGAAGGCTCCTACCTGGCGCAGCCCGGTGCGGGTGCATCTAGCCGCCCACATCGAACACGCGCCACAAAGCGTAACGCTGCTTCGGGCCGTGCGCAACACCGTGGTAGGCGTGCTGCTGGTGTATATCTGCTGGTGGAATTTCGATACTGTTACGTCCAAGCGCTGGGCCATGCCGGAGCGAATGCAGTGGCTGGGCTACCTGTTTCGCATCGATCAGCACTGGGGCATGTTTGCGCCGGCTGTGTTCAAGGATGATGGCTGGTATATTCTGGAAGGCACTACCACTACGGGCCGGAAGATAGACCTGAACCGGGATGGGGCACCACTCACCTACGCCAAGCCGCCTTCCGTTGTGAGTCTATTCCCCAATGACCGGTGGCGCAAGTATTCTGAGAACTATCTGTTTGTCAGCAACGCGTTTATGCGACCGTATTACTGCAATTATCTGCTGCGTATCTGGGGCGAAAATCCTAAGCATCCACGGCTTAAGCAACTGGAAGTTATCTATATGAAGGAGGTAAGCTTACCCGATTATAAAACCACCAAGCCCAGCCGCGAGGTGCTGTGCGGCTGCGCGCCGTAGTGGTGGAATGGTGAGTTAAAAAGCCGTCTGTCATCCTGAGCTTGCGAAGGACCTTATGCCCGTTGAACGAGTCGTTGTTACGCTTGTCGTTCTAGCGTGATAAGGTCCTTCGCAAGCTCAGGATGACAGACGCTTTTGCTCACTCACCATTTTACTATCTCACAACTTCACCATTTCTCCCAACAAAATATCACAATACCAAAACGCACTCAGCGGCGCTTCGCCAACCGGCGCGGGGTAGGTGCGGCGCACGATGTCGCCGCGTTGAAAGGGAATGGGGTGCTTAAAGTAAGGCGCGTCGAAGAGGAAGGTATGATACTCGCCGTTTTCGCCGCAGGGGTCTACGCCGGCGGGTAGGGCGCGGAGGAAGTCGGCGTCGAGCAGGCGGCCGCAGAAGCTGCGGTCGAGGTAGGCTTCGTTTACGCACACCACCACGGCCCGGAAGCCCAGCGTCAGGTACTCGTGGAGCAGCTCGGCGGTAGGGCGTTGCCACAGCGGGAACAGTGCCTGCATAGCCAGCTGGGTAAGCTGCTGCTCGCGGTAGACGCGCAAATCTTCCAGAAAAATATCCCCGAACGCCACGTGCGTCGTGCCTTGCGCCTGCAATTCCTGCAAGGCCGTTTGCGTCTGGTGCTCATACTCGGCCATGCTGGGCGCCTCGGGTAGGCGCACCTGGTGTAGGGGTAAGGCCAGGCGTTGGGCTTGCGCCTCTAGCAATTCTACACGCACGCCGTGCATGGATACGCGGCCGTAGTGCGCGTTTACGTTGGTGAGCAGGTGAGTTACCTGATAGCGGCCATCGCGCAGCAGGTGGTAGAGCGCGAGGGCCGAATCTTTACCCCCACTCCAGCTCATGGTTATC
Source organism: Hymenobacter defluvii (assembly GCF_017589435.1). Taxonomy (NCBI): domain Bacteria; kingdom Pseudomonadati; phylum Bacteroidota; class Cytophagia; order Cytophagales; family Hymenobacteraceae; genus Hymenobacter; species Hymenobacter defluvii. The sequence goes on from NZ_JAGETX010000008.1 coordinate 15,602, forward strand.
GAAATTGCCATTGGCCGAAGATACGCGCCCGCCAATTCTACTGGCTAAGCCGGCCGTTTCGTAGGTAGTTTACGTATAGCGTTTCTGACTCCACTTATATTACCAACTCCCGATGAAACGCTCTTTCTTTCTAAGCGCGGCCTTGGTAGCCGCTACCTTGTCTTTCTCTTCCTGCGACTACAGCAAAGGCCCCGGCAACGAAACCCAGCGCGAAGGCACCTTCGCAGAAGCCCCCGAAGCCCGCGCCACCGACACCGATATTGACAGCGTGAATGCCGAGCAAACCGTAACCACGCCGCAAGGCCTGGACTCGCCCGCCGACCAAGCTACCAAAGACACGCCGCCTACCAGCAACAACGGCGCTATGAACGCACCAGGCGGTCAGAACCCACCCGCCATGAACGGCAGTAACTAGCTGCCTTCATCTATAACAGCAGAACGCCCCTCGGAACTGGTTCCGAGGGGCATTCTGCTGTTATAGAATTACAGTGTTTTTAAGCCATCTGCCTGGCCTTTGCGGCTTGCTTGGCTTCTTTGTTGGCTTTCTTATCAGCCTTGGTGAGTTTGGTGCCTTTGCGACCTTTCAGGATGGCTAAGCCGCTGGTTACAGCAATACCATCTTCAATAATACCAGCCAAAATGGGCTGATTAGTGCTTTCGATGAGCTGCTTGCGGAAAGCCAGGGTTGCATAGTTAGTGGCTACCGCTGCTACGCTACCAATCAGGGCACCGACAAGGGCACTGCCCTGTTGTGATTTGTACAACGTAGCGCCCAGCAAGGCACCCGCTACAGCCCGGCTGGGCATTACAGTGGCAGAAGTGCGGTCGGCGGCATCGGGCTGCTTGTCGCCAATCAGCTCAGCCCCAGCCAGTACCGACAGCACATTGGCCGTAATGGGAGACTGCATGAAGCGTAGGGGCGAATTGCCGAGGTAGGGCGAGTTGTGCTTCACCAACGATTTGCTCAACAAGGCCGGAGCCAACATGCTGCGCATACTAGCCACGGTAGCCAGCCCCAGCGTTTGCCAGAATTTATTTTTCATGATTCAGTAGAAAGATGGAGGGAGTTATTTCCTACCTTCTTTAACGGCGCAACTTCTTACCCGGACGAATATCCTGCCCAAAGAATTGTGGCTACTTCTCTTTCGGCTGCGGGCCCTGCCCGGCGCGGGCGTAGGCAAAGGCTGCCAGCGGCGTCACGCTGTGGTAGCCGTCGAGGCCGGAAATGCAGATGTCGGCGGCAGCGACCAAGTGCAAGGAGCCGTCGGGCTGTAGCACCTCGTCGGGCAGGTAGATGTGCTCTACTGCCCCCACCAGTAACCGCGTGCCGTTGGCTTTTATTTCGATTTCTTCCTGCAAGCGCAGGCCAATGCTAATCTGACTTTCCTGCACGTAGGGCGCCGGAAAATCGTCGCGGTACAGGGGTGTAAATCCGCACGCGTCAAACTCCGATTCTTCGGCCGGGAAGTTGGCCGACGTGTAATGCGCCTGCGCCACGTAGGCGGCCGGCACGTGGTTGATGGTGTAGCAGCCCGTATCCTGAATATTAGAATAGGTATGGCGCGGCACCGAGGTAGGGCGCGTGACCATACCCAGTAGCGGTGGGTTGGAGCCCAAATGCACCACCGAGCTGAAAATAGCCAAGTTGGTCTGCCCATCGGGCGAGGCCGTACCAATGAGGTTGGCGGGCTTGTAGCCCGTAATGGCATTGATGAGGTTGAGCCGGTAGATCTTCTCGTACGATTCGATATCGGCGGCGGTGATGTGGGGCATGGGTAGAAAGGTTAAAAAAGAACGTCATGTTTCGACCACGGCTACGCCTTCGCTCAACATGACGTTCTGATTGGTCAGAATAATGTTCTGGTTGGCGTGCTGTACTCCTTCACCCCTACCCTACCGCTCGTCTTCGGCCCAGGCGTCCATTTTGCGCTCCAGTACGGAGAGCGGCATCACGCCGTCTTTCAGCAACTCATCGTGGAAGGCGCTGAGGCTGAAATGGCTGGTTTGCTCGCGGCGGTTGCGGGCGCGCAGCTTCTGCGTCGCGCCTAGTAGACTCTGGTACTTGGCGCGCAACTCCTGAATTTTCAACGCCCCTACCTTATAGGAAAGCGCCTGGCCCGGAATGGCCATGTAGCGCTCAATTTCGGCGGTGGCGCCCTGCTCGCTGATGGCCTCGTTTTCCATCATGTATTGAATAGCTTCTTCGCGGGTCATACCCTTGGTGTGCATGCCCACATCAACCACCAGCCGGATAGCGCGGTGAATCTCGTCGCCCAGGGCGCCCATGCGCTGGTAGGGGTCGGTGTAGAGGCCCAGCTCTTTGCCTAGGCTTTCGGTGTAGAGCGCCCAACCCTCGCCCATGGCGCCGTACCAGGCAAAACGCCGGAACTTGGGTAGGCTGTCGTTTTCCTGTTGCAACGAAATCTGATAGTGGTGGCCCGGAATGGCCTCGTGCAGAAACAGCGACTCCATGCCCGAGGTGATGTTGAACTCGCGAGCGTTCAGAATCGGAATGTAGAAAATGCCCGGCCGCGCGCCGTCGGGGCTACCCTGGTTGTATTCAGCCGAGGCCGACTCAGCCCGAAAAGCCTCCGTCTGCCGAATCTCGAACGGCGTTTTGGGCGTGCGCCCGAACATCTTTTTCAGGTTGGGCTCAATGCGCGCCTGAATGCCCCGGAAAGCGTCGAGTACCTGTTCGGAGTTCTGGTAGGGCGTGAATTGCTTGTCGGTTTTTAGATGTTCAAAAAACGCCGCCAAATCGCCTTTGAAGCCCACTTTGCGCTTGATATCCTCCATCTCGCCCCGAATGCGGCTCACCTCGGCGCGACCAGTCTGGTAGATTTCCTCCGGCGTTTTGTCGGTAGTGGTCCAGTACTTCACGTAGTAGCGGTACGTGTCGGCACCGTCCGGAATTTCGGAAATGCCGGTGGTGGTGCGGGATACGGGCAGGTACTCGTTTTTCAGAAAATCGGCCAGCTTGCGGTAGGTAGGCACCAGCTGCGTGAGAATAGCCGCCTTGTACGAATCCACCAGCCGCTGCTGATCTACCTCCGACACGCCCGCCGGAAACTGCTTCACCGGCGCAAAAAACAGGCTTTTGGTGGGGTCGCTCACCACAAAGGCCTGCATTTGCGGAATCATCTTCTCAACCAATGGCCGGGGCAGCACCACGCCCGTGCGCATCCCTACCCGGAAGTTAGCAATGGCCGAGTCGGCCCACACCGCAAAGCCCTTGGTACGGCCCAGCCAATTATCGTAGTCCTGGGCGGTTTTGAAAGGTTGGTTACCAGTGCCCGCACCCAGCTGGCCCATCGTGAGGGGTAGGCCCCAAAACTGCTGAAAGGGCATCTGCCAGGTGTTCAGTTTCAACCCACCGAGGCGGGTTTGCATCTCATATTCAAAGATGTCGTAGCTGATTTTGTCGTTCTCGGCCAGCGAATCGCGCTGGAACAAATGCAGCTGGTCGAGGGAGGTTTGGTAGAACGTGCGCAGCGAGTCGCGGAAGGCGTGCGTCTGGTCGTTGGGTAGGCGGTTGTTGAAGCGGTTGTCGCCCTGGCCTGTGGCCTCCAGCGGGAAAAAGCGCGACTGTTGCTCCCAGTAATTACTGTAGAGCGCCCGTAGGCTGGCCGGTTTGGGTACAGAGGTAGAGGCATCGGCCGTTTCAGCCGGTTTCTTGTTTTGCTCCGAGCAGCTGAATAAGAGGCAGGCCGCTGCACCAGCCAGGAAAAAATTCTTCATATACTAAGGTAGGGAAGCTGAACAAGCAAGGGCCAAAAGATACGCGGTTTTGCGTGGGCCACCGCGGTCGGCCCACCACGCCGCTAGCCCCGAATGCTACCGGTAACGTCGTCGCTCAGCGGTGATACGGCCGGCCCAAAATAACCTAGCAAGCGGCCGTCTTCACTGACGAGGTATTTTGAGAAATTCCAGTCGGGCGCCTGCTCGTTCCAGCCGTTTTGCTGGGCCTGGCTCAACCACTGATACACCGGGTTTTGCGCACTATTTTTTACTACTACGCTTTTCTTCATCAAGGGGAACGATACGCCAAAGTTCATCTGGCAAAACTGCTCAATGGCTTTGTCGTCGGCTTTTTCCTGCTCGGCGAAGTCGTTGGCCGGAAAGCCCAGCACCACCAGCTCGTCGGCAAACTGCTCCGAGAGCTGTTGCAGCTCCTCGTACTGGTTGGTGAAACCGCAGTTGGAAGCCGTGTTCACCAGCAATACCTTCTTACCCTTCAGTTCCTCGAAGGGTAGGGCCTGACCGTTGTTGCGCTGCCCCGCCAGCTTGTAAAATGACACCGGCGCGCCGGCTTGTTGCTTACTGGTCAGCACCTTCCCCTTGCTGCTCGACTTCGACAGCCGCATAATCAGCGGGTACAGGAATTTCATGAGTTTCTGACGGAACGAGGCCATAGAGCTGTTGAGTAACGGGAGGATGCATCCGGGACTATTCGGATTTATAGGTAAAGATACTCCGTTGGGGCGGTGCTGGTTTTCCCGCTGTATGGTCGCGCTGTCTATATTTGGCTCCAGGTGCTTGCCCAGAGGCTAGAAAGCTAGTTCCCCTTATTTTTTAAGAGGGGTGCCCGTAGGGCGGAGTGGTAAACGTCGTTGAACGGCATCTAGAGCTAGTTTTTCTAGTTCTTAGATTTCTAGTTCTAGCCGTCGTTCTCACGGTTTCGCCACCCCGCCCTGCGGGCACCCACACTCGCTTGATGCGCGACATTTAAAAAAGAGGAGAACTAGCTTTCTCGCTCTAGCTCTAGATTTTCAAGTCATCCATTGCCTATGCAGGCTTTCCTACCCATTCTGTTTGCCTTCCTCATTGGTATCGGCCACGCCTTCGAGCCCGACCACCTACTAGCCGTCAGCCAACTCGTAGCCCGCCGCGACTCTACCCTACTCGCCGTGAAAGACGGGCTATATTGGGGCTTGGGCCACACCACCACGCTGGTGGTGTTTGGGGGGCTTATCCTGCTGGGCAAGGTCACGTTTCTATCCAGCGGCTATTTTGAAGCGGCCGTAGGCGTGCTGCTGATTACAATGGGGGTAGGCCGCCTCGTAAATAAGCAGAACTATACCCTCCCTACCCTGGTAACGCGCAACCGTCACCAACTGGCCTACGCTATCGGCCTACTGCACGGCCTGGCGGGTAGCGGCGCGCTGGTACTGCTAGTGATGAGCGAGCTGCGCGACCCGCTCCACAGCTTAGCCTACATCCTGCTGTTCGGGCTGGGTTCGGTGGTTGGCATGTTCGGCGCGGCGGCTCTCATGAACATTCCCTTCACGCCCCGCATGCGCATCAGCCGCGTGCTCACGAGTTCGGTGGTCGTCGTCACGTCGCTGCTGAGTATTGGGTATGGGGGGTGGATGATATATTCGAACGTGCTGACGTAGTTTGGCTTGCTGCCATCCGTCAGTATCTTGTCATCCTGCGCTTGCCTGTCATCCTGAGCAGCGCGAAGGACCTTCTCACGTGCGGACGACTAACGTCTCAACGACTCGTTCTGCGGGCATAAGGTCCTTCGCAAGCTCAGGATGACAATACTTCACAACTTCACAATCTCACCATTTCTCCCCTTACCGTATGCACCTCGCCCCCAAAGACCTCGATAAGCTGGTGCTGCACCAAGCCGGCTTCGTGGCCCAGAAGCGCTACGCCCGCGGTCTGCGCCTGAACTACCCCGAAGCCACAGCGCTACTTGCTACTCAGCTACTAGAGTTCATCCGCGACGGCGAGAGCGTGGCCGTGCTCATGGACAAAGGCAAGCAGCTTCTCGGCCACGCCGACGTGCTGCCCGGCGTGGCCGAACTGCTCCCCGAGGTGCAAATCGAAGGCACCTTCCCCGATGGCACCAAGCTCGTGACGGTGCACTACCCCATCTGCCGCGAGCATGGCTCGCCGGAGCTGGCGCTCTACGGCTCCGGCCTCACCCGCCGCCCTACCGTCCCCAGCCTCGATACCGTCATCAACGCCCGGCCCGGCGAGTACCTGCTGGCCAAAGACGACCTCATCCTCAACGAAGGCCGCGACACCATCGACCTCGACGTGCTCAACCAGGGCGACCGGCCGGTGCAGGTGGGCTCGCACTACCCCTTCTTCGAAACCAACGCCGCGCTGGAGTTCGACCGCACCGCCTCCTTTGGCTACCGCCTCAACATCCCGGCCGGCACCGCCGTGCGCTTCGAGCCCGGCGAACGGAAGCGCGTGACGCTGGTAGCATTGGCTGGGGAAAGAATCGTGTATGGCGGCAATGGGTGGACGGATGGGAAGGTGGAGGAGGAGAATAAGGGGAGGGCGTTGGGGATATTTGATTCAAATTACTCTCATTAATTCAGTAATGACATCAGAAATTCATAGCATCGTAGCCGAAATTGACAAAGAGATTAGGCAACATCCTTGGTTTGACTTTCATGTCTTCTCCTACAATGGTTCAGAATTAGTTATTGCAGGAAGTGAAGATTTAAGCTGTTACCACACTTTAGAAATTGTCTTTGAGGATGTGTTCTTTATGTCAGGCTTTTATCAAGGATGGCATTCTGATACTAAGGCACCTGTATTTATATTACCCCAAAATGAATCCGATTTAAATCAGCAGTTCGAGATTGAGCAAGGTTATATAGCTTTTATTTTTAAAGCGGAAGATTATAAAAATGACATTGTAGTAGCAGCAAAGCACATTTCATATAATACTGATACTATCTTCTATTATGAACGAGAAGGTCTGAAGGAAAAAGAACGTCTGGCTTCTTTTGTGAAGAAGAAAAGTGTTGCATCCACTATAAAACCTATTTGAAGATGCCCTACCCCCTCTCCCGGCGCGCGTACGCCGATATGTATGGCCCGACCACCGGCGACCGGGTGCGCCTGGGCGACACCGATTTGCTGATTGAAGTAGAGAAAGACTACTGCACCTACGGCGAGGAATGCAAGTTTGGCGGCGGCAAGGTGCTGCGCGACGGCATGGGCCAGGCCGCTGGCATTCCGCAGGCCGAGGCGCTGGATCTGCTCATCACCAACGCCCTAGTGCTGGACTACACCGGCATCTACAAGGCCGATATCGGCATCAAAAACGGCCGGATTGTGGGTATCGGCAAGGCTGGTAACCCCCACATTATGCCCAACGTGACGCCCGGCATGACCGTGGGCGTGACGACGGAGGTGGTGGCCGGCGAGGGCAAAATCCTTACGGCTGGCGGCATCGACTGCCACATTCATTTCATCAGCCCCCAGCAGATTCCGGAGGCGCTGGCCTCGGGCCTGACCACGATGGTAGGCGGCGGCACCGGTCCGGCGGCGGGCACCACGGCCACCACCTGCACGCCCGGCGCGTTCTACATCGAGATGATGCTGAAGGCGACGGAAGCCTACCCGCTCAACTTCGGGTTTCTGGGTAAGGGCAACTCGTCCAAACCCGAAGGGCTGCGCGAGCAGATTGAGGCCGGGGCGTTGGGCTTCAAGCTGCACGAGGACTGGGGCACTACCCCCGCCGCCATCGACCAATGCCTCTCGGTGGCCGAGGAGTACGACGTGCAGGTGTGCATCCACACGGATACGCTGAACGAGAGCGGCTTCGTGGAAAACTCGGTGGGTGCGTTCAAGGGGCGTACCATTCACTCCTACCACACCGAGGGCGCGGGCGGTGGCCACGCCCCCGACATCATCAAAATTTGCGGGGAGCCGAACGTGATTCCGTCGAGCACCAACCCCACGCGGCCCTACACCGTGAATACCATCGATGAACACCTGGATATGCTGATGGTGTGCCATCACTTGGACCGCAACATCCCGGAGGACGTGGCCTTTGCCGAAAGCCGCATCCGAAACGAAACCATTGCCGCCGAGGATGTTCTGCACGACATGGGTGCCCTCAGCATCATCAGCAGCGACTCGCAGGCCATGGGCCGGGTAGGCGAGGTGATTACGCGCACCTGGCAAACGGCTCACAAAATGAAGCAGCAGCGCGGCCCCCTCCCCGAAGACGCGCCCGGCCGTCACGACAATTTCCGCGCCCGGCGCTACGTGGCCAAGTACACCATCAACCCCGCCCGCGCCCACGGTTTCGCCGACGAAATTGGCTCCGTAGAGGTAGGCAAGCTGGCTGATTTGGTGCTCTGGAAATCCGCCCTGTTCGGCTCCCGCCCCGAAACCATCCTGAAGGGCGGCATCATTGTACAGAACCAGATGGGCGATGCCAACGCCTCTATTCCTACCCCGCAGCCCTCCTTTTCGCGGCCGATGTTCGGGGCGCTGGGTGGGGCCGTGGGCCAGTCGTCGGTGGTGTTTGTGTCGCAGGCCTCGGCCGAGCACGTAGCGGCCAACTACGGCTTGCAGAAGCGCGTGGTGCCTGTGCGTGGCTGCCGTACCGTCACAAAGCACGACATGGCCTTGAACGACTACTTACCCAACATTGAGGTAGACCCGGAGACGTACAAAGTGACGGTAGACGGCGTGCATCTGACCTGCGAGCCTGCCACCAAGCTGCCGCTGGGGCAGCTGTATAATTTGTTTTAACAGCACCCCACCCCCCGGCCCCCTCCCCTCCGGGAGAGGGGGAGCCTAATGGAAATTATGAAATATGAATGACCGTTGAACAACATTCAATAGTTAACGCTCAACATCCCCTACCGTCAGGCTCCCCCTCTCCCGGAGGGGAGGGGGCCGGGGGGGTGGGGTACCCATATGCACCTCGCCCGCTTGCTCCACCTCACCGACTCGGCCCTGCCAACGGGTTCATTTGCCTACTCCTACGGGTTGGAGAGCAGCGCCACATTTGGGCTGCTACCCGATTCCGGCGCCTTGCGCAACTACCTGTACTCATTTCTGCAACAGGTAGTCAGCCTGGAGTTTCCGTTTCTCAACTCCTGCTTTTACCTACCCGAAAACACGCAGGCATTATACGATCTGGCCGCCGAATACGATGCTCAAATGCTGGTGCCGCCGCTGCACCGCGCCAGCCTGGTGCAGGCCAGCAACTGGCTGCGGCTACTGGTGTCGTTCTACCCCACAGCCGGCCTGGCGGAATTGAGCAGCTGGTTTGCTGGGCTGCCGCTGCATTTCGTACCGGCGTTTGCGTTGTCGTTGCGGCGGGTAGGGTTTGGGCTGGACGAAGCACGGACGGCCTACCTGCACATGGCCCTACGCGACCAAATCAGCGCGGCTATCCGGCTGGGCGTGCTGGGGCCGATGGAAGGTCATCGACTACAACATGATTTCTACGCTATTTTTGAAGAGTTGCTGGCTGCGCCTACGTCCGTTTCTTACCAGGAGGCCACGCGTTCCGGCTTTTTGCTGGAGGTAACGCAACTGTTTCACGAGGATATTTACTCTAAATTATTTCAGAACTAGGGGTTATGAATGTCATCCTGAGTGGAGCGAAGAACCTTCTCACGCGTGAACGACAGCCGCAACAACGACTTGTTCACACGTGAGAAGGTTCTTCGCTCCACTCAGGATGACAGACTTCCCACTCTCCTACCCTCACACCCAGCCCCTCACCATGGCTTTTGTTGATAAACTCGCTCTTCTCCTCCACGGTCACAACCCGCACGAAGCCTATGAGTCGCCGGGCGACTACAACGAGCGGGAGACGCGCCGCTTACCCTCCTACCGCAACTTCCGCAAGCGAGCCTTCACGGTGGGCATTGGTGGGCCGGTGGGCACGGGCAAAACGGCGCTGCTGAAAGCCCTGTGCGAACAGCTGCGCCACGAGTTGGAGCTGGCCGTAGTCACCAACGATATCTTCACCCGCGAAGACGCCGACTTTCTCATTCGCCACAGCGCCCTCACCGAAGACCGCATTGTGGGGGTAGAAACCGGCGGCTGCCCCCACGCCGCCATCCGGGAAGATATTTCCCTGAACATGAACGCGCTGGAAGGCCTGATGCAGCGCTTCAACGGCAAGCTCGACTTCCTGTTCGTGGAAAGTGGCGGTGACAACCTAGCCGCGCACTTCAGCCGCGAGTTGGTTGATTACTCTATCTACGTTATCGATGTATCGGGCGGCGACAAGATTCCGCGCAAAGGCGGCCCCGGTATCACGCAAGCCGATCTATTGGTTATCAACAAGATAGATATTGCACACTTAGTGCGCGCCGATCTGGGCGTGATGGAGCGCGACTCGAAGAAGATGCGCGGCGACGGCCCCTTCGTATTTGCCCGCGCCTTGGATGGCTACAATCTCGATGTTATCATCGACCACATCAAAGAGGCCAAAACCAAAGCGCTAGCCTCCGTGCGGGAAGACCGACGGTAGACTGACTACCTTTGCGCGGAAGTCTTTTCAGCTACACCCGCCGGAGTGTCTGCACCCACACGTCGAGCGGGTCGGCGGCGTAGAGCACCGGCTGGCCGGTAGGGGTAGGAAGGCCGTGGCTTTCCACTACCGTTGACTGCCAGCTATTTATCGTAGCCTCGCGGAGTGGCCAAGGTGCGTGCAGCAGTTGGCCGCGCCACAAGTTGGGGCTGTGGATATCAGATTGCAGATCGGGGCCGGCGGTGTAGAGGTAGTAGCGCTCAGTGAGAAAATGTGCCAGGGAACCCGGCTGCGCGGGCGGCAGTGGTGCTCCTACCGTCCAGGTGGCGGCAAACATGGCGGGCGCGGTGCCGGCGTGGGTGCGCTCGGCCACCGCTTGGAGCGTGTTGCCCTGCTGCGTGAGGCGCATCCGAGCGTGGAGGTAGGGCAGGTGAAACAGCGTGCGGGCCGCCCACACGCCCAGCAGCTGGGTGGCATCAAGGGAAAGGAACCACACGCCCGGCACCCCATTGAGGGTAGCGTAAGTGCGCACGTTCAGCTCGTGCAAGTGGTTGAATCCTGGCACGGCGGGTAGCCCCAACGGCCGGATGTTGCTCATGGTGAACGGCACTACGCCCAACCACGCCTGACCCTCAAACAGATCCAGCTCTAGGCGCGGCGGCAGGTAGGGTCGCAGCATTTCCGGCGCTACCGGCCAGTGCGCAAATAGCAGTTGGCTCCACCCCTGCCGCATCAGGTAGGGCCAACGGTAGAAAGGGGTAGGGAACTCGGACACAGAAAAAGTGAGAAGATGAAATAGGAATCCACTCGAAGCTGGACTGTTGCTACGTATACGTGCTGGTTCTGCTAGGGGCGGGTGAGCCGTTGAAAAGGATGTAGAGACGCATACTTGCGTCTCATCGTTGAACGATTTTGTCCACACGGCGCACGTGTAGAGACGCAAATATGCGTCTCTACACGTGCATAGTTCACTACTTCACCTCCTCAAAACTTCCTCGTCCACGGGTTGAAGCCCAGCAGCTCCGGGGAGACCAGCACGCGCATTAATTCCTCGCAAAGTGGCTGCATATCGGTCCGACTTAGGCCCAGGGCGCGCAGCACGTACACATCTTCGCGGGCTTGCGCCACGGATACTATATAAGAACGGGCCGCCAGCGTGAAATGCGGGTCGCGGCGCTCGGGCAGCTGCAAAGCCAGTAACGCTTCGGCCAGCCGTTGGAAACGCGGCTCGTTGGGCGGGCCTACCAGATAGAGCGAGAGCATGGTTTGGTAGGGACCGAAATGCGCGGGTGAGACAGCAATGTGCTCCTCAGGCCGAAACTGAAAGCGGTCCAGCAGCACCAGCTTGCCCAGTCGCTCTACCCGTAGTTCTGTGTGCAACGACGTGAAGGCGAATCGTTCGCCGCTGTCGGTGCGGCCGGCGTGGAACCAGTCGGCCAATAGGAGCACAGCGCCGGCTTGTAGTTGCCAGTGCTGCTGCTGGCGGTAGCGGCTGCCGGCCTGGGGCACCAAGGGGTCGGGAAACACCACCGCCAGCGCGTTTTCGGCTAGGGCGCCGGTGGTGTGTTGCAGGGTTTCCTGCGTGCCTACTGCCTTGTATACTCTGGTGTTGGCCTGAGTACCCAAAAACAACTGTGCACCCTCCCCTACCCTCACCCGCAGCCGAATGGCATCGCCGGAAACCAAGCCGCCGCCATAGCTCGACAGCACCACGTAGCAGGCCCGAGCGGCCGAACGAGGCTGCAAAATCTTGAGCGGCTGTACGCTACGGCACGTCGTCAGCACCGACTGGCCGCGCACTACAGCTACTTCCAGCGCACTTTCTTCGGGTAGAGGCATCAAGTAGAATACAGGCAGTGATGAACGCAACAGGAGAAAACAGACTGGTTTCGCTACTTCGCTTTCTCACGCACCATCAGGCCCAGCACGTCGCGCAGGCTGTCAATCTGGTGCTTGGGTTCCAGAGCCCGGCACGCGTCGGCATCGCCGAAGCCGTAGCGCGCCCAGCAGGCATCGATACCGCAGTTCCGGGCAAACAGCAGGTCGGCGGCCGTATCGCCAATCATGAGGGTAGCGGCGGGCAGCACCGGCGCGAAGTAGGGCCGCACAACTTGCTCGTAAAGCACGGGGCTAGGCTTTAGAGGCAGTTGCTGGTCGGGGTAGCTGCCATCGCCGACTAGCAGTTGCACATCGGCGCGCAAGCCCAGGCGCGTCAGGGAGGTTTCCAACGTAAAGGCGCCTTTGTTGCTTACTACGGCTACGGCAATGTTTCGGGCGCGGGCGGCAGCCAGCACCTCACGGGCGCCCGCAAACGGCTTTACCAACTCTTCTCCTTCGTTGGTATAGATGCTCCGATAGGTGAGCAGCCACGCCGCTAGCTCGGCCCCGGCCAATTGCGGGTGCAATGCCTGTAGGGCGTCGGGTGAGGGTAGGCCCAGTCCTACCACCCGCTCCAGCTCGGCTTGAGGCGGCACCGGCACTTGGTAATGCGTAAATACTTGGTGCAGACTATGAAGGATAGCCGCCTCTGAGTTGCAGAGCGTACCATCGTAATCAAACAAAAGCAGAGAGTAGGACATGGGCGAAAATAAATTACTCCGCATGGTGCAGAGGAAGTTGTAAAGCTACTGGCTGAAACGCCGATAATGCTCTTAGAATAGGCAGGAAACGTATTTTCACGGCATGTAGCTCAACAACAAATTCATAATGAAGTAATTATGTACTTCAAATGAGTAACCGAATTACCTGCCAGCCGTTAAGATTACGGATTTGCACGGCTACAAAAGCCAGCGCCTTGCAACCTGCCAGACTACTGGCCGTTGTAGGCCACTTAGTTTTGTTACCCGCTATCATCTACTCTTTCACCAGAAACTCTCTTTTCATGAAACGCTCATTCTTTTTCGCTGCCGCGGCTCTTACTGCTGCTACCCTGTCGCTCTCTAGCTGTGGCAACGATTCAACTACTACCGACACCTCGACTACTGCCGGCGGCGCAATGGATTCCAACCCGACCATGAACTCGGATACGGGCATGAATGCCGATACTACCATGTCGACGATGCCATCTGACGGCACTTCTACCATGTCGGATGCTGGCGCGGCCACTACCACTGCTGGCATGTCTACTGGCAGCAGCGGTACCATGAACGGCGCTACCACCGGCACCACGGCTGGCACTACCACAACTGGCACGGCTACTACCACCGCCGGCACAGCTGGTACGACAGGTGCTACCACTATGTAAGTGAACGGCGCTGCCGTTTTAGAAACGAAAGCCACCCCGAACACATATCGGGGTGGCTTTTTTACGCCTTTTTCTTCCTACCCAGGCTGCCCCAGCCCTTGGCGCCAGCGCAGGATAATACGCAGAACCAGCATCCAGACCACGCCCGCTGCAAAACCAGCCGTCACATCAGTGGCATAGTGCACATGCAGGTACACACGCGTGAGGCCAATGAGGGCGGCCCATACCAAAAGCCCCACGGCAAGGCCGCGCTGACCGTGGCGCCACGCCAGCCATGCCAGCGCCGCGTACAAGGAACTGCCAATCATGGCGTGGCCACTGGGAAAGCTCAGGCCCGGCTGCGGAATTAAGGCCGAACCGGGGCGAGTGCGTTGGAAATGGAGCTTCAGCAATTGGTTGAACACCGTAGCACCTACCACGGCCAGAAAGACCATCAGGGCCTCGCGCCGCTGTTGCCGCCACAGCAAAAAGCTCGGTATAAGCAGCGCAGCTGCTATCAAAAAGGGCATAGAGGCGAAAAACGTGATGCCGCGTACCCAGGCTGTGAGCCACGGCGCGGCCGCCCGCAAGGCATCCATTTGAGCAAACGCCCAATCGTCAAACGCAGCGGAATGCTGCACAAACACGATGCGCGTGAGGTAAAAAAACACCCCGAAGGCTAGTAGAAAGAACAACCCAGCCAGGGCCACTTCCAACGTAATTAGCTCGGCCAGCGTAGTCAGGCGCTCATGCAGACGTTTTCTCATATCGCCTATCCTACGCACCACTCACCGCACTTGATACTTTGGGGCGCAATCACTTTGGCCTGAAAACAAAAAAGCCGACCCGGTGAGGGGTCGGCTTTCAGTGCGCTCGGAGAGACTCGAACTCTCACACCTTGCGGAACTGCCGCCTGAAGACAGCGCGTCTACCAATTTCGCCACAAGCGCAACACGTTTATCAGAAAACCACCCTGTTGGTGGTCGTTTGATGGTGCAAAGATACAACGGTGAATTTGCTTTGCGCAACATTTTCTTCAAAATAATTCATCAAAAACCGTGTTTTCGCATCACATAAGCTGTTTTTCAACGAGTTGCGGATCATGTTTAAAGCGTTTTTTTACAATTTTTTCCAAGCGTTTCAGCAAGGGAATGGCAACAAGCAACCACACAATACCGGCTGCATAGCCCGCCAGCACATCGGTGGCGTAGTGCACACGCAAGTACACACGGGTAAGGCCAATAAGCAGAATCAGCACCGCTAACCCCGTCATCAGCCCCCAACGTAGGGCAGGCCGCGCTATGTGAGTATAGGTTAGGTAGATCAGCAAGCCGTAAAAAGAAGCCGAAATCATGGCGTGGCCGCTGGGAAAGCTGAGGCCCGAAGCCGATACCAGCGGCAACAGCGGCCGCGGACGGTGGTAGAAATTTTTGAGCAACAAGTTGAGCGTGATGCTACCCAGGGCCACCACCGGTACCAGCAACGAATACCACCGGTGCCGCCGCACCAACAGAAAATACCCAATCAGCCCCAGCGCCGCCGCCACAATGAAGTTGCGCGAGGCAAAAAACGTCAGCACCTCTACCCATTGCTGGTGGGTAGGACCAAATAAGTCGCGCGTCCAGCGGAAAGCTGCCTCGTCGAAGGGCGCAGCGTGCTCGTTGAACACCTCGCGCCCAATCGCCAGAAACGCCACAGTGCCCAGCGCGCCCAGTCCCAGAGTAAGCGTAAACTCGGTGATAAACAGTGTAATGCCCGCCAGCAGGCGCCGGAGTGAAGTAGTCATTCAAATAGAATTAAACCCTATCGAAGATAGTAACGCTTCTTCGAACCATCTTTACAGGGTAGCCCTTGGCATTGCCCATAGCTTATTGCAGATACGGGCACTCGCCAATCGTTGGTCGGAAACCGCCTTCTTTCACCTTCAACCTCTACCCTTCTGAAAGGCTTCGATTTCGTGGCGCCGTTTTATGATGCGCTGGCGCAGCTGGTATTTGGTAGGGCATTGCGCCGCACCCAGCAAGCAGCTCTGGCGGGGCTTCCAGTGGGCACGCCGCGGGTACTCATCATCGGGGGCGGCACGGGCTGGATTCTGGGTGACATCTGGCGGCAGTGTCCACAGGCCCACGTGCTCTACCTAGAGGCCTCAAGCCAGATGCTGGCGCAGGCCCAGGCGTGGCAGCACCGCCATCAGCCGCAGCGGGCCATACAAGTTGAATTTCGGCTGGGCACTGAAGCCGCATTGCGTCCAGCGGAGCAGTTTGATGCGGTACTCACCTTTTTCTTTCTCGACCTGTTTGCACCCAACCAGTTGCAGCGGGTAGTGCAACAGCTTAACGCAGTCCGGCGCTCCGGCGCGCCCTGGCTGCTTGCCGATTTCACGACCCCTACCCGCTGGTGGCACCACGGGCTGCTGGCTTTAATGTACCGCTTCTTTCAGCTCACTACGGGTATTTCAGCCCGGGCCCTACCCTCTGTACACGAGGCACTGGCGCAGGTGGGGCTGCGGCCACAACATAAGGCCTTCTTCTTTGGGCGGATGATGGAGGCAACGGTATTTTCGGAGCCGGTTGCTGATTGAGAAAGCGGCGTTCTGAGCGGAACACTTACTTTTACTTCCTCCACTCCTGACTGTTCGTTCATGCAAAAACACGTTACTCTCCTATTGGCACTGGCTTTTCCGCTGGCGCTGTGCCAGTCTGCGGCGGCTCAAACTGCCTCGGTCCCCGTGCGCTACACGGTGGCTTTCCCAAACGCTGTGCACCACGAAGCCCAGGTAACCGCTACGTTTACCAACCTACCTACTACACCCTTGCAGGTACGGATGGCTCGCTCCTCGCCGGGACGCTACGCCTTGCACGAGTTTGCTAAGAACGTGTACGATGTGCGCGCCACCAACTCCAAAGGCCAGCCGCTGACCGTGACTCACCCCGATCCCTACGGGTGGAATGTAGCCGGCCACGATGGCACCGTCACGTTCACCTACACCCTGTTCGGCGACCGGACCGATGGCACCTACGCCGGCATCGACTGGCGCCACGCCCACCTGAACATGCCCGCTACCCTGGCGTTTGCCCGAGGCCTGGAGCAACGCCCGGTGGAAGTGAAGTTTGACGCGCCCGCTGACTGGAAGGCCGCTACCCAGCTGCGTCCTGAGCCAACCGGCAACACCTACTATGCGCCTCATTTGCAGTACCTCATGGATTCGCCTACCTCCCTGGGGGCGCAGCAGGTGCGCAGCTGGCAGGAGCAAGGCAAGACCATTGAAATGCAGGTACTGCATGATGGCACCGCCGCCGAACTAGATGATTTTGTAACCAAAACTAAAGGTGTAGTGAAGGAAGCCGCCGCCGTATTTGGCACGCTGCCAGACTACGACTTTGGGCGTTATACCTTCATTGCCAACTACCTACCCCAAACTAGCGGCGACGGTATGGAGCACCGCAACTCCACTTCGCTCACCAGCAACCGTCCATTGCGCGGGCAGGGAGCATTGGATAACCTGGGCACGGTGTCGCACGAGTTTTTCCATAGCTGGAACGTGGAGCGCCTGCGCCCGCAGGACCTGGAGCCGTTCAATTTTGAACAGGCCAATATGAGCAGTAACCTGTGGTTTGCCGAGGGCTTTACGCAGTACTACGGCGACTTACTCCTGCGCCGCTCCGGTGCCTTCAGCACCGACCAGCAGTATTGCGAGGAGGCGTTGTCGGGTGTGGTGAATGCCATGCTGAACTCGCCGGGGGCAGCGCGCTACTCGCCGGTATACATGAGCCAACAGGCACCCTTTGTGGATGCCGCCGTTAGCATCGACCCCAACAACCGCGCAAATACCTACCTCTCTTACTACTACATTGGTGCGGCCAATGCCTTGGTGTTGGATATGATGCTGCGCCAGGACCACAAAACCGACCTCGATACCTACATGCGGGCGTTGTGGCAGCACTATGGAAGCAAGCAGCAGAATTATGCCCCTGCCCGCCCCTACACCACCGCCGACCTGCAACGCGTGCTGGGCGAAGTAGCCCGCGATACGGCTTTTGCCGGACAGTTTTTCCGCCAGCATATCTACGGGCATACCCTGCCTGATTTTGAAAAGCTGCTGGCTCCGGCTGGCCTCTTGGTGCGCAAAGCCCACGCCAGCCAAGCCAGCCTGGGCGCCAATCGGCTGTCGTTCAACGCTGATAGCACACTCACTATCCCAGTTACTCCTCTGATAGGTAGTCCGCTCTACCAAGCCGGCCTCGACCGCGAGGACGTCATCACGAAATTGGATGGTCAGCCCGTTGCCAACCGTACGGCCTACGGCGCCCTACTGGCCCGTCACAAGCCCGGCGACGTGGTGCCAGTAGTGTACCGTTCGCGGGGGCAACAGCGCACTGCTCAACTAACCCTCACCGAAGATCCTATCTTGGAGGTCCTACCCTACGAAGCCGACAAGCGCACCGTCACGAAGAAGATGAAAGCCTACCGCAACGCGTGGCTGGGTAGCAAAGCCAAATAAGCAACTACAACGTCTAACACTTACCAGGAAAGCGTACGCTGCCTGTATTTTCATGGATAGTAAGCGTGTTGCTATCCTAGTCTTTTTCCCCTGCGGTATGCGGATTGGATATGATGCAAAACGCCTGTTTGGCAATTTTACTGGCTTAGGAAACTACAGCCGGACTCTGGTGCAGGATGTGGCGTGTTTTCATCCCGAACACGATTACCATTTATACACGCCTGCCATCCGGCAACATCCAGCAACACAACCCTTTCTGGAAAGCACTCAGTATACCACGTTTGTGCCCCCCAGTGGCTTCTTCCAGTCCTTATGGCGCAGCTACGGCGTAGTAAAACAATTGAAACGAGACGGTATTGAACTGTACCACGGGCTAAGCCACGAATTACCCGTAGGCCTTATGCGTGCGGGTATTCCGGGCGTGGTCACCATGCACGATGTCATTTCCAAAGTTCATCCGGAGTGGTACGGTGCTGTAGAGCGCATTATCTACGACCAGAAGGTACGTTACAGCTGTCGGCACGCGGCTAAAATAGTTGCCATCAGCGAGCATACGAAGCGTGATTTGATAGAGTATTACCGGGTAGAGCCAGACAAAATCAAAGTCATTTATCAAGCCTGTGACCCTGTATACTATCAGCGGCAACCCACTGAACAGGCGGCTCGCACGGTGGCACAATTGGGCGTAACAACGCCTTATGTCTTAGGGGTAGGAAGCTTAGAGCCCCGTAAGAATATTGCCACACTGCTTCGCGCTTACCAACACTTGCCAGTCGATTTGCGGGTACCGCTTGTTTTGGTGGGTAAGGGGAAGCGTCATAAACAGCAGTTGCAACAGCTATTAGCTCAAGCAAACCTGGAAGATGTAGTGTACTGGTTGGAAAACGTAGTGGATATTCGGCAACTCCAGGCGCTGTACCAAGAGGCTTCGGCTCTCATCTACCCTTCACTGTACGAGGGATTTGGGCTACCCATAGCCGAGGCACTGTTGTGCAAAACGCCTGTTATTGCCTCCTCTACCTCTGCTCTACCAGAAGCAGGCGGTCCAGCCTCGTGCTATATAGATCCCACTAGTCCTGAGCAGCTCGCGCACGCTATAGAGAAAGTCCTGACCGATTCAGCACATGCGAATCACATGCGGGAACAGGGCTACCAATACGCCCACACGCAATTTGCACCCGCACGCCTTGCTACTCAGTTAGTAGATTACTACAGCTAATAGACCTGTTTCCAAATCAGAAATGGGCGCTAGAATCTGCCGGTCATGCTTTGGCAAGCGGACGCCAGATCAAGCATGACGTTATTTTTTCGTTTTTCTTTATTCGGACTTCCGCACGAATCGTATGCCGGTTGGACGCCTACGGCATCGGACCGGCACACGATTTTCTAAACAACTTCAATAAAACCCAGCAGTCCGCAAACGCTTGGAGGGGTAGCAATGGTCACGCATATTGTGACCATTGCTACCCCTCCAAGCGTTTGCGGACTATTAGACTTACCGGCTAGCCTGCATCTGTACAATTTGCATCGGTTCTGCTGTTTGGACCCGTGCTTCGCCCTGGGGCTCTGCTTTGGGATGACGAATCATGACGGGCTGCGTGGTAGTTACGCCATTCACCGTGAGGTGCAGTTGGTAGTTACCGTTGGGCAGTTCCAGGAAGGGCAGCGTCTGGTTATGCACCCCGTCGGTCAATTGGCGAGCGTCGGAAGAGCGCACGGCCACGCCGCGGGTATCGTAAAGCACCCAGCCCACGGGCATATTGCCAGGCAGCTGATAGCGTAGCTGTGAGATGCCATTGGAGGGGTTGGGGTACACGTGCACTTTATAATCGCCATTACCCACGAGCGGGGTAGCTTTGGTGCTAACCTTGGCACCCACTACGGGCTCCAGTTTCCACTGCTGATCGGCGCCGCCATTGTAGCGCCACTGCTGCAAACCACCTTCCGACGTTTCTTTCGCAGTTAGGGCTTTGCTGCTGTGCTTGGCTACCAGCGAGTAGTAGCCATCTTCCGCCTCGTGAATCAGCCATAGCTGGTTGTCGCTCTTATAGGCAGGCCATAGGTCGAGGGCGGCCCCGTTAGAAGAGGAGTTGCCGAGCACTTCCAGTGCTTTGTTGCTACCCTGCACAAACACACGGTAGTAGCCATTGCCTGCCGACTCAATCATCCATTCGGGTGCGGCGGCATCGGCGGCGGCTTTGCCGGTCGCTTGCTGCTCTGCCACGGCCAGCGTTTGGCCATCGTTGCGGGCCTTCAAACGATACACTCCCGACATGGAGGCTACCGCTGGAGCGGCTACGGCGCCTTTGGGTAGGCGCATGCCAGATTTACGCGCTACAGTTTGCTTAGGAGCTTCTACTGCTGCTTTTGGTTGCGCTACTGCTGGTGCGGGCGCCGGAGCAGCGGCCATCACAAATCCTTCGGCCGAGAAGGCTTCAGCCGGAATAGCCTGACGTGCTTGCTTCGGCGATGTCCACTGCAACTGCACGTGCGCGTCGCCTTCTTCGCTGTGATATTCCAGCTTAATCGGCGTTGATTCGCCGGCAGCCAGGTTCACGTAAATATCCGACTCGGTGAGGCTCTGGCCATCCCAAGTATCCAGAATTTTCTGTCCGTTGATCCACAACCGCACTTGTTCCCCAGCGCGCACGGCAAACGAGTAGGAGCCAGTGGTAGGAGCCGTCAGGAAGCCTTCCCAACGTACCGAGAAATAATCGGCTGGTATGGTAGGGGCTGGTGCGTCTTTTCCCCACTGGAAATTGGGTGCGGCGTCCTGCTGCTGACGGATGGGTTTACCAGCCAGCGTGCTGTTACCGAAATACCACCCCGTGAGGCCCGGCGTTCCGTTTTGCGCTGGCGCTACCAACTGCTGAAATTCTTTGCCTGGCGCTCCTTTAGCAGAAGCAAACGCACCTTCGGTATGGCTAAATAGGTGCATCCCCACCAAGGAACAGTAGAGTAAGTGTCGCATCATAGGAGAAGAATGTACGGAATTTGGTTAAAATAGTATTTTATTAATAAATACTATTTCTGTTAAGTCTATTTCAAAGCTTATCAAACACAATAAAAACCAAGCCAAAGTAGCATATAACAATACAATGCTTATAATTTTACTATTAATTACGAATACGCTTGATATAGCTTATTTAATAATATAATGCTATACTTATTCCAGCGGCATATGGCTCATATAAGCTGGATAGCATCCAGTGAAACGCTACTCTACTTCTGCTACCCAGCTACGGTTGTGACCAGTTGGCCTTTTCTTGGGCTGCTTATTCGGCCTGAGCTTGTGTTTCGGCCAATGGATGGCGCACCAGGATAGGTTGAGTGGTGGTGATGGTCCCCACAGTGAGGTGCAATTGGTAATTACCGTTGGGTAAGGCTGATAACATTAGCGTTTGCTGATGCACACCGCTGATTGTCCGGCGGTAATCGGAGGTACGCACCACAATACCACGCGCATCGTAGAGTACCCAGCCCACTGGTATAGCATCTGGCAGTTGGTAGCGCAGCTGTGAGAGGCTGTTGGCAGGGTTAGGCGACAAGCTCACGTTGTAGGTACCATTGCCCATAAGCGGTGTGCTGGTGGTAGCCGGTTGGGTTACCTTCTCTTTCACGGGATCCAGCCGCCACTGTTGGTCTTCGTGGCCGTTTGCACGCCACTGCTGCACGCCACCCTCGGCAGGCGCTTTGGCCGTGAGGGCTTTCTGGCTATGCTTAGCCACCAGCGTGTAGTAGCCGTCGCCTACCTCCTTGATTTGCCACAGCTGATTATTGCCACTGTAGTAAGGCCATAGGTTGAGGGCAGCACCGTTGGAAGACGAGCTACCTAGCACCTCCAACACTTTAGTGCCACCTTGCACTGCTATCCGGTAGTAGCCTTGGCCGGCTGGCTCGATACGCCAGTGCGGAGCCGCCGCCGCATCGGTACTAGGCTGGTGCTCATCGGCAACGGCCAGCGGCTGACCGGTGGTGCGAGCTTTCAGCGTGAATATACCTGCTAGCTCTGCGGGAGCCGGCATGGTGGTAGGCACGGCTTTAGCTTGGGCCGTCTTTGCTGGCTGAGTCGTAGCGGGGGCTGGTTTGCGTTTGGCAGCGGCATTCTGCTGCTTGGCGCCGGTGCCCGGTGCCGTTGCGGCTACAACATCACCGCTCTCTGAAGAAAAAAATTGGCCTGGAATAGCCTGCCGTGCCTGGCCAGGAGGTAGCCATTGCAGCTGCACGTGCGCGTTGCCTTCTTCGCTGTGGTATTCCATCTTCACTGTTGTGGTTTCGCCGGCGGCCAGCGTTATATAGGCCGGTGGCTGTAGCTGGCCAGTACCGTCCCAGGTGTCGAGCACCTTTTGCCCCCCTATCCACAATCGCACTCGCTCGTCGGCACGTACGGAAAACGAGTAGGAGCCGGTGGTAGGGGCTATAAGCCAGCCCAGCCACCGCACCGAGAAGTAGTCGGCTGATATGGTGGGGGCCGCTGCATCTTTGCCCCAATCAAAGTTGGGGGCAGCATCGCGGCGTTGGAGCACTGGTTTGCCCGCCAGCGTACTGCTGTTGAAGTACAGCGCTGTGAGCCCGGTCTGATTGCCTGGCACCACAAGCGAGGTTTTTTCTGCTTCATCTGCCGGTAGCCAGGGCTGGGGATGTGCGTTCCCAGTGGCAGCTAACATACAGATACTTAAAAGCGAACAACAAAATATACGTTGTGTCATACCAACTTCACCAAAAAGTACATTTATAGTATTTTACCAACAAAATAATGCATCTTATCCCTGGCAATCAGCTTAAAAATATTCAATTAATATTCCATAAAAAATAATTCATAGACGATTACTTGTATTTAAATACAATTTAACTATTTAGTGCAAACCCCAGCCGGTTTCTTCAATTATTGGCTTCTTGATTCCTTTGGGAGAAACTATTCGTGTCGGAAGCGCTGAACCGCACTATGATTGCCTATATCCGGCAACTCCCGACCTTTGCGCCGGGCAGCCACACAACGCAAGGTGCTGATCGGCCGTTTGCGAGTATACTGTCTTCTTATTTTATCTTCCCACCAACTAACACTTACCATGAGCAACCACTTGGTGAAGGGCAAGGACTTTTACGAAAGTGTCCTGCACTTCTACGACCACGCGGCGAGCTTCTCGAAGCTCGATCCTGGCATCATAAGCCAGATTCGGACCTGCAACAGCATCTACAAAGTAAATTTCCCGGTGGAGGTAGACGGGCACGTGCAGGTGTTCGAGGGCATTCGGGTGCAGCACAGCCACCACAAGCTGCCCAGCAAAGGCGGTATTCGCTACAGCATCCACGTGGACGAGGAAGAAGTGATGGCCCTGGCCACACTCATGACTTTTAAGTGCGCTCTGGTAGACGTGCCGTTTGGTGGTGCCAAGGGTGGTGTGAAGATCAACCCGCGTACTAGCTCCGTGCAAACGCTGGAGCGCGTGACGCGCCGCTACGCCAGTGAGCTGATCAAGAAGAACCTGATTGGGCCGGGTATGGACGTGCCAGCGCCCGACTATGGTACCAGCAGCCGCGAAATGGCCTGGATTGCTGATACCTACCTCACCTTTAAGTATGGCGACACCAGCGCGCTAGGCTGCGTAACGGGTAAGCCCGTGGGCCAGGGCGGTATTAGGGGTAGGACGGAAGCTACGGGCCTGGGTATTTTCTACGGCCTGCGGGAGCTGCTCGAAGATGAGCCGTTGCTGAAAAAGCTGGGCATGACCAGCGGTATGGCAGGCAAGCGCATCATCGTGCAGGGCTTGGGCAACGTGGGCTACCACGCGGCGCATTTCTGCCAGCGCGAAGGTGCTCTGATTGTGGGCATTGCGGAGCGCGAAGGCGGCCTGTACAATCCGGCGGGTCTGGATGTGGAGGAAGTGTTCAAGCACCGTTCCGTAACTGGCTCCATTCTCGATTTCCACCCCGATGCGCAGAACTTCGAGGACTCTTTGCAACTCCTGGAGTACGAGTGCGACGTGCTGCTGCCGGCTGCGCTGGAAAACCAGATTCATGAGGGCAATGCTAAGAACATCAAGGCCAAGATAATTGCCGAAGGTGCCAACGGCCCTACCACCCAGGAGGCCGAAAAGATTCTGCTGGACCGCGGCGTGGTGATCCTACCCGACCTCTACCTGAACGCCGGCGGCGTAACGGTTTCGTATTTCGAGTGGCTGAAAAACCTGTCGAACGTGCGTTTTGGGCGCATGGGCAAGCGGGCCGAAGAAGCCTCGCTGAAGCGCCTGGTGATGACCATTGAGCAAACCACCGGCAAAACGGTGAGCGAGCGGGAACGCGCCCTCATCATCCACGGGGCCGACGAAATTGACTTAGTGCACTCGGGGCTGGAAGACACCATGATTACCGCTTACCGCGAAATTCGGGCGGTGATGGACGAGGTGCCAGGCATTACGGACCTGCGCACAGCGGCCTTCTACGCAGCTATCGAGAAGATTGGCGTGAGCTATCAGGCACTCGGCATCTTCCCATAACCAAAAGGGATTTGCCCACTTACCTTGTGCTACTTACTTGAAAAACAGGCTGTCATGCTGTGCGTGGCGGCCTGTTTTGCGTAAAATATTCGCCGGTTTGCACCGCAGTTGCGTATCTTGTCGAAACTAAACATACGGGCTTTCCCTTCTACTATCGATGCTACGTACCCTACCCTTCGCTATAGCTTTTTTATCGGCTGGCCCGCTGCTGGCTCAAACGCCTATGGTTGTTCCGATGGCCGCCGAGGTAGAAGCACCGATAATCGGCTTGCAGGCCAAACGCACTTCCTATCAGCTAAATATCGGTACTACCTTCGCGGGTGGGTGGGGCTCGGCTATGCACATCAGCCCGCGAGTGACGCACCAGTTGGGTAAGCGTTTTTTCGCGTTTGGCGGGATGACGTACATGCGTTCGTTTATTAACCCGGCTTATTATGCGGGAGTTACGCAACCTGCTACCCCTGCCGATGCCCTGTCTACTACCCGTTTCGCCGCCAGCAACCGCTACCTGATCTACGGCGGCGGCACTTACCTCGTGAGCCCGCGTCTGGCTCTCACGGGCACAGCCTGGAAAGATATGTCGCCTACTGTCAACCCCTATGCGGGCTTTGGCAACATGGGCCAGGGCATGAGCATGCGCGCCGACTACCGCCTCACCGAAAACCTGATGGTTTCGGGCGGGGTGCGCGTGGCAAATGGTGTGGGCTACGCACCGTTGTACGGTCCTGGCTTTGGTTTCTAATACACAAGGACTTCACTAAAGGCGACGTAAGCCTTCGAGGTTTAGTTTTATCTTCCACCGCCGCGCTCCGGGAACATTCCGGGGCGCGGCGGTTGTGTTTACTCTCGCTTTCTCTACCATCCTCTCATGTCCTCGCGCCCTACCTATCATCGAAACGAAAAGCTACTGACCGTTCTACCCAACTACCCTGGCAATAAGATGATTGGCCGGGAATACTGCAATGGCGAGGAGCTGTACGAGCCTAGTTTTTCCAACGTATTTCGGTGGAAATTCCTGACCGAAAACCCGCAAAAAGCCGAGAAGAAAGCCGACACCTGGGCACCGGCCGTGGTGGACTGCGCGGAGTTTCTGCGCAGTGACGCCGACGGGCTGGTGTGGCTGGGGCACGCCTCCTTTGTGCTGCGGATAGGCGGCGTCACGCTGCTCACCGATCCAGTGCTGTTTTCTTCCTTCGGACTACAACGTCGTCACCCCCTACCCTGCCGCCCCGAGGACCTGACGAACATCGACTACCTGCTGCTCAGCCACGGCCACCGCGACCATCTCGATGAGGCTTCCGTGAAACTGCTGGCCCGCCAAAACCCGCAGATGCAGGTGCTCTCGTCCTTGAGCATGGCGCCGCTGCTGCGCGGTATGGCCCCTACTCTGGCGGTGCAGGAAGCCGGCTGGTGGCAGCAGTATGACCTGGGCACCGAGGCGCCGCTGGAAATCTTTTACCTGCCCGCTTCGCACTGGCACCGCCGGGGCGCGTTCGACCTAAACAAGGTGCTGTGGGGTTCCTTTCTCATTCGGATGCCCGGAGGTAGTACTCTGTATTTCGCCGGCGACACGTCGCTTGCCGGTCATTTTGAGGCCATCGAGAAGCAGTTTGGTCCGCTGGACATTGTGCTTATGCCCATTGGCGCCTACAAGCCACCCTTTATGATGGAGATGAGCCATACCAATCCCCATGAGGCGGCCAAGGCTACCAATATAGTCCGCGCTGGCCACGTGGTGCCCATGCACTACGGCACCTTCGATCTGAGCGACGAGCCGGCTTCAGAGCCCCTGCGCCTGCTGGAGGAAATAGCCGCGGGCGGCATGCTCCGCGCCGAGCTGCACGCACCCGCAGTGGGAGAGGTGATGCCCTGGCAGGATTGGCTTTAAGCTGCTTACCGTTGCGCTTGTTAAGCATTAAACACTATTGTACCAAGACAAGTAGAAAATACAATATTTATAACTAATCATAGCTTTTAATATCATTTTAATGCAAATTAATATGACTTTTCCCAATACGCACCGTAAATTTGGCATTCGTAAGTGAGCAAGCTCCTACCTAGTGCCTGTTAAAGCATAAGTTGCTGGGTAGCGGCTGTAATAGAATACTCATTGCCGGCTGTGGCGCAGCCAACCATGCGGAGACTGTGCCGCACCAGCTACGTGTTTTCAGGTAGCCCGCTCTTTTCTTAATTTTTTCCATGGCTTCTAAGTCCCATTCCACCAGCCTCCCACCTCCTACCCCCTGGCAGCGCCTCACGCGCATGCTCGACACAGAACGTGACACGATTCGTTACATTCTGTTTTTTGCCATTCTAACAGGCCTTATTGGCCTTACCCTACCCCTGGGCACCCAAGCGGTGTTCAACCTTGTTTCGACAGGAGCCGTGTTCAGCTCTACCTACATCCTGATTGGGGTAGTGGTGCTGGGCGTATTACTAGGTGGCATTTTGCTGATTGGGCAAATGACCTTGGTAGAGGCCATCGAGCAACGGCTCTATGCGAAGGCTGCTATTGAGTTTGCGTATCGCCTACCCCGTATCAAGCCGGAAGCGCTGGAGGGTGAAAATCCGCCGGAGCTGGTGAACCGCTTTTTCGACATTTTGACGGTGCAGAAAAGCCTCACAAAGCTTCTGATTGACTTGATGTTTGCGGGCTTTCAGATTCTGTTTGGGGTGATTGTGTTGGCTTTCTACCACCCCATTTTTATTGCGTTTGGGCTGTTCACCATCATCATGCTGGTGTTCATCTACGTTATGAATTACCGCCGCGCCTTGCGCACCAGCATCGAAGAATCGGCGCATAAGTACGAAACGGTGGACTGGCTGGAGCAGGTGGCCCGCGATCTGCCCCAGTTTCGGCACAGTGAGGAAGAACAGCAGCGCGCCCTTACGCGCACCGACGAGCTGACGGCTGATTACCTGAATGCCCGCAATGACCACTTTCGGGTGCTGAAAAGCTACTACGGCTGGGGCGTGGCCCTGCGCACAGTGCTCACGGCTGGCTTGCTGATTGCCGGCACGCTGTTCGTGGTGTCGCGGCAAATGACGCTGGGCCAGTTTGTGGCGGCTGAGGTGCTGATTGTACAGATCAGCGGATCTATTGAAAAACTAATGACTGGTGTGAGTACCGTGTTTGACATGCTAACGGGGGTAGAGAAACTGGCCGCCGTGACCGACCTACCCATGGACGAGAAAAAGACGGAGGGAACCCATGCTTAATCTATCCAACCAAAACGTAGACGAGGCGGTATGGCTTGAGCAGCCCCAACGCTCTCAAAAAGAGCTACTGGTGCCCAAAGGCAGCCGTACGCTGGGCCGCGTGATGCTGGCTGTGGGTATTATCTTCCTGATTATCCTATTTTTACCCTGGCGCCAGACCATCGAGGGCACGGGCACCCTCACCACCCTACGCCCCCAGGACCGCCCCCAAACGGTACAAAACCAGATTGCGGGCCGTATAGAGCACTGGGCTGTGCGTGAGGGCGAATTTGTGCGCAGAGGCGACACGATTCTTACCATTTCTGAAATCAAAGACGAATATTTTGACCCCAACCTGCCCGAGCGCCTGAGCGAGCAACTGGTGGCCAAACGCGGCAACGTGCTAGCCAACACCGCCAAAATTGAAGCCACCGACCAGCAACTAGCCGCCCTGCGCACTACCCTGAACGTGCAACTGGAATCGGCCCGCAACAAGGTGGAACAGGCCCGCAACTACGTTGCCAGCGACAGCGCCGACCTGGTGGCCGTGACCAACTCCTATGACATTGCCAAAGCCCGCCTGGCCCGCTACGAGAATGGCTACCAAAACGGCTTGTTTTCCCTCACCGACATTGAAACGCGCCGCCTGAAATTACAGGAAGACCTAGCCAAGGTAACGGCCCAGCGCAACAAGCTGCTGAACTCCCGCCAATCGCTGGCGAATGCTATTATCGAGTTGAGTAACCTGCGCGCCAAGTACGGACAGGACCTAGCCAAAACCTTGTCGGATCGTAGCTCGGCTGTGTCGAGCCGGGCGTCGTCGGAGGGGGAAGTAGCTTCCTTGCGCAACAAGATTGCCAACGTAGAGGTACGCCGTGGCTTATACGTAGTGCGCGCCCCGCAAACTGGCTATGTGGTGCGTACGCTCAAGGCGGGCATCGGCGAAACTATCAAGGAAGGCGAGTCTATTGCTACGTTGCAGCCCGAAGCGCCGGTATTGGCCGCCGAGCTGTATGTGCGCCCCATGGATGTGCCGCTAATACAGCGGGGCAGACAGGTGCGAATTCAGTTTGATGGCTGGCCGGCAGTGCAGTTTTCGGGCTGGCCCTCGGTGGCTGTAGGTACCTTTGGCGGCGTGGTGACGGTGATTGACGTGGTAAGCAGCACCAACGGCAAGTACCGCCTGCTGGTGCGCCCCGAGCCTCACCCCGAACACCGCAACGACGACGACCATAAGTGGCCTACCCAGCTACGCCTGGGCTCGGGCGTATACGGTTGGGTGATTCTGGATTCGGTGCCCGTATGGTACGAAATCTGGCGACAGCTCAACGGCTTCCCACCTAGCTTACAGGCTGAGCCACAACCCGACTCGCCTGTAAAAGTCGAAAAGAAGTAGGAAATGAGGATGCGTTTTTTTGTGCTGACTAGTTGGCTCACGCCCCTAGCTATCCTGCTGCCTACCCTTGCCGCGCTGGCCCAGACGCCCCGCCTCCCTACCCAGGCGCCGGGACTGGAGCCTGCGCCCCTGCAAACCAAACAACTAGCGCAGGACCGGCCACCCGTGGATACGGCCCGTATTTTCTCGCTGCAAGATTTGGCGGAGCTGGTGTTTGCCTACCATCCCGTGGTGAAGCAGGCCGCGCTGCTCAGCGAAGATGCCCGCTCGCAGGTGCAGCAGGCCCGCGGCGGCTTCGACCCCAAGCTGGGCTCGGGCTTTGACCGCAAGCTGTTTGGCGGCACCGATTACTACAACAACTGGGCAAACGAGCTGAAGGTACCCCTATGGCCGGGCGGTATCGACCTGAAGGTAGGCTACGACCGCATGGTGGGCACCTACGTGAACCCCGAGCACCGCACGCCGCTCAATGGCCTGGCCGTTGCCGGCCTGTCGGTGCCGTTGGGGCAGGGCCTGTTGATAGACGCACGCCGCAGCACACTGCGCCAGGCCAAAATTATGGTGGATGCCGCCGAGGCCGATCAGGTGAAGCAGATCAACGCTATCTGGTTGGAGGCAACGCAGGCGTACTGGAACTGGTACTTCAACTACCAGCAAATGCTGCTCATTCAGGAGGGGGTAGAGCTGGCCGAAACCCGCTTCCAGGGTACCAGCCGCCGCGCCCAATTGGGCGACCAAGCGCCCATCGACTCGGTAGAGGCGCAGATTACGGTGCAGGACCGCCTGGTGCAGTTCACGCAGTTGCAGGTGGAGCAGCAAAACGCTGGCCTGATCTTATCGAACTACCTCTGGACCAAAGACGGCCAGCCTGCGGAGCTGCCGGCCTACGCCGTGCCACAACTGCCTACCATGCGCACAGTCGACAGCCTGACGTATGAGCAGCTCCAGGATTTTGCGGCCAACCGCCACCCTACCCTACTCAAGCTCGACGCCAAAATCCGGCAGTTGGGCGTGGAGGTACGCTACCGCCGCGAGCTGCTGAAGCCCACCGTGAACGTGAGCGGCTACCTGCTCAGCCGCGGCGACTTCTACCGTCCCGAGGTGCCCGGCTACTACGACTTCGGCCGCGACAACTACAAGGTAGGGGTAGACTTCGCCTTCCCGCTGTTTTTGCGCAAGGAGCGCGGCAAGCTCTGGCAAACCCGCATCAAGGTGCAGGATGCCACGCTAGAGCAGCAAAACAGCCGCCGCATGATTGCCAACCAGGTCAGCGCCAAGTACAACACCCTCAAGGCCTACGAGCGTCAATTGGCCGTGCAGGAGCAAGCCATTGTCAATCAGCGGATTTTGCTGCAGGCTGAGCTGCAAAAGTTTGAGTTGGGCGAAAGCACGATTTTCCTCATCAACGCCCGCGAAAGCAAGCTCATTGAGTTGCGTCTCAAGCAGGAAAGCATGCGCGCCAACTACGAAAAGTCGCTGGCCGAGCTGTATTATTATGCCGGCACGCGCACACTGGGCAATGAGTAGGATGAGTAGCTGTTAGCTTTTGGCTGCTAGCTGTTAGCTTTGAGGTTCTTGTTGTAGCTGTCGACCTTCACATCGGCGCTATCAGCTAACAGCCAAAAGCTAACAGCTAAAGTCCATGTCCCCTACCCTCATCCTGAGCCTGATTGCGGGCTACTTCGTGGTGCTCGTCATCATCTCGATCCTCACATCGCAGAAGGCCACTAGCGAGTCGTTTTTCATTGCCAACCGCAACGCCCCCTGGTACATGGTGGCGTTTGCCATGATTGGCACCTCGCTGTCGGGCGTCACGTTCATCTCCATTCCGGGCATGGTGCAGGGGCAGGCCTGGAGCTATATGGCCGTGGTATTGGGCTATACGATAGGTTACCTGGTAATTGGCACCGTGCTGATGCCACTCTACTACCGCTTGCAGTTGGTATCTATCTACACCTACCTGGAGCAGCGGTTTGGGTTCTGGAGCTACAAGACGGGCGCGTTTTTCTTCTTGATTTCCAGAGCAGTAGGCGCGGCGTTCCGGCTGTTTCTGGTGGCGGGCGTGCTGCAATTTGCCGTGTTCGATGGGCTGGGCGTGCCGTTTGCCGTTACCGTATCGGTTAGCATTCTGCTGATTTACCTGTATACCTTCCGCGGCGGCCTCAAAACCATTCTCTGGACTGATACCTTCCAAACCCTGGCCATGCTGGTGTGCGTGGGCGTGAGCATCTACCTGATGGCCGACGAGCTGAACCTGGGCTTTGCCGGCCTGGTGAAAACGGTGAAGGAAAGCGCCATGTCGCAGATCTACTTCTCCGACCCCAAAGACGACAAGTTTTTCTGGAAGCAGTTTGCCTCGGGCGCCTTCATCACCATCGTGATGACTGGCCTCGACCAGGACCTGATGCAGAAAAACCTGAGCTGCCGCAACCTCCAAGACGCCCAGAAAAACATGTTCTGGTTCACGATTGCCATTGTCATTGTGAACGTGTTTTTCCTGTCGCTGGGCGTGCTGCTCTACCAGTTTGCCGCCGCCAAGGGCATTGCCCTACCCACCAACCCGGCTACCGGCAAAGTCATCGGCGACAACGTGTTTCCGCTGCTGGCTACCAACCATTTCTCCCTGTTTGCAGGCGTCGTGTTCATCCTGGGCATCATTGCCGTTACCTACGCCTCCGCCGACTCGGCCCTGACGGCCCTCACGACCTCCTTTTGCGTGGACATGCTGGATATCAAGCAGTACGACGAGCGCAAGCAGAAGCAGGTGCGCCAGCTCACGCACTTTGGCTTCTCGCTGGTATTGATTGTCATTATCCTGATTTTCCGGGCCATCAACGACCAAAGCGTCATTACGGCCGTGTTTAAGGCGGCGGGCTACACGTACGGCCCACTGCTGGGACTCTACTCTTTCGGTATCTTCACCAGCCGCGGCCTGCACGACCGGCTGGTACTGCCCGTATGCTTCGCGGCCCCGCTCGTCACGTGGTTTATCAACGCTAATTCCAAAGCGTGGTGGGACTACGAGTTTGGCTTTGAAATCCTGATACTCAACGGTATCCTCACGTTTATCGGCCTGCTGCTAATTTCCCGGCCCGCCGCTACTCGCGAATTGAACCCTGCGGTGTAGAGGTTGTTGAGGGGTAGCGTACCTTTGTGCGCTGGTCTGAAGCTATATTTTGGACTACCCCTCCGCTATGAAACATCTGTTCTTCATCTGCCTGCTGTTTCTTGCGGGTATTATGGCGCAGGCCCAAACTCCTACCCCGCCGGCCAAGCAGCCCACTGAGTTGCGCGCTGGTCGGATGCAGGCTCAGCGCGCCCCCGCCGCTAACCGCCCCGATGTGGCCCCACAGTTTCCGGGCGGCACCGAGGCCCTAAGTGCTTTTTTTCAGCAACAGGTAAAGTATCCGGAGGCGGCACGCGTCAGCAACGTGGCGGGCGATGTGGTGGTACAGGCCACTGTGGCGGCCGATGGTAAGCTGCAAAACACAACCGTGGTGCAAAGTCTCTCGCCCGCCTGCGACGCCGAGGCCCTGCGCGTGTTGGCCCTTATGCCCGCCTGGCAGCCGGCCACTCGCAAGGGCCAGCCGGTAGCAGTGTTGGTGCGTGTGCCTGTGCCCTTCGGCAACTCCAAGAACCTGAAGGTAGAGCAGGGCAAAACGAAATTTGAATAAGCAATTAAGATGATTAACGCTAAAGGAAACTACCTGTAATGCTACGCCTCCTTGTCATCCTGAGCTTGCGAAGGACCTTGTCACGGTAGAATGACAGACGTACCAACGACTCGTTCTCGCGTGAGAAGGTCCTTCGCAAGCTCAGGATGACAGGAGGTGTAGCACGCACGACAACACTTTTCTTTGGCTCTCTGATAGTAATACATACACAATGGCTCGAAGTGGATTGAATACCAGCGGCAACGACGTCGGCAGCGATGCGCCGAAGGTGAAACTGAATAAGGAGAGCTTTCGGCAGGGGCTGCGCATTTTCCGTTTCACGTTGCCCTACCGCACCAAGTTCATCATTGGTCTGGTGCTGCTCACGCTGTCCAGTGCCACCACCATGGCTTTCCCCTGGATTATCGGTAAGCTAGCCGATACCGCCAGCGGCCACCCGGTGACTCTTCCCAACGGCACCGTGGTTTCCATCAACCAGATTGCCCTGGGATTTGCGGCGCTGATTCTGTTACAGGGAATGTTCTCGTTCGGGCGCATCTGGTTTTTCACGCAGGTGAGCGAGTTCACGGTGCGCGACATCCGGCAGGCGCTCTACCAGAAGTTCGTAACCCTACCCATTCCCTACTTCGAGCGCAACCGGGTAGGGGCCATCACCTCGCGCATCACTTCCGACGTGAGCGTGATTCAGGATTCCTTTTCGCTGACGCTGGCCGAGTTGTTTCGGCAAGTGACGACGCTGCTGGCAGGCATCGTGTTTATCATGGTGGTATCGGTGAAGCTGTCGATGTTTATGCTGCTCACGTTTCCGCCCATTGTGGTGCTGGCGATGGTGTTTGGGCGTAAAATCCGGGTATTGGCTAAGGTGACGCAGGACGAGTTGGCCAAAACCAACGTGATTGTGGAGGAAACCTTGCAGGGCATCAACACGGTGAAGGCCTTCACCAACGAACAGTTTGAAACTGGCCGCTATACCAGCTCGCTTACGCGCACGGTGAAGGCCGCTTTGCAGAGCAACCTCTACCGCGGCGGGTTTGTGTCATTTGTTATTGTGGGGCTGTTTGGTGGTATTGTGCTAGTGCTATGGCGCGCGGCCACGCTGGTGCAATCGGGCCAGATGACCATTGGCGACCTCACGCAGTTTGCCCTCTACACCATCTTCATCGGTGCTTCGGTGGCCGGGCTGGGCGAGCTATACGGCAAGGTGCAAAGCACGCTGGGCTCCTCGGAGCGCATCCTCGAAATTCTGGACGAGCCCGCCGAGCCTACCCACCTCCCCGGTGCCACGCCCCTCCAGATTCGCGGCGACATCGAGTACCAGCACGTGGCTTTCCGCTACCCTACCCGCCCCGACCTGGCCGTACTCAAGGACATCAGTTTCGACATTCAGGCCGGCGAGAAAGTGGCGCTGGTAGGCCCCTCGGGCGCCGGCAAGAGCACTATTGTGCAGCTACTGATGCAGTTTTATGAGTTGAGCGGCGGCAAAATCCTCATCGACGGCCGCGATGCTGCCCTACTCGACCTCACGGAGCTGCGCCGCCACATTGGCATTGTGCCCCAGGAAACCATCCTGTTCGGCGGTACCATCCGCGAAAACATTGCCTACGGCGACACCTCGGCTACCGACGCAGAAATCATCCGGGCGGCCAAGCAGGCCAATGCGTGGATGTTCATCGAGTCGTTCCCGGAGGGGCTGGATACGTTGGTAGGCGAGCGGGGCATCAAGCTCTCGGGCGGGCAGCGCCAGCGCATTGCTATTGCCCGCGCCATCCTGAAAAACCCGGCTATCCTCATCCTAGACGAAGCCACTTCCGCCCTCGACTCCGAAAGCGAGAAGCTAGTGCAAAGCGCCATGGACGAGCTGATGGTAGGCCGCACTAGCATCATCATCGCCCACCGCCTCTCCACCATCCGCAAAGCCGACAAAATCCTGGTCATCGACGGTGGCCAGATTGTGGAACAAGGCACACACGAGGAACTGGCTCATTATGATAATGGCCTGTATGCTAACTTGTTGAAGTTGCAGTTTGAGTTGAGCTAGCTCATTTAATCTGAAACGTCATTTCGAACGCAGTGAGAAATCTCGCGTGCTAGTAGTGGTTCGTGATTCCGACTATCAGTAAGAATCTCGTGCGCTCATGTGAGTTAGTACCTTTCGTCAGCACGCGAGACTCCTCAACCAGTTCGGAGTGACGCTCTATCTTGCCGCTCTCTCCCTACCCTGCCCTCATGCCACCCATCCAGTTCTCCCACGTCACCATGTCGGCCGATGAGTTTGTGGCGGTGAACTTTCGGCTGTGGCGAGCAGCGCCTGCTACCCGGCGCAACCACTGGATTCTGGGGGTAGGGCTGGCGTTGCTGACGGCAAGTTTGGTGATGGAGCTAATGAACACGCGGGGCCACATCACCACCTGGTCGACGCCGGCTCTATTGGTAGTGGGTGTGGCGTATGGGCTGCTACGGGCTGCGCTAGTGCGCCGGCAACTACGGCGCGGTTACACGCAAAACCCGGTGCTGCAACAACCAGCAGACTTTACGCTAACCGATGAAGCCTTGCAAGGCAATAGCGCGGTCGGCGAGTTTCGGACGCCCTGGAATGCTATACGCCGCGCCGTGCGGGTAGGTCCCGATTGGCTCTTGCTCTATCCTACCCAAGCCGCCTGCTACTACCTCGATCTGCGCTGCCTGATAGCACCCGCTACCCTAGCAGCTGTGGAAGCGCTATTGGTGCAGCACAGTATATCCTTGCGGCAACTGACCTAACGCAGCGTGGAGGCACAACAGTTTATATCGCGTTGTTGAACGACCAACAGTAGTCTGGTTACCCAACGTCAGAAACGAAGAAACACAATATACTGTGTCTCTACTTATTCTGCTACCACGCAGCCGGATGCGCTCGTTTTCGCTACTTTTGCCCCATTCCAATTTGCTTTTCATTTCTCTATGATTGCCACTACTCTTTCAAAAGCTACCCGCGTGGCGGGCGCCACGTTTTTTGCCACGGGTTTACTGCTGAGCGCTGCTGCTCAAGCCCAGATTAGCACACCTGCTGCTAGCCCTACTAGCACCATTACCCAGCGCGTAGGCCTTACGGATGTTACCATCACTTACTCGCGCCCCGGCGTGAAAGGCCGTTCCATTTACGGTACGCTGCTACCCTACGGTCAGCGCTGGCGCACGGGCGCTAATGCCACCACTAAAATTAAGTTTTCGGACGATGTGACTGTGGAAGGCAAAAAGGTGGCCGCTGGCGAATACGGCATTTACTCGGTGCCTGGTAAAGACTCCTGGACCATTGTACTGAGCAAGGACATCAAGCGCGGTGCCGATGTGGCCGGCTTCAAGGATGAGGACGATGTGGCCAAGTTTATGGTGAAGCCCTACCGCCTTGGTACTAAGCAGGAAACCTTCACAATGAACTTCGTGGACCTGACGCCTGCCACTGCCAACGTGGATATGCAGTGGGAATCGGTAGGCGTGAAGTTCGGCATCAAGACTGATGTGGATACCAAGGTGATGGCTCAGATCAATGACAAGGTCATCAACAACGCTACCCCCTCGGCCGGTGACCTCGCCGCTGCTGCTGTTTACTACATCGACAACAACAAGGACAACAAGCAGGCTCTCACGTGGCTGAAGAAGGCCAACGCCACCGACCCTAAGTTCTGGAACCTGCACACGCAAGCCAAGCTGGAGCTAAAGATGAAGGATAAGAAAGCTGCCCTCGCCTCCGCCGAGCAGTCGAAAAAGTTGGCCGCCGAAGCTAAAAACACGGAATACGTAAAAATGAATGACGCCCTGATTGCTGAGGCGAAAAAGTAGGGCCTCACCCCGCGGCTCCCTCCCTAAGGAGAGAGGAAGTCAGACATAGATCATTCAACCCAGTTGCTTCGGCTTGTTTCGTCGTGACTGCTACTGGAAACATTCAAAGAGAAGCCAACCGCTCGCGCAGTTGGCTTCTCTTTTATTTTGATTAACTGGCAATTAGCGACGCATTAGCTGAGGTGGCTGCGTTTAACGGCTCATGTCTAGCTCCTCCTACCCGTGGGAGAGAGGAACGGGAGGTGAGGCCATCCGTTGCACCACCAAGGCTACCAGCACCACCAACCCGCACCCAATTATGTTAAACCACAGATACCCGATATCGGTGGTATTGAACAGCACCAGCACGGCTATCTGGCCTACCACCGTAGCCCAGAAGGCCGCCTTTGCCTGAATCTTCGGCAGAAAAAATGCGACCATAAATAGCCCCAGCATCGCGCCATAAAACAGAGAGCCCAGGATATTCACGGCTTGAATCAGGTTTTCGAGGCGGGCGGCGAACAGGGCGAAGCCGATGCCCAACACGCCCCACCCCACCGTAGCCCAGCGCGATACGCGCACACACCGTACCTCATTGGCGCCGGGGTAGGCGGGGCGGTAGAGGTCTACCACGGTGGTAGACGCCAGCGCATTAAGGCCACCCGCCGCCGAACCCATAGCCGCCGATAGCACAACGGCCAGCAACAAACCCACCAGCCCGTGCGGCAAGTAGTTCAGCACGAAGGTGATAAATACGAAGTCTGCTTCCTGCGCTTTGGCAGCGGGTGCCGCTTGTTTCAGTAGGGTTTGGGTGCGGCTCTGTAGCCCCTGCACAGCGGCATCTACGGCCTGGCGGTGGGTTTCGGCAGCGGCTATTTGCTCGAGGTTGCGAGTGGTGTAGGCGCGCACGAGTTGCTGGGAAGCCTTGTGCCGGGCCGTGGCCAGTTGGGTGCGCTCGGTTTGCAGCTGGCGCAGGGCGGGCGCGTAGGTAGGGTTGCGGGCAGCCTCATCCAGCACGGGGCGGTTGAAGGTGAGCGGCGCCGGGTTGAACTGGTAGAACACAAACAATAGCACGCCGATCAGCAGGATGCCAAACTGCATGGGCACTTTCACGAGGCCGTTGAGGAGCAGGCCCAGGCGGCTTTCGCGCTGGCTGCGGCCGGCCAGGTAGCGTTGCACCTGGCTTTGGTCGGTGCCGAAGTAGGACAGGGCCAGAAACAAACCGCCCGTCATCCCCGACCAGAAATTATAGCGGTCTTTGAAGTCGAAGCTAAAATCAACCAGGTTCAGCTTGCCCTGGTGGCCGGCCAGCTGCATGGCTTCCGAAAAACCTACCTCCGCTGGTAGGTAGTGCACCAGCAGGTAGCCCGCCACCACCATGCCCGTGAAGATAACGCCCACCTGAAACTGCTGCGTGACGGCCACCGCCCGGCTACCACCCGTTACGGTGTAGAGAATCATCATGCCGCCAATCATCCACACCGTCAAAGAGATATCCCAGCCCAGCACCGCCGATAGCACCAGCGCAGGCGCGTAGAGCGAAAGGCCGTTGCTGAGACCACGCTGCACCAGAAACAGCACTGCGGCCAAGGTGCGCGTGCGCCTGTCGAAGCGGCCTTCCAGGTACTCGTAGGCCGTGAACACCTGCAATCGGTGGAAGATGGGCACCGCGAAAATGGCGATGAGCACCATGGCTACCGGCAGCCCAAAGTAGAACTGGATGAAGCGCATGCCGTCGGCGTAGGCCTGGCCGGGCGTGCTAAGAAACGTAATGGCCGAAGCCTGCGTGGCAATGATACTCAGCCCGATACCCCACCAACTGGCCTGTCGCCCGCCCAGCAAATAGCCGTCGAGGGTGCGGCCGGCCGTGCGCGTGCGCCAGGTGCCGTAGCCCACAATAAACAGCAAGGTGCCGCCTAGCACCAACCAATCGAGCAGACTCAAGCGAAGAGGTTAGTTAAGTAGGCGAAAAAGCCGATTTCGACCGCCAGGGCGCCTAGTACCAGCCAGTACCAGGTTTGCCAACTCACCTTATTTTTTACCCTATCCTCGGTAAGAAAAGTAGATGAAGCGTTCAACTGTTCTGGCTTTGGCTTCATACTGATGGCAGTAATTAATAGTGGAAATCAAAGTTTATTTATAAAATATATATACAATACAAAATATTTAAATCAATTATTATATTTTTACTGAACAACAAATGACTGTAAAAAACTCTCCAAAAGGTGTAATTGCATCACTAGATTAAATACATATAATATCATCGTTATTTCTCGGCGAAAGGGTAGTTGTCTCCAACCTACATAAGAAAATATATAAATAGTTAACAATCCAAAATACCATAAAGATTCACCTAAATTAAAATTATCAAAATCATCAGTATAAATACCAAACATTTGCCAAAAAACCATAGTAAATAGTGTTCCTATCGCATACTGTTTAAAAGACCACGCGGGCTGACGGCTTACATGCCAAACCAATACAACGAAAAAAGGAGTTGCTATTGTGTAACGACTAGCATTCCAGATACTATATCCTTGAAATAATAAGATAAAAGAAAAAGTACACACGCAGTATCCTAGTGCAAAGACTACAATGCTTGGTACTGCAGGTAATTGTCTCTGAGCTAATATTCTCTGCAGCAAGCGCACGAATAGCCAGCAACAAATGCCAATAGACAATAATCCCAGCCACATAGCAGCACCATCTAGCCAAAGCATGTTGATTCCTGAAGCTGTGCGCCAAGGATAAGCTGGCCATTGCAAAACGTGGTGCCAGTGCTGCTGTGCCAGCACAAAGCCCCATGGCTCCCCTGTTTGGTACCATTGTATGTAGGCTACAATGCCTAAGGAGAGTAACAAAGTAAGTAAGCCAGTAACTCCCCAACGAATTGCTACCCACAACTGACCCGGTTGTGCTGCCCATAGAAATGTCATAAACAGTAACCCTGGTGTAAAAATAGTACTAGCTGAACGTGTGAGACCACATCCAAGTAGCCCTAAAATAAACCATAGCATTTGCCGACGGTGCAAACCAATTAGTAGCAACGAGGCAAACAGAAAAAACAAAGCCTCTGTGTATGGCACTATCATAAATAGCAACACAGGAGTAGATAACAATAATAGTGTTTGGTGGGGGAATAGTCGAATATTTTGTGCAAGCAGGGTGAATGCCACTAAAAAAATACTAACGTTAAATACTGCTATACCTAGCGCTCCGAAACCGGTAGCTCGCCATAAATAGGGAAATAAGGGAAAGAAAGCTGCATTGCTCATTCCTGTACTGGAATAAGTATAGCCGTCTCTCACGATTTGACTATACCAATACACATCCATCTGAGACAGATTGTGCTCAAGTGGTATATAACGAATTATTCCAAAACAATACAAAGCAGATACTAAAGCCAACAATAAAAAAGCATGTATTGCCACTAGGAACCATGCTGCATAACGCGTTCCATGAAACACAGAGTAAAAATATGTACGCATGTGGAAATTCATTTATTATTCGTAACCCTTTATTTTAAAGTCATCAAAATAGGTGGGTTCGGCCGTTGCGTCCATATGCCATACATAGACTTGCACTTCGTCTGTAGGAAGAGCATCCGCCGGAATCTCAATAGTTTTCTTGAGATCAACCCATGTTTGAAAACGCTTTACTGCTTCGTTTATAGTCAAAGCTGCCCAAACATCCGGCCGACGACCGTGGCACTGCAGCGATACCACTAGCATGGTTGTACCAACACGACCGCTCATCACATAGGCTTG
The DNA here is from genome assembly GCF_017589435.1 of Hymenobacter defluvii. Classification (NCBI taxonomy): domain Bacteria; kingdom Pseudomonadati; phylum Bacteroidota; class Cytophagia; order Cytophagales; family Hymenobacteraceae; genus Hymenobacter; species Hymenobacter defluvii. The sequence continues at coordinate 55,911 of NZ_JAGETX010000008.1, forward strand.
GGCGCTAGCACGAATTTTTCGCGGAATTTTTCCGCAACTACTCAATGGCGCTTTAAATACTTTACTACCAAACTGTGATCCATGAGGCAACACGTAAGAATAATGACCCGAATGAGCGTGTTTGGTTGTGAGGCCGGTAGTATCCTGCTCACTTTCCAGATCATTTTTTAGGAGTGCACACGAAGAAGAAGACCTCCGACACGCACTTCCCGTGAGTAGAACTACAGCAAATACAATATACTTTAAGCGCATATTGCATAAAAAGTTAATAAGCATTCAGTAAGAGTGTATAGTGAATTCGCTTGAAGCTATCAACGCTTGACTTAAGGGCTGTCTAGGCAAAAGTAGCGCCTACCTTGTATTATTATGTGCCACTTCCTATTGAACCTGCTTTAGTGGTGATTCGATAGGAAGTGTTTCTACTTGCCCAACGAAATCATGTTGGCCAGGATGCGGTAGGCGCCAGGTACGCCGGCGGGCAACTCGCGGAACAGCGAGAGGCCAGTGTAGATGTAGTGGCCCTTGCCGTAGTCGGCGACGAGGATGGCGCTTTCCTTGTCCGTCTCGCCGGGGTCGTGGCTGCTGATGACAGTTTGGTAGTGGCTGTCCCACTTGCTGGGGTAGTAGAGGCCCTGCTCCTGCACCCAGCCTTCAAAATCTTTCGCGGTGATTTTGTTGGGCGTGTTGAGGATGGGCGCTTTGGGGTTGAGGAACTTAACGGGAGCGTTTTCTACCGTCACGCGGTCGTTGGAGAGTGTGAGGGGGTAAGGGCCGATTTCGGGCAGCAGCACGCCGCGGCTCACTACGTACTGCACGATGAGGTTGCCGCCATTTTTCACGTAATCGAGCAGCGTAGGCTGGGCCACGCGCAGGCGCTCCACGGTGTTGTAGGCGCGCACGCCCAGCAGCACCGCATCGAAGCGGCGTAGGGTTTCGGGCGTCACCTCATCGGCATTGAGTAGGGAAACGGTGTAGCCAATCTGCCGCAGCGCCTCGGGCACTTCGTCGCCGGCGCCCATGATGTAGCCGATGTTGTTGCCTTTCTTCGCCAAGTCTACCCGCACCAGCGGGGCCACAGCCTCGGGGAACAGCGTTTGGGTAGGGATGTGCGGGTAGGCAATCGTCTGCAAACCGCGGGTGTACGTCTGGCCGTCGACGGAAGCAGTGGCGCGGAGCTGACCTTCGCTGTTTGTGCTGCTGGTAGGCTTCACCTGAAACTGTACCAACTGCTCAGCGCCTTTTGCTTTCAACTCGAAGGGCACGCTGGCCGGCTCCACCTGCCAGCCGGCGGGTACTTGCAGCGTAAGGTTACCGCGCACGTTGTCTTTGCCGGCAACGAGCGTTACGGGCACTGTTTTGGGCTGGTTATCAGCGAAAACGTAGGCTTTGCCGGCAATGTTTACCGCTACAGGCGGCACCACGGCCAGCGGCTGGTACCGCTCGCCGAGGACGGGGTCGGTGTGTTTGTACTGGACGGGAACGGTTATATAAAAAGGTACACTTTGCAACACCAATTCTAACGTCACATTAGGAGAAATCGGATTTTCTGGGCGCCCAATCAGGTGTTGGCGGTCAACTGTTAACCAGTTTTCGGTTTTTGATTTCTTGCGAACTGCCAGGTCTGCCTGTGCCAGTGGCAGTTCGGCGGGCACGGTGTACATGCCGATGGTGCCGGGCTCGCGTAGCCAATAAGGCTGAGAGGGTGGCACCTGCTTGCTCACTGGCAGCCGCAAGACTACCCGCATAGTTTGGCCTGTCCGTAGCTCTTTGGCAACCAGTGTGTCACGGCCAAAGCCCTCAGCCCATACCTGCCGTACCGTGATAGGCACAGCACCCTGGTTGACTGCTTCCACCACTACCTCAGCTGTTTGGCTGGCCGCAATTGACGCCGTTGGCGCATTGGCCTCAATGTGTAGTCCTAAGCAGGCTTGAAGCAGCACATCTACCTGCTGCATTTTTTCCAGATACCAGAATTGTTCTTTCGCGGCACTTTGTAACTGACTGCGCACCTTCAGCAACCCCGCCACGCTCGCCGCCGGATTTGCCGCGTCATACTCCTTAATCACCTTATCCACCAGCTTGCCTACCGCCGCGCCGCCAGGCACACGGTTCCAGGTCTGATCGATGCCCTCGAAGGGGTCGGTTTTGGCCTTGTCGCCCTTCACGGGTTGCAGGTATTCTAGCGCCTCACCGCGCTGGGCGGCCGAGCCGAAGCCCTGGCTGCGGTGCTGGGAGCGGCTTTCGGCGGCGATTTCGCCGTAGCTCCTACCCAGCAGGGCGTTGTAGCCGCCGGCATCCACTTTTAAGTAGCCGCTCAGGTCCTCGCCGGGGCGCGTGAAGTAGCTGCCGGTATTCCAGAGCAGGCGCTTGGGCTGCCAGGGCTGCACGTATTTCAGCTGCTCGGGGAAGCGTTTGGGGTCGCCGGCCGCGTCGAAGGCTTCGGCGGCCAGGATGGCGCTGGCCTGGTGGTGGCCGTGGCCAGCGCGGGCGTCGGGGGGAAAGCGGGTGAACAGCACGTCGGGCCGGCGCTGCCGAATCACCCACACCATATCGGCCAATACCTGCTCCTTGTCCCAGATGGTGAAGGTTTCCTGTGAGGTTTTGGAGAAGCCGAAATCATTGGCGCGGGTAAAAAACTGGTGCGCCCCGTCGATGCGGCGGGCGGCCAGCAACTCCTGCGTCCGAATAAGGCCCAGTTGCTCTCGAATTTCAGGGCCGATGAGGTCCTGGCCGCCGTCGCCGCGGGTGCAGCTGAGGTAGCTGGTTTCCAGCAGGCGGCCGTTGGCGAGGTAGGCCAGGAAACGCGTATTTTCGTCGTCGGGGTGGGCAGCGATGTACATGGCCGAACCGAGGACGTTCAGCTTTTTCAGACCCAGCAGGATTTCCGAGGAAGACCAGGTTTTGGGGGCTTGGGCTTTCGCACTAGGCGCTGCACCAGAAGCAAGAAGAACTGCAAGCAGCGCGGCGCGAAATCGGGATAGAAGCATAGAGAGGAATCAGGAACTTGGCCTTAAAGATACCGGTCAACACGAAAGCCGGCTGTGGGGTTATGTGGCTGCAAGCTGCTGAGGGACGCAGGTTGACCATAAGAAGCTGCTTATAACAGGTAACAACCCAGTGTAGAGACGCATACTTGCGTCTTATCGTCGAACAATCGATAGCAGCAACGACATCGTGCCGATAATCTCGTTGTTGGATAACCAATGAAGCTGTTTGGAGAGTCGTCAGGCGGTCATGCTTAATCTGGCGTTCAATAGTTAATCTTTTAACTTTCTAAACAGCTTCAATAGCAGCAACGACGAGACGCAAATATGCGTCTCTACATCGTGCTGACAGCTTCTGACATAACTAACCTACCTAACGACTACCTTTGCTGCATGAAGCTGTGGGCCTTTTTCCTGGCGATGTATGTGTTGGTGCTGGCTGGCCTACCCTGTGGGGATGTCTGCCAAGACGAGCCAACCACCACCGCCCAGGCTTCTGCCCCCGACCACGACGACCACACGCACACGGAGAGTTGCTCGCCGTTTTGTCTGTGTACGGCGTGCCCTGGCTTCACAGTGCCGCAGCTTGTACCGCCTGTGGCTGCACGCCCCCTACCCTCTCCGCTTGCTGAAGCGGTGCGGTCTACCTACCAAGCGCCACACGCGCTGGAAGTGCCGGGGCGCATCTGGCAACCGCCCCGCGTAGCGTAGTTTTTCCGATGGTTGCCGCCCAGTCTTTTTGATGGCTTGGGTGGCTATTGGCTACGCTATTCTCTTGTTTTCATGAAATTTCTACCTGTGTCGCTGGGGCTGACACTCTTCACTATGCCCATTGCCTGGGGGCAAGGCACCCTCCGGGTTTCTATTCGGGATGCCGAAACCGGCAAACCGCTCATCGGGGCCACGGCCCGACTCATGCCGGGCAACGTGGGTGCCGCGGCCGATACGGACGGGCGACTGGCCCTACCCGTGCCGGCGCCGGGACGCTACGCGCTTACCTACTCTTCCATTGGCTACCAATCCCAAACCGATAGCCTGGCCCTCCCCCTGCCCGGCGACTCGCTGGTGGTGCAACTGGTGGCCGTGGAGGGCGAGGTGCTGGAAGAAGTGGTGGTGACCTCTACCCGCAGCAACCGCAGCATCGACGATATCCCTACCCGTATTGAGGCCATTACGGGCGAGGAGTTGGAAGAGAAAGCCAACATGCGGCCCGGCGATATTCGCATGCAGCTCAACGAAAGCACCGGCATTCAGGTGCAGCAAACCTCAGCTGTATCGGCCAGCGCTACTATTCGCATTCAGGGGCTGGATGGGCGCTACACGCAGTTGTTGCAGGATGGCTTTCCGCTGTACTCGGGCTTCGCAGCGGGCCTGAGCATCTTGCAGATTCCGCCGCTGAACCTGCGGCAGATTGAGGTAATCAAAGGGTCGGCGTCTACGCTCTATGGCGGCGGGGCCATTGCGGGACTGGTCAACCTGATTACCAAGCGCCCTACCGCCGAGCGGGAGCTAAGCTTTATGGCCAACGGCACCACCGCCGGCGGCCTCGACCTCAGTGGCTTCTGGGCGCAGAAAGGCCAGAAGGTAGGCGTCACGCTGTTTGCCGCCCGCAACACGCAGCAGGAATACGACCCCGGCAACACCGGCTTTTCGGCCATTCCGCACTACGAGCGGTACACGTTCAACCCGCGGCTGTATTTCTACCTCACGCCCACGGCTACCCTAACGGTAGGCGCGATGGGCAACTGGGAAAACCGTATCGGCGGCGACATGCAGGTGCTGACTATCGGCGACGCCGATAGTCAGCACCGTTACTTCGAGCGCAACCGCTCCGACCGGGCCTCCTCGCAGCTGCAATTCGACAAGCGCTTTGCCCGCTCCATACTCACGGTGAAAAACAGCGTGAGCTACTTCAACCGCACCATCACGCAGCCGGGGTACCGCTTTGCCGGGCAGCAGGTGGCCAGTTTCAGCGAAGCCAGCTACACGCACACCGGCGAGCGGGCCGAGTGGATTGGCGGCGGCAACCTCTGGACGGAGCAATTCACAGAGCGCGGGGCCGCGCTGGGGCGCAACTATCAGTACACCACGGTAGGCGCCTTTCTGCAAAACAACTACCGCGTGCGGCCCTGGCTGACGCTGGAAACCGGCCTGCGTGGCGATTATCACAACCGCTTTGGCTTCTTCGCCCTACCCCGCGTGTCGGCGCTGTTCCGACTATCGGAACACCTGACTTCTCGCCTCGGCGGCGGATTGGGTTATAAAGCCCCTACCCTATTCACTGAAGATGCCGAAAGCGTGGGCTTCCGCAACGTGCTGCCCATCAACCAAAACGCCGCCCAAGCCGAAACTTCCCGCGGCGGCAACTTCGATGTAAACTACCACACTACTCTGTTTGAAGTGCTGGACGTGTCCATCAATCAACTGTTCTTTTACACCCAGCTCAACCACGCGCTAGTACTTGATATTCCGGCCATTATCACGCCGGGAGCGGGTACGGCTACCTACCAGTTCGCCAACGCCGACGGCCCGATTAGCAGCCGGGGGCTGGAAACTAACGTCCACATCGGCTACGAGGATTTCCAGCTCTACGCCGGGTACAGCTTGGTAGACACCCGCCGCCGGTACAGCGGCGCCGACTACAACAGCGCCGTTCCACTAACAGCCAAGCACCGCGTGAATTTGGTGGGCGTGTACGAGCAGGAAGGCAAGTTCAGGGTAGGGCTGGAAGCCTACTACATCGGCCGCAAACCGCTGTCGACGGGCGAGGAGTCGCCTTCCTACTGGCTGCTGGGCGCCATGGGCGAGCGGCGCTGGAAGCATTTCAGCGTGTTTCTCAACTTTGAAAACCTGCTTAACATTCGGCAGAACCGCTACGAGTCCGTTGTGCTACCGCCCGTCAACCAGCCGTCTTTCCGGGAGGTGTGGGCACCGCTAGAAGGGCTGGTGGCGAATGGCGGCATCAAGCTATTTTTGTAGAAGGCATGACGACGCTTCCTTTTGCGGTTGAGGCACTGGAGGCAATGCAGCTGTTTAGGAAATAGGCTAGGCCGTTATGCTTCGACAGACTCAGCATGACGGCCTAGCCTATTTCCTAAACAGCTTCAACAAGTGTTTTCAGGCGGCGCAGAACCGTAGGAAGGGCTTTCGTAAGGAAAGCGACGGCGCAGCTACGGGCGTGCTGTTTGCTTCCGCCGTACTTCCCACTCGTATACTGCCCTACCCAGGTCGCGCAGAAAAGGAAAGCCGATGGTATCGTAGTCGTAGTGGTCGTCGTTGAGCACGCCGTCGGCGTTGACGTAGATGACGGCGCTGAGCAGGAATTCCACGCCGTGCGCTTCGTCGGTGATGTAGGCGTTGTCGATCAGAAAGCCGTATGCCTGTCCTATTTTGTTGTAGATGCGCACGCCTGCCGGCAGCGCAGCGGGTGGGTCACCGGCCAGCAGAAATTTCGCGTAGTTGTCGGGGTAAACCAGAGAGTCGTAGGTAGGATACCGACTCTGCCGGGGCAGCAGCGACAGGTAGCGCCGCAGAAATTGGTAGTCGGCGGCGCGCAGCCCATTGAAGCGCTGGCGGCGGGGCACGGCCTCCGGAAACAGCAAGGCACGCAGCACCTGCTGCTGCTCGCGCAGGGGAAAAAAGTTTTTGTTGGTGAAGTTGAAGGGCTGGTTGATGCGCTGGTTGCCGTTCTGCCAGGCGTGGCCTACATGCAGGCGCGTGGCTCGCAACGGGGGCAACGCCCCCGAATGGTAGGCAGCAGGTTGGCGGTACAGCACCTGGAGCTGAGTGCTGTCGGTGAAAAACGTGAATGGGTTGGTATGCCGCGAGCCGGGCTCCTGGTCGCCCACCGCCAGCCGGCTAATGATGCGCGTATGGCGCAACCCGTGGTTGCGCAAGGCTCGGATTACCTCTCCCTGCCCTACGAATTCATACAACCGATTGTATGCCTCGTTATCACTCACCAACAGCACCTTACGCATGTAATTACCCAGGGTAGGTTGGCCGTTACGGGCGCTGCTGTCGGCTACTACCCGCGTTTGCCCCGCAAAAGCAGAATCAATCTGTAAGGGCGATTCGCGGGTGAGCGGACGGGCGAGATGCCTTTCCTGTATGTGGTTGATACCGTTGATTTTCTCCAGTGCCACAGCTACCACCGGCAGCTTCACGGTGCTGGCCGGGTAAAAGTATTCCCGCGGCCGCACGCGGTAGCCGTAGCTGCGGAAGTGCGGCCGTCCACGTGCATCGCGCCGAATCTGGGTGTAGAGCACCTGCACCCGGTAGGCGGCCGGGTTGCGCAGTATGCGGCCAAACCGCACCGTATCGGCCCGCAATAGGTGGCGCAGGGGGTTACCGGGCTGCGCAAAGGCTACCCTACCCGTCAGCAGCGTACAAAACAAGTATAAAAAAACAGCGCGCATCGAGCCGGAAGATACACTTCCGCGCTGGATGCGCGCTGTTTTGTAGAGCTATCTATTCGAGCGTATGCGCTCGAACGACACTCAGTTTCAGCCTTCTTTGCCGTTGGTTTGGCTGCTGTCGCCGTAGTCGCCGCGGATACCGCTGCCGTCGCCCATGTTTTCCTGGGTGCTTTCGGTTGCCGCTTCGGGGCTATTTTTGGCGAGTTCAGAGGAGTTCATGTTTTGTTGGGCACCGTCGCCGGAACCGTCCGCAATAGTCGCATCAGCGTTTTTGGCGTTTGAAGAATCGATGCGGCCTTTTTCTTCGTCTTGTTCGGAAGGAATGGATGGAGTATTCATAGGGAGAGTGAGTTAGCTGTTGTTTTCGTCGTCGATGGTGCCACCGTCGTTGGCGGGGCTAGGGGCGGCATTGCCAGTACCGTAGTCCGACTTGTAGTCAGTGGTGTTCTGGGTTTGATCAGCTTCTTCAGCATCAGAGCCGCCACCTTGGTTTTTTTGGTCAGCGCTGAGTTGAGCACCGGCGCCACTGCTGCCTTTGGCACCGCTGGTATCGGCATGTTGGTCGCCGCCACGGTTACCACCGTGGTTGCCGCTGCTATCCGAAGCCGGCGAAGTCTGGGGCGCGTTGCCCTGCTGTTGCGAGCCTACGCCACGCTCGTTTTCTGGGCGCTCGGCACGGGTGCCATCGTTGGGCTTCTGATTATCGGGCTGGTTATTTTGGTTGTCGCTCATGGGGTGGAAAGGGTGACAGAATGAGTGGGAATTACAGGTTGACTTGCCCGATACCGGTGCCGGCGCTGCCGGAAGCGGAGCCGCTGCTAGTGGTGCTGCCGCCTACATCGCCTTCGTCGGCGTTGCCGGGTTTGTCGTACTCGGTGCTGGTGGCTACCTTTTTACCAGTGATTTCGTGGCCACCTTCGGTGCCGCCGCTGCCGGAGTTGTCGTCGCCGTTGTTGCCGGTGAGGGCCTCGCTGCTGTTACCGGCCGCCATGCGGCTATCGGGCTGAAATTCGCGGGCGCGGAGGGCGTCTTCGGTTTCTTCGTCGAGCGGGGGCGTGGGATGCTGAGCCATAAGGGTAGGAAAGTCTGAGTGGAAAGAAGTGCAGGCGGCCGCAGCTGCCTACCCTTGGCTATACGGGTGGCAGGCCGGGCGGTTGAGGCATGGTTTTTCTTGCGCGTTTTCCAGACCTTGCTTTTCTTCTAGCCTTTTACGTTTCGCTATTCTGGTTTTATGTCTACCGGCTCCGATTCCTTTACCGAGAAAACCGACGACGCTCTGCGCTTTCTCGCCAGCCATCCTGCCCTTTACCATCCCGATATTGTGCGTACGGCCCAGCAAGAATTGCGGCGACGCGGCCTGACCTTGCCAGAAATATCCCAGGGTGCTACCCCGGCGTCGCTTTTGGAGTACGCCCCGGAACCGGAGCGCTCAAACTCGGCTCGCGGGCTGCTACTTGGTGGCGCACTAGTAGCGGTTGTGCTGCTTGGCGCGTGGGCGCTACAGTCTACCGATGCCGATGCCGCCGACCCTACTCTTTCGACGGAGCGCCCTATATCGCTGCCCGCCAGCGTGGTAGAGCAGCCAGCTACCAACGACGATATGATGCCTAACTTCGAGTCGCTGGCGCAGGAGCGGGTGCGGGAAGCCGCCACCACGGTGCCCGCCGCCGAGTGGCGCGACTCCATCGCCCGCAACAACTACCAACAGATGGTAGCGCGCTATTGGACGGCCGAGTACCAAACGGCCTGGCTGCTCACCCGCACCAGTCAGCGCCCTACCCCCGATCCTACCCTGCTGGGTAAGATCAATCTGATTCAGGAGCAGTGGGGCCGCCTGACGCACGCAGCTGAGTACGACTTGAAGCTTCGGCCCGTAATGCAGCAACGGCTGGAAGCCATGCTGCTGGGGCACAAGCGCCGCAATGCAGTCCTTGGTTTGCTGACGTATGGTTTCAATGGGGGCGATTCTCTCATCACCCGCGAAATTCAGCAAGGCGATACCGCCGCCTACGCCGTGCGCTACCAAGTGCTGGCCTCTCGCCTCCCCAAACAACTGCCCCTACTGCCACTGCGCTCCTCCCCCGATGTAGTGCGCAGCCAGACCGTGCCTACGCGCTATCCCAACACCAACCCGCTTTATCTGTTACACAACAGGCCACTCGCCAGCGACCCACTCTCCGACGGGCTACCCGCGCCGGTAGCCGAGCTGTCGTCCGCGGAGATTGACTCGGTGCTGGTGTTACGGCCGCGGGTAGCCACGCAGGCTTACGGTCCCCGCGCCCACGATGGCGCGGTGCTCATTTTCACCCACGCTCCTCACCCTTAGCGCTTTCTTATGTCTGATACGCCGCCTGCTGATTCTCCTACCCCGCTGGCGGCGACTTCCGAGGCGGAGCTGTTTTACCTGGCCCAGCACCCCGAGCGCTACCCCGCCGCCCTGGTGCACGCCGCCACCCAGGAGCTGCAACGCCGTGGCCTGGTACCAACCGAAACGCCAACATCGGCGCGGCGCCGCCCATCCCTACCCCCTGCCTTACCCGAAGCGCCGGTAGCGCTGCGGCTGCTACGGGCCGTATTCTGGCCCACGCGCAGCCACTGGGCCACGCCAGCACTGCTGGATTTAAACTTGCTGGTCTTTCTGCTGATGGTGCTAGCTGGTGTGTCGATGGTGCACCCGGGCGGGGCGGCGCTGGTGGCCTGGGGTAGCAATTACTCGCCGCTCACGCTGCCGGGCCAGCCGTGGCGGCTGCTCACCAGTTGTTTCGTACACAGCGGCCCCGGCCACTTGCTGCTTAATGCCAGCTCGTTGCTGCTGCTGGGCACGTTGGCAGAGCCGCTGCTGGGCGGCCGTCGGCTGTTGCTGGCCTATCTGGTATGCGGGGTAGGCGGCAGCCTGGGTAGCCTGGCGTGGCACACGGGCGGCGTCAATTCGGTGGGGGCGTCGGGGTCGATATTTGGGCTGTATGGGGTGCAGTTGGCGCTGCTGCTCACGCAGGCGTTGCCGCTGGAGCGCCGCGAGCGACTCACCATGCTGTTCTTTCTGCTCTATTTTCTGGTGAGTAGCGTGGCCGGCAGCACCGACGCCCACATCGACCACGCGGCCCACGCGGGTGGTTTGCTAACGGGATTGTTGCTGGGTGGGCTATACGCCGTGGGATTCTCGCGTCAGCGCCAACAGAAGACGTAATTCGTTCATTTGCAGCAATTAAACACTATATATTACTTTTCTATATAGTATGTTTAGCTATATTTGACGAACTATCTTTCTGTTTACTCACTCCCTACCCCAACACCTTTTTATGAAAACATTCCTACCCTTCTTGCCGCTTGCGCTCGGCCTTACCCTTGGGCAGGCATCGGCACAAACCATCCCCAACGGCAACCTCGACACCTGGGCCACGCGCAACACCGTGGAAGCGCCCACCAACTGGCTGAATACCGACGATGCTGTTGCGGCCTCGCCCCTTGGGGCCCTCATATCCGTTAAAACCGGTACTGTCACGAAAAGCACCGATTTCCAGCAGGGTACTTTTGCGGCCAGACTAGAGTCGAAGACGGTGAACGTTCCTGTGCTAGGTAACATCGTCGCGCCGGGCATACTGGCTCTCGGCAACAAACTCAACGCCAATTCTATGTATCCGGGCGGCCTGCCCTTCACGAGCCGGCCGGCCAACATGCAATTCTACTACAAGCTCGCGGGCACCAACATTGCTGGCGACAAACCCACCGCCCGCGTGCAACTCACCCGCACCGTAAGTGGTCGGCAAGAGCCTATTGCTGCTGGCGAACTGACGTTTACAACCACCGCCGACAACTACACGCTGGCTACGGTGCCGCTGGTGTACACTTCATCTGCTGCGCCCGACTCCATTCACATTGGCTTTGCATCGGGCAGTAACGTTTCCATCACGACCGTTCCTCCCACCTCGTCGCTCACGGCGGGCACTACCTTACTCATCGACAACATAGCTATGGTAGGCGTGGCCACCTCCAACCGCACGGCCCTAGACACGCGCAGCCTGAACGTGTACCCCAACCCCAGCGCCAGCGGTGTGTTTGCGCTGCAAGCTGATGAGCCGGCGCTCCGGGCTGCGCCTTATTCGGTGCTGGATATAACCGGCCGTGTGGTACGTACGGCCGCCGCGGGCGCCCCCACCGCCGCCCCGCGCACCATTGACCTGCGTGGGCAAGCCGCCGGCCTCTACACGCTCCGCCTCGACACCTCCGACGGCCGCACGGTGGTGCAGAAGCTGGTGGTGGAGTAGTGGTAAAATTGTGAAGTTGTGAAATGGTGAGTTGAAAAACCCACCTGTCATCCTGAACGCAGTGAAGGACCTTCTCACGCTAGAACGATTGTCGAAACAACGACTTGTTCTAGCGTGAGAAGGTCCTTCACTGCGTTCAGGATGACAGGTAAGTTCGTTTTACTCAGCCGTGCCTAGCTTATTCAATTCCTGCATATCTGCTTCCGACAGCTTGATGTCGGCGGCTTTCACGTTTTCTTCCAGGTGATTCACTTTGGAGGTGCCCGGAATTAGGAGGATGTTGGGGGCGCGGTGTAGCAGCCAGCTTAGGGCCACTTGTTGTGGGGTAGCGTCATACTGCTTGCCGATGCCGGTGAGCTTATCCATCACCTCTATGTTGCCACCGTTGAGTGGGTACCACGGAATGAAGGCAATGTTCTGCTCCTGGCAGTACTCCAACTCCTTCTCCCACTTGCGGTTGTCGACACTGTACATGTTTTGTACCGATACGATCTTGACCGCATTCTGGGCCTGCTTGATCTGCTCTACCGTCACCTCCGAGAGGCCAATGTGCTTGATCAAGCCGTCTTCCTGGGCTTTTTTCAGGAAGGCCAGCGTGTCTTCAAACGGTACTTCTGGGTCGATGCGGTGCAGCTGATATAGCTCAATCTGCTCCAGGCGCAGGCGTTTCAGGCTGCCTTCCAGCGCCTCGCGCAGGTGGTCGGGGTGGGCATTCACGGGCCATTGGTTGGGGCCGGTGCGCAGCAGGCCGCCCTTGGTGGCAATCACCAGGTCGGCGGGGTAGGGATATAGAGCCTCGGCAATTAGTTCCTCCGATACGTTGGGGCCGTAGCTGTCGGCTGTGTCAATGAAGTTGATGCCCAACTCCACAGTCTTTTTCAGAACACGAATGGCTTCATCGTGGTCCTGGGGTGGTCCCCAAATGCCTTCGCCCGTGATGCGCATGGCGCCGTAGCCCATGCGGTTAATGGTTTTGTCGCCGGCCAGCGAGAAGGTAGCCGGGGAAGTGGTGTCGTTTGCCATGAGAAAGGTAGTAGGTGGAAAGGATGGAACGTGTGCCCGCCGCAGAGCGGGGTAGTCTGATAACAGGAGAAGGTGCTAATGGTTGAAATAGAGCGGGAAAGCCCGAAATCCTGTTCAACGTGCTGAGTGCCCTGCCGTACACAGGGCAACGGTGCCCACCTTCGGCAGAAGTAGCTGCGGCTAGTAATCGGGCACTTGTCTGTTGAATATGGAAGCGCAACTTTCCCCCACCTACCTGGGCCTACCCCACCGCCGCGTGGACGCCCGCCTGAAAGTAACCGGAGCCGCCCGCTACGCCGCCGAGCATATAGTGCCCGATTGCCTGCACGGCGTGCTGGTCACCAGCGCCATTGCCAAGGGTCGCATTCAGGAAATCGATACCCGGCAAGCGGCTCGGGTACCGGGCGTGCGGGCCATCATGACGCACCAGAACGCGCCCACCGTGCCGGGCTACCTCAGCAAAGAGCACAATCACAACCCGCGGGTGGAAGGCCAGGAGGTACGGGTGTTTTACAATGACCAGATTCAGTTCAGCAATCAGCCCGTGGCCCTGGTCATGGCCGATACGCTGGAACAGGCACAGTGCGCCGCCGCACTGGTGCGCGTGACTTACGCCGCCGAACCTGCCGAAACTGACCTGACGGAGCACCTACCCCACGGCATCACGCCTGAGCAGGAACCCGACTATACCCGCGGCCAACGCCACGCCTACCGCACCGCGCCCGTGCAGGTGGAGCAGACGTACCAAACGCCCATTCAGGTGCACAACCCCATGGAAACGCACGCGGCCATTGCCGTGTGGCGGGGCGATGAGCTGACTGTGTACAACAAAACCCAGGGCGCCAAGCTGGCGCAGAAGGATCTGATGCGCATGTTTCAGCTGCCCATCGAGAAAGTGCATGTACACTCGCCGTTTGTATGCGGGGCGTTTGGAGGGTCGTCGCGGATCTGGCCGCATGAGGTAGCCGCCATTCTGGGTGCCCGATTGATTGATCGTCCGGTGAAGGTGATGCTGGCCCGGAACCAGGAGTTCAACATGGTAGGCTACCGGCCACAGTCGGTACAGAAGGTAGGGCTGGGCGCCCTACCCGACGGCACGCTGGTAGGCATCACCCACGAAGGTCACGGCATGACGTCACGCTACGAGACGTTTGCCGAGCGCATGGTACACCCCACCAAAGCCGCCTACCGCTGCCCCAACCTGGACGCCACCTACCGAGTGGTGCCGCTGGATATGAGCACGCCCTGCTGGACCCGCGGCCCCGGCGAAACCAGCGGCTCCTTCGCCCTGGAATCGGCCATGGACGAGCTGGCCTACAAGTTGGGCATGGACCCGCTGGCCCTGCGCCTGCACAACTTCGCCGAAACCGACCCCGAAAAAGACAAGCCGTGGTCGAGCAATGGCCTGCGCGCTTGCTACCAGCAGGGTGCCGAGCGGTTTGGATGGGAGCAGCGCAACCCGCAGCCGCGTAGCATGCGCCAAGGCGAATGGCTGGTGGGCTGGGGCATGAGCATGGGCATCTACCACGCTTCGCGGGCGGCTGCATCGGCCCACGCCCGCCTTAGCGCCGATGGCTCTTTGCTGGTGCAAAGCGGCACCGCCGACGTAGGCCCCGGCACGGCTACCATCATGACGCAGATTGCCGCCGAAGCCCTGGGCCTGGCCCCGGAGCACATTCGGTTTGAGCTGGGCGACGCGGCTTTTCCCAATGCGCCGGGGCAGTTTGGCTCGCTCACGGCGGTGTCGGTGGGCTCGGCGGTGCATGAGGTGTGCATGGCCCTGAAGCTACAGTTACAAGGGTTACTCATGCAACTTCCCGACCCTACCTTCCAACAGCTTACGCCGGCTGAGTTGGTCTTTGCGGAGGGTTGCATCCGCCATGTGCATGATCCGACCGTTCGTATTTCCTACCCTGAGTTGTTGCAGCGAAGCCATTTGCCAGCCATTGAGGCTACTTTGGAATCGAAGCCCAAGCAGCCGACCCACTCCGACAAGTTCTTCGCGGCGCATTTTGTGGAGGTGCATGTGCACCCACACACCGGCGAAGTGCGGGTAGTGCGGGTGGTGTCGGCGCTGGATACGGGGCGGGTGCTCAACCACCGCACGGCCCTCAGTCAGGCCTACGGTGCCGTGGTGTGGGGCATTGGGCTAGCGCTGCTGGAAGAGGCTGTGCTCGACCACCGATTAGGCCGTTTTGTGAACCATAACCTGGCCGAGTACCACGTGCCCACCAACGCCGACATCCCGGATATCGACGTTATCCTGCTCAACCAACCCGACCCCTACCTGACGCCTACCGGCGCCAAAGGCATGGGCGAAATTGGCTTGGTAGGCTTTACCGCCGCCATAGCCAATGCCGTATTTCACGCAACCGGCACGCGCGTGCGGGAGTTGCCCATCACGGCTGATAAGCTGCTGTGATGGTGCGGATGGCGCGGGGTTGTGCCCCGTGCCGACTATGGGCAGACCTCTGGCCTGCTGTCGTCCGCGCCGTTGGGATTAGCTTAGTAAATTGTTCTGACGGGCAGGCCAGAGGCCTGCGCATAGTCGGCACGGGGCACAGCCCCGCGCCATCCACTACCTGTTTTGTTTAGCTTTTGGCAGATAACAATTCTCTTCTTTCCAACAGGTAGCCTACCAATATACCCACACTATAACACACCAAATCGCTCCACAAGAAGCTATGGCCTAGCACCAGACTGCCCAGCGTAGTAGCCCGAACAGCGTTTAACCAAGGTGCCTGATAGAGCTGACTGATTTCGATGCCGAATGCAAACCCTAACGCTACGGCAGCCACTCGCTCACTGGGCCAGTTAGGCCGGAGTAGTCCTACCAGCCAGAAAACCAGTAGCGCCCATAGCGTGTCGCCCGCGTAGGCCGCTATCCAGGTTGGTAGCGAGGAAGAAAACACGCGGGAACTTAACCCGAGCACAAGGGTAAAAAATAGGATCAACAGATAAATCGGCCAACGGCGGGCAGCTTTCATAACCACTACGTAGTGAGGTTCTCACAAATGCAACTTAACTTTGCATTACAAAGTACTTTAAATATCAGAAATACGCTATGGATTATTTTGTTGCGCCGGATTCCATTGTGCGCCGCATCTGGGGAAAAGGCGACACGATTCTGTTCATTTTTGCCGGGGCAGCAGCCGAGTTTGCGCTCAACAAGGCCGTAGATTGGCTGTACTTCACTGGCCGCCTACCCTCCGACCCGCTGGGCCGACTGTTTTCGACGGTGGAGTACGCCCGCAAGATTGTATTCGCGGAACGCCACGCCGCCGAGCGGGCCATCGACACCATTGCTGCCATCCACGGAGCGGTGGAGCAAAACCGGGGCATGGCCATTCCCGACTGGGCCTACCGCGACGTGCTCTTCATGCTGATTCATTACTCCATCCGGGCCTTTGAGGTGCTAGAGCGGCCACTAACGGAAACAGAAAAGGACGAGGTAGTGGCTGTGTTCTGCCGCGTGGGGCGTCGTATGGGCATCCCAGAGCTTCCGTATACCTATGCCTCCTGGCTCCCTACCCGCGAGTATCACCTAGCCAACGACTTGGCCCATAGCGCTTACACTACCGACCTGTACCGTCAATACCGCAAGCACCTCGGGACTTTTCGGTACCAATTGGTACTGGCTGGCCAACGCCTGGTAGTGCCGCCCCATGTGCGCACGCTACTATCGCTACCCAACGCGGCTTGGCTACGCATCTCCCTACCCGCTTACCGTCTGGCCCAACGGGTAGCGCTGGGGCGCTGGCTTCGGTCGTTGCTGCTGCCGGCCGCCTACCAAGCACAAATTCTGGCGCTTGATGCCGCACCTGTGGCCACCACGTTGTCGTTCCGACCGGCATCACACGCAACAAGGCCCGCCATCGGTTGATAGCGGGCCTTGCGATATAGATGACGCTTGCCGGTCCGGCAGATGCTAGGCGTTACTCCGCCGCCAGCTTCACCACGATTTCGCCGAAGCTGGCATCCACTATCACACTGGGTAGGGTAACGTTGGTTTCAGTTGCGTAGTCGTTCGCATCTAACATATTACCATCAGCCTCTACCTGCACGGCTGCCGTGGGCAGGCCGTGGAATACTACCTGGTAGGTAGTATAGCTGGGCTGGTAAGGGCCTTCGATGGCTTGCGTGAGCAGCAGGCCCTGTGCCGAGCCAGCTACTGTGAAGCGGCGCACGGTTTGCTGGCCGGCTTCCTGGTAGGCGTAGCCCTCGCCGCCATCGTCGTAGTGTACGCTTTCGGCAGTGCCGTTTTTGAAGTACACATGCAACGTCAGTTGCTCGATGGGCGCTTGGCCCACGTACTGCAATACGGGCGCCAACGGCACCACGGCACCGGCTTTCACAAACAGCGGAATCCGGTCGAGGTTTGCTACGGCCCACACTTCGGCGCCGCCAGCTTTTACTTCGTCGGTCCACCAGTAGTACCAGTCGCCGGTGGGGAGGTACATCCAGCGGCCGTCTACGCCGGGCGTGGTGATGGGGCACACCAGCAGGTTGTCGCCGAGGGCAAACTCGGCCATGCGCAGGTAGGTGTTGGTGTCATTCTGATCGAGGAATACCAACGGGCGTAACATGGGTGTGCCCTCCTGCACGTACTGCCAGAAGGCAGTATACATGTAAGGCAGCAAGCGGTAGCGCAATGAAATAAAGTGACGTGCCAGGTCCGTCACCTGGTCGCCGAAGCTCCAGGGCTCCTGGTCGCCGTGGTCGCCGGAACTGTGCGTGCGGAAGAACGGGTGGAAGGCCGCCAGCGCAATCCAGCGGGCGTACAACTCACCGTCGGGCGTATCAATAAAGCCGCCTACATCACTCCCAATAAACGAAAACCCGCTGATGCTCAGGCGCTGGCACTGAATATTAGCCAGCCACAGGTGCTCCCAGGAGGCAAGGTTGTCGCCGGTCCAGCCGGAGGAGTAGCGCTGCCCGCCAGAATAGGTGGAGCGCGTGATGGTGAAGGGCCGGTTGGGGTAGGCAAAGCGCTTCACGCCGGCGTTGGTGGCGCGGGCCATCTGCATGCCATACACGTTGTGCGCCTTGCGGTGCGAACCTGCGTGACCGTCGTAATCAAAGCGCACGTCGGCGGGGAAAGTGCCGGTTTCGAACACGGCCGGCTCGTTCATGTCGTTCCACACGCCCTTCACCCCAATGTCCTGAATCAGCCCTTTAAACAGGCCGGCCCACCACTCGCGCACAGCGGGGCGCGTGTAGTCTGGGAAGTTGCAGAGGCCAGGCCACACCGAGCCTTTCATCAGCGGCCCATCGGCGCGGCGGCAGAAGTAGTCCTTCTCCAGCGCCTCGGTGTACACCTCGTACTCCGGGTCGATTTTGATGCCAGGGTCGATGATAACCACGGTTTTGAAACCGTCCTCAGCCAGCTCCCGCACCATCTTAGCGGGCTCGGGGAAGTGGGTAGGCGACCAAGTGAAGCACCGGTAGCCATCCATGTAGTCAATATCGAGGTAGAGGGCGTCGCAGGGAATCTGCCGTTCCCGGAAGCCCTGCGCGATGTCGCGGAACTTCTGCTCGGGGAAGTAGCTCCATTTGCACTGGTGGTAGCCCAGCGCCCACAGCGGGGGCAGCTCGGGCGGCCCCGTGAGGCGCGTATACTCTTGGCTGACTTCCAAAAGGGTAGGTCCGTAGATGAAGTAGTAGTTCATCTCACCGCCATCGGCCCAGAAACTGGTTACATCGGCCCGCTCAGCGGCAAAGTCGAAGTAGCTCTTAAAAGTGTTGTCGAAGAAAATGCCGTGGGCGATTTTCTGTTGCAGCTCCAAGTAAAACGGAATGTTCTTGTAGAGCGGGTCGGAGCCCTTCACGTAGCCGTAGGTGTCGGTGCCCCAGTTGGTGAAGCGCGAGCCGCGCAGGTTCATGTTGGCGGGCTTGTCGCCGAGGCCGTAGTAGCACACGCCGCTTTGCACCTGCTTGCTCATGAGCACTAGGTCGTTGCCGGTGTCGTCGTTGTACTGCCAGTGAAATCCCTTATCGTCCTCGCAGAGCACCGTGCCGGAGCGGTCCAGGATGCGGGTGTGCAGGTTTTCTTTGCCTAGCACGCAAATCAGGCGGGCCGTGGTGATGCGGTAGTGGTCGGACTTCTCGCGGAACTCCAGCAGCTCGGGCGCCGTGCGAGCTTGGTCGGGTGGCAGGGCGTAGCTGAAATCGGGCGCAAACTGGCCGTCGGTGGCGTAGCGAAAGCGCAGAATTTTGTCATTAATAACGTGCAAGCGCAACCGTACGCCGTTGTCGCAGGTAAACAAAAAATCACTGCCTTGTTGCTCGCACGCTACTACCTGTCCCGGACGAAATTCCTGGCGCGCGCGTGCCGCCAGGTCGTTTACCATGTAATTATTTTCCTGAAACATAAAGGCCGTTGCGGGGTCGGGAGAAGAGAATCAAAAAAAAGCGTGGCAAAGCTGGTGCCATCTGCATAAGTTCGCAAGGTAAAACTGATTCCCCCGAATTTTATCTAACATTAGGCCAGGCCTGCCTAAAAGCAGGTCGATGGTCACCTGTACTGGCTTTATCTACCCTAGTGCCGGTCTAATCCGGTTTCTGCTGCTTATGAAAATGAACAATCTGAAGGTATTGCTGCTGGGCTGGGACAACGCCTATCCGACCGGAGATGTGGCTACTCCCGACACCCTGGAGCTGGCGCGGGCACTGGCCCCCTACACGCAATTGGCGGTGCTGCTGCCGCATTTGCCGGCCAGCGACACAGAATTGCCCGCCGAGGCACACGTCACCGGCATTGGCAACCTGACGTTGGCCGAGCTCAACGCCGCCGATGCCTACCTACCTTCTGAGCAGCTTACCCCGGTGGCCTACCCTAGCTTTCCATACGTGGGTGCCGAGCATTCTATTGATGAAGTAGCGCAGCCCTTTGCGCCCGCCACCGATTCGGCCCTTACCGACTCTGCATCGGCTTTGCTGGATGCCGATGCATTTGCCGCTACCGGTGGTGAGCCCGACGCCGCCGAAGCCAACGATTTGGATCAGGGAAAGGAAGATGTGGAAACAGCGCCCACTTCTGCGCCAGCATCTGCTGAGCGCTCGGCTCCCTCCGAGGCACTGGCCGTGCTGAGCGCCCACGCCGGCGACGGTGGTGACCTGAACTTTCGGGTGATTCAGTACGCCCGCTTTGCTACCCGTCTGGCGTTGCAGGAACAGTTTGCCGTGACCTATGCCGCCGACTGGCCCGCCTGGCTGGCTGGTTTGGAAATCCGGCAGCTCACGGGCCACCCGCTGGTGCTGCACGTGCACACGCTGGCCGCCGACCGCGACACCCCCCTCGATCGGGGCTGGATTATGGAGCTGGAGCGCCTGGCCCTGCGCCGCGCCGACTTGGTGCTGGCTGCTACTGCCGAGCTGCGGGAGCGTCTTATCACCAAGTACGGCCTCCCTACCCAGCGCGTACACCTCCAACCCGATAGCCTGACCGAAGGCCTACGCCAAGTATTGGAAGATGTGGTTCTAGCAACCGTATAACTTGTTTCTCTCCGCGCAAAAAGCCTGGCTGACATGCATCAGCCGGGCTTTTTGTGTATAGATAAGGTGTGTTTCACCGGATATTTTCCAGCCAGCGACAGGCCGCCACAGTATCATCAAAGGTATCGGCCAGGGGTTGAGACACATACTGCATGGCTTCGTTGATGGCAGCCTGGGCCGGCCAGTCTTCCGCCTTTACCCAAGCCACGGCCAGTACACCATGGTTAGCGAGCTCCTGAAAAAACGACTCTCCTACCCAACGGGTCACTTCATTCCAACCGTCTAGCACCTGGCTGCTGTCGTTCAGAATTTTTTGCGATTTGGTCAGCTCTATGTGCCGTAGAATAAGGATACAGCCCGTAATGACTGCCGTGAAGTCATATTCGCCGCGCCAAGATATGTAGAGCCAGTGGTGCAAATCATCGTGCGCAATTGTAAAATTAGGGGTTTCGAATAAGGGTTGTAATTCCATGGTGCACAGTCATAATATATACAATTCTTAATACGCCTTGCAGGGTCTGATGTTGCTTTCAATCTCATTAATTCACTTAGTATAACCTTTTTGCTATCTGCGTTTTAAGTAATGAAGATACCCAGCAGATCCACACTGGCCTTACTGCTGGTATAGGCTTTGCTATTACTAGCAGGGTAGACGCTATTGCCTGTGCGTACTACCTGCTCAACCCCTCCCTGAGCAGTCCTGATGCGGTTGGACTTTTTGAAGTTACCGGTTGCAGTCAGGTATATGGCTTCCACCCTAGCCTCCTCTCATCGTGTCTTTTGCTTTCGAAAATGAAGCCCGTTCGTTGGCTCTGCCATCCGATTATTCGGCGGAGTGCCGGGGGCAGGTGCCTACCGACTCTACCCCTACCCTCAGCGTAGCGCCACCCGTGGCCACCGAGCCGCGCACCACCTACGCCAACGTAGTACTCCCCGGCGACTTCCCGGACCCAACCGTTACTAAAATCGGGGACATGTACTGGGCCAGCGCTACCTCGGCCGAGTGGGGTCCTGTTTTTCCCTTATTCAAATCGACCAACTTAGTGGACTGGGAGTTGGTCAGCCACGTGTTTGCTGATAAGCCAGAGTGGGCCGAAGCCAGTTTCTGGGCACCCGAAATCAGCTACGAAGACGGTAAGACCTATATCTGCTATACTGCCCGCCAAAAGGGTGGCCCGCTGTGCGTAGCCATGGCCTCGGCCGACGACCCCGCCGGCCCCTACCTCGACCATGGCCCGCTGGTGGGCCAGGCACAGGGTTCTATCGACGGCTTTCCGATTCGGGATGAAAACGGCGAGTTGTACTTGGTGTGGAAGGAAGACGGCAACGCTTACGGCAACCCTACCCCCCTGTGGGCACAGCGCCTGAATGAGGAGCGCACGGCCCTGATGGGCGACGCGCCGGTGGAGCTGTTTCGCAACGATATGCCTTGGGAAGGCAACCTGGTAGAAGGCTCGGCCTTTGCCCAACACGATGGGTATTTTTATATGTTCTACGCCGGCAACGGCTGCTGCGGCAGCGGCTGCACCTACGCCACCGGCGTGGCGCGTGCCCGCCAGCTGCTGGGGCCGTGGGAGAAATGCCCGCAGAACCCTATTCTGAAGAAAAACAAGGTATGGAGCTGCCCCGGCCACGGCACCGTGGCCGAGTACGATGGTCGCTGGTTTCTGCTGCACCACGCCTACCATGCCAGCAGCCACGAGTTTGTGGGCCGGCAGGGCATTCTCAGCGAGTTCAGCTGGAATGCCGAAGGCTGGCCAGAGTTTGAGGGCAACAGCCCCCAAGCCGCTCCGCTACAAAACGTAAGCCGCCTAAATCTGACCGACACGTTTGCTGGCAACCACCTAGCCGAAAGCTGGCAATGGCCCATTGGCAAGAAGCCCGTGGTGGGCATCGGCGACGGGCAATTGCTGCTGCAAGCCTGCCCCGATGAGTTGGGCGCCCTAGTGGCCCAACGCACCTACGCGGCTACCTACAAGGCTACTACGGCTCTCAATGCGGCTGTGCTACCCATCGGTACGTTTGCCGGCCTTACGGCAGTAGGCGACCCGCACAATGCCCTGGCCTTGATGGCTAGTAACGACAAACTACAGCTCTGGCACGTTAAAAATGGCGTTTCGCAGTGCCTGACGGAAGTAGCTGTGGAGCCAAACCGCAACCTAGGGCTGCGCGTGGAGGCGTGGGGAGGACAGCGCTACCGCTTCTCCTACAGCCTGAATGGCGTGACCTGGGAGCCGATGCCTCTGGACAGCTTCGCTATCAACGGTACCTACCTGCCACCGTGGGACCGGGGCATCCGGGTAGGGCTGCTGGCGCAGGGACCTACCGATGTGACGGTGGCGTTCGATCATTTCACAATTCGTAATCAGCGCTAAGGAAAACGGGGGGCCGACTGGATTCAGTCGGCCCCCCGTATCTTTGTCCATGACTTCTTCCCTGGAACAATCCTTTGACGCCGCCCTGGAACTGCACGACACCGACGGCGGCGTATACTTGCTATTACCCTTTAGCGTGGCCGAGGTGTATGGCGCCAAAGGCCCATTTGCCATCATCGGCACCATCGACGGCTTCCCGATTCGCCTGTCGCTGACGCCCGCCGATGCTGGTCAGCATGAGTTGTGCGTACCCAAGGAAGTGCGCAGAGCCATCGACAAAAACTGGCCCGAAATCGTACACGTAGTACTCCGCCCCGACACGGAGGAAACCCTGGAACTTCCCAAACCCTTAGCTCAGGCACTCCGCAGCACGGGCCTGCAAGCGCAGTTCAACGAGCTGCCCTACCCCGAACGCAAGGAGCTAAGTCAGTGGGTAGGCCGGGCCAAATCGGCAGACGCCCGCCGCCAGCGCATCCAGGAAATCCTGGATCGGTTTGATTAAGGGTATGGGTGTGAGGATAGTAATAGAACGCCTGTCATCCTGAGCACAGCGAAGGACCTTATGTCCGCAGAACGAGTCGTTGTTACATCGGTCGTTCACGCGTGATAAGGTCCTTCGCTGTGCTCAGGATGACAGGCGTTCTATTACTACCCTCACATCCATACCTCTAATCCTCACGCTTGAAGACGAGCACGGCGCGGTTGATGGCGTAGATGCTGAGCTGCTGGCCGGTGCCTTCCTCATCGGGCTGGGTGAAGTAGACGCCGTCGTCGTTGATGCGGCTGAAGCCGTCGAAGCGAGCGTCGTCGGAGTTGAGTAGTAGGCGGTAGCGGCCGGGCTCGGGCACGTAGAAACGGTAGTCGGGCACGCTGTTGTTGATGTGGAAGTTGAACACGAATACCAATCCACCCCGCTCGAAGGCCAATACTTGGTTGGTGGTGTCGATGTTCAGCTCGCGGGCAGGACCGGCGGCTAGCAGGCGCTCGGTGCGGGCCAGCCCTACCATCGCCTCGTCGAAAGCTTGCAGGTATTGGAATTTCAGATCAGGATTATTAGCCAGCGACCATTGCCGGCGGGCGTAGTGGTGGCTCCAGTTGTTGCCGGCCCGCGGAAAATCGACCCACTCCGGGTGCCCAAACTCGTTGCCGATGAAGTTGAGGTAAGCCTCGCCACCCAAGGCTAGCGTAGTCATCCGAATGAGCTTATGCAGGGCCATGCCCCGCGCCACAACAGGATCAGGGTCGTCTTTCTGCATGTGGGTGTAGATAGCAGCATCCATCAGCCAGTGTGCCAGCGTTTTATCGCCTACTAGGGCTTGGTCGTGGCTTTCGGCATAAGCTACCGTTTTCTCGCCCAGACGACGGTTGGTGAGCGTGTACCAGAGGTCATGCAGATTCCAGTCCTCGTCGCGGGTGTGCTTGAGCAGCTTGATCCAGTAATCGGGAATGCCCATGGCCAGGCGGTAGTCGAACCCGATGCCACCCTCTGGAATGGGACGGCACAGGCCGGGCATGCCGCTCATGTCCTCGGCAATCAAAAGAGCGCTGCGCTTCTGCTCGCGCACCAGCGAGGCCGCCAGTTGCAGGTAGAGCACGGCATCATCGTCTACCTCTGGCCCGAAATACTGGCTGTAGTCACCAAAGCCTACCCCCTCGCCGTGATGGTGGTAGAGCATGCTGGTGACTCCATCGAATCGGAAACCGTCGAAGTGAAACTCCTCCAACCAATAGCGTAAGTTACTGAGCAAGAACTGCTGCACCTCGGGCTTGCCGTAGTCGAACAGGCGGGAGTCCCAGCCCGGATGCTCGCCCCGGCTGCCCTGGTGGAAGTACTGCCCACCGGAGCCATCGAAGTTCGCCAGGCCCTCGGCTTCGTTTTTCACGGCGTGGGAATGCACCACATCCAGCAGCACGGCAATGCCCCGGCGGTGCGCTTCGTTTACCAAATGCTTCAGCTCCTCGGGTGTACCAAACCGCGACGACACCCCAAAAAAGTTGGCCACATGATACCCAAACGAGCCGTAGTAGGGGTGCTCCATCACAGCCATCAGCTGAATGCAGTTATAGCCTAGCGCTTGCACACGAGGCAATACTGTATCAGCAAACTCTAGGTAGGTGCCAATGCGGCCTTCCTCGGTGGCCATGCCTACGTGGCATTCATAAATAAACGGCTCCCGCACGTAGTTCGACACCCGAAACTTTTGGTCAGTCCACTGGAAGGGCTGCTCGGGGCGCCATATTTGGGCAGCGAAATCCTTGGTTTCCTCGTCCTGCACGGCGCGGCGCAGGTAGGCGGGTAGTCGGTCTTTGGCCTCGCGCCAAGTGACCACGTGCACTTTATAGCGGCTGCCGTGGGTGAGCCGGTCGCGGTACTCGCGGTCGGGAAAGAACCGTTCCCACACACCATCTGGCCCTTTCTGTAGGGGTGTGGCCTGCCGGTCCCAGCCGTTGAAGTCGCCCACGAGGTAGAGCGCCTCGGCCGCGGGGGCCCACTCGCGGTACCAATACCCGCGGCGGCGGCCGTCGTAGTTGAGACCCAGGCGCTCGTGTGCCTGAGCAAACTTGCTCAGCGATTCGCACTGGGCCTCAATCTCGTGCAGGCGCTGGCGCAGGCGCTCCTGGCGAGCCAGCAGTACCGGCTCATAGGGCGTCAGCCAGGGGTCTTGCGCAACAATTGGCAGGGTAGGCGCAGCGGGCGTAGACTCGGTCGTTTCGGTGGTGGTCATGGCAGAAAGGGTTGAATAGCAAAGCTACGACTACCAACGAATTGCGGCGCGTACGGTTGGCCGCGTGCCTTTCTTACTCGCCTACTTGCTCCTTGGGAACCACTTGCCGAAGCAACCAGCTACACGCCGAAGCAAGGTCCGGGAACGTCACCACAAAGGGGCGGCCGCTGGAACGCAGCGCATTTTCACGCATCTGTTCGTCCATGGCTGACGTTGGGCTCACCCACACAAAATAGTACACCCCAGAGGCGTAGATGTCACGCATCCATTGCCAACCTACGTCCGTAATCCGAGCGGTACTGTGGGTGATGTTGGAATTATCGTTCAGGATTTTAGCGCAGCGCCTTTCCTGTGCCACTTCCAACATTAGCTGGCATGCAACGGCCGAAGACTCAGGGGTATGCTCGCCGTACCAATCGGCATACAGCCACTGGTTTGTTTGGTCATAACTTACTATTAGGCCCGGTACCTCCCGGATATATTCTAATTCATCAGAACACATATACCTATTCATTACTATGTAACTTATTTGACGCAATAAATATAGTTGGCAAACTATTTCTCTAGCAAGTTATCTGGTCGGCATTGCACCTTTTCCTACCTCCGTCAGTAGGACAACCTCTGGTCATCTCTTACCTTGCCTGCATGAAAATTCGTTTGCTCCCGTTGGCCCTGGCCGCGCTAACAGCTTGTTCTACCAGCCGTACTACCCCGTTTACTACGCCTACCGTGGCCATAGCGCCGCTGTCGTTGGCAGCTCGTCCGCCCGCTGTTTCGCCGGTTGTCACGGATAAAGCCATGGTGGTATCGGCACACCCGGAGGCCACGCGCATTGGGGTTGAGATTTTGCGGAAGGGAGGCAATGCCTACGATGCGGCTGTGGCCGTGCAGTTTGCCCTAGCTGTAGCCCTACCCGTGGCTGGCAACATTGGCGGCGGCGGCTTCCTGCTCTACCACGGAGCCGATGGCCAGGAAGGCGCCCTCGACTTCCGGGAAACCGCGCCGGCCGCCGCTACCCGCGACATGTATCTCGATGCGCAGGGCAACGTGGTGCCCAACCGCAGCACCTTGGGCCACCTGGCGGTAGGCGTGCCCGGCACGGTAGCTGGCATGGAGGCGCTGCACCAGAAGCTGGGCAAACTGCCCTGGCGCGAAGTAGTGCAGCCGGCTATCGATCTAGCCACCAACGGCCTGCGTCTGACTACTAAAGAAGCTGCTGGCCTCAACCGCACCCGCGCCGAGTTTGCGAAGTTCACGCCTAATGCGGCCTACATCAAAACCAGCGGTAATTGGGCTGAGGGAGACGTCGTCAAATACCCCGACCTAGCCCAGACGCTCACCCGCATCCGCGACCAGGGCCGCGCCGGTTTCTACCAAGGCCAGACCGCCGATTTGGTGGTGGCTGAAATGCAGCGCGGCAAGGGCCTAATCACCAAGCAAGACCTAGCCGATTATCAACCCAAGTGGCGCACGCCCCTGCACGGCCAGTACCGCGGCTACGACGTACTAACATTTCCGCCGCCCAGCAGCGGCGGTGTGGCGCTGCTCCAAATGCTGCAAATGCTACAGCCCTACGACTTGGGCCGTATGGGCTGGCACACGCCCCAAGAGGTGCACGTGGTAACAGAGGCCGAACGGCGCGTGTACGCCGACCGCGCCACCTACCTGGGCGACCCGGACTTCGGCCGCGTGCCCGTAACACAGCTTTTAGATTCCGCTTACAACCGGCAGCGCATGGCCACTACCCTACCCGTGCGGGCTACCCCCAGTGCCCAGGTGCAGGCCGGCGCGGGCCTACCCGGCTACGAGTCGGACCAGACTACGCACTACAATATTGTGGACGCCCAGGGCAACGCGGTATCCTGCACTACTACCCTCAATGGTGCCTATGGTAGCAAGGTGGTAGTAGCCGGTGCAGGCTTCATTCTGAACAACGAAATGGACGATTTCAGCAGCAAGGCCGGCACGCCCAACGCCTACGGCCTGGTGGGCGGCACGGCCAACGCCATTCAGCCCGGCAAGCGCATGTTGTCCAGCATGACGCCGGCCATTCTCACGCAGAACGGGCAGCTGAAGCTGGTGGTGGGTACCCCCGGTGGCAGCACTATCATTACCAGCGTGTTGCAAACTATTCTGAACGTGGTGGACTACGGTTTCAATCCGCAGCAGGCCGTGGCCGCGCCGCGCCTGCACCACCAGTGGCTCCCAGACCAGATAGATGTAGAGCAAGACGCCCTGATTCCGGCCGCGGCCGATACGCTCCGCGCCCACGGCTACAAACTGGCACCCCGCGCCGCTTGGGGCCGCGTGGAGGCCATTCGGGTGCTTCCCGACGGCCGCCTGGAAGGCGGTGCCGACCCGCGGGGCGATGATACGGCCGCGGGGTATTAGCCAAACTCTTTCATCTATCCTACTACCTGAAAAGCAATGAGTAAATGGATGTACCTGGGCTTCGGCCTCTGCTTGGCGGCGTGCAGCACAAATTCCAAAACCGCCACCGTACCAGCCGAAAACACCACCCCGCCGGCACCCGAAACGGCCTCTACCTCAGCTGTCATCGACGCCCGCGCCGATAGCACGGTTCAAGTTACGTTCCCGGCCAACGACAGCTCAGTGACCGTGTTGGGAGAGTTAAAAACGGTCAATCAGGAATTTATAGCCAGTATTCCGGTGCAGAGCAAACGCAAGCTTTCTGCCACGCTGCTGGCGCCAGACTCACTGCCGAATATCCGCTTCGCGCAGGTGATTCAGCCCGATGGAGAAGCAAATGGGCCATTTGGCACTACAGTTTCTGTTTCTACCCCGAAGGATGGAGTTTACAAGCTGCGCATCTCGCACAATCTGCGCACGGAAGCTGGCCTAACCAGAGAGTTCAAGCTGCGCGTGGTGTTGGGCCAGTAGAGCTAGTGGATAATTTCCACTAGTTGTTTTATCTATTCACACACCTCTGAACACTATAAGTTAACACGAAACAGTGTAGCCTTTAGGCGCCGGGTTCTACTGTCACGACTAAATCGTCGAAGTACACAGGTTGATTGCTTGCATAATTGCGCCACAGATAAAAACCGATGTTTGTGTAAGCATCAGCCGCCATAGGTATATCTAGCACTTTTGTTACGTGCACCCACTGATTGTATTTTCCCTGCACCTCCTTCACCATATTAAAACTGTCCCACAGTAACGGTTTGGTCTTCGGAATGGCGTCACCCACATGCGTAATCAGGCAGGCAGTAGCTTGCTCGCTCGGCACAAATACCCATCCACTGACCCTGATTTTCTTCACCCGTACGTCGTGCAAG
Source organism: Hymenobacter defluvii (assembly GCF_017589435.1). Lineage (NCBI taxonomy): Bacteria > Pseudomonadati > Bacteroidota > Cytophagia > Cytophagales > Hymenobacteraceae > Hymenobacter > Hymenobacter defluvii. Next base: position 84,495 of record NZ_JAGETX010000008.1, read on the forward strand.
GCACCAAGCGTGCTGTTGAAGCCAATGCTATATTCATTACTACCATCTACTTTGATGGAATACCAGCCTGAATGTGCTTTCTCCTCCGTCAATGTAAGAACAGGCGTTGCGCCCATCCATCCGGCTAGGGTTTCAAAATCATTGCTAACCAAGATATCCCCGGTAGGAGCTTTGTCTGCAGCAATACTACAAGCGGCTAATACACCTATCATTGCTAACACCCAGAACCGCAGAGAGGAAGAATGCGACATGTGTTTCGTAAAAACATTGATGCAAGGAACGCTCAATGTACCACATTGATGAGCCAGCTTGCCTTACCACAACGGCGGCTAATGGATTTCTATTAGCTTCCAGTCATCGGCAAACACCGGATTTTGAGCGGCGCAATGCCAGAGATAAATGACTATTTGGCTTTCTGATGAAAACTCAGGTGGCAGATCGATGTCGCGGCTGAGGTGAACCCAGCGTTTAAAAGGCCAATTGTCACCAATATAAATACGTGTTGTAAAGATAGGAGGAGTATTGGAAGTAGGCGAGTTCAGTGAAAACACTAGTTGTGCCTGGTCGCTGGACCTGGCCACCCACACCCAGGCACTGAGTCGTACCCGGTGAGGACGGGTCTTGAACGCTTTATTTAGAGTGAGACGGTAGGTAATGGAATACGGGTGCTCCTTATCTACCTTTACTGCATAACGTCCGGAGTGGGCCCGCTCCTTGGTAAGCGTTGGCGCAGGTTCTGTGAGCCAGCTACCCAGTTGTTCAAAGTCTTCGTCAAGTATTACGTACTCATGCACATCATCTTGGTGGGCAGGCCGTGATTTACAGGCCGTCATGGCTAGTACCAACCCAATACTAGCCATGAGGGTCCACCACAGCTGCGTTGGCCTCCTTTGCCGCTGCCAATAATTTTGTATCTGCTTCACCATGCTATCTTCTCTGGATGCCGGACCCGCAAGACAACCACAGGCTGTTCAATCACTGGTTCGAACGCCTCCAGAAGGGCCGTATGCTCCTGGGCTAGGAGGGCATAAGATTCGGTTTTCATAATTACATACTCTAAACCGAACGCCGACGCATATTCTACAATTGCCGCTAGCTTCGTATCGGGCAGGTAGGTAGCCATAATGCGGCCACGCCGATCAAAGAAGGTCAGCGCCATGTTAGGAGAATAGTCTCCAAGCACCAGCACGTGGGCTTCGTGGGGCACACCAGCACGTTTTAAGAGCGCCGCACCACCCCGCATCCAGCGGTGAGTATAGCCCACGCTAGCCGGTGGATGGTAGTCGCTCATGCGACCCGCTAGCTGACCAAAGCTGGTGTAGATAAAAGAGCCTGAGAGTAACAGCAGCCCGACAGTAATACCAATATGTATCCACTTCCTCTTGCGCAACGTGGTTGTGATGAGCAGTAAGGCCAGGATGAGGCATATGATCATGGGTGGCAGGAAGGAACAGATAATATAATAATCGTGTACCGCTAATTGGGCACCCATTAGCTGGTAGAACAGCGGAGCGATGGCAAGCGAAGCGAGCAGCAGCATGATCACCCGCGGAAACTGTTGCCAGCTTTTGTAAGCACCCGCGAGGCAAATCAGTACGCAGACAAATAGCACATCGTACTCGACGCGCGTAATGTACTCGTACCGCCACGTTTCCCTAAATACTCGCAGATACTCATGCCACGTTTCTACCCCATCGGGTGGCATGGGTTTAGCCAGAAATTGCTGCGATTGGTACTCGGCGTTTAAGTGTGCATTATGCACGTAAAACCCGGCAAGCAACGCTACCCCGAGCCCTAAAATACTCAGCAATTGAATCCGTTGGCGCTGGGTGAAGCGAGCAGGCTCGAAGAGAGCATATAGTACTGTAATACCTGCTACAGCCCCCAAATGCAGAGTACAGGTAGTTTTAATTAGTGATGCCAGAATAAGTATGGCAAAAGCCCTCAGTAAATCACGGAAGTTATCGGATGCGTCGAAGTACTGCAACCAGTAGTAAAAGGCAATGAACGTGAGGGAAAAACTAAATGGATCGGGCAGCGTGCTAAGTGCGTAGAACAGGTAGGTAGGCGCCGTGAGGAGGAAAGTTCCGGGCACTAAGCCAGCAACAAAGCTGCCGGTACGCTCAAAGACGATGCGAAACAGATACCAGAACCCCAGTAAAGCCATTAACCCATCAAGCAGGCGAAAGACAGTCAGAATATTCTGGCGTCCAAACACCAGCCCACCCAAGGATGCTATATAAGGCTGGATAGGAAACTCAACGCCAGTAATTCCTCCGATAGACTCAAAGGATGAAGTGCGAGGATGCCAGAAGTCAAATCCAAAATCGTAGAAATTTATTGCCAACGACAACCGATCCGTCTGGGGCCATACGTGCGCTCCCTCGGGCATCATCCCCAAGTAAGGCCAGTAAAGTAGCAGCCCGACAACCAAAAAGATCAGCGCCGCCGTAATGTGGTAAGGCCGCGAAATTTTTGTTAAATAACTCGTTATAACCGTTGTAAACGTAGACAAAGTAAGTTTTTATCTTAGCGTAAAACCTGCCAAAGGTAAATAATTATGTGCAAGCAGGATGGAGGCTGCTTCCCGGTTATCAGCACTTACTGGTTGTTGTAGATTAGCTACACACCTCTGTCGCATGATTACAGGTACGCTATGCTGAACTTATCCACTGAATTCAAAGGTGCTTACGATGCATGCAAACAGAAAACACCGACTGTCAGGTGAGCAAATGCTCTGGCTGACAGCCAGTGTTTGATGATGTTGAACACGAGCTTATCGTAATTTGCTCTTTCTTACAACCCGGTGCGGATTTGGCCGGCGGCGGAGGCCAGCTTCTGGTTGAGGTGGCGCAGGGCGTCGTACTCGAAGCCGTGGCCGTCGTAAGCAGCTTGGGCCGTGAGGTTGGAGAGGTTTTGCAGAGAATCAGCAATTTTGGTGATGTCGCTGCTGGTAGAGCCACCAATCATGCCGCGCAGGTGACGCATTTCGTCGACCATCGACGCGCTGATTTTGCCATCGAAACCTTGCAGGCGGTTGATCCACTGGTCGAGCAGACCGGTGGCGTCCACGCGGTGCAGATCGTTGTCCATGGCGGCAATGGTGTTTTCGATATCGGAGGTAACAGACATGAGCAGGGAAATTGAAGAAGGAAAAACGGTTTTTCTACGGGCGCTTTACGGTGGCTGTTGCCGGCCGCCCATTGAGCCGGCAAGATAGGAGCATTATCTTCGACCACCAATTCTGACCCGCCAGACAGCCTTTTCGGTGCTGGCCTACCTCCTACCATATGCGGCAGCACGTACGCGAGTGGTTGCGGCGCTACCTGCCGGCCGAGCTGGCCTCGGTGGCAGCCACGCTGCTGGGCGCGGCCCTGGCTTACGCCCTTACCCAACAGCGCCTCACAGCCGCTCTGGCTTCCACCTGGGCCGGCAACGTCGCCTATTTCGGGCTGATCCTGGCCCGCGACGTGCGCACCACCCAGCGCCGCTTGCAGGCCACCGGCCATACCTACACTACCTCGGATTTGCTACGCAACCTGCGGGCGCTGGTGATTGAGTTTGGTGTGGCCGAAGTGCTCGACAGCTTCCTGATTCGCCCTACCCTACTGTACTACGTGCCGCTGTGGGTAGGCAATTTTGCCGGAGGTGTATTGATGGCTAAGTTCGCGGCCGACGTCACGTTTTACGTGCCGGCCATTATCGGCTATGAGCTCAGTAAGAAAGGTTGATAGCTACTAGTTGTTGGCTGTTAGCTTCCCATCGAACAAAAAGCTAACAGCCAACAGCTAGTAGCTATCAGCTTATTTAAGCTCCATCGGCAGCCAGTAATTGTTGTTGGGGTTCGCGTCGGGCAGTAGGTTGTCGGGGTTGAGGAGCACCAGAGCCAGGGGCGAGGTGGAGGGGTAGCGGAACGTCCAGGTGCCGCCGCGTTGCCACACTTCCACGGGTAGCTTCACGCGCCCTACCTTGCCATTGCTTTCACGCACGGCCACAAACACCGGCATGGCGGCGCGGTCCTTGTTTTCGATGGTGATGAGGGCACCCTGGGCAGGGTCCTGGTTCACGTAGCTGACGGTGGTAACGGCCTGGTCGAGCAGCCAGTTTTCCAGGAACCACTCCTTCCAAAACCAGCCTAAATCTTCACCGCCCACGTCTTCCATGGTCCGGAAGAAGTCTTTGGGGGTAGGGTGCTTGAAAGCCCAGCGCTTGATGTACGTGCGAAACGCGTAATCAAACCGCTCCGGTCCCAGAATAGCTTCGCGCAGCAGCACCAGCCCGAAGGCCGGCTTGGAGTAGGCCGCAAAGCCCAGGTATTGGGATTGGGTGACGTCGGGTGCCGTGTAGGGCACATCGGCATCGGGCACCCGGAGCAGGTAGGGCAGAATGTACTTGGCGCTGTCGCTGTTAGGCTTGTACTCGCCGTTGTTGAAGTTGCGGGTGCTGTGAATGTTGATAAAGGTGTTGAAACCCTCGTCCATCCACGGGTACTTGCGCTCGTTGGAGCCCACAATCATTGGAAACCAGTTGTGGCCAAACTCGTGGTCGGTCACGCTCCACAGGCGCCCGCCCTTGGAGTTGGCGCTGCAAAACACGATGCCCGGATACTCCATGCCGCCCACAATGCCGGCCACGTTGGTAGCCACGGGGTAGGTATATTCAAACCACTGCTTGGAGTTGTATTCGATGCTGTGCTTCACGTACTCCGTGGAGCGCCCCCAGGCCGAATCGGCGGCCACCTCGGGCGGGTAGAGCGACATGGCCAGCGACTTTTTGCCGCTGGGCAGATTCATGCGGGCCGCGTCCCACACGAAGGCCGGCGAGGCGGCCCAGGCCACGTCGCGGGCCTGCTGGCAGCGGAAGTGCCACGTCAGACGGCCGTTTTTGCCGGCCGGACGCGAGCTGGGTTGCGTCACCTCGGCGGGCGTGCGCACCAGCACGGTTTTGTCGGAGTTGGCGGCCTGTTGCAGGCGCCGCTGCTGGGCCGAGGTCAGCACTTCTTTGGGGTTCACCAACTCGCCTGAGCCGCCCACGATGTAGTTGGCGGGCACGTTGATGGTGTAGTCGAAGTCACCGTATTCGAGGTAAAACTCGCCTGCCCCGAGGTAGGGAAGCGTGTTCCAGCCCTCCACATCGTCGTACACGGCCATGCGCGGGTACCACTGCGCTATTTCGTAAATCTGGCCGTTGGGCGTCTGCTTACGGCCCAGACGGTCGGAGCCGTACTCCGGGATGTAGAACGAGTAGTCGATGCTGATGCGCAGTTTGTCGCCGTTGGGCTTCAGGGATTCGGGCAGCTGAATCTGCATGCGCGTGTCCGTCACCACATACTTGGCGGTGCTTTTCTTGCCGTGCAGCTCAATGCGCACCGTTTGGAGGCTGTCGCCACCAGCGGGCTCATCGGCAGCGTTGCCGAAGCGCGCCCCGTTACGGGCCCCGCGGATGGGCGTCGTCAGGGCGCCGCGGGAGGTGCGCTTAAACAAGTTCTGATCGAGCTGCACCCACACGAAAGGTAGGGCGCTGGGGCTGTTGTTGGTATAGGTGATGGTGACGGAGCCATTCACGCGCTCCTGCTTTTCGTCCAGCGTAGCGCTGATCTGGTAGCTGGCCGCGTTTTGCCAGTAAGAAGCACCGGGCTGGCCGCCGCCCGTGCGGTAGGCCGTGCCGGGGTCGTTCTGAAACAGCGGCGAAAACAGCGTGTGGGCGTCGTAGGTGCCGGCGTTGGGGATTTGGACCTGGGCCTGGGCAGAGGCAGCCGTGAGGCCAACGGCAGCGGCTAATAGAAAACGAAGTTTACGCATTCAGCTAAAAGATGGGAATGGAGGGTGGTGAAAAGGTCAAGGCTAGTATGAAGGCGCCGACGAAGGTGCATCGGCATCCTGTTGTTTTTACGAACGACTCACATCTGGCCTCCAGATTGCACGGGAGACATAAAAGTTTTGTTTGCGCCTCCCGCTATTACCATATAACATCCGAAAAGCACTATTTTTCGGCATGCGTTTCTGCCTTCTGCTGTTTGTAAGCCTGTTTTTCGCGGCTTGTCAGTCCAACCCTACCTGCCCGCCGCTGTCGGCGCCCTACACCATTCAGCACCCGGCCTGGGCGGCCCACGCCAGCATCTACCAGGTGAATGTGCGGCAATACACGCCTGCGGGCACATTTCGGGCGTTTGAGGCGCATTTGCCCCGCTTGCAGCAAATGGGGGTAGGGATTTTGTGGCTGATGCCAGTGCAGCCCATCGGGGTGGAAAAACGCAAGGGCACGTTGGGCAGCCCCTACTCTATCCAGGACTACCGCGCCGTGAACTCCGAATTGGGTACGATGGCTGATTTGCAGCACCTGATTCAGGAAGCGCACAAGTTGGGTTTGCACGTGATTCTAGACTGGGTAGCCAACCATACCAGTTGGGACAGCGAGCTGGCCCAGCAGCATCCCGAGTGGTTCACCAAAGATGCGCAAGGCCAGTTTGTAGCTCCCGTAGCCGACTGGCAGGACGTTATCGACCTCGACTATAGCAAGCCGGCGCTGCGCCAGTATATGACCGAAACCATGACTTACTGGGTGAAAACCGCCGGGTTCGACGGCTTCCGATGCGATGTGGCTGGCATGGTGCCCACCGATTTCTGGAACGACACGCGCCGGGAGCTGGAGAAAATTCAGCCCGTATTTATGCTGGCCGAGTGGGACGAGCTGCACCACCCGCCCTTCCTGAAAGCCGGCGAGTTCACGCCCAACACCCACCTGCTCGAACAGGCTTTCGATGCCACCTACGCCCTGCGCCTGCACTACTTGCTCGACAGCATCGCCCAGGGCAAACAGCCCGTGGCGGCCATCGACGCCTACCGACAAGCGGAGCGCGCCAAATACCCGGCGGGCATCTACCTGATGAATTTCACCAGCAGTCATGACGTGAACAGCTGGGACGGCACCGAGTATGAACGCCTGGGCGAAAACGCGCTGGCTATGGCTGTGCTCACCACTACCCTACCCGGCATTCCGATGGTGTATAGCGGGCAGGAAGCGGGCTTTGAACGGCGCCTGAAGTTCTTCGACAAAGACCAGATCGACTGGAACGCCTACCCTCTGGGCGACTTCTACACCAAGCTATTGCAACTCAAAAAGCGTAGCGCAGCCCTCACCAACGGTGACGCGTGCGCTACCTTCGAGCGCCTGTCCACGCCGGCTGGCGTGTATGCGTTCTACCGCCAGGGCCAGACGGTCCCTACCGACTCGGCCACTACAACGCCAGATACGCCCGCTACTGCGCGTCGCACCGGCAGCCGTGCACCAAGCACCGCCACGGTGGTGGTCTGCGTGAATCCCTCCGACCAGGAGCAGGCGTTTGGCCTACCCCAGGTGCCCGCAGGAACCTACCGCGAAATCTTCAGTGAGCGGACGTTGCGTCTGGGCGCTCGCAGCCGCGTCTTGCTCACGCCGCATGGGTACCAGGTATATGAGCTGATGGAAGCGGCAGCACAGGAGTAAAACGGTGTTGCCGGTCTGACGCCAACGGCGTCGGACCGGTTGCCGTTGCTGATGCCTGCGCCGCGGGGAGTAGGCGTCAGCAGGAGGTTGGAGCAACACAGCGACGACGACCGGTCGGACGCCTACGGCGTCGGACCGGCAGGCGCAAACAATCAGACCGAACCGGACCTCCGGGCTGCTCTTGCGTATAGGACGGTACGTTTCGTTTCCGTCAACGCTGTTTTCATGCACGATTTCACCCCGCATCCGCACGAGCATTTATTTCAGGTTCAACACCCCGATTGGGCTGCGCACGCCAGCATTTACGAAGTAAACGTGCGCCAGTACACGCCCGAAGGCACGTTTCGGGCGTTTGCCGAGCACCTGCCGCGCTTGGCGGCCATGGGCGTTGGCATTGTGTGGTTGATGCCGATTCACCCGATTGGGGAGCTGCACCGCAAGGGCACCCTGGGCAGCCAATACGCCGTGCGTGACTACTTCGCGGTGAATCCGGAGTTCGGCACGCTGGATGATCTGCGCTATGTGGTGGAAGAAGCGCACCGCCTGGACATGCACGTGATTCTGGACTGGGTAGCCAACCATACCAGTTGGGACAACCCGCTGGTAACCGAGCACCCCGAGTGGTTCACCAAAGACGAAAACGGCCAGATGGTGCCGCCCATTCCTGATTGGGAAGACGTGGTAGACCTGGACTACCACAGCCAGGAACTGCGCCGCTATATGACCGACGCCCTGCTCTATTGGGTGCGCGAGACCGACATCGACGGCTACCGCTGCGATGTGGCCGGGCTAGTGCCTACCGATTTCTGGGATGCTGCCCGCCAGGAGTTGGACCAGGTGAAACCCGTATTTATGCTGGCCGAGTGGGACGAGCTGTACCCCTCGGGCGGGCAAACCTGGGAGAACTTCAACAGCAACACCCGCCTGCTAGAGCGCGCCTTTGACATGACCTTTGGTCTGCGCCTCCACTATTTCCTCGACCACGTGGCTGAGGGCAAGCAGCCGCTGCGCGAGGTAGATGCCTACCTCGCCGCCGAACGGGCCAAATACCCGCGCAGCGTGTACCTAATGCACTTCACCAGCAACCACGACGTGAACAGCTGGGACGGCACCGAGTACGAGCGCCTGGGCGAAAACGCCCTACCCTTTGCCGTGCTGTGCGCCCTGCTGCCAGGAATGCCGCTGGTGTATACCGGTCAAGAAGCCGCTCTGAATAAGCGCCTCGCCTTCTTCGACAGAGATACAATTGACTGGAACGACTACCCCTTGCAGGCCTTCTACACCACGCTACTCCAGCTCAAAAAGCGCCACGCGGCCCTGCACAATGGCGTCCGCGAAAGCCGATTCGAGCGGCTGCCGGCGCCGGATACGGCTTACGCTTTTGTGCGTCGGCATGGAGAAGCGGCTGTGCTGGTGGTGGTAAACAGCACCCCTACTCCGCTGGAATGGGAACTACCCGACACTGTAACCAATGCCTGGTACGACGTGTTCAGCGGCCTCACGGAGGAGCTGTTGCCGGGTAGGGCGCTGACGGTGGAAGCTCACGGCTGGCGGGTGCTGGAGTACGTAGCGTAAAAAGTCATTTGTATACCCTGTAGAGACGCATACTTGCGTCTCGTCGTTGAACGATCTGCGTCAGCACTGTTCTGGCGAACAACATCAGCAACGACGAGACGCAAGTATGCGTCTCTACATCCTGAAACTACCCACCCGCCCATGCCCGTTCCCCACCTCACCCTCGACCTCCGCGGCCTCACCACCAAGGCCGATTTGCATATGTTTTTCAAGCGGGAATTGGCGTTTGAGGACTGGTACGGTGTCAGCTGGGATGCCTTCTGGGACAGTATTGTGGCCATTGCTGATATGCCTATCATACTCACCTTGCAGCACTGGCAGGACTTCGCCGCGGCCTGCCCGCGGGACATGGAAATCCTGCGGCAGGTAGTGGCCGATTACAACGACTACATGCCAGGCAAGCGCATCGAGCTGGACCCGCCGGCTTAAACTTATTGCCCGCCTATCGGGTACTACTACCCGGAGCCCTACCCGGTTCCTACCCACTTATTCTTTCAATCTTTCTCATGGAAAAACGCGAACTGGGCCGCTCTGGCCTGTATATCGCCCCGCTGGTGCTGGGCAGCAACGTATTTGGCTGGACCGCCGATGAACAAACTTCTTTCCGCGTACTCGACACGTTTGTGGGCGAGGGTGGCAACGCCATCGACACGGCCAACGTGTACTCGGCGTGGGTGCCTGGCCACCAGGGCGGCGAGTCGGAAACCATACTTGGCAAGTGGCTGCAACAACGCCACCGCCGCGACGACATCATTATCGCCACCAAGGTAGGGATGCAGATGGGCGATGGCTCCCAGGGCCTGGCCAAAGACTACATTAAGAAGTCGGTGGAAGCCTCGCTGCGCCGCCTCCAAACCGACTACATCGACCTGTACCAGTCACACAAAGACGACGAGACGCTGCCCGTAGAGGAGCCCTTGCAGGCCTACGCCGAGCTGATTCAGGAAGGAAAAATCCGGGCCATTGGGGCCAGCAACTTCTCGGCCGAGCGCCTGCGTGCGGCCCTGCAAGCCAGCACCGACCAGGACCTACCCCGCTACGAGTCGCTGCAACCCGAGTACAACCTCTACGACCGGGAAGACTTCGAGAAGCAATTGCTGCCTGTGGTGCAAGAGTTCGGCATCGGCGTGATTCCGTATTACGGCCTGGCTTCGGGCTTCCTCACGGGCAAATACCGCTCAGAAGACGACTTGCAGAAAAGCCAGCGCGGTGGCGGCATCGGCAAGAAATACCTGAACGACCGGGGTTTCAAGGTGCTGGCCGCTCTGGATGAGGTAGCCGAACGCCACCACGCCACCCAGGCCCAGGTGGCCCTCGCCTGGATTATGGCCCAACCCGGCCTCACGGCCCCCATTGCCAGTGCTACCAACATGGAGCAGGTGCGTGACATTATGAAGGCGACCATCCTCACGCTCAGCCCCGACGACGTAAAAATCCTGACCGACGCCAGCGCTTACTGAGGAGTTTACGTAGTAGCCCTACCCAACGGCCCGAATCCGCACGTGCGTGGTTCGGGCCGTTGGGTTTTGTAGCTATTTGCTTGTTTATTATGGAGCAGATTACTCCTTTCGATTGGCACCGCATGTTGTGGTCCGAGGATGCGCCGCCGGCTTTTTTGTGGGAAGTTGTGTTGCGCTGCGTCATCACCTACCTGCTGGTGCTGGGTGCTCTGCGCGTAACGGGTAGGCGCGGCGTGCGGCAGTTGTCCATCTTCGAGCTGAGCATCATTCTGGCCCTGGGCTCGGCTGGCGGCGACGCCATGTTTTACCAAGATGTGCCCCTGCTGCACGTGGCGGTGGTGTTCGTGGTAGTACCCACATTGTACCTGATTTTCAACCGGATAACCGAGAAGTCGGTAAAGTTCAGCAACTGGCTGGAAGGTGCTACCATCTGCCTGATTGAGGACGGTGTGATTGACATAGAGGAGTTTCGCAAGCACAACCTTACCTATAAGGAGCTGTTTGGTGAGCTGCGCCAGCGGCAGGTAGAGCACCTGGGGCAGGTGCGCAAAATGTATATGGAGGCCACCGGCGAAATCAGCGTCTTTTTCTATCCCACCACCGAACCCGTGCGCCCTGGCCTACCTATTTGGCCCGAGGTGCTGAAAACAGCGCAAGCACACGTAACGGAGCCCGGCAGCTATGCCTGCACCGAATGCGGCCGTGTTGTGGAGCTGCCGGCGGCTACGTCCGTTTGCACCGGCTGCCACCAGCACTGCTGGGTACCCGCCTGCACCCGCCAGCGAGAGACATAGGCAATTAGGCCGCTACGTTACTATAGCGCCGCCAGTCTACCTTGCACCCATGAAATTGTCGACAACGCTTCCCGTGCTGGGGTTGGCTTCTTTTCCAGGCATACCTGTGCAGCGACCCTATTATGCAGAGCACCTACAGACACACGTTGCCAACTTTCCCCACGTTGCCACGGCCCATGCCCACGATTTCTACCTGCTGCTATACGTAACGGCCGGCCATGGCACGCACACCATCGATTTGGTTACGTACGACCTGCGGCCGGGGAGTCTGTTTTTTATAGCGCCCGGCCAAGTGCACCGCTGGCACCTATCTGCCGATGTGCAGGGCATCATTGTTTTTTTCACGGCTGATTTCTACCTGTTTCGGTATCCGGAGAATCAACTGTTTAATTACCCTTTTTTCACTCCCGCACAGCTGCCCGTTCTCTACCTGGTTCCCAACGAAACCGAGCTATACCCGCTGTTTGCCCGGCTGCTGGCAGAAAATACCACTGCCCATTCCAATCAGGCTGAAGTAGTTCGTTCCTACCTGCACTTGTTGCTAGAACTGGCTACCCGCTACTACGCCCAGCCCGATACCGCGCTGCCTACCCTCAGCCACAGCGAAGCACAAATTCGGGAATTTGGCCGCCTACTCAACCAGCACTTTCGCACGCACCGCACCGTGCACGCCTACGCTCACTTGCTGCACCTCACGGCCAACCACCTGAACGCCGTGTGCCGACAGCGACTCAATAAAACAGCCAGCTCTCTCATTCACGAACGGGTAGTGATGGAAGCACAGCGCTTACTCACGCACTCGGCGCAGTCGGTGGCACAGGTAGCAGCAGCCTTGGGCTTCGAAGATGCCTCTTACTTCAGCCGATACTTCCGCAAATACAGCGGCCAAACGCCCGAAGTCTTTCGGCGGACCCGTTGATTTGTCCTGTAGTTGCCCGCAAGTAGTCCGTGCAGACTCGGGCCGGGCAAGGTACTTTTGCACCTGTTGTGGGGTACTCTTCTTACAAGAACCAGCCACAGCTTCTTATTGCGCGTAGAATGGCTATTGCGCGTTCTTTTTTCCTGCTGCCCTATGCAACCTATCCAATCGTCTGTTCTTGCTTCGCTTGCTCAGCGCTGCCCACGCTGCCACCAGGGGCCGCTGTTTACGCACGGCGCCTACAATCTTTCGCACTTCACCGATATGCCCGAACGCTGCCCCGTGTGTGGGCAGGCCTACGAACCAGAAACTGGTTTCTACTGGGGCGCTATGTACATCAGCTTTGCCTTCAGCACGGGCATTATGTTGATAGTGGGCGTGCTGCTCTACTACCTCGCCGGCGACCCCGACACGTGGGTATATGTGTCGGCGGTGGCTTTGGTGACGGTGGTGCTGTCTCCGCTCAGCCTGCGCTACTCCCGCACCTTTATGCTCTACCTGTTTGGCGGCATCAGCTACGACCCTGATTGGGCCAACCACGCGCCCGTGCGGCGGCGCGGCTAGCAAAACGTTTCACTAGCAGTTACTTAAACAAAACCCTACCGTAAAAAAGCACAGCCTATGCTTGCGCTGCAACGCGTCCATCACATTGCCATTATCTGCACCAATTACCCCGTCTCGAAGCACTTTTATACGCAGGTGCTAGGCTTGCAGGTAGAGCGCGAGGTGTACCGCGAGGCGCGCGACTCCTGGAAGCTGGATTTGCTGCTGGATGGGCAATACATTATCGAGTTGTTTTCGTTTCCTACCCCGCCGCCCCGCCCCAGTCGGCCCGAGGCGGCGGGCCTGCGCCACTTGGCCTTCGCCGTAGCCGATCTGGATGCAGCCGTGGCGCACCTGATGCAGCACAACGTCCAGACCGAGCCCATTCGGGTAGACGAGTTTACCGGCCGGCGCTTCACGTTCTTCGCCGACCCCGACGGCCTACCTCTGGAGCTATACGAGGGGTAGATTTTCCACTACTGGTCTTAGCAGCAGAAGCCAACAGCCGCGCGCTCGTTGGCTTTTTTGCGTGGGGTGATATAGCAATATTTCATTGTAATACTCTTGTCTCAGCGCAGGCTAAGACAATGCTCCGCTCTACTATATTTCTATTTCTCTTTTTAGGAATAATGGCGTATAGATAGTCTATTATTGATTATATCGTGCACAACTGAACATTCGCCGAAATAGATGTACATACATTAATACGCATTCTACCTTTGCTGCATCCAATTAGTGTTTCTTCTACCCGTTGTTATGCAGCATTTCACCCAGCGTTTACTAGCAGTACTTTTCTTTGTTATCCTAGCTGGAAGCACCCGTGCTCAGACTGTAGTAAACATTGCTCTGAATCAGCCTACTATGGCTTCGTCTTTCGAAAACGAAGCTAGCTACCCCGCTTCTGCGGCCACCGATGGCAAGTTAAATACGCGGTGGTCGAGCCAGTTTAAGCACGATCCGGAATGGATTTATGTAGACCTGGGCTCTATCGTTTCATTTGATCGGGTGAAATTGAATTGGGAAGGAGCCTATGCTAAAGACTACCTTCTTCAGATATCCAATAATGGGACTAACTGGACAACAATCCGTACTATCACCGGCAATACGGAACTGGTAAACGACTTTTCGGCGCTGCATGCCATGGCCCGTTACGTGCGGGTATACGGCACCGCCCGCAGCCAAGAGCTATATGGCTATTCGCTGTTTGAGATTGGGGTGTATAACGTATCCAATCTAGCCTTTGGGAAGCCCGGCACTGCTTCCTCTACCCTCGGCAACAACACCACAGCCAACGCATTTGATGAGAAAGACAACACACGTTGGGAAAGTACCCACGGCATCGACCCAGGCTGGCTGTACGTGGACTTGGGCCAAGTATATACCATCAACGAAATCAAGCTAATCTGGGAAACTGCAGCCGGCAAAGACTTTCTGGTGCAGGTATCCAACGATGCCACCACCTGGACTACCGTACGGAAGGTGACCGGCAACACCAGCCTCCTCAACGATTATGCTGGCCTCAGCGTGCAGGGCCGCTACGTACGGATGTACGGCACCGCCCGCACCACTCAGTATGGCTATTCGCTCTACGAGTTTGCGGTATATGGTTCCGGTAACGGCGCCGCCTTGGTTCCCCTACCCGTCACGCTAACGTCTTTCACGGCGGCGGCAAGCCACAACGGCGTGCAGCTGCGCTGGACCACGGCCACCGAGAAAGACAACCAGGGTTTTGAGGTGCAACGCTCCGTGGATGGTGCTGCCTTTGAGCGTGTTGCTTACCAGCGCGGTGCTGGCACCAGCACCAGCACACGCTCCTACCACTACCTGGATGCCAACGCACCCACCGGCCTGGTGTACTATCGCCTGCTCCAAACCGACACCGACGGCACCACTACGTACAGCCCAGTAATAGCCACGCAAGTAACTCGTCAGGAAGCTGTTGTAGCTGTTACCTACAGCGTTTACCCCAACCCTGCCACGGAAGAAGCCCACCTGGCCTGGACTACTACCGCCCCCACACCGGTTGTACTGCACGTATACGATGCCCAAGGCAAAGCCGTAGCCCAGCGTACGTTGACAGAGGAATACGGCCAGAATAGCCTGGTCCTCGATCTGCGCTCCTACCCTACTGGTATCTACTTCCTAGCCCTGCGCAATGCTACCGGCGTAGTGTATCAAACCAGAGTGGTGAAACAGTAAGCTGCTGGTCTAGCAAACAGAAAAGCCCGCTACCATTGGTTGGTAGCGGGCTTTTCTGTGTTTCATTGGCAAGAGGTAGCTTACTCTACTATCAATTTCTGCACTACGCTGCGGTTCGGCAGCTCAGCTTCGAGCAGGTATACTCCCTTCGCGAGGGTGTGCCACACGGTCATTTCGGTGGCATTTTTGGGAGGAACCTGCACAAGCACTTCCCTACCCGTGAGGTCGCGCACCACCACGCGGGTAGGCTGCTGCCGGCCGTCTTCGAACCGCACCCGGAAGCTGCCGCGGCTGGGATTGGGATACACTGACAGGATAGCCGCAGCCTGTGCGGTTTTGTTGCTAAGTGTTGATTGATACTTGAATTCCAGCCAGTTCAGGTTGAAAGAGCTGGTCTGCATCAGCACGCGCAGCACGTGGCGCCCAGCGGTGAGCGGCACCAGGGTAGGCGCCGTGAAAGTGCGCCAGGTTTGCCAGCCTCCCGTGACGGCAAACGTAGCCGTGTGCAGGTCTTGCGCCGTGCCGCTGTCCATCAACTGGAGCTTCACCGCCCCCGCCGTCGACTCGCTGGCCACGCGGTAGTCTACCTGGTACATGCCCGACTGGTTTACGCGCACCACGTACTCCAGGTAGTCGCCGGGGTCAGCGTGGCCCACGTTGAGGCCGCCGTCGGTGTCGGAGCTGTTTTCGGTTTCGAGGCCACTGTTGACGGTGAAGTTGGCCGCCTTGATTTTGCCCGGAATCAGGTTAGTAATAACTTCTACTTTATTGATGATAAACTGAGCATCAAAAGCTTGCAGCGCCTCGCCGGTGGTGGCTTTCACGTCGCCCGTCCCGTCGTAGCTCACCTTCACCACGGTGGTAGGCGTGGCGGATTGCGGCAGCGTAAGTACCAGTTGCTGAGCAGCATTCAGCGAAGCAGCACCAATGGTAGCAGCCGTGCCGTTCAGCAGCAGGCTGAACCCTTTGTTGCTGACGGAGGTAGGGGCCACGGGCCGGTTCAGCGTCAACAGCACGGCCGTGCCATCTGCATTAGTCTCACCCGACACCACACGCAGCGGCGTACCGGCTGGCACGCTGGTCAGGCGGAACTGCATCCAGTTCAGATTGAACTCGCCCGATACCACATCGATGCGCAGCTGCTGGTCGCCAGCAGTCAGGCTAAAGGGCTTGCCCGACACGGTTTGCCAGGTTTGCCAGCCGTTGGTGCGGGCCACCGTGAGGGTTTCCAGCAGCGTCGTCTGCCCATTCACCACGCTCGACACGTTGATGACGTTGGGGCCGGCGTTGTCGCTGGCTACGCGGTAGTCTACCTGGTAGGTGCCGGTTTCCTTCACCGTCACGTTGTAGCCGAAATAGTCGCCGGGGTTGAGGTAGCCCACCTGCGAGCCGCCGTCCACGTCGGCCGCGCCGCCAATGCTCACGCCTTCATTCACGTCGAGGTTCTCGGCCTCCAGGCGCCCCGGAATGATTTTCTGCGTGGCCGGATTCACCAAATCCACCGTCACGGGCTGGTTGGTGAAAGCGGCCAGCGCCACGCCGGCGTCGTTGGCGACGGCAGTGCCAGCGTAGCTCACCGTCACTACGTCGCCGTAGGTGACGGGCCGGGCCAGCGTGAGCGTCAGCCGCTGCGGGCTACCCGCGGGCTGCGCTGCCGCGCTGACGGTTGCATTCGTGCCGTTCACCTGCACCGAGAAGCCCGCGGGCGTCGTCACGGCCGCCAGCGCTTGGTTGAATGTCAGCACAATGCTTTTACCTACCTCAGCCGTGGTGGCTGCCAGCAGCTGCGGCGCGGTCGTGGCCGCGTGCGGCGCACTGAATTGCAGGTAGTTGAGGTTGAAACCACCATTCACCACGTACAGGCGCAACTGGTTGGTGCCGGCTGTCAGGTACAGGTCCTTGATGTCGGCTGAGGTCCATTTCGACCAGTCGCCGGAACTGGGTAGGGTTACGGTTTTGGTGAGCGGCACGCCGTTGCTGGTCAACCGAATCTGCCCGCCGCCGCTGGCCGAGGCAATGCGCACCTGCACATCATAGAGGCCGGTAGTAGGCACTTGCACGGTGTATTGCAGCCATTCGCCGGTCGAAATCCAACCCACACCGTAACCCGTGCTCACGGCGTCGGAGTTGCCTTCAATATCCACCCCGTCGTTGCGGTAGCTCCAGCCTTGGTTCCAGGCCTGATAGGTGTTGGTATTGGTATGGTACGTGGCCGTGTCGAGGTCGTAGTAGGCGGCGCCGTTGCGGCCTAGATCGTAATCGACGGCAAACAGTGGCATGCTGGTATTCAGGGCGTAGCGCTTAAAGGCCTTGGTAGCGCCAGGCGTTTGCACCTGCCGGAACATCGCGTCGATGTAGTCGGGGTGGTAGAAGCAGTTTTCTACCTTGTAGTTAGTGGCCAGCGCCAGCAGCGCAGCCGAGGCCTCGGCTGCCGAAGGCTGCGTGCCGGTGCCCTTCCAGTAGTCCAGCAGGCGCTGGTAGCTGGCGGGCTTGCGCACTTCCAGCGGCGTGTTCAGTCCTACCTTCTTATACGTCCACCACGACCAGCCAATGTGGTTGTCTTCCAGCAGCTTAATGGCGGCGCGGTGCCAGGGATTGGAGTTCTCGCCCGACTCGCCCATCCACAGCGGCACGTTGTAGCGGCTGCTCAGATCCAGCATTCCCTGGATAGAAGCCTTGTCGTTGTAGTTCCAATACTTATGAAAGCTCAGCACCACGTTGTTGTCGCTCATGGGCCACAAGCCGTTGTGGTTGTTGGCGAAGCAGTTGCCTTCGATGTAGATAATATGCTGCTTATCCACCTCCCGGATAGCGGCGGTGATGTCGGTGAGCAGGGCTTTGAGCGGGGCGTTGGTCTGCTCGTCGCAGCCCTGGGCGCCGGCGCCAGCCGTGAAGTTCCAGTTAGTTTCGTTGATGAGGTCGTAGCCGCCAATCCAGGGCTCGTTGGCGTAGTGCTCGGCAATGCGCCGCCACAGGGCCACCGTTTTTTGGCGGTTGGCCGCGCTTTCCCACAGGGCGGGCTTGCTGGGGTCGTAGTCCGATATGGCGGCATCCTTACCCTGGCCGCCGGGGGTAGCGTGCAGGTCCAGAATCAAATACACGCGGTTGGCCTTGCACCACTCCAACAAGCGGTCAGTCAGCTCGAATCCCTTCGGCCGCCAGGTGTTTTGCCCCGCTACCGGCTCCTCCTCAATGGGCGCCGTGAACAGGTTGTAGTGCAGGGGTAGGCGGATAGAGTTGAAGCCCCAGCGCGCCAGCGAATCCACGTCGCGCTTGGTGATGTAGTTATCGAGCCAGGCGTCGTAGAACGCTTGGGTTTGCGCGTCGCCTACTAGGCCCTTGATCTTGGCGCGCAGCTCGTGCTGGGTGTTGGCAACGCTCTCCGTTTGTAGCATATAGCCTTCTTGCAGCATCCAGCCGCCCAGGCCCATGCCGCGTAGCAGTACCTCCTGCCCTTGGTCGTTCACGATGCGGCGGCCGTCGGCGCGCAGTAGTTGGCCGTAGCCGGGAGCAGCGCCCAGCAGCAATAATAGCAAGAGCCAGACGGCCCGTGCGGGTAGCATTTTTTTCATGCGAATGGTGGGGTTTGGAAAGGTTAGGGGTCGGAAGGGTAGGCGGCACGCACGAGGGCACCACGGGGTAGCAAGCGGCGCATACAGCAGCCGCACTTACTGGATAATAGCCTGAATAAAAGATAAAAATCAGGTACTTGAAAGCGCTGCTTTGCGTAAATCGCCCCATCTTTCCGGGCAGAATCCGGTTGCGTGTGTTGTAAGCGTATAGCCCATAACCGTAAAAAATTGCGCAACACAGCGTGTTCTACCTTTCAGATGCGCTTGTTCCGTCATTCTGTTCTACCTTGCTTTTTCTATGTCTTCTCCTCCTACTGCTCCCCTCCCCTACCTCATCATCGACTTCGACAGCACGTTCACGCAAGTGGAAGGCCTCGACGAGCTAGCCGACATTGCCCTCACTGGCGACCCCAGCCGGGAGAAAATTGTGGGCGAAATCCGCGCCCTCACCGACCAGGGCATGAATGGCAGTATTAATTTTTCGGAGTCGTTGCGGCGGCGGTTAGCGCTGCTGCCGGCCCGGCGTGAGCACCTGCCGCTGCTGGTAGAACGCCTGAAGGGCAAAGTATCGGACAGCATCCGGCGCAACGGCGACTTTTTCCGGCAGTTTCCGGGCCGGGTATATATTATCAGCAGTGGCTTCCGGGAGTTTATTGAGCCAGTGGTGGCCGATTTTGGCATCACCGCCGATTACGTGCTGGCCAACACCTTCACGTATGACGACGAAGGCCGCATCACCGGCTTTGATACAGACAACGTGCTCAGCCGCGACGGTGGCAAGATTGAGCAACTGCGCCGCCTCGACCTGAGCGGCGACGTGTACGCCCTCGGCGACGGCTACACCGACTACCAAATCCGCGAGGCCGGTCTGGCCAACCGCTTCTACGCCTTCACCGAAAACGTGTCGCGCGAGGCCGTAGTGGCCCGCGCCGACGAGATTCTCCCTTCTTTCGACGAGTTTTTGTACCAGAACAAACTACCCATGTCGCTTTCTTACCCCAAAAATCGCATCCGCGTCCTGCTACTCGAAAATGTTGAAGCCTCGGCCGAAAAGCTGTTCCGCGACGAAGGCTACCAGGTAGAGATTGTGGCCGGCGGGCTGGATGAGGACGAGTTGGTGGAGCGCATTCAGGGCGTGAGCATCCTGGGTATTCGTTCCAAAACCAACGTTACGCAGCGCGTGTTGGATGCCGCCAACCGCCTGATTGCGGTAGGCGCCTTCTGCATCGGCACCAACCAGATCGACCTCACAGGCTGCATGAAAAAGGGCGTGGCCGTGTTCAACGCCCCGTTCAGCAACACCCGCTCGGTGGTGGAACTGACGCTGGCCGAAATCATCATGCTAGCCCGCCGCATTCCGGAAAAAAACCCCAAGATGCACCAGGGCGAGTGGGACAAGTCGGCGAAGGGTGCATTTGAGATTCGCGGCAAAAAGCTGGGTATTGTGGGTTACGGCAACATTGGAGCGCAGCTCTCGGTGGTAGCCGAGGCCGTGGGCCTGCAAGTGCTGTACTACGATGTGGCCGAGAAGCTGCAACTCGGCAACGCCACCAAGTGCCGCACCCTCGACGAGCTGCTGCAACAAGCCGACATCGTGACCCTGCACATCGACGGCCGGCCCGAGAACAAGAACTTCATCGGGGCCGAGCACTTTGCCCAGATGCAGCCCGGTGCGCTGTTCATCAACAACGCCCGCGGCCACGTGGTAGACGTGCCCGCCCTGGCCGAAGCTCTGCGCTCGGGCCACCTGGGCGGTGCGGCCATCGACGTTTTCCCGCACGAGCCCAAGACCAACGACGAAAGCTTTGAAAGCGAGCTGCGCGGCCTACCCAACGTGCTGCTTACCCCCCACATTGGCGGCAGCACGGCCGAGGCTCAGCGCAACATTGCGCACTTCGTGCCCGAACGCATCATGGACTACATCAACAGCGGCAACACCCAGCAGAGCGTCAATTTCCCCAACATCCAACTGCCCGAGCAGCAGGCGCACCGCCTCATCCACATTCACGCCAACGTACCCGGCGTGCTGGCCCACATCAACAACGTGCTGGCTACCCGCCACGTGAACATTCTGGGGCAGTACCTGAAAACCAACGAGCACATCGGCTACGTGATTACCGATGTAGACAAGCAATACGAGCCCGAGCTGCTGGACGAATTGCGCCAGGTAGAGCACACCATTAAGTTTCGGGTGCTATATTAGGCTGTCTTTCAGCCACCTGTCGTGCTAAGCGCCGCGCAGAACCCAGGGAGACGCCGCCCGGGTTTTGCGCGGCGCTTGGCGTTTAGGCTAGGTAAAATTATATGTGTAGTACCTGTTCTTTCACTTATAACTCTATTTCAATGAAAAAGTATCTGCTTGTTTTATTGCTCGCGGCGCCTTGGGTAGCAAAGGCGCAAACACCTATTCCTTTCACCGTGAAAGGCACTATTGGCAAGCTAAATCCACCAGATAAGGTGTATATGTTGTGCGATGGTGATTTTATCGCTTCTGTCTCGCCCATCAACGGTGTATTTGAAATAACAGGCACTGTTGACACGCCCCGTTGGGCGTGGCTATTGTTGGCGCGGGATGGTAAAAGTGTTTACACAGTGGGAGCTGAACGATTATCGTTGTTCTTGAGCAAAGGCACTATCACAGTAAGCAGCACCGATTCAATACACAAAGCCATCATCAAGGGACCAAAGCCCATGATGGAGTATCAGGCGCTGCAAGCATCTATTAAACAGGCATATGCTAAACACAAGCGCCAACTACCACCCCAAACTACCGACACGCTGGCTATCAAAGAATGGCAAGCGGCGCAGGACTCTATCTTTACTAAAAAGCGTACACAAATACTGAAAGCATACGCCCAGGCTAATCCTACCTCCTTTGTAAGTTTAGATGCGCTTCAACAGGCTGGCGGCTTGTTTGTGCCCAATTACGCAGAAGTAGGAACGCTTTACCAGGCGCTCAGCCCGGAGGTGCGCAATAGCCCCGAAGGCCGGAAATACGGCGAACTGCTACAGGTGGTCAAGAAGGCGAGTAGTCCACCAGCCAGTGCCTACCGCGTTACGGCGAAGATGCCCAACCAGGTAGCCAGCGCGAAACCGCAAGCTCTTCCAGTTGTCCCGGATTCGGTGATAAGGAAGGCGGTTGTGCAGTACCAAGAATCGCAGGCAGCCACTTATCAGGCCGTACATGAGCAGCGCCGCAAGGCACGTAATCAACAACTGGCCGCCTACGTCAAAGCTCATCCCGATTCCTACGTCAGCTTGGACGCTGTGATGCAGATTGGTGGCCCGGTACCAGACTACGCCGAAGTAGCTCCGCTTTACAAAGCGCTGTCACCTGCAATAAAAAACACATCAGAAGGTAAGAAATACGGCGAGAAGTTATCCGTTTTGGCTGCTACTGCCGTGGGTGCGCAGGCCCCTGGCTTCACCCAGCCAACGCCCGAGGGCAAACCAGTATCGTTGGCTGACTACCGCGGCAAATATGTATTAATTGATTTCTGGGCCTCGTGGTGCGGGCCGTGCCGGGCCGAAAATCCTAACGTTGTAAAACTTTATAATGAGTTCAAGCACAAGAAGTTCGATGTTTTGAGCGTTTCACTTGACAGTGAAGAAGACCGCGAAAAATGGCTAAAGGCTGTGCAAACGGACCAACTCGCCTGGACGCAGGTATCGGACCTGAAAGGCTGGGACAATCAGGCGGCCAAGCTCTACCACATACAAGCCATTCCACAGAACTTCCTGGTAGATCCTAGTGGCAAAATAGTAGCCACTAACCTGCGCGGCGACGAGTTGCAGGCGGCTTTAGACAAGTATATCAAGTAGCACACAAACGCTTTATTCTTTCACCTGCTTACTTCTATTTTCATGAAAAAGTATCTGCTTACCCTATTAGTCGCAGCGCCCTACCTAGTGCAGGCGCAAACGTCCTTTCCCTACACCGTGAAAGGCACCGTTGGCAAGCTCAATGCGCCAGCGAAAATCTATTTGGTGCGGGGTATTCAACCACTGGATTCCACTGTGTTGAAAGATGGTGCGTTTGAGTTTAAAGGCTCCACTGACCGCCCCATGGAGGTGGATATTGTGGTGCAGCGCAATGGCAAGCTGAAAGATGGTTTCTCACTTTCCCGCAACCGTACCAGACTTTTTCTAGAGCCCGGCCCCGTGATAGTTGCTACCCCCGATTCACTGCCGAATGCCACGTTTACGGGTACGCAAATGACAGCGGACTATAACAAAATGAAGGCTTCTTTTGCGCCTATCGTAGCCAAAACAAAGGCTTTCGGCGCAGAAGCCCAGAAAGCCTCGCCGCAGGAACAGAAGGACCCAGCGTTCCGGGAGCGTATGCAGGAAAAATTTAATGACATCAACAAGGAATATCAGCAAGCCTACGCAGCCTTCATTAAAGCCAACCCTGCTTCCTGGGTGAGCCTAGACGTGATGCAGTTTGCAGCGGGCAACGTGCCCCAATATGCAGAGCTGGCATCGCTTTATAATGCGCTGTCGCCTACCCTTCAAAACACTCCTGAAGGGCAACGTTACAAAGCAATATTGCCAGGGTTGCAAGCTATTGCTATTGGCGCGCAGGCGCCCAACTTCACCCAGCACACCCCCGAGGGCAAACAGGTATCGTTGGCCGACTATCGCGGTAAGTACGTGCTGGTCGACTTCTGGGCGTCGTGGTGCGGCCCTTGCCGCCAGGAAAATCCCAACGTTACGAAGGCTTATATTGCTTATAAAGGCAAGAATTTCGATATCCTGGCCGTATCATTGGACGATGAAAAAGCAAGGTGGGTGAAAGCCGTACAGGAAGATAAGTTGGCTTGGACGCAGGTATCGGACCTACAAGGCACGAAAGGTGACGTTGCAACTCGCTACCACATACAAGCCATTCCGCAGAACTTCTTGGTTGACCCCAGCGGCAAAATAGTAGCCGTGAATCTGCGCGGCGCCGATCTGCAAACGACCTTGGCCAAGTATATTAAGTAATGCAACCCGCTGAACGTAATACTCTACTTCAGTACAGCTTACCTCCAAATCCCTACCTTATCTCTACTCTGCTCTCATGAAAAAACACCTGCTTGGTTTTCTATTGCTGGCGCCCTGGCTGGCGCAGGCGCAAACCCCTACCCCCTACACCCTGAAAGGCAAAATTGGGAAGCTCAACGCGCCGGCCAAGGTATATATGCTGCGCGACGGCAAGTTTACTGACTCCACCGCCCTCACCAACGGCGCCTTTGAGCTGAAAGGCACCGTGGAAGCACCGCAGCAAGTGATGCTGGTGCTGGCCCGCGACGGCAAGCTGAAGCAAACGCTCGCGAATTTCATGAAGGCCGACCGCACGACGTTGTTCCTGGAAAAAGGTCCGGTAATGCTCACCAGCGCCGATTCACTGACCACCGCCAAAATCACCGGCTCCAAGCTCACGGCGGAGCACCAGAAGCTACAAGCCACTCTGAAACCCGCCAACGACAAAATGAAGGCGCTGATGGTCGACTACCGCGCCGCCTCGCCCGAGCAGCGCAAAGATCCAGCCTTTATGAAGCAGCTGGACGAGCGCGAAGAAGCCATTTCGGCCGAGAGCAAGCAGCACTACCTGGCTTTTGTGAAGGCCAACCCCAACTCGCCCGTGAGCCTGGGCGCGGTGAAGCAGGTAGGCGGAGCCGTACCCAGCTATGCCGAGGTAGCGCCGCTGTACGAGTCGTTGTCGCCGGCAGTGAAGAATAGCCCCGAAGGCAAGAAATACGGGGAAATGCTGCAAGCCATCAAAGCCGTTTCAATCGGCGCTACAGCTCCTAACTTCACCCAGCAAACCCCCGACGGCAAGCAAGTTTCCCTGGCCGACTACCGTGGCAAATACGTGCTGGTCGATTTCTGGGCGTCATGGTGCGGCCCCTGCCGCCAGGAAAACCCCAACGTCACCAAAGTCTACAACGACTACAAAACCAAGAACTTCGACATCCTGGGCGTGTCGCTCGACAACGAAAAGGCCCGCGAGAAATGGCTGAAAGCCATTGCCGACGACCAACTGGCCTGGACGCAGGTTTCAGACCTAAAAGGCTGGCAGAACGACGTGGCTGTGCAATACCACGTGCAGGCTATTCCACAGAACTTCTTGGTAGACCCCACCGGCAAAATTGTAGCCACCAACCTGCGCGGCGACGACTTGCGCGCAACGCTAGCCAAGTACATCAAGTAGGTTATCGTCCGATAGTTGTTGTCATGCTGAGCGGAGTCGAAGCATCTCTACCGCTTCACTGCAATTAGGGAGGATTACTCACGGTAGAGATGCTCCGACTCCGCTCAGCATGACGTTCTGAAAAGCGCCTTTCTCACCTGAGAAGGCGCTTTTTTGCTTGTCCCCTACCCTACCAACGTGCTCGTACCTGCGTAAGCACGCGCTCCATCTCGGCGCGCACGGCGCTGGTGGGCACCACATAATTGTTGTTGAGAAAGCTGAACGCCACCAGCCTACCCGACTTGGTACGCAGGTAGCCGCAGAGGTTATGCGTGTTACTGAGCGTGCCGGTTTTGCCCCACAGCCACGGACCCTTCGGGTCGCGGTACACGCGGCGCAGGGTGCCGTGGCCACCGCCAGCCGCCAGCAGGCTCAATAGGCGCGCTTCCGTTACTTCCTGGTGCAGCTTGAGTAGCAGTACCGTCAGGTCGCGGGGCGTGACGAGGTTTTGGCGCGAAAGGCCCGAGCCGTCTACCCAATGCGGCGCGTCGGGCAGGTCGCGGAGGTAGTTGGCCAGCGTGACTTTGATGGGTAGGGCCGAGTTGAGTGAATCGGGGCGAAGCTGGCCGGCGCACATCAGCAGCAGCTGCTCGGCCAGAAAGTTGTCCGACACCTGCAACATGCGCCGGTAGAGCGAGTCGGCGGGGAGGCCGCGCAGGGTGTACACGGTTTCGGCGGCGTGCGAGCGGAAGGGCACGGCCGTCACGGGGCGGTGCAGGGTATCCTGCAACAGCAGGCGCGTCAGCTCCGGCCCTACCCGGAAGGGTGTTTCGTCAATCCAGTTCTTGGCCCACGGCAACACGAAGAAGCGGTTTTCCAGCACGGCCCGGCGCACGTGGTCGTCGGAGGCGGCGGGGTAGTTGGCGGGCATGGGCTCTACCACCGGCGCGAAGTAGTGCGGCACCAAGCGCAGGTGTGGCGTAGGGCCGGTGCGGGCGTAGAACCGCACGGTGTGCCCATACAGCGGAAACGGCCCACGCTCGGGCTGGTAGTAATAGTTGTAGTCGTCCCAGCTCCAGCTAGGGCCGAACGCCGGCACGCAGGGCACGGAGGCGTAGTACAGCTTCTCGGGGCGGCTGGCCAGAAAGTCGAAGGCGCGGCGCGAGGGCACGTCGCCGTGTAGCAGGGTAGGGTCGCCGGTGCCCCAGAAAATCAGCGAATCCTGGTGGCGCACGTAGCGCAGGCTGGGAAGGGAGTCGCCCAGCAGGTGCAGGCCGGCGTAGAGCGAAAACAGCTTCATGGTGCTGGCCGGTAGAAAGTAGCGGTCGGCCTGCTGCTCGTAGAGCGTTTCGCCCGTCGTTGCATCCACCAGGCTCACGCCCACGTGGTGCTGCCGCAGCACCGCCGATTCGGTGAGCAGCTTGGTGAGCCACGCCGTATCGGGCGGGCGCGGGGTAGGCGGGTTGGCGGCAACAGCCGCCAGGGTAGGCAGCAACAGAAACGCCAGTAACGCGGCGCGGCGGCAAAAAGCAGTCAGCATAGACACGCAAGATGCGGAAGCTGCGCAGGAGAACAAAACGGGGTGGGTGGATTTTAGGGCTTTAAACTCTGCGTCCTCGCTCGGCTGTGCCGAGTGAGCCCTACGCCTGAGAGGCTGCGCCCCGAATCCGTTTGCGCCGTTTGGGTAAAATTGACCTGACGTTAGTGCAGACGCGCGCAGCAAAGCTGCTGGGGCCTACTGCTCACTCGGCAGAGCCAAGCGAGTGCGGAGGGCGGAAAGAACACTGTAACGCGAAGCGCTGCTTCGCGACCGGTAGAACAACTCTGCTAGGCTAGTGCGGCGCTGGCGAAGCAAACGGCCACGAAGCAGCGCTTCACGTTACTGTGCACACTGGCTACGCCGCCTCTACAAAATCTGGCAAAACTCCAGCCGCTCGTCATCGGGCCCTAGGATATTGAGGTATTTGCAGCCATTTTTCCAGAAACCCAGATACACCGGCGCCTCTTCTACAATGCGAAAACCGTTTGCTTTCAGCGTGGCGAAGGTTTCATCAATATCATCCACATCGAATGCAATGTGGTCGATTTTGCCATTTGCTCGCTTTCTAATTTCCGTTAGCTCGGGCTCGGGCATCTGATACAGTTCGATGATCATATTCCCGTGCTGCATCATCATCACCCTACCCTCGTCCCTATCGTGCTTAAATGTGGAAGTCATCACATTTTCGAAACCCAGGCGCTGGTAGAATTTTTCCGACGATTCGATATCCGTTACTGGAATACCAACGTGTTGCAGGTGATTTATTTTCAGGTTCATACAAGATGGTTTGTACGTGATAGGTACAACATAACTTCTATCTCTATCTCGACTTTGTTCCTATCTGTTATCAATATATTGCTCCTATAACGTTATAACTTGAATATAACAAACTACTTGAGCGTAGTACTCACTCAGCACCACCTAATGCGAGCAAAAGGCATAAGGCTTAATTCTGCTAAACGAGCAAAATAGATATAATATATTATGTAATTTTTTACTAAACTTTATCTTTCATAATAACAAATATTTCAAACAAATAAAATATAATAGGAAGAGCAAAAATAATCAAATAACTCATAAAATCAATAATATTTTTACCTAATTTAATATTTTTATCTTGAAATCCCAAAACTATTCTTATCATATATTTGAAAACGAATTTCGAGATTATTAATAACAAACTGAATAATATTATTACAAACATTTTATTTCCAATATACAAATTAATATTAAAAACATCTCTGCTATATATTCCAATGCAAAATAAAACTACGCCAATAAACACTATAATTAATATATTGATTATATTTATAATATTTTTTCTTTTAAAATAAATAAATATGTGATAATTTATCAATCCTGAAAGGATCAAAAGCAGCATTTTTGAAACAAGCAACATTCTATCTTTTTTTTATAGAAACCGGAATCAAACTACGTTTATTATTCTGTTTCCTGCAAGTAAATATCATGATTTCATCTATTGCTAACTGCCCTACTCGTCTAGATTTGTAATCAGCTCTCGTAGGAGACTTACATTATATGATCTACCCTCCTACCCCCTCCCCTACGCCAGAAATACCCGAAAAGCAACACTCGCCCGCCCGGTTCTTTTCGTACCTTTGTTTCCCGTTATGCCAGACCGAAATTCCACGTCCGCGGCTCCAACGGCCAAGTATATTTTTGTCACCGGCGGGGTGACATCCTCTCTCGGAAAAGGAATCATTTCCGCTTCCCTTGCCAAGTTGCTGCAAGCGCGGGGCTTCCGGGTCACCATCCAGAAGTTCGACCCCTACATCAACATCGACCCCGGCACACTGAACCCGTACGAGCACGGCGAGTGCTTCGTGACCGACGACGGCGCCGAAACCGACCTCGACCTGGGCCACTACGAGCGTTTTCTGAATACCCCAACCTCCCAGGCCAACAACGTAACCACGGGCCGCATCTACGACCACGTGATTACCAAGGAGCGCGAGGGCGCCTACCTCGGCAAAACCGTGCAGGTAGTACCACACATCACCGACGAGATTAAGCGTCGCATGCTGCTGTTGGGCGAAACCGGCCAGTTCGATGTGGTGATTACGGAAATCGGTGGTTCCATTGGCGACATAGAAAGCCTACCCTTCGTGGAGTCGGTGCGGCAGTTGCGCTGGGAGTTACCGGAAAGTAGTTCCCTGGTCATTCACCTCACCCTCCTACCCTACCTGAAAGCGGCAGGTGAGCTGAAGACCAAGCCTACCCAGCACTCGGTGCGCGACCTGCGCAGCGCCGGCTTGCAACCCGACATTTTGGTATGCCGCTCCGAGCACCCCATTCCGCCGGAGATGCGCCGCAAGATTGCGCTGTTCTGCAACGTCAACATCAACTCCGTTATCGAAAGCCTCGATGCCGACACCATTTACTCGGTGCCGCTGCTGATGCTAAAGGAGCACCTCGACGAGCGTGTAATCAAGAAGCTGCGCTTAAACGGTGGCACGCATCCCGATCTGGAAAACTGGAAGGATTTCTTGGGCCGGCTGAAAAACCCTACCGAGGAAGTGACGATTGCGCTGGTAGGCAAGTACGTGGAGCTGCCCGACGCTTACAAGTCCATCAACGAGGCCTTCGTGCACGCCGGCGCGCAAAACGAGTGTAAAGTGCACCTGCGCAGCATTCAGTCGGAGCATATCACGGCCGAGAACGTGGCCCAGCTGCTGCACGGCGTGGATGGCGTGCTGGTGGCGCCGGGCTTTGGCGAACGGGGCTTCGAGGGCAAGATTGCGGCCGTGAAATACGTGCGCGAGAACAAGATTCCGTTCTTCGGGATTTGCCTGGGTATGCAGGTGGCCGTGGTGGAATTTGCCCGCCACGTGCTGCAATTGGAAGGCGCCAACTCCACGGAGATGGACCCGATGTCGCCGAACCCCGTCATTTCGATGATGGAGGCGCAAAAAGCTATTACGCAGAAAGGCGGCACCATGCGCCTGGGCGCCTACGACTGCGAGCTGCGCCGCAACTCCAAGGCCGCCAAGGCCTACGGCCGCAACCACATCAGCGAGCGGCATCGCCACCGCTACGAGTTCAACAACGACTACCTCCAGCAGTTCGAAAACGGCGGTATGGTGGCCTCGGGCACCAACCCCGATACGGGCCTGGTGGAAGTAGTGGAAATCCCGAACCATCCGTGGTTTGTGGCCGGGCAGTTTCACCCAGAGCTGAAAAGCACTGTGCAGAATCCCCACCCGCTGTTTGTGCGCTTCGTGAAAGCCGCTATTCAGCGGCATAAGAACGAGTTGTAATTTAGCTAGCTGTTAGCTATTAGCTCCTGTTGAACAAGAAGCTAATAGCTATCAGCCAATAGCTAACAGCTAAACACCCCCTGCCAAAACTACCGGGCTAGGAAAAATCACCTGACAACCACGACCTTTGTAGGAGTCGCGCCGGATTTTTGCGGCACGACTCCTACTTTTTATTTTTTCAGTACCCATTTTTCATGGATAGAAATTCAGCAACGGGCCTGTTTTTGATGGCAGCCATGCTTCTGGTGTATCTCTTCTTCTTTGCGCCCAAGGTAGAGGAAGAAGCCAAGCACGCAACCAAACCAGCCGCAACTACGGCTGTCGTGCGCGACACGGTCGCTACTGCCGCCGCTCCCGATTCGGCGATGATGGTGCGCCAGCTGGGCGCTTTTGCCGGCGCAGCACAGGGCACGGCCCAACAGGTGCAGCTGCAAAACGACAACCTCACCCTGACCTTCACCAGCAAAGGCGGCCTGATTGAAGCGGTGCGCTTGAACAACTACAAGACATTTTTTGGCAAGCCGCTGTTCTTGCTGGATGCGCAGAGCGCCAAACTGGACACCCGTTTCCGTACGCTGGATGGCCGCACGGTGCGCTTCTCCGATCTGTATTTTGAGTCGAGCGGCCCGCAGCCGTTTGCAGCTGATGGCAAAAACGGCCAGCGGCTGACTTTCACGGCCCAGGTAGCCGGCGGCAGCATCGAGCAGGTGTATACGCTGCTGCCCGGCAGCTACGAGGTAGGCTACAACCTGCGCATGCAGGGCCTAGACCGTGTGGTGGCGCAGGAGCCGCTCACGCTCACCTTCGTGGATAACGTGCGCCAGACTGAGCAGGACGCCAAGCAGAACCGCAACCACAGCACCATCAACTACTACTTGAAGGACGACCACGGCGCCCTGGCTGAAACCAGCGAAAATCCCGAGGAGCAAACTTTCAACGAGCCGCTGAAGTGGGCCGCGCACAAGCACGACTTTTTCGTGGCCGGCCTGATTGCCGACAACAACTTCTCGACCGGCAAATTCAACTCGACAGTAGATCTGAACGATTCCACATTCATCAAAACCCTTACTTCTTCGCTCACTATTCCGGTGGCTGATGCGCAGAGTGGCAAGGTAGGTATGCGGTATTTCTTCGGCCCGAACTCCTTTAGCTTACTCAAGCAGGTAGCGCCCGAGTTTGACCGCAACGTGTACCTGGGCTGGGGCTTTTTCCGCTGGGTGAACCGTTTTGTGATTATTCCGATTTTCCACTTTTTGGAGCAATTCATTGGTTCCTACGGTATTATCATCGCCATTCTGGTAGTGATTATCAAGCTAGTAACGTGGCCGCTGACGTACAAAACCTACGAGTCGCAGGCGCGCATGAAGGTGCTAAAACCCGAAATCGACGAGATTAAGGAGAAGTACCCCGACGACCAGGTGAAGCAGCAGCAGGAGACGATGAAGCTGTACCAGACCTTCGGGGTGAGCCCGTTGAGTGGCTGCGTGCCTACCCTGCTCACCATCCCGATTCTGTTTGCCATGTTCCAGTTCTTTCCCAACGCCATTGAGCTACGGCAACAGAGCTTCCTGTGGGCCAAGGACTTGAGTAGCTACGATGTATTCATCAAGCTGCCTTTCTATGTGAAGTGGTACGGCGACCACGTGAGCCTGTTCACGCTGCTCATGACGGCCTCTACCCTACTCATGACCTGGCAGAGCCAACAGATGAACACGGCCATGCAGGGCCCTATGAAGTTCTACAGCTACCTGATGCCGCTGGTGTTCATGTTCGTGCTGAACAGCTTTGCGGCGGGCCTTACGTGGTACTACTTCGTGTCGAACATGGTTACTTTTGCCCAGCAGGCCATCACGCGTAGCTTCGTGGATGACACGAAGATTCGGGCGAAGCTGGAGGCTAATCAAGTGAAAAACAAGGACAAGAAGCCAAGCGGCTTCCAGGCTCGTTTGGCCGAGGCTATGAAGGCCACCCAGGAGCGCGAGGCCGCCGCCAAGCGCCAAGGAGGTAAAAAACAAGGCTGATTTTCTGTCTGTTTGAAAAGACCTGCGCCTACCCGGCGTGGGTCTTTTTTATGCGTGACACGTTAGGGCACTATACTTGGGCCTGGTTTTTGGCCTACTATTTCTGCACATTCTCCTACTTCCTATGCGTCTTTCCCTGTTGCCTATACTTATTGTATGTGGTAGTATGGCGGCCTGTTCCACCAGTGCTCAGCAGCCTACCACCTCGCAAATGCCTGCCCCTATCCAGGGAAACATGCCTGTGCAGTATGACCCCGCAAAGGACCCAGCCATGAATCAGCAACAGGCCCCGCAAAGAGACCAGCCCGTAATAAAACCAGCCGCGCAAGACACTCCCGTTATGGTGTTTCGCAAGACGCGCTGCTTTGGCACTTGCCCCGCCTACACCGCCACCGTGTACGCCGACGGCCGCGTAGCCTACGAGGGCCTTGATTTTGTGACCCTCAAGGGCAAGCACGAGCTGCGCCTACCCACTGCGGTTATCAATCAGACTATACAGCAGGCCAACGCCTTGCATTTCAGCCAGCTACAAAGCCACTATTTGTCTGGCGTCAGCGACTTACCCTCTACCTACCTCACCCTTACCCTAGCCGATGGCACGCAAAAAACCGTGCAGGCTGAGCTTACCGACAACACGCCCGCCGAGTTGAAAGACCTGCTTACCTATGTTACAGAGCAAATGGAGAAGATAACGGCCGGTCTGGATAAGTAGACAAGAGCCGTCCTTTCAGCCTGTAGCCCCTACCCTGCCCGCCAGCGGGCGAGGTCGGCGGCAGAGTCTACGTCGTGGAGGGTAGGGAGCAGCGCCGTGCGCAAGCCCAGGCGTTGCGCGTCGGCGAGGGTATCGGCGAGGACGGTAGGCGTGCTCCAGGTTTTGTTTTCAAACAGCACCGGCTGCGGTTGGCGCAGGCCCAGCAGGTAGTAGCCACCGTCATCGGCGGGGCCAAGTACCACATCGTGGTCGGTTAAGAGTTGAAATGCCTGGGTGAGGTGCGCGGCTGTCAGGCCGGGGCAATCGGTGCCAATGATGGCGATGCGGGTAGCACCAGTGGCAAAAGCTTCGGCGAAGGCGTGTGCCATGCGTGCGCCCAACAAGTCGGCGGCGGGCTGCATCTGCCAGGGCAGGCCGGGCCACTCGGGTAATGCTTCGTTGGGAGCGAGTAGGCTGGTAGGCGCCTCAGCCAGCCACACCGTGGCGGGTAGCTGAGCCTCTATTACGGCCTGCGCTGTGTGGGCCAGTAGTTCCCGATACACGCTCAATGCTGCTTCCGCCCCGATACCAGCCGCCAGCCGAGTCTTGACGCGACCCAGCACCGGCTCGCGGGCAAAAATCAATAGGTGTATTGAGGTATCCGGTGCGGTCATATAGCAGGTTCTTCTTGTGTCTCTACAATTTGCCCTTGCGGATAAAAAATCGATAAAACCGCACCAGGTTCTCTTGCGAGACGCCTACCCAATAGAGCATTGCAATGCTGGTAAACAACCCTTGCAGACGATACACGCCGTTATCGAGGTACTTGCGGGCGGAGGTAGTGACGGTGCGCGGCACCACCCGGAACGGGCCTTGGGCTTTCAGCCGCACGATGATTTCCTGATCTTCCATCACCAATAAATCTTCCCGAAAGCCACCAATCTGCGCGAATAGCGCTCTCGACACAAACAGGCTTTGGTCGCCGAAGCGCACGACCGTCCACGGAAAGCGCGTGAACCACGCATTGGCACGCAGAAACCAGTGTGGGTGGTCGAACGCCAGGCGGTAGCAGCCGCTGCGGTATCCCTGCGCTAGTGCCTGCCGGATGTCGGCGAGGAAGCCCGCAGGCGGATAGGTATCGGCGTGCAGAAAGTACAGTATCTCGCCGGTAGCCATGTGGGCGCCATGGTTCATTTGGGCAGCACGCCCCTTGCGCGGACACACTACTACCCGCGCTCCGGCCGCTTGCGCCAGGGCCGCCGTAGCGTCTGGGCTTTGCCCATCGGCCACCAAAATTTCCACTTCATCGCCCACTGTAGCGGCGCGCAGGCAACGCACCAGTTCCGCAATGGAATCGGCTTCGTTGAAGGTAGGAATGATGATGCTGACGGATGGGGCAGCACTATTTCCTGAACTGCTAGACGACGGCATCAGAAACTAACAGCCGCAGGAAGAGTCCACTGCATCGGAATTAGCGGACGGAGACGGACCGCAGGGGAATAAGCCAAAGTGTTGGGTTTTGTCACCAGTCACGTTGAAATACGGGGCGTAGCGCGTTTGGCTGAGCATATCGGCGGTGTTGCCACACACCAGCACGGGCCGGCCGGTTTCAAAGTAATGGTGGTCGTCGAGGGTGAAGCCGTGGGGTGCATCGGGTAGGGAGCCCAGGTAGGTAGCCACTTGGCCGTAGTCCTCGCACTGGTCTTCCAGGTCAAGCTTGAAGGCCCGCACCGTGAGCGAGTAGAACTTGATATTGCCCACTTTCTGCTCGATTTCCGCATTTTCTATCGTCAGGCGGCGACGCTCGGTGAGGCGGTAGTCACTTATGCCCAACTCGTACAGCAGGCGCCGAAAATCCTGCTCATACAGCGCGCCGCTCAGGCACTCGCCATACAGTACAGGATCCTGGCGCAGGGCTTCGGGTATGCGCCGATCAGCAAAAACATCCGAGATAAACAACTCGCCCCCAGGCTTCAATACCCGAAATATTTCGCGGTAGGTAGCGGCTTTGTCGGTACTCAGGTTCAGCACGCAATTACTCACCACCACATCCACGCTGTTGTCAGCTATGTCGGCAGTGCGCAGGTCTTCAATGTAGCCCTTACGAAACTCCACATTGGGCTGGGTGTAGCCAAACCGCTCGGTGTGCGTGGCCACGTGCCGACGCGCCACGGCCAGCTGCTCGTCGGTCATATCCACGCCAATCACGTGGCCGTTTTCGCCCACCAGCTTCGAGAGTAGGAAAGCGTCGCGGCCGCTGCCGCTACCTAGGTCCAACACGGTGCAATCGGCCACGGCTGGCGGCACGCACACACCGCAGCCGTAATATTTATCTAATACTTCGGGTTCCAGCGTGGCCAGAATTCGGCGGTGCGCCGCCGGAATATCGGTGGTGCAGCAGGCGTTGGTTTTCAGGTCCTGGCTGGTTGTCAGCTGCGTGCCGTAGTAGTCGCGCACCTGGCTTTGAATAGTAGTCTCCATTGCTTTCAGTAAATAACTAGACCGTAGCGCCGCCGCAGCTGGAACCCGCACCAGCCGTGCAGCCGTAGCAGTGCTGATTTATAACCACGGTGCGGCCTTCCAACGCCATTTGGTCGAAATCCTGAATATGGCGCGGGGCCGATGCTTCTACCAGCAAATCGAGCTGTTGGTTGAAGTCGCAGTCGTAAAGCTGGCCGTCCCAGCCCACGGATAGCGTGCTGCGGCACATCACGTTGGCGGCGGCAGCCGGGTTGTAGGCTGTCACCAGCTTCTCCATATACAGCTCGTACCTGCCGCTTTCTAGCAAGAATTCCAGGAAGCGGTTGATGGGTAGATTGGTGATGGTGAGCAAGTTGTTGAACACAATGCCGTAGTCCTGCATCAGCTGGCGCTTATAGTCCACTTCTAGCGCCGCCTGCGGACCGGGTAGAGAAGCGCCGCCAGGATTGAACACCAAATCCAGCACCAGTCCTGTATCGGCCACGCCGTAGCCCACGGCATTCAGCATTTGCAAGGCCCGAATGGAACGCTCAAATACCCCGTCGCCACGCTGCTTGTCGGTGTTGGCGGCCGTGTAGCAGGGCAGCGACGACACCACGCGCACCCGGTGTCGGGCAAAGAACTCGGGCAGATCGTGGTATTTCTTGTTGGCCACAATGATGGTGAGGTTGCAGCGCACAATCACGCTGCGGCCCAGCGCCGAAATCTGCTCCACAAACCACCGGAAATCCGGGTTCATCTCCGGCGCACCGCCCGTAAGGTCTACCACCGGAATATCGGTCTGCGCCAGCGCATCGAGGCACTGCTGCATGGTAGCGCGGGTCATGATTTCCGTGCGGTCGGGGCCGGCGTCTACGTGGCAATGGTGGCAGGTCTGGTTGCACATTTTACCCACGTTAATCTGCATCACCGTGAGGCCCGTGGGACGCAGAGGCAGCAATCCGGTTTCGCGCAGCTTAGCAGCAAACGGCGGCAAGTGACTACCGGCAGCCTCCGCGTGGGTGAGCACGTTCAGCTGGTAGCGGAGGTCGGCGAGCGGATGTTGCTGGGTGTGGAGGGATTTCATACGGGGTAGGGATACGGATAAGGTAAGCAATACGACGTGTCATTTCGAACGCAGTGAGGAATCTGAGTATGGAAGCTTTAAACTCAGATTCCTCGCTGCGCTCGGAATGACATATTTACTCCTTCCGAACGCGCTCCAGCGTGAGCTGGTTCATGGGATTGGGCCGCAGGCCACGTACATTATTCTGCGTCAGGCGCACTACCTCGTCGTAGTAGAGGGGCACCACGGGCGCGTCAGCCATCATCAGGCGGTCCATCTGGCGATAGAGGTCGTAGCGCTTAGCGGTGTTCTGCTCGCCGTTAGCCTGCTGATAGAGACGGTCGTAGGTCGTGTTTTTATAGTGCGTTTTGTTGGGACCAGCGGGCGAGAAGTTGGGACTGTAGAATAAGGCCAGGTAGTTCTCGGCGTCAGGGTAGTCGCCCAGCCAGCTTTTGGTGAAGAAGGCGGCACGACCATTGTCGACCAGCTCCTGGTGGGCAGCGGCCTGGTTCACATCAATCTGAACCTGCGCGCCTACCTCAGCCCATTTTTTCTGCATGTACTCGCAGATTTCCTTGCGTTCCTGCACCGTGCTTAGCCGCAGCCGCAGCGGCCGTGCCGGTCCGAAACCAGCTTCCCGCAGCAGCGCCCGCGCCTTTTGCGGCTGGTAATCGTAGCCCGGTACCAGGGTAGCGCTGTACGAGGGCAGCGACGACGGCACGAAGCCCGATACGCCCGGCACGCCCACATTATTCAGAAAATACGCCACCATTTCGGGCTTGTTGAGGGCGTAGCTCAGGGCCTGACGCACGCGCCGGTCGCGCAGAGCGGGCGTGTCGTCGTCGGTAGGTAGGTTTTTGGGGTCGAGCTGAAAGCCCAGGTACTCCGTGTTGAGGTAGGGCACTTTCTCTACCCTGAATTTATTGCGAAATTCCTCGCGCACGGTGCCATCGGGGTGCATAATCAGGTCGCGCGAGCCTTCCCGAATACCCGACAGAAAATCCAGCTTACCCTGCTGAAACGTCAGAAACTCCGTCTTACGGTCCGTGATGAAGCTGATCTGCACCGCGTCAAGGTAGGGAAGCGCGTGGCCCTGGGCATCGCGGCGCCAGTAGGTAGGGTTGCGGTGGTAGATGATGGCGTTGCTCTCGTCCCACACCTTGAACCGAAACGGCCCCGTACCCACCGGATGCTCCCGGAAGTCCTTGCCGTAGCGTTGCACCGCTTCGCGCGGCACCACGTAGGCGTAGGGCATCGTCAGAATGCCCAGAAACGGGATAAACGGCTCCTTTAAATAAATGCGCAGGGTAGAGTCGTTGGCGGCCACAAAGGCCGTGTCGCTAATTTCGCCCTGACTGTTTTCCAGCACCTTCCCCCGAAAAATCCAGCCGCCGGGACTGGCCGTGGCGGGGTCGAACAGGCGCCGGAAGCTGTATACAAAGTCCTGCGCCGTGACGGCCCTACCCTTACCGCTGGCAAACACCTCCGAGTCGTGGAAGCGCACGCCGGAGCGTAGGGTGAAGGTGTACGTCTTACCATCGGGCGAGATTTGGTATCGGCGCGCAATGGCCGGGCCGGGCTTTAGGCTGTCGTCCAACTCTAGCAGGCCGTTGTAGAGCTGGGTCACTGCCCAGATATTCGCCTGCTTGTTGGCAAAGGCCGGGTCCAGCGAGGTCAGGGCCTCAGGCTGGTTGTAGCGAAACACGCGCCGGTCGTCGGTGGGCTGCGCCGGGCCGCCGCAGCCGCTCAGCAGCCCCGTGCAGACAAAGGAAAAACCGGCCAAACGACGCAAAAACGAACTCATGAGAAAGGCGAAACAGTGTATCTTTGTGCTAAACTAAGCTGTTCGCGGTTATTAGTTGTCAGTTGTCAATCAAATAAGACTGTCATCCTGAGCACAGCGAAGGACCTTTTCACGCCGGAACGAGTCGTTGTTAACGCTTGTCGTTCAATTGGCATGAGGTCGTTCGCAAGCTCGGGATAACCATCCTACACAACGGCAACTTGATAACCCGCAACTGACACACCTGCATTACTCTATATGAAACTGACCTACTTCGGCCACGCGTGCTTCCTTCTTGAAACCGGTGGGCAGAAAGTGCTTTTTGATCCGTTCATTCGCCCCAACCCTTTAGCTAAAGACGTGGAGGTAGAGAAGATTGAGGCGAACTACATTCTGCTCACGCACGGCCACGGCGACCATGTGGCTGATGTAGAAGAAATTGGCAACCGCACCGGCGCCGAGCTGGTGGCCATTGCCGAAATAGCTGGCTGGTTTGGGCAGAAAGGCCTGAAAGCCGCTTACCCCATGAACATTGGCGGCAAGGTAACCCTACCCTTCGGCACCGTAAAAATGGTAGCCGCCACGCATTCCAGCTCTCTCCCCGACGGCACCTACGGTGGCTTGGCGGCTGGGTTTATCGTGGAAGCGGAAGGCAAAACGTTCTACTTCGCCGGCGACACAGCCCTCACCTACGACATGAAAATCATTGGTGAGCAATACAAGCTGGACTTCGCTATCCTGCCGATTGGCGACAACTACACCATGGGCATTGATGATGCGCTGGTAGCGGCCAACTGGGTAGGCGCCACCAAGCTCATCGGCATGCACTACGACACGTTCCCGGCTATCAAAATCGACCAGGAAGCCGCCAAAAACAAAGCGCAGCAAGCCGGCAAAGAGCTGACGCTGTTGCAAATAGGCGAAACGATTGATCTGTAACAGAAGCTGCTGGCTGCTAGCCACATTCTTCTCTACAGCGCGAGTATACTTTATTAAGAAAAGCTAACAGCTAACAGCTAACAGCCAACAGCTTTAAAACACATGGGCAAAATCATTGCGGTAGCCAACCAGAAGGGCGGCGTAGGCAAAACCACCTCGGCCATTAACCTGGCAGCCAGCCTGGCGGCGCTGGAATATCGGACGCTGCTGGTCGATGCCGACCCGCAGGCCAATGCCACGTCGGGGGTAGGGTTCGACCCCAAGGATATCGAAAATAGCGTGTATGAGTGCATGGTGGACGGCGTGAGTGCCGAGGACACCATCCTGCAAACCAACATCCTTCCTCACCTCGACCTGATGCCTTCCCATATTGACCTGGTAGGCGCTGAGGTAGAGATGATTAACCTCCCCAACCGGGAGGAGAAGATGAAAGATGCGCTCCGCCCTTTGGCCGATCAGTACGACTTCATCATCATCGACTGCTCGCCTTCGCTAGGCCTGATTACGGTGAATGCCCTTACGGCGGCACACTCGGTTATCATTCCGGTGCAGTGCGAGTATTTTGCGCTGGAAGGCTTGGGCAAGCTGCTGAACACGGTGAAAATCATTCAGGGCCGCCTAAACGAGACGCTGGAAATCGAGGGCATTCTGCTTACGATGTACGACGTGCGCCTGCGCCTCTCCAACCAGGTAGTAGAGGAAGTGAAGCTGCACTTCCAGCAGTTGGTATTCGATACCATTATTCCGCGCAACGTGAAGCTATCGGAGTCGCCAAGCTTTGGTATTCCCGTGATTCTGCATGATGCTGAGAGCAAAGGCAGCATTAGCTAC
Source organism: Hymenobacter defluvii (assembly GCF_017589435.1). NCBI lineage: Bacteria > Pseudomonadati > Bacteroidota > Cytophagia > Cytophagales > Hymenobacteraceae > Hymenobacter > Hymenobacter defluvii. The sequence goes on from NZ_JAGETX010000008.1 coordinate 123,826, forward strand.
CTGAACTTGGCCCGCGAGATTGTGGAGAAGAACGTGGTAGCCGCTACCCCAGAAGCTGAAGCAGAGCAAGAAGAAGCCAGCGACGAGGCCGCATAACTATTAATCAAAAGCTTTGTCATCCTGAGCAGAGCGAAGTACCTTCTCGCCTAAGAACGATGCTCGTACCAACGACTCGTTTTTAGGTGAGAAGGTACTTCGCTCTGCTCAGGATGACAAAGCTTTTTAGTCGGAAGCAGTCCCCGGCTTCCCTACCCAACGAAATTTCCCTAACCTTCCCGGCGGTTTGTGTATTTTTGAATCCGGCTTTATCCGCTGATGAATAACAGCCGCTCGCAGGTATGTCAGAGAAAAACGAAGAGAAAAATATTCCGTCGCTCCCCAAGCGCAAAGTAGGCGGCCTGGGCCGTGGCCTGAACGCGCTGATTGAGGGTAGCTACGAAAAGAAAAGCGACCGGGTAGGCTCCACGGGCCTGGTGCCCCACCCCGTCAATTCCGTGGGGTTGATTCCGGTGGGTCACATTGAGGCCAACCCCTACCAGCCCCGCACGCACTTCGACCAGACTGCGTTGCAGGAACTGGCCGAATCGATCAAGATTCAGGGCATCATCCAGCCCGTAACGGTGCGCCAGATGGGCACCAACTCCTACCAGCTGATTTCGGGGGAGCGGCGTTTGCAAGCTTCGCGGCTGGCGGGTCTGGAGACTATTCCGGCCTACATCCGCAAGGCCGACGACCAGCAGATGCTGGAAATGGCGCTCATTGAGAACATCCAGCGCGAGAACCTCAACGCCATCGAAATTGCCCTCAGCTACCAGCGCTTGGTGAGCGAGTGCAACCTGAAGCAAGAAGAGCTAGGCGACCGGGTAGGCAAAAACCGCTCGACAGTCACCAACTACCTGCGCTTGCTCAAACTGCCGCCCGATATTCAGATCGGCCTGCGCGACAACGTGATTTCGATGGGCCACGCACGTGCGCTGGTCAATATCGACAGCGTAGAGCAGCAGTTGGCGTTGTTTCACCGCATCGTGGATGAGGAGCTATCAGTACGCAAGGTGGAGCAGTTGGTGCGCAACGGCCTCACGCCGCCCGCCAAAGCCGATGCTGCTACCTCGGAGCCTACCGAGCCACAGGTACCCGTAGCCGAGCTGCGCCGCACCGAGCGCCACCTCTCCGACCGTTTCGGCAGCCGCGTGCAGGTGAAGCCAGGCCCACAAGGCCGGGGCGAAATCAAGATTGCCTTTGATTCGGTGGAGGACATGCAGCGCATCCTGCATATTCTACAACCGGCATAGAGTAGAGTTAATAGGCCAACATACTACCGGCCAGCCGGATATCGTTGAGGCGCTATACAGCGCCCCAACGTGTGGCGGCATTTTTTTCTACCCTCTCTATGTCTACCTTGTTTCGTTACTGGTCGCTATCCTTATTATTGCTGACGTTCCTCGTCACTGCTCATCAAGCCCAAGCGCAAATAGCCGTTACGGCCGGGCCGGACTCGTCGCAGGTAGCAGAACCCCGGCAGGAAACCGTTGCCGACTCACTCCGCAAAACAGAAATGCTATTTGGCCGTCGCGTGACGCGCCCGACCAAAGCAGCAGTATGGGCGATTATTCCGGGTGGTGGACAGGCTTATAATCGGAAATACTGGAAGATTCCGCTGGCAGTAGGATTGATTGGGGGGGTAGTAGCTATGGAAGTCTATTCCCAAACCCAATTTCACCGTTATGTGGAGCAAAGAAAATATTTAGATAAAATAGGTGCGACTGGTAGCACGAAGATTACAGTAGCCCAGTTAAATGCTTCTCCTTATCCTAAACTAGTAAATGGTGCGACCTTCTACGGTACAGAGCGAAGCATTATCCGCTTTCGTCGCTACCGCGACCAATTTATTGCCTACTCAGCTGTTGCCTACGGCCTCACCGTGCTTGATGCTCTAGTAGACGCCCACCTCAAAGACTTTGATATCAGCGACGACCTCAGTCTGAATGTGGAACCCGCTATGCTGCGCACACCAATGGTAGCTGCGGCGCCGGGCGTATCGCTTACTTTTTCGCTTACCTCTACCCGCTCTTTTCCTCGAAAATGAAGTTGCTTCTTATTGGCTACGGCAAAATGGGCCAGGCCATTGCGGCCCAAGCCACGGCCCGCGGCCACCAGATTGCCGGCATTGTAGACCCTACCCATCCAGGCGTGCAAATCACTGATTTCACCCCCGAAACCGCCGATGTTGCTATCGAATTCACCCACCCCGACGCGGCTTTTGGCAACGTGCGGGCGTGCTTGCAGCAGGGCATTCCGGTGGTGTGCGGCTCTACGGGCTGGCTACATCATTTCCAGGAGGCGCAGGCGCTGAGTCAGGAAACCGGCACGCCGCTGTTCTATGCATCCAACTACAGCGTGGGGGTGAACTTGTTCTTCCACTTCAATGAGTACATCGCTGCCAAAATGCACCAGTTTGGCGGCTACGATGTGCAGGTACGCGAGATTCATCACACCCAGAAGGTAGACCAGCCCAGCGGTACGGCCCTTACGGCCGCCGAGGGTATCCTACGTCACTTTCCGGCCAAAACCACCTGGCGTAACGAAGCCACCGATGCGGCGAATGAGCTAGCGGTACTGTCGGAGCGCACGGGCGCGGTAGTGGGCACGCACATCGTCACGTATCATTCCACCGCCGATACCATTGAGTTGAAACACGAAGCCCACACCCGCGACGGGTTTGTGCAGGGCGCCCTACTGGCCGCAGAGTGGCTGCCCGGCCGCCAGGGGGTGTTTGGAATGAAAGATTTGTTGGGTTTGTAAGAGCCAGTCTATTCGGAAAAGGTCGTCATTTCGACCAGCGGGAGAAATCTCGCGTGCTCCGCTAATCCCTGACCATTGGATTAGCGTGGCACGCAAGATTTCTCCTGCTGGTCGAAACGATGGTACTAGCCTAGTAATCAAAATTTACCCGTTCTTTGGGTAGTGAGCCGGACGTTACTCCGGCGTTATTCTGCATCTCCGCCTTTCGTATCATGGCCGTACAATCCTGGGAAGACCGCCTTAAGGCGCAACAAGCCAAACCGAAACCGCCCCAACACAAAAAAGCCAAGAGCGTATGGCGGGAGTGGGGCGACGCGATTTTGTTTGCCGTGGTGGCCGCCACACTTATTCGCTGGGCCACGTTTGAGGCCTATACCATCCCTACCCCTTCTATGGAGCACTCCTTGCTGGTAGGCGACTATCTGTTTGTGAGTAAGCTGCACTACGGCCCGCGCACGCCGCAAACGCCCTTGCAGGTGCCACTCACGCACCAGACTATCTGGGGCACAAATCTGCCGAGCTATTCCGATGCCATTCAGCTGCCATCGTATCGCCTACCCGGCTTTTCGGAGGTGAAGCGCAACGACGTGGTGGTGTTTAATGTGCCGTTTGAAAGCCAGTTTCCGGCCGATTTGCGCACCAACTACATCAAGCGCTGCATCGGCACGCCCGGCGACGTACTAGAAATCAAGGATACGCAGGTGTACATTAACGGAAAGCCCATCCAGACGCCCGTGGAGTCGCAAAGCACCTACGACTTGGTGACCACCGCACCCGTACGCGACAAGTTTTTCCAGGAGCAGAGCGTACTTGATTATCAGATTGATGGCAGCGGCATGGCTGGTGGCAACGGCCTACCTTACCCCAGCGCCCAGACGCAAACCGGCGATTATGTGTACCAGAACCTGCACATGACCAACGCGGCCGTCAGCTACTTCCGCCAGCAGCCCTACGTGAAGAACCTGGTGCCAACCAAGGCCGCGCCCGGCGTGGCCAACCCCACCTTGTTCCCCAACCGCGTCGACTATCCCTCCCTGACCATGACCAGCGCCACCGAGCGCCCCTGGAACGTGGACAACTACGGTCCCCTACCCGTCCCAAAGGCAGGCCAGACCGTTACCCTGACGCCCGAAAACGCCGGTATCTACTACAAAATAGTGGCCCGCTACGAGCACAACGAGGGCATCACGTGGCAGAACGGCATGATTTACCAAAACGGTAAACCGCTCACCAGCTACACTATCAAGCAGAACTACTACTTCATGATGGGCGATAACCGCCACAACTCCGAAGACTCACGCTTCTGGGGTTTCGTGCCCGAAGACCACATTGTGGGCAAGGCCGTGCTCATCTGGATGTCGGTAGATCCTTATGCTGATTTCTTCCATAAAATCCGCTGGAGCCGTCTTTTCAACCTGATTAAGGATTAATGTCTGAACCACGGATTCGCTCGGATGTTGAGGATTTCGTGGATGATTTTCATAAGGCCGTAAAACCAAAAGAGCTTGCCGTTTGGCAAGCTCTTTTGGTTTGAATCAATTACGAAATCCGTTTAATCCTTAATATCCGAGCGAATCCGTGGTTCAGATAAGCTACCAGCTAATCGGCTGCTCGCCGTGCTGTTCTAGGTAGGCGTTAGTTTTGCTGAACGGGCGCGAGCCGAAAAAGCCGCGGTCGGCGGCGTAGGGCGAAGGATGCGCGGCCTTTAGCACCAAGTGCTTCTTCGCGTCGATGATTTCGCCTTTTTTCTGAGCGTAGGCGCCCCAGAGGATGAATACAACGTGTTCCTTTTGCTCCGATATTTTTTGGATAACGGCATCCGTGAACTGCTCCCAGCCCTTTTTTTGGTGCGAGCCGGGCGTGCTGGCTCGCACGGTTAGGGTAGCATTTAAGAGCAGCACGCCTTGCTCGGCCCAGCGGTCGAGGTTGCCATCGGGGGCGGGAGCGGTACCGGGAATATCGTCATACAGCTCCTTAAAAATATTTTGCAGCGAAGGGGGCGTGCGTACCCCGTGCGCCACCGAAAACGACAGGCCGTGCGCCTGACCTTTGCCGTGGTAGGGGTCTTGGCCCAGAATCACGACCTTCAGCTGATCGAACGGGCAGGCCTGAAACGCATGAAAAATCTGCGGGCCGGGCGGGTAAACGGCCGTGGTGGCGTACTCGCCACGCAAAAAGGTGGTCAGGTGCTGGAAGTAGGGTTTCTCGAATTCTTCGTGCAACACCTTGCGCCAACTCTCATCTATCTTTACATTCATGCGGAAATAGTTTATTTTGCGAAGTGGGTAAGCTCTAGATGATGCCAACTGCGTAGATAAACCAAATTCCGCAGACTAGCGTTAGTCCTATTCTACACAGCACAGCAGCCATGAATACTACCACTACGCAGGGAGTAACGGTGAGTGTTACGACCAACTACCTACCCGATTACTCAAGCCCCGGCCAAGAGCACTATGTGTTTGCCTATAAAATCGATATTCGGAACAACAGCGAGTACACGGTGAAGCTGTTGCGCCGCCACTGGCACATCTACGACGCCAACGGTGTAGTGCGCGAAGTGGAAGGCGACGGCGTGGTAGGCCAGCAACCTGTGCTGGAGCCTGGTGAGGCTCACCAGTACGTATCGGGCTGCAACCTGAAAACGGGTCTGGGCAAGATGCGCGGCACCTACCAGATGGAGCGCCTCGCCGATGGCCGCGAGTTCACTGTCGAAATTCCCGAATTCACCCTCATCGTGCCGTTCCGGCTGAATTAAAGCTCAGTTGCGAGCTATGAGTTACAGGTTGCCAGTATGCACTCACAACTCACAACTCACAACTCACAACTCACAATTTCTTTTGCTTCACCAAGCACTTAGTTACTTACGGTTTTTGGCCCGCTCGGGGAATGCACATGGGCTGCATTCCCCGTTTGTTTTTGGGTTGTATAATGATGTCATTCAACATACGGGTGCCTACCAGGCATTTGCCCCGATAGAAGAACGACGGCAGTTCTTGCGCGACAGCGAAGACCGTATCACGGTCACGGATTTTGGGGCTGGCTCGCATACGGGTGCGGGCCGGCAGCGCCGCCTGCGCGATGTGGCCCGCACGGCTGCCAAGCCGCCCGCGCTGGCGCAGTTGCTATTTCGGTTGGCGAACTGGCAGCAGCCGCGCACAGTGCTGGAACTGGGCACGTCGCTGGGGCTGACTACCGCCTACTTGGCCGCGGCCGATTCGCGTGCCCGCATTATCACGTTTGAGGGCTGCCCCGAAACCTCCCGCGTGGCCCGCGAAACCTTCGCGGCCTTGCACCTGCACAACGTGGAGCTGGTATCGGGCAACCTCGATGCGACCCTCACCCCTACCCTCCAACACCTGCAAGCCCCCCTCGACTTCGCCTTTTTCGACGGCAACCACCGCTACGAGCCTACCCTGCGCTACTTCGAGCAGTGCCTGGCCCACCGCACCGACCACAGCCTGTTTGTGCTCGATGATATTCATTGGTCGGCGGAGATGGAGCGCGCCTGGGCAGCCGTGCAGCAGCACCCCGCCGTATCGCTCACCATCGATTTATTTTATGTGGGCCTCGTCTTTTTCCGGCCCAATCAGCCCAAGCAACACTTCACCCTCCGCTTCGACCATCCGGTGGATAGGTTGCTGGAGCGGGCAGGGCGGTTGTCTGCGTGAGGAGATGTTGCGTTGTAAGTAGTGAGGGTTGAAAAAAGCGTTTGTCATCCTGAGTGGAGCGAAGGACCTTCTCACGCGTGGACGAGTCGTTGGTACGTCTTTCGTTCTGGCGTGAGAAGGTCCTTCGCTCCACTCAGGATGACAAACGCTTTTTCAACCCTCACTATTTACCTAATACCCATACTTCTCGCCCCATTGCTGGCGGAGCCGCTCGCGAATTTTGTGCTCGGCGGGGTTGTCGCCGGGGTGGTAGAAAGTGGTGCCGCTGAGTTGCTCGGGTAGGAACTCCTGGTACACGAAGTTGCCAGGGTAGTCGTGGGCGTATTGGTATTCCTGGCCGTAGCCGAGCTGCTTCATGAGCTTGGTAGGCGCGTTGCGTAGCGGAATAGGAATTGGTTGCACGCCCTGCTGGCGCACCAGTGCCCGTGCTTCGCGGATGGCCTTGTACGAGGCGTTGCTTTTGGGCGAGGTAGCAAGGTATACCACTGTCTGGCTCAGGATGATATCTGATTCGGGTAGGCCGATGACCGTGACAGCCTGGAAGCAGCTTTGGGCCAACAGCAGGGCATTGGGGTTGGCGTTTCCTACGTCTTCGGAAGCCAGGATGAGCAGGCGGCGGGCAATGAACTTCACGTCTTCGCCGCCTTCCAGCATCACGGCCAGGTAGTAGAGCGCCGCGTTGGGGTCGGAGCCACGGATGCTCTTAATGAAGGCCGAAATCACATCGTAGTGCATCTCACCGCCTTTGTCGTAGCGCGCGAGGTGCTGCTGGGCCAGCTGCTGCACCACGGCATCAGTAATGACGATTTCGCCGGTGACGGGCGCGGGCGAGGCCGCCTGTACCACAATTTCGAGCAGGTTGAGCAGCTTGCGCGCATCGCCGCCCGAGATGGTGAGCAGGGCATTGTATTCGTCTACCCGCACCTTTTTGCGTTTCAGTGCCTCATCTTCAGCCAAAGCGGTATCAACTAAACCAATGAGCACGTCTTTGTCCAAAGCCTCCAGCGTGTAGACTTGCGCCCGGCTCAGCAAGGCCGGAATCACCTCAAACGATGGATTTTCGGTGGTGGCGCCAATCAGCGTGACGGTGCCGTGCTCCACCGCGCCCAGCAACGCATCTTGCTGCGCCTTGCTAAAGCGGTGAATCTCATCAATAAACAACAGGGTGCCGGGCTGGCGCTTGGCACGCTCAATTACGTCGCGCACGTCTTTCACCCCCGCGTTGATGGCCGACAAGGCCGCAAACGGTCTACCTAGTTCCTGGGCCAGCAAGTGAGCCAGGGTAGTTTTGCCCACGCCGGGCGGCCCCCACAAAATGAGGGAGGGTAGGCGGCCGGCGTTGAGGTAGCGCCGCAGCACGCCCTCTGGCCCGATGAGGTGCTGCTGCCCGGCGTACTCGGCCAGCGTGCGCGGACGGCGGCGCTCCGGCAGGGGAGCATCGGGGCTCGTGGGGGTAGGGCGGGAAGGCGTTTCGGAATCGAAGAGGGAACCAGTAGACATGCTGCAAAGGTACGGAGGCTGCGTACCTTTGCCGGCCATGAAAAACCCCGTTTTGCTGCACGCCGCTCTGTTTCTGGTTGCGCTGATTTATGCGGCCAACTATAGCCTATCGAAAGACGTGATGCCGGTGTATGCCGGGCCGTTTGGGCTGGTAGTGTTGCGGACGCTGGGCGCGGCGCTGTTTTTTGGGGTACTGAGCCGCATAGTGAGCAAAGACCACATCACGGGCCGCGCCGATAACGTGCGCGCTATTTTAAGCGGGATTATCGGCATTGGAGCCAATCAGTTGCTGTTTTTCGGGGGCCTCAACCTGACCACGCCCATCAACGCCTCACTGGTGCAAACTGTGTCGCCGATTGTGGTGGTGCTGGCCTCGGCGGTGCTGCTGGGCGAGAAAATCCGGCCGATGCGCGTGGTGGGCATCCTGGTGGCCGGCATTGGCGCGGCGCTGATTGTGCTGGGGCGCGAGGTGCCCGGCGTGGCGCACGCCACCAATCCGGTGCTGGGCAATATTCTGATCTTGTGCAATGCCTCGGCCTTCGGCGTGTACCTGGTGATTGTGATGCCGCTCATGCGCAAGTACAACCCCTTCACGGTGCTGGCGCGCATCTTTCTGGTAGGAGCGTTGGCGGCCCTACCCTTCGGCTGGCGGCAGGCACTGGCCATCGACTTTGCCAGTCTGCCGGTGGTTATCTGGGCCGAGATTCTGTATATGGTCGTTTTCCTGACCATCGTGGCCTACTTGCTCAACAACTGGGCCTTGAAGTATGCCTCCCCTACCCTCACCGGCGTGTACCTCTATCTGCAACCCGTGCTGGCGGTACTCATTGCCGTGGCCCTAGGCAAAGACACCTTCACGGTGGAAAAAGCCCTGCAAGCCTCCCTCATTTTTGTAGGCGTATTCTTGGTGAGTAAGAAACCCAAGGCAACGCCCGTGCCCCTCACGCCCACCGCAGAGTAGAAAACGCTCTATTCTACTAATGACTCGGTTGAAAAGGTCTAGGCTGTGCTAACTACTCAAAAGCAGCCCCGGCTTTTCATAAAGGCACTACCAAAAGTAGCGTCATTATTCAGCCTACTCCTCCGGCTGCCTGCTCTTGGCAAACCGATAGACCAAGAGCATCCCGGCCACTGCCTGCACCGACAGCCCGGCGAGTATCAGCCAGCTGGCCGCTTGTGCGTGCTGTGTCTTCAGCAACGCGCCCAGCAAAACCAGGGCAATGCCCACCGCAAAAAACGAAAACAGACGGGGGTACGAAGGCAGTTGTTCCATCGCGCAGAAGTAGACGAATTTAATTGGGTAGGGTGCGCTGAAAATGCAGTTGCAGAATGGTAGCCAGCTTTTCCTGCGTGAGTGGCTTGCTGACCAGCCCGGCAATGGGCAAATCGTTGAGGCGGGCTAGGTCGCGGGCGTCCATGGTAGTCGTGAGCATGATCACCACGGTAGCGTGACGTTGCACGTCGGGCAGCCGCACGTAATTTTCCAGAAACTCGATGCCGTTCATGCCCGGCATGTTCACGTCCAGCAAAATCAGGTTGGGACCGTTCGATTCGTCGGGCTGTTGCAGCAGTTGCAGGGCCTCCGTACCGCTTTCGGCCACTAGCAGACGGTCAGTTATTTCCAGCTTCTTGAAAAGCAGCTCATTCAGAAAATTATTGGTTGCATCGTCGTCCACGAGCAAAACGCTGGCGAGCTTCTCCATTGAAAGTAGAAAGGGCGCCCCACAGGGCACAGTGAGCCGGTCGTTAGCCGGGTAAGTAAACCGTAAAGGTAGTACCTACGCCGGGCTGGCTCTCTACGGTAATCGTACCGCCAGCGTTTTCCACAATTTTCTTCACCATATAGAGCCCTACCCCCGAGCCCTCTACGTGGGAGTGCAGGCGCCGAAACATCCGGAACAGCTGCTCTTGCTGCGCTTGGGCCAGGCCCAAGCCATTGTCCCGCACAGTTAACACTATCTCCTCGTCTTTGCGTTGGCACCGAAGGTGCACCATGGCCGGCCGGTCGTAGGCGCGGTACTTTACGGCGTTGCTGAGCAGGTTGTACAGAATACTGCGCAGGTTTTTGGCCGAGAAATGCACAGTAGTGCAAGCATCCACATCGGCTGTGAATGTGGTGTTGGCGGCGGCCAGCAAGGGCTGCAAGTCGAGGTGCACGGCTTCTACCAGCGTCGGTAGGTCTACCAGCTCGGAACCAGCTTCATTGGGTTGAAGCTGCGACACATCGGTGAGGTGCACCAGCGTTTGCTGGAAGCGACTAACGGCGCCATCCATCATTTCCAGGAGCTGCGGCACCAAGTTGGCTTGCAGCGCTTCGACGGGCAGCTGCTCGCGCAGGGCTATCAGCAGGCCTTCGAGGTTGGCAATGGGGGCTTTCAAATCGTGTGAGGCCGTGTACACGAACGTATCCAGGTCGGTGTTGATGCGGGCGAGCCGCTGGTTGGTCTGGCCCAGCGTTTTGTTGGTCGTTTGCAGCTCGTTGTTCAGCTCCTGCACTTGCTGGCGGGCCAGCACCTGCTCGGTTACTTCTATCCCTACTGCTACTATCCCAGTGGTTTGCCGCTGGGCGTTGTAGAGTGGTTGAAAAACAAAATTGACGTAACTCGTTAGTACCTCTCTATTCTGCTGGCGGGGCAATTGCACGGGCGCTTCCGTAATCAAGAAAGGCTCCCCCGTTTGGAGCACGCCGGCCAGAATGTCCTCAAACCCCTGCCCGGCAGTTTCGGGCATGGCCTCAAAATAGGGCTGGCCTACCACCTCTGCCGGCGAGCGGCCCCAAATGTCGCCTACCGCAGAATTGGCCAGCTCTACCCGTAGCTCCGCACCACGCAGAATAGCAATAGCCATTGGGGCTTGTTCAAAAATACGCTGCAATTCAGCTTGTTGCGCATCACGCTGCTGACGAGCCAGCACTTGGCTGGTTACATCGTACGCAAACACGGAAATACCTACAGTCTGGCCGGCCTCGTAGTACGCTTGATAGGTGAAATTGAAATAAATCGTTTGAATTTCCTGGGTTTCCAGATCTTCAATGCTCAAGGGCACGGCATGCCCAAAGAAGGTTTCACCCGTTTGGTACACTTGGTCCAGCAACTCCACAAAACCCTGGGCTACGGCTTCGGGTTGCGTTTCGGCAATCGTACGACCGTGCATATTCCGACCTGGGAAAAGCTTTTGGTATGCTGAATTGAAGTATTCAAATCGATGCTCGGAACCGCGCAGCACGCAAATAACCGCTGGAGTTTGCTCAAAAATCTGATACAGATTTTCCCGCTCTCGCGCCCGTTGCTGGGCAGCAGCCAACATTTCAGCCTGTAGCGTATCCACCTGCTGGCGAGCCAGCACCCGGTCCGTAACGTCTAGAATAAAGGCCAGCACACCCTGCACACGATGCTGCGCGTCAAAAAGAGGCTGGTAAATAAAATCAATATACCGCTGCTCTGGCTGGCCGGTGGTAGGATCGTGGAGCGAGACAGCCGTTTCGGTGCCCGCAAAGGCCTCGCCCATAGCAAATACACCATCCAGCAGGTCGATAAAGCCTTGGTCTACCACCTCTGGCAGTACCTGGGCCACTGGCAGTCCTATCTGGGCCCTACCTGCGGAAAGTATCCGGTACTGGTCATTGAAGAAGGAATAACGGTGCTCCGGTCCGTTGAGCGTGGCAATGGCGGCGGGCACCTGACCCATAATCTGTTGCAGCAGACTTTGCTGCACTTGCAGCTGCTCGCGCTGGTGTTCGGCTTCGCGCAGTGCGACCTGCGCTTCCTGCGTGCGCCGGGTTACGCGGGCCTCCAGCTCTTCATTCAACAGCTGTAGTGCCTGTTGCGTGTGGTCCAGCGCGGCATTGGCGTTCAGGTATTCCTCGTTGGTGGCCCGCAACTCTTCGTTAATGGACGCCAGTTCCTCATTCAACTCCTGCACCCTCTGCCTAGCCAACACCTGCTCCGTGACATCAATGACAATGTCGATGATACCTAGTACTGTGCCGTCCGCGTTATATAGCGGCTGGTAAACGAAGTTGAAGTAACGCGTTTCAACCTGCCCGTTCTGCAATACATCAGCTGCTACCTCTGTGCCTACGAAGGGCGTGCGCGTGTCGGCTACCTGCCGAATTAGCTCCGCGAAGCCTTGGCCACGTAGTTCCGGCACGCCTTCTAGCAACGGGCGGCCCACCACCTCCGCCGGCGCATAGCCCCACATAGCGCATAGTTGGTCGTTGGCGGCTGCCACTGTACAGTCGTCGCCCTGAAACAAGCCGATAGCCACCGGCGACTGGGTTAAGATGGCGTGCAACAAGTTGCGCTCTGTTTTCAGAGACTCATACATTTTCTGTTCGTGCGCCTGGCTTACGCGCAGTGCCTCTTCCACGGCCGTGCGCGGGTGTTCGTTGGTGTCTGTGAAGCTGACCACCAGCAGCTCGCTGTGGCGCTGCGCCACCAACTGGAAGTAGCCATCAAGCCCATCGTGCTGGTACAACATCTGGTGCCGCTCTACCCTACCCGAGCGAAAAGCCGCGCAGTAAAAGGCAAATACCCCTGTGGGCTGCGCGTTGGGATATAGCGTTAAAAACGTTTCGGTTGGCTGCTCTGGCTGTTGGAGCAATTGCTGAGCGGCAGAATTGAGGCGCACGTACGCCAGATCCCGTATGGTTTCGCCATCGGCCGCCAACAGGGGGCGGAACAGGATAACACCCGTTAGCGAAATGTTCAACAGAACGTCTAACAGGCCTTCCGGCTCAGCAATAGGTAGAGGCAGCGAAACCGGGGGGGCGGGCATATCAAATTTATCAAGCAAACGAAAACTATCCCAAGATACAGCATTATAGTTCTGGGCAGGACACCTGCTAACGAGGAGCTTTTACCCCAACCAGCACGTACGATGGCTAGGGTACCTAAACATCAAAAGCCCCGGCGCGCACAACGGCGACCGGGGCTTTCTTTTGCTTGCAGAAGCGCGTTGGCGCAGCTTACAGGTGAATCACCTCGTCGTAAGCAGCAGCCGAAGCCTCCATAATGGCCTCGCTCATGGTGGGGTGCGGGTGCACCGACTTAATGATTTCGTGGCCCGTAGTTTCCAGCTTGCGGGCTACCACTACCTCGGCAATCATCTCGGTTACGTTGGCGCCAATCATGTGCGCGCCCAGCCACTCGCCGTACTTAGCATCGAAAATCACCTTCACAAACCCGTCTTTCACACCACCTGCCGAGGCTTTGCCGGAGGCCGAGAAGGGGAACTTGCCTACCTTGATGTCGAGGCCACGCTTGCGGGCTTCGGCTTCGGTAAGACCTACGGAGGCAATTTCGGGCTGGGCGTAGGTGCAGCCAGGAATGTTCTGGTAGTTGAGTGGCTCGGGGTGGTGCCCAGCAATCTTCTCCACGCAGATGATACCCTCAGCCGAGGCCACGTGCGCCAGCGCCGGACCGGGAATGATATCGCCAATGGCGTAGATACCGTCCACGTTGGTCTTGTAGTAGTCGTCCACGATGACGCGGCCGCGGTCGGTTTTGATACCCAACTCTTCTAAGCCGATGTTTTCGATGTTGGTGGCAATGCCTACTGCCGAGAGCACCACGTCGCAGTCAATTTGCTGCTCACCTTTGGCGGTTTTCACCGTCACTTTGCAGCCTTGTCCGCTGGTGTCTACCTTGGTTACTTCGGCTTCGGTGAGGACGTTGACGCCGATTTTCTTGAAGGATTTCTCCATCTGCTTCGACACTTCCTCGTCCTCTACCGGCACAATGCGAGGTAGGTACTCCACAATGGTCACCTCCGAGCCCATGGTGCGGTAGAAGTACGCAAACTCGACGCCGATGGCGCCCGAGCCTACCACTACCAGCTTCTTGGGCATCTGCTCCAGCGACATGGCTTTGCGGTAACCAATGATTTTCTTGTCGTCGATGGGCAGGTTGGGCAGTTGGCGTGAGCGGGCACCGGTGGCCAGAATGATGCTCTTGGCTTCTACCGTTTCCTTGCCGCCATCGGCTTTGGTTACCTCAATCTTACCGGGTGCCAGCAGCTTGCCGGTGCCCATAATCGTTTCGATTTTATTCTTTTTGAACAGGAAGTTGATGCCCTTGCTCATGCCATCGGCCACGCCGCGGCTACGCTTCACCACGGCCGTAAAATCCTGGCTCACCCCGGTAGCGCTCAAACCATAGTCGCTGGCGTGGTTGAGGTATTCAAATACCTGGGCGCTTTTCAGCAAGGCTTTGGTAGGGATACAGCCCCAGTTGAGGCAGATGCCGCCCAGCGACTCGCGCTCTACCACGCCTACTTTCAGTCCGAGCTGCGAGGCCCGAATGGCGGCTACGTAGCCCCCGGGGCCGCTGCCGATAACGACCAGGTCGTATTGCAATGCCATACTGTTGTGTTGCTAGATAAAATAGAAAGGAAAAGACCACCCGGCAACGATGCCGCCGGACAGGACAAAGATAGGCAGCCGGGCGCACTCGCCCCAACCGCCCTGGCACGGCCGACTACGGTGGCGTTGCGGGCATTTTTTTCGGCGAAGCGCAGCCGGTTGCCACGCCCGTCCGTACAAAAGCGCCGTACCTGCCGGTCATTGTAGCCGGTTTGTTTGCCCTTTGCTTATCATGAGAACAACGATACCAGCCTTTTTGATTTGTGGTGCTACGCTGCTGCTCACCACGCAGTGCGCCCGCACCACTGAGCCCGAAAACCCTACCTATACGCAGTCGGATGCTGCCCGCCGGGCCGTAGCCATGGAGGCTGCCACCCCAGACCTGGACACCATAGGCGCCGCTGCCACGGCTCCCGATGCCAGCCTGTCGGCAGCCGCTACGGCTCCCGTACCGGCCGCCCCAGACCTTAACGTTACCCCCGCCGATTACCGCACGGCCATCCACACGGCCGACGCGGGCCTGAAGCTTCACCCGCGCAACTTCGACCTGCTGTTGACCCGCGCCAAGGCCCAAACAAAGCTCGGTAACTACGCCGAAGCTCTACCCGACTATACTGCCGCCCTGCGCCTGAAGTCCGACGATGCCAATGCCTACCGCGGCCGGGGTATGGCCTACGCCGCGTTACAACAGTATTCCGCCGCTATTTCCGATTACTCCAAAGCGCTGAAATACAACCCCAACGACAAGGAGGCTTTCTTCAACAGGGGCAAAACGCGCATGCAGACCCTCAACTTCAAAGCCGCTATCAGCGACTTCACCCAGGCCATTGCCCTCGACTCTACCTACGCCGCCGCCTACGAAGCACGCGGTACCAGCTATTCATCCCTCAATCAACCCACTGAAGCCCGCGCCGACTTGGAAAAAGCGGCCACGTTGGCACCTCACGCTCGGCGCTAACTGTTAGGGTTTCTACCCTTCCAGCCCGCAGACTCGCAACATCTCCTGCATACGGTGCTGGTAGGTATGCTCGCGTAAAGTGCGGGCGTAGGCCTGTGTCGCAATCCGGGCGCGTTCTTCTGGCCGCGCCAGGTAGTGCGTGCATAGCTCAGGTAGCTCGGAGGCGTCATTATAGAGTATAATTTCTTCATCTGGCACGTATAAATCCCGGATTTCCTCTTTGGTATCACAGAGTTGAAACGCGCGGCAGCCGCTGGCTTCGAACAGGCGCGGGTTGACACCATACGACCAGCGCTGGTACCAAGTGTGCAGATTAAGCACGATGCGGGCTTGGTTGAAGAGCAACGCCATTTCCGTTGGCGTGAAGTAGCCGTGCCGCAAGAAATGTGGGCGAAGGGGTGAGTTCTTGGAAATTTTGCGCTTCCACGGCCCAATAATAGCTACCCGATGATGTTGAATTAGCTCCAGCACCACTTTCTCCCGGATGGGGTGGTGGTCTCCGGCAAAAACAATATCATACTGCTGCTCCGTGCCCTCCATGGGATGGTGTATAGCCGGATCAATACCCACGGGCAGGAAATGAGGTTCGCGAACATGGTAGTGGCGGTACACCGGCGCAGTGCCCCGACTGTTGGAGAAGAAAAAGTCGTAGAGGGATAAGGGTAGGTACTGCTGGGCCAGGTCGAAGGGGTCGTTTAACCACCAGCAGATTGTAAGCAGGCCCCGGCGCTTCAACTCACGTAGCGTGGCCGCGTCGTGAGTCTTGCCATAGATGGTAAAAAATACGTCAGGCTTGGTAGCTTCTACTACCTCCAGCAGTTGACGGTTTTTATAATCTAGAAACCCCTGAAACCGAATTTTCTCGCGCAGCCGCTCCACCTGATTGTCGCGCTCATGATTGAACACCACTACTTCATGTCCTAGCGCCAATAAGGCTTTTTCTACAAAACGCCCCATCGGGATAGTGCGCGTATGGCCAGGAATGGAAAGGAGAAATTTCATGGTTTACTCTTAAAGTTGTTTGTTACAGGAGTACGGAGGGGCATTCAGCAATAGGAAGTATTACTCACGCTGCGCACAAAATACGTGTAATCCGGTCGAATTGCAGTTCGGAAAGTTAGCGGCCAAACATCATCTTTAGATAAAAACCGGGCCGCCGGAGTTGCTCGCGCAGGTCCAGGTCCAGGAACATGTTGGTGAGGGTTTGGGCTAGGGTAGGGTTGCGCACGGCACGGTTGGCCACAAAGTTGAACAGCCAGGGGTAAGCCAGCAGCCGCTGCATGGCACGGCTCAAACGTAGCTCCTGCCACAGGCGATTGTACACAGCGGCATCGTAGCCTTTCAGAAAATCGGCGGTGAAGTTCTGGGTCTGCACGGCACGGGCAGCCCAGTCGGCCGCGTGCCTACCCGACACCATGGCGTGGCTGATGCCCTCGCCCGTGAACGGGTCGATGAGGGAGCCCGCGTCGCCGAGCAGCAGGTAGCCAGCTCCCGACAAGGAGCGCCGTTTGGAGCCCAGTGGCAGGCCCATGCCGCGCACCGGACCCAGCCGTTGGGCCTGGGCAAAGCGGTTTTTGAAGCTGGGGTGGGTAGTCAGGATTTCGTCGAGGCGGGCGCGCAGATTGATTTTCTTGGCCGAAACTTTATCGGTGCGCATCCCTACCCCCACGTTGGCCTGGCCGTTGGGTAGGGGAAAAATCCAGAGGTAGCCGGGTAAGAATTCTTTCAGAAAGTGCAGTTCGATGAAGCCGTGCGGGTGCATACCCGTCACCCCTTCATAATAGGTGCGCAGCCCCGCCGAGTGATGCGCGGGCTCCAGCACGTGTCCGCCAATTTGCCGGGCCTGCGCCGACTGCGCGCCGTTGGCAATCAGCAGCAGCCGCGGGGTAGCCACCAGTGTGCCATCGGCCGCGAAAAGCTGCCATCGGCCATCGGGTAGGCGCTCGTGGCGAGCTACGTCTACGCCCTCCCGAAAGTCAATTTCGGGTCTTTGGCGCACTTGCTCTATCAGCAGGTTATCGAAGTCGAGGCGTTTGGCCACGTGGCCGGGCGCAGGCTCAGCGGTGGGGTTGTAGTTCGCCCGGAAGGGCACTTCCACGGGCCGGCCATTGGGCGCAAAAAAGCTGATGCCCCAGCAGGGCACCTGCTCAGCCGAGGCAGCCAGCCGTGCGGGTAGGTTGGCATCAATCCGGCGCAACTCGTTGATGACCTTGCCGCTGAGCGCGTCGCCGCAGGTTTTGTCGCGCGGGAAGGTGGCGCGGTCGAGTAGCAGGCAGGGCTGGCCGGCGTTGGCGAGATGCAGGGCGGCTGTGGCCCCGCCCGGACCAGCGCCGAGGATGCAAATGTCCATTTTTTATTAGCTGTTAGCCATTAGCTGCTAGCCGATAGCTTCTCCATTTAAACCGCAAGCTACGAGATGCAAGCTATACGCATCGTTCAGATGGTTTACAGCTTCAATTTTGCACCCTATTCGTCAAAGCTCGTAGCTTGCAGCTTAAACATAAAAGCTATCGGCTAGCAGCTAATGGCTAACAGCTCAAACTAAATGACAAAACTGCTCGACGGAAAAGTGGCCCTCATCACGGGCGCTTCCAAAGGAATAGGCCGTGCGTTGGCCGTATATTTTGCCCAGCAGGGCGCGCAAGTGGCCTTCACCTACCTTTCTAGCGTAGAAAAAGGCCAGCAGCTGGAACAAGAACTGGCCGAGTTCGGCACCAAAGTGAAAGGCTTCCGCTCCGACGCTTCCATCTTCGCCGAGGCTGAAAAGCTGGTAGACGATGTGGTAGCGGAGTTCGGCAAGCTGGATATTCTGGTGAACAACGCCGGCATCACGCAGGACGGCCTACTCATGCGCATGAGCGAGCAACAGTGGGACCAGGTGCTGGCCGTGAACCTAAAATCGGTGTTCAACCTCACCAAAGCCGCCACCAAACCCATGATGCGCGCCAAGGCCGGCAGCATTATTAATATGTCGTCGGTGGTGGGCGTGAAGGGTAACGCGGGCCAAGCCAACTACGCGGCCTCTAAGGCTGGTATTATTGGCTTCACGAAGTCGGTGGCGTTGGAGTTGGGCTCGCGCAATATTCGCTGCAACGCCATTGCACCTGGCTTTATCGAAACCGAAATGACCGGTGCGTTGGACCAAAAGCAGGTAGACGAGTGGCGTAAAGCCATTCCGCTGCGCCGCGGCGGCACGCCCGAGGATGTGGCTAAAGCCACGGCTTTCCTGGCGTCGGACGATTCTTCGTACATCACCGGCCAAGTGCTGCAAGTGGATGGCGGCATGCTGACCTAACGTTACTTACTGCACTGAATAGCGCCAGCCCGCTCCGCCAAGATACGCTTGGTGAAGCGGGCTGGCTTCGTTTTAACTTGTTTTCTGAGCAAGTGAACACTTGAGCAAGAAGCATCCACGCGGAAGTATAAACGCAGAAAATGAGGCAACTACAAAAGGAAATACGCATCTTTTTGACGTCATTATTCTCGTCTTACTCACTTCCTGCCCATGAAAAACCCCACTACCCAGACTACACTTGTGCAAGCAAGTTTTGGTGCGCTGCTGCTCACTGGACTGCTGTTCTCTCCCGCGCAGGCTCAAAAGCCTACCCTCACGCTGGACTTATCGAAGTCGGGCGCCGCGGTCAGCCCTATGCTGTATGGCCTGATGACAGAGGAAATCAACCACTCTTATGACGGCGGCCTGTATGCCGAGTTGATTCGCAACCGCACGTTCAAAGACGACCCTACCACCCCCGAGGGGTGGAGCTTAGTGCATGATAAGGCTGGTTCCAAGGCCAGCATCAAGCTGATAGCCGCCACCCAGGACAACGTACCGTACGACGAGCGGCGCCACGCCATCAACGATGCTCTGACCACCTGCCTGCGCCTGACCGTGGAGAAGGCCGACGGCCGGGTAGGCGTGGCTAATGAGGGCTACTGGGGCATTCCCGTGAAACCTACTACCACCTATCAAGCATCATTTTACTTGAAAGGCACGGGTAGCATTCCGCCGCCGCGGCAGCGCCCTGGTCAGCCCGCGTCACCTGCCGGGCCCGTTATTGAAGACAATACGGCTGGCCCCATGCGGGTCACCATTGAGAGCAACGACGGCAAAACGGTATACGCCACAGGCACCGTGAACCTGGAAAAAAGCATCTATTGGAAGAAGTACAACGTCGCCCTGACCACCGGCGCCAACGTGAAGCCCACGAAAGATGCCCGGTTCGTCATTTCCACCGACCGCCCCGGCCTGTACTATTTCAATCTGGTGTCGCTGTTTCCGCCTACCTTCAATAACCGCCCCAACGGCAACCGGCCTGATCTAACGCAGATGATGCTGGATATGAAGCCTGCCTTTCTGCGCTTCCCCGGCGGCAACTACCTAGAAGGGCCGCTGCTAACGGATGCGTTTCCCTGGAAAACCACGCTGGGGCCGCTGGAAAGTCGGCCCGGCCACCGGGGCTCTTGGGGCTACCGTGCCTCCGATGGCATGGGGCTGATGGAGTTCCTGCTGTGGTGCGAGGAAATTAAGGCCGAGCCCTTGCTGGGCGTGTATGCGGGCTACTCGCTGCAAGGCGACCATGTGGATGCCGGGCCGCTCTTGAAACCATACGTAGAGGATGCGCTAGATGAGATTGAGTACGTAATGGGCGACGTGACTACCTACTGGGGCGCCAAGCGCGCCGCCGACGGCCACCCCGCCCCATTTAAGCTGCGCTACGTGGAAATCGGCAACGAGGACTGGTTTGACCGGAGCAACAGCTACGACGGTCGTTTCAACCAGTTTCGCACCGCCATTGAGCAGAAATATCCGCAGCTGCACTGCATTTCCACTATTGCTGACGCGCAATTTCCCAGTCAGAAAGTGACCACCGGCAAAGCACCGGAGCTGCTGGATGAGCACTACTACCGCAATGCCTGGGACATGTGGCAGAACGCCGCCCAGTACGATGCCTATGACCGCAACGGCCCCAAAATCTTTGTTGGAGAATGGGCCACGCGCGAGGGCGTGCCCACCACCAACCTAAACGCCGCTCTGGGCGACGCCGCTTGGATGACCGGCATGGAGCGCAACGCCGACCTGGTAGTAATGTCGTGCTACGCGCCGCTGTTTGTGAATGTGAATACGGCCACCGCCACCGCCAAAAAAGCCTGGCAGTGGGATTCGGACCTCATTGGCTATGATGCGCTGAACAGCTACGGGTCGCCTTCCTACTATGTGCAGAAGATGTTCAGCGAGTATTTAGGCAATCAGATTGTGCCGACCACTGCCGCCAACATCCCTATGCGCCCCCGCCCCATGACTCGCCGCGACAGCACCGAGGGTAGGACCCCGAAGCCCGTACCCAGCCTGTTCTACGCCGCTACCAAGGACGATAAAACCGGCGCCGTTTATCTGAAGCTCGTCAACACGCTGGGCACCAAGCAGCCTATCGACATCAACCTGCAAGGCGTTACGAAGCTGGAGCCCAGCGCCACCATGGTGGTGCTGAAAGGCAACAAACCAGAGGATACGAACAGCATCACGGAGCCCAAAAAAATTGTTCCCGCTACGGCCAAAATCAAACGGGTAGCTCCCCGGTTCACCCGTACCCTCGACCCGTATTCGGTGACGGTATTAGAATTGCAGCCGAGACAGTAGGCATTATCGAAGCAGAAGAATAGCATCGAGCCGCAGTGGCGGGCGTAACCGCCGGCTACTGCGGCTCGATCTGTACATAATACACCACAAAATGCGGGATGTGAAACCGCGAGTACCACTCCCCTACTGGCACCCGGCTTTGTGCCAGGATGCAATACAGAAGCCACCCGTCTGACTACTGCGGGTGCGCGAGTTGCTGCGCCGCACTGCGCCGGCTACCACAACCACGCCGGAGGTGATGCCGCTGGGCCGCTACCAGTTTCGGCCGCTACCAGTTTCAGCCGCTACGGCAGGAACTGTGGCTGGACGGCGCTTGTACGGCTCGCCTTTCCGCCCGCGAAAACGGGTTGCTTTTGCTCTTGGTCCAGCATCGCAACGGCGTGGTGGACCGCCGCACCTGCCTCCGCCGCCTCTGGGGCGACGACAACTTCTTCACTGCCCGCACCATGGACGTGTACGTGTCGCGCCTGCGCAAGCATCTGCGGCAGGATGCGTCGTTGCATATTCTGAATATCCGGGGGGTAGGGTTTAAGCTGATTGAGTAGCCACCCGCTACCCAAGGTGCGGAGGCTATATCTTGCATGTTCGTTGACACGTTGATGCCCGGCTGCACCCCTACCTTTCCAAACAAGTAGATCCAAGCCGGGTTGTACAAGCTTCAACCGGGCGCCGCTCGTCATTTCTTATTGCGCCCCTACTTTCCCTATGACTTCCAAATGTACCCTGATTCCCCTCACACTGGGTGGGTTTGCCATTGGCATGACCGAATTCGTGATGATGGGCATTTTGCCGGATATTGCCCAGGCCATGCACCTGTCCATTCCTACGGCCGGACACTTTATTTCAGCCTACGCGCTGGGCGTGGTAGTAGGGGCGCCGCTGCTGGTGGCCCTTACCGGCAAGCTCCCGCCCCGGCAGATTCTGGCGCTCCTCATGGGCCTATTTGCTTTCGGCAACGCCCTGTCGGTGCTGGTGCCCAACTACGAGCTGATGCTGCTGACCCGCTTTATTTCGGGCCTGCCACACGGAGCGTTTTTCGGGGTAGGCGCGGTGGTAGCGGGGCGCCTGGCCGCACCGGGCAAAGAGGCGCAGGCCGTTTCCATCATGTTTGCGGGCCTGACGGTGGCCAATATTATCGGGGTGCCGATTGGCACGTACCTGGGCCACACCTTCAGCTGGCGTATTCCATTCGTGCTCATTGTGGTGGTAGCCCTGCTCACGGTGCTGAGCGTGCGGCGCTGGATTCCCGACCTACCCGCCAAGGAAACCAACCTACGCCAGGAGTTCCGCGCTTTCACCCGGCTGGAACCATGGTTGATTATCGGCATTACCATTCTGGGCAATGGGGGCTTTTTCGCGTGGTTCAGCTACATTGTGCCGCTGTTCACCGAGGTGGCCGGCTTCAGCCCTAATGCTGTCACGTTTCTGATGGTGCTGGCGGGCGTGGGCATGTCGCTGGGCAACCTGCTGGGCGGCTGGCTCACCGACCGTATCTCACCGCTGCGGGCCACTACCTGGCTGCTGGCCGCCATGACGGGCGCCCTGCTCATCACACCCTTCGCTGCCCACCACCAACTCCCGACCATCCTGATGACCATGCTGACGGGCGCTCTGGCCTTTTCCACAGCGGCCCCCATCCAGATGCTTATGATTCGGGCGGCGAAGGGCTCCGAGATGCTGGCCTCGTCCCTGAGCCAGTCGGGCTTCAATACCGGCAATGCGCTAGGCGCCTACCTGGGCGGCCTACCCATTGCGGCTGGTCTGGGCTACACCTCGCCCGAGTGGGTAGGCGCGGCGCTGGTAGTAGGCGGCATCCTGTGTTGCGTGGCCCTGGTGGTGAGCAGACGGAAGAATGTGCAGGTAGAGTTGGCCGTGCGGTAGGGTTTTCTGCTGTAGCGCAGCATAGGCCGGCCAATTCCAGCCCACACGACGGCGTATTTCACTTTCTGGCCGGCTCGTACGGAAACGGCAGTTCCATCCGTATCTCGTGGTCTTCGCCGGCAGCATTGATGAATCGGGCGGCCCGCATGGCGCGCAGAGCTTCTTCGTCGCAGCCGTGACCCAGGCCGTTCACCACGGCCAAGTCTTTCGGCACGCCATCTTTATCAATGGTAAGCTGCACGGTGACGTGGCCGCTTACGTTTTGCTGCCGGGCCGCTTCGGGGTAGCGCAGGCCGGCGTATAGAGTTTCGTAGCCGCCGACGAGTTCTACACTGGGCCTCTCTTCAGCTTCTTGCCCTTCCTTGAAGTCAACATATAGCTCTGGCGGATTAAGATTACCCGCCGCAGTAGGCGCTTGGTACACAAGACCATGCTGGTGCAAATATTCCTCTAACGGCTCTAAACCAACTTTTGCCCGCCGTTCATTCACCCTTACCTCGTCTTCGATAGGGTAGAGTTTCCCATGTCCTTTCCGGTCGAAGAGTGATTGTGAGCCATACACCTGTTTTTCTCCTTGCTCAGTTTTTAAGCGGTCGATGAGGAGGGCCAGCGCTGACCATGAGAACTCGCCTTGATCAGCGGCAGCAGTGAGCAACGGTAGATACTTCGCGTCGGGATTATGCTGGATCACAAAAAACGCCACGTCCTTTTGATACTCGCCTACCAGTAACTTGCCAGGATAACCGTGTCGGGCAATCAGGCTGTCTACTTGACGGATAGTAAGCAAGTCGAAATAATCTTGCTGACGCATAGCGGCCTCTACCTGCGTGGCATTTGGGCCGAAGTCTCTTTCGGCTTTCTTAGCCAACTTTCTAAGGTTCTGATCCTGAAGCTCTATCTTTTTGAGCAACATCACCAACTGTGGATCAAACGGCGTCTCGTGGCGTTGCTGCTTGGTACGGGCGCGGGCCAAGAGGCGCAGCCAGGCAGCTTGTGTGGTCAACGAAGCGAAGTTTTCTTCGTCCGCAATTGCTTCGGCGGAGAAATAGCCTTTGTCGACAGCTTGTTTCAGCAGTTGCAGCGCCGCTTTGGGTTCCTGGTTGCGGGCGGCGGCTTCGGCGGCGCGGTAGTAGTCGCCGGCCGTGCCGGGCTGGCGCTTTAGGACCTGCTGGTAGGTGGCGCTGGCAGCGGCGTAGTCTTGTTGCGACAGGGCGCGGCGGGCAATAGACAGGGCGTCAGTAGTGGTCTGGGCCTGAATTTCTTGACCACCCAGCACGGCAGCCACGACCAGCACGGCCGCGTAATAGTGTCGCATCGAAAATAGAATAGAAGAGCCCGCTAGCCCGTTAGAGAATACTGCTGTGGCTAAGCTATTGATTTTTCAATGGCTTACCTTCTCCCCGCGCAACTTCCTACCTTCGCCCTACCTCTCACCCCGCGCAACTATCCCCGCTGCTCCGGGGTTCTTAGCATTCCATCTGATATCGTCGCCTTTTGCTGACTACCGCTTATTCTCCCTGGTTTATCCTGCTGTGCCTGGCCGTAGGCGCCGGCTATGCGGCCTTGCTTTACTCGGCGCGGGCGCCGTGGAGCAAGCCCGTCAACTATCTGTTGGCCGCGTTGCGCTTTGTGGTTGTAAGCTTTTTGTGCTTTCTGCTGCTGGGGCCGTTTGTGCGCGCCACCACCAATACCACCGAAGCGCCTACCCTTGTGCTGGCCGTAGATAACTCGCAGTCGGTGGAGCTGTTCACGCCCCCGCCGGTGTTGCAGCAGGCGCGCACGGGCCTCACGCAGTTGGCCGCTACCCTGCGCGGCCGCGGTTTCAACGTGGAAACCCGCATCCTACCCCCCGTCCCGCGCTTACCCCCTACCCCCGATTCGGTGCGCTTCACGGCGGCGGCTACCGACCTAGATGCGCTGCTTGGCGGCGTGCAGGAGGGCTACGAGGGGCGCAACCTGGCCGGTGTGGTGCTACTTTCCGATGGCATCGTGAACCAGGGTAGGGCGCCAGCATACACCACCTACAAATTCCCGATTTACGGCGTGGCTGTAGGAGATACGGTACCCAAAAAAGACCTCAGCCTACCCGCGCTCAACTACAACCGCGTGGCCTTCAGCGGCAACAAATTTCCAATTGAAGCGGAAGTGGCCTACGATGGTTTCGCGGGCGGCACGGCTACTGTGCAGTTGCGCGAGGGCGGCCGCGTGCTGGCGACCAACACCGTACGGCTGCCAGCGAATCAGCGCCGCACCAAAACCACGTTCCTGCTGACGGCGCCCGCCCCCGGCAAGCGTCGCTACGAGGTTGTTATTCAGAAACAAGCCGGTGAGTTTACCTTGCTCAACAACAGCAAGTTTGCTTACGTGGATGTGGTGCGCGGCAAGCTGCGCGTGCTGTTGGCCGCCGCCGCCCCCCACCCCGATCTGAAAGCCCTGCGCGCCGCCATTAGCAGCAACGACAACTACGAGCTGGTGGCCTACCTGCCCGGCATTACGCCCCTGAAATCGCAGGATTACGACGTGGCCATCCTGCACCAACTGCCCAGTCGTCTGGGCGTGGGGCAGGAAGTGCTGAACCTGGTGCGTCAGCAGCGCCTACCCGCCTTGTATATCCTGGGGGCGCAGTCTGATTTCACGGCGTTCAACAACGCCGGCGCGGGCCTGACGGTGCAGCCCCGCGGCCAGCAAACCGACGACGTGACACCCGCGCCCAATCCGGCTTTTGCCCGCTTCACGTTTTCGCAGGATGACTTGCAGCGCTTCGCCGCTTACCCACCCGCACCAGTGCCCTTTGGGGAGGTCCAGTTGAGTGGCGGTGCCGAAGCCGCTTTGTTGCAACAGGTAGGACGCCTGCGCACCACCAAGCCCCTGCTGGTATTTGGCGGCGGCACGCAGACCAAAACGGCTACCCTGCTTACGGAAGGAAGCTGGCAGTGGCGCTTGCAGGAAGCCGTGGAGCACGACGACCGCCCCGAAGCTTACGACCGCCTGGTGGTGCGCACGCTTCAGCTGCTCACCCAAAACGCCAACAAGAAGCGCCTCGACGTGTATCCTACCCAGGACGATTTCACGACCCGCGACGACGTGACGTTTGGCGTAGAGACGTACAACGCCATCTTCGAACGCATTTATAATCAGAAGATTACCCTCACGCTCACCAACGAACAGAACCAGCCGCGTACGTTCACCTTCAGCAACAGCGAGGACGGTTCGCCGCTCCACCTGGGGCCGCTGCCTGGCGGGCTCTACCGCTACCAGGCCCGCGCTACCCTGGGCGGTCAGCCTCAGCAGGCCAGCGGCGAGCTACTGGTGCAAGAGCAGCAGTTGGAAGCCCTTCAGTCGCGCGCCGACCACAACCTGCTCTACCAGCTCAGCCGTCAGAGTGGGCAGCGCTTGTACTACCCTAATCAGTTTGCGCAGCTCGCCCAGGATATTGAGAAGGCTAATTACAAGCCGGTTATTTATTCGCAGGAAGATTTAAAGGAATTGATTGACCAGAAATGGTTGTTTTTTCTGCTGCTGGCGTTCGTGACGGCCGAATGGGCCATTCGGAAATATTCGGGCGCTATCTAATCTTTTTCGCATCTGCGAGTGGCGCAGCCAAACCAGTCGTTTTTGTCGGCCAGCCGTTCTGTCTTGCTTTTGCCCTACCTACTCTTCCTATGAAATCCCTTTTTCCTGCTCTGCTCCTGATTTCCTGCCTGTCTGCTTGCCAACAAACCCCCGAGGAGCAAGCTCAAGCTCAAGTGAAAGAAGCCGTGCACGCCCACTTCACGCATAAAGAGGACTACCAGCCGGGTGAGTTCCGCTCGCGCCCCTACACGCGCCACGATTCCCTTACGTATCAGGCGCGTATGGCGGTGCTGAATGCGGCGGCTTTGCCCGGTGGCACCGTTCCGCCCCTGGCCCTACCCCCACGCCGCCCCGCCGATACGGTACGCATCGGCACACTGATAGCGCACGCCTACAATACGTCGGGAGGCCACGGCATTGCCCGCCACGATAGCGCCACGTACGTAGTGTACCGCTCGGGCAACATGCACGAGGTAATACCCGAGGGTGTAGTGCAAAGCCGGCTGCGCAAGCTGGGGCGTTAGGCGTAGCGGTGGAGCCTGAAATTTGTCGACCTTTGCAGCGTAATTTATCTTGCTCCCATGCGCTACCTGCTGCTCAACAAGCCCTACGAAGTCCTCACTCAGTTCACCGACGAAAGCGGCCGGGCCACGCTCAAAGACTTTGTGGCCGTACCCAACATCTACCCCGTAGGTCGGCTGGACTATGACTCCGAAGGTTTGGTGCTGCTCACCGATGATAAGCAGTTGCAACACCGCCTGTCGGAGCCGCGCTTTAAGATTCCGAAGACGTATTGGGTGCAGGTAGAGGGCGAGCCGACGGAGGAAGCCCTGGAGCAACTGCGCCGCGGCGTGGACATCAAATCTGGTTTTACGACCCCCGCCGAGGCGGCGCTACTACCTGAGCCGCCCGCGCTGTGGGAACGGAGCAAGCCGGTGCGCTTTCGAGCCAATATTCCCACTAGCTGGCTGCAAATCACGATTTCGCAGGGCATGAACCGGCAGGTGCGTAAGATGACGGCCGCCGTAGGTTTCCCTACCCTGCGCCTAGTACGCGCCCGGCTGGCTGGCATCGACTTGCTGGACCTGGCGCCTGGCCAGTGGCGTGAGCTGACCACCGCCGAAATACAGACGCTCAAGGACCTCACCGACGCCCAAACCGCCGAGGCCGGCACTTCCCGCGCCACCGACAGCCGCAAAAAGGGCGAGTTTTGGCCCGGCGGCATACGCCCCAGCACCAAGCCCAAAAACACAGCCGGCGGCTACAACCGCGGCGGTTTCGGTGGCAAACCGGATGCCCGCTCCAACGACAAAGGCAAACCCTCCGACAAGGGCAGCCGCGGCGCCAGCCGGAAACCCGGCACAAGCCGCCCTACCAGCGGCGGCCGCAATGCTGGCCGGAAATAATGCGCCGGCGGTGGTGGCTGTGGGCATTGCTGCTTGCGCTGCTGGGAATGAACGTCATAGCGTTTTTTCACGCGTGGCGCTTCACGCATTTCGTGGCGCCTACCGGGCCGCGCACGCAAAGCCCGGAACGGGTTTCCACTGCGCAGAAGCTGACGCTGTTGCTTACCGGTGTGCGTAACCCCAAGCCGGTGAACGAGGGCGTGCCGTCTTTCCCCTACCGATCTGTTTTCATTCAGAGCCCCAATGGACGGTTGGCCATGTGGTATAGTCCGGTGGCCGGGCGGCGCGGCACGGTGGCGCTGTTTCATGGCTACACTAGCCACAAATCGAAGCTGGTGACGGAGGCGGCCTACTTTCGTCGGTTGGGCTATGCGGTGTTGCTGGTCGATTTTGCTGGTAATGGCGGCTCTGAGGGTTACCGTACTACCGTTGGCTACCGCGAGGCGTACGATGTGGCGGCTGTGGTGAAGTGGCTGCAACGGCAACCTGCTACCGGCCCGCTTGTGCTGTATGGTCCCAGCATGGGTGCCGTGGCCATTTTGCGGGCTGAAAGTGAGCTGGGCGTTCGGCCGGCGGCCAATATTGTGGAATGCCCGTACGGCAGTATGTTGCAAACCGCCCAAAACCGCTTTGCGGCTATGCATGTACCCAGCTTTCCGATGGCACATTTGCTGGTATTTTGGGGCGGCGTGCAGAATGGTTTCTGGGCCTATGGGCTGAAGGCCACCGACTACGCTCCCCACATCACTACCCCTACCCTTCTGCTATGGGGCGAGCAGGATGCCCGCGTAACACGCGCCGAAACAGACGCCGTTTTCCGTGGGTTGCGCGGGCCGAAGCAGCGGCAGGATTTTGCGCTGGCCGGCCACGAGCCCTACTGGCGGAAACAGCCCGCACTGTGGCAACAAACCGTGGTAGGTTTTCTGGCTACTATTCCGTAAGACTGATTGACTATCTGGAGGGTAGAGACACAACATCGTGTGTCTCCTCGTTGCCGATGTGATTTACTCAGACGGTACTACTCATGGGTCGTTCAACGACGAGCCACAAAATGTTGTGGCTCTACCCCATCAGATTATAAAGCAGCTATCGTGTTCTAACTGTGTCGATTGAAGGACATACCCCACACTGTCAAAGCAGAGTAGGGTAGAAAATCCTGCACCCACCAAGGACACGCTATGCAAAAGAATGCTTTACGCCTCTTCCTGTTTCTACAAATTGGCGCATTTGCCGCGAAAGCGCAGCAGCGAGATTTGGTTGCTTATGTGAATACGTTGCAGGGCACGAATTCCGACTTCCACCTGACCCGCGGCAACACCTACCCTACCACGGCCCTACCCTTCGGAATGCACACCTGGACGCCGCAAACCGGCAAGAACGGCGACGGCTGGAAATACCAATACGCTAAAAAAACCATCCGGGGCTTTCAGCAGGCGCACCAGTGCAGCTCCTGGACCGAGGACTACTGCGTGTTTTCGCTAATGCCGGTGAGCGGCCAGCTAGTGGTAGGGGAAAACGAGCGAGCCACCGGCTTCTCCCACACCGACGAAATTGCGAAGCCACACTATTATAAAGTCACGCTTGCCAACCACGTCACCACCGAAATAGCACCCACCGAGCGCGGTGCTCACCTACGGTTTCGGTTTCCCAGGGCGGCCAGCTACGTGGTGCTCGATGGCTACACGGGCATCAGTGAGCTGAAAATCTGGCCGAAGGAGCGGAAGATAACCGGGTACGTCAGCAACAACAAAAGCAATAAAGACCACTCGTTAAAGAGCTACCTGGAAGTGGTCTTCGACCAACCCTTCACGGCCTACGGCACTTGGGAGAACCGTAAGAACACGGTGCAGGCTGGCCAGCAACAGAGCGCCGGCGAAGGGGTAGGCGTGTATCTGCGCTTCAAGGACGGCGCTACGGTACAGGCCAAGACTGCCTCTTCCTACATCAGCCCCGAGCAGGCCAGCGTGACGCTGCGGGCAGAGTTGGGCAAGTTCAAAAAGCTGGAAGAAACCAAAGCCGCTGCTGCTACTACTTGGAACCGACACTTAGGCCGGATCAAAATGGAGGGCGGCAGTGAAGAAGACAAAGCCACGTTCTACTCCTGCTTTTTCCGGGCCAGCCTGTTTTCGCGGCAGTTTTACGAGTATGACAAAACGGGCAAGCCCTACTATTTCAGCCCCTACGACAGCAAGGTGCACGATGGCTACATGTTCACTGACACGGGCTTTTGGGACACTTTCCGGGCGCAGTTTCCGCTGAATGCCTTGCTCTACCCTACCATGCACGGCCGCTATATGCAGGCCTTGCTGGCGGCACAAGAGCAATGCGGCTGGCTGCCTTCTTGGTCGTTTCCCGGCGAAGCGGGTAGCATGATCGGCAACCACGCCATTTCTTTGCTCACCGATGCCTGGATGAAGGGCATCCGCACCTTTGACCCCGAACAAGCCCTGCGCGCCTACCTGCACGAAGCCACCAACAAAGGCCCCTGGGGACCCGCCAACGGCCGCCACGGCTTCGCGGAGTACTACCAGCTTGGCTACGTGCCCTACCCCAAGTATCGCGAGGCCACGGCCAAAACCCTGGAATACGCCTACGACGATTTCTGCGCGTATCAGCTGGCCAGCGCTATCGGCAACAACTTCTACAAGGATATTTTTGCTCGCCAGATGTACAACTACCGCAACGTATACGACCCGCAAACGGGCTTCATGCGGGGTAGGCAGGCCAACGGCGAGTGGGTAGCGAATTTCAACCCCGTGGAGTGGGGCGGCCCCTTCACCGAGGGCAACGCCTGGCACTGGGAGTGGTCGGTATTTCACGACGTGCAGGGGCTTATCAACCTGCTGGGCGGCAAGCAGAACTTCATTAGCAAGCTCGATTCGGTATTCACGGAGCCCAATACAGTGGCAGTAGGTACCTACGGCGGCATGATTCACGAGATGACGGAAATGGTGATGGCCGACATGGGCCAGTACGCCCACGGCAACCAGCCTATTCAGCACATGCCCTACCTCTACACCTACGGCGGGCAGCCCTGGAAAACCCAGCAACACGTGCGTGAGGTAATGCGCAAGCTCTACAACGCCACCGAAAACGGCTACCCCGGCGACGAGGACCAGGGTCAGACTTCCTCCTGGTACGTGCTCAGCGCCCTAGGCCTCTACAGCGTGTGCCCCGGCACCGACCAGTACGTGGTGGGCAGTCCGGCCTTCCCCAAGGCTACCCTCACGCTGGAAAACGGCCGGCAGTTCGTCATGGAGGCTCAAAACAATACGCAACGCAACGTCTACATCCAATCGGCCACACTCAATGGTCAGCCTTACACGCACCACTGGCTCACGTACGGCGACCTGACCAAAGGCGGCAAGCTGACGTTTCAGATGGCCAACACGCCGGCTCTGACTAGAGGAACGGCCTTGGAGGATGCGCCCTTCTCGTTGTCGAAATAGGGTCACGCGCTAAAGACTGAGCTTCGCATGTACTATAAACGCGTAGCTCCTCTAGCTGCCTACCTGTCACCTAATCCCTACCCCTCAGATTTCGTTAAAGTCAGTCCGTCGGATATCGGCGGCGCGGAATATTGAAAAATGACAATCTGTCACAAAAAAAGGGCTGGTACGCTGCTTGTATCTACCCTTGCGTGCCTGAGTTGCACACTATTCCAAGACACTTCAACTACACACTATAACCCTCCAACATGGGAAAGATAATCGGTATTGACCTCGGTACGACCAACTCCTGCGTCGCCGTAATGGAAGGCAACGAGCCGGTCGTAATTCCGAACAGCGAAGGCCGCCGCACGACGCCGTCGATTGTGGCGTTCCTTGATAACGGTAAAGGTGAGCGCAAAGTAGGTGACCCCGCCAAGCGCCAAGCCATTACCAACCCAACCAACACTATTGCGTCGATCAAGCGTTTCATGGGCCGTAGCTTCTCCGAAGTACGCGGCGAAACCGACCACGTAGCCTACGATGTGCAAGGTGGTTCGAACAACACGGTCGGCGTGAAAATCGGCGACCGGCAGTACACGCCGCAGGAGATTTCTGCGATGGTACTGCAAAAGATGAAGCAGACCGCCGAAGACTACCTCGGCACTACGGTAACCGAAGCCGTTATCACGGTTCCCGCTTACTTCAACGACGCCCAGCGCCAGGCTACCAAAGAAGCTGGTGCTATTGCAGGCCTCGACGTGAAGCGTATCATCAACGAGCCTACCGCCGCTGCCCTGGCTTACGGCCTCGACAAGCAGCACAAAGACGAGAAAATCGCCGTGTACGACCTAGGTGGTGGTACCTTCGATATCTCGATTCTGGAGCTAGGCGACGGCGTGTTCGAAGTACTGAGCACCAACGGTGACACCCACCTCGGTGGCGACGACTTCGACCAGGTAATCATCAACTTCCTAGCCGACCAGTTCAAAGCTGAGAACGACAACCTCGACCTGCGCAACGACCCCTTGGCCCTCCAGCGTTTGAAAGAAGCTGCCGAGAAAGCCAAAATCGAGCTGTCGTCGTCGAATGAAACGGAAATCAACCTGCCTTACATCACGGCTACGGCTACCGGTCCTAAGCACTTGGTAGTGAAACTAAGCCGTGCCAAGTTCGAGCAGCTCGCCGACGACCTCGTGCGTCGTTCGATGGAGCCCTGCAAAAAGGCGCTGCAAGATGCTGGCCTGTCGGCTTCGGATATCGACGAGGTTATCCTCGTGGGTGGTTCTACCCGCATTCCGCGCATTCAGGAAGAGGTAGAGAAGTTCTTCGGCAAGAAGCCCAACAAAGGTGTAAACCCCGACGAGGTAGTAGCCATTGGGGCTGCCATCCAGGGTGGTGTACTGACCGGCGACGTGAAAGACGTGCTGCTGCTCGACGTAACTCCGCTTTCGTTGGGTATCGAAACCATGGGCGGCGTAATGACCAAGCTCATCGAGTCGAACACCACGATTCCTACCAAGAAGTCGGAGACGTTCTCCACGGCTTCGGACAACCAGCCTTCGGTGGAAATCCACGTGTTGCAGGGCGAGCGTCCGATGGCTTCGCAGAACCGCACCATCGGCAAGTTCCACCTGTCGGACATTCCGCCAGCACCCCGCGGTGTTCCGCAGATCGAAGTGACCTTCGACATCGACGCCAACGGTATCCTGAACGTATCGGCCAAAGACAAAGGCACCGGCAAGGAGCAGAAGATTCGCATCGAAGCTTCGTCGGGTCTGTCGGATGCTGATATCGAGCGGATGAAGAACGAGGCGAAGGCCAACGAGGCAAACGACCGCGCCGAGGCTGACCGCATCAAGAAGGTGAACGAAGCTGACTCGATGATTTTCCAGACCGAGAAGCAGCTGAAAGAGTACGGCGATAAGCTGAGCGGCGGCAACAAAACGACCGTTGAAAATGCCCTTGCTGACCTCAAGAAGGCTCACGAGAGCAAAGACCTCGCGCAGATCGACTCGGCCATGGAAGCCATCAATGCAGCTTGGCAGAATGCTTCGCAGGAGATGTACGCCCAGGGCGGTCCGCAAGGTCAGCCCGGTGCCGAAGACTTCGGCGGGCAACCCGGCGGCAACGGCCAGCAAGGCCAGCCCCAAGGCGCCGACAACGTAACCGACGTGGACTACGAAGAAGTGGACGGCAGCAAGTAATTGCTGACACGCTCTAAATAAAAAGGCCCGGAAGAGATTCTTCCGGGCCTTTTTGCGTTATTTTTTCTCTGTCATTCTAATACTTCTGTCATCCTGAGCTTGCGAAGGAACTTATCACGTAAGAACGACTGACGTACCAACGACTCGTTCAACTGGCATAAAGTCCTTCGCAAGCTCAGGGTGACAGGAGCCTTAAAATGGTAGGAAGCTTAGGATGACAATTATTGCTTCTCCTCTTCCGCCTCTACCTTTTCGGCGTCGGGGCAGTGGGTGGGGGTGCTGCGTACGTGGGCAGGTACGGTGATGGTCTTGCCGTGATAGGTACGCGTGTAGGCCGGCACCCGAATAAACTTTTGTCCTTTTTCTGTCTGAGCCATGTTGCTGTTGATTAAGGCCAAGTGGCCTGTGCAGCCACGGAGCTATTGGCGTTCGGTATAAGTAGACCTACGACACAAATTCGTCCGCTGTTTCACCTTCTTGCTCAGGTATTTATTTAACTTGTGGCTGCAAAATCGTTTTAGCAGCAATTGGTGGTTGTCGGGCTGAGCCTTTAATAAGTTAGGCAACCCTTCTATACTGGTGCTAGGAAAAGCAACTAATAACCTGTATGTTGAGTCATTTGGCACCTAGTGTTCGTGCGTGGTTACCGGCTTTTGGCACTCTTCTACGATCTACCTGCTTGTGTAGGCACCAGTTATTGTCTTGTTCTTCGTTTCTCACTTCCTACCCTACCCATTAACCAGACCCTCATGAAAATTTTCGTTGTCGGTATTGCGACCCTGATAGCCTGTAGCCCGCTTGCGTCGGCAAACAAGCAGACAGCCGGGAAGAAGCCCCAGGTATTGTTTGATGGCAAGACCACCAACGGCTGGCACACCTATCTGAAACCAGATGCCACACCCGCCTGGAAAGCCGTGAATGGCACCCTGCAACTAGACCCGAAAGCGGAGGGCCGCGGCGACTTGGTGACGGATAAAGAATACGAAAACTTCGAGTTGGCGCTGGACTGGAATATCACTGAGGCCGGCAACAGCGGCATCATCTTCGGCATACAAGAAGATCCAAAATTTCATGCTACCTACGAAACGGGCATAGAGATGCAGGTGTTGGACAACATCAAGGCATCGGACAACAAAAAAGCAAACCACTTGGCCGGCTCCTTATACGATATGAAAGCCCCAGCTAAGGACGTAGCAAAGCCTGCCGGCGAATGGAACAAGGTGAAGCTGCGCAAGCAGGACGGCCACCTAACGTTCTGGCTGAACGGCAGCAAGATCGTGGAGACGCAGATGGGTAGCCCAGAGTGGAACGAGCTGATCAACAATAGTAAATTTAAAACCTGGAAGAACTTTGCCGCCTATCCTAAGGGCCACATCGCCTTGCAAGACCACGGCCACGAGGTATCCTTCCGCAACATTACCATCACCGAGCTATAAAGTAGTGATGAGCTTCGGGTTGCCAGCCCGTTTTTGGATTTGGCAGCTTGTACTCACCATCGACAACTAACCTAAACGATGAGCACATTCGAGATTAAGAAATCGGGGACGGTATATGATGCCGTGATTGTAGGATCGGGGGCCGGTGGCGGCATGGCGGCCTACGTACTGGCCCATGCCGGCCTAAAGGTGCTGATGCTGGAGGCCGGCGCCTACTTCGACCCGGCTAAGGACGCGCAACAACTGAAGTTTTCGTACGAGTCGCCGCGGCGTGGGGCTTCCACGGTGCGGCCTTTCGGCGACTTTGATGCGGCCTACGGGGGCTGGGAGCTGGATGGCGAGCCGTATACTACCAAAGACGGCACGCAGTTCGATTGGTTTCGGGCGCGCATGCTGGGCGGACGTACCAACCACTGGGGCCGTATTTCGCTGCGCATGGGGCCACTCGATTTCAAGAGCCACCAGATAGACGGCCTCACCGACGACTGGCCCATCACCTATGATGAGGTGAAGCCTTTTTACGACAAGGTGGACCGCATGATTGGCGTGTATGGCACCGTAGAAAATCTGGAAAACGAGCCCGATGGCATTTTCCTACCTCCACCCAAGCCCCGCCTCAACGAGCTGTTTATCAAGCAGGGCGCCGAGAAGGCCGGCGTGAAGGTTATTACGGGCCGCGGCTCGGTGCTCACCGAAGCCCTACCCAACAACAAAGACCGGGGCGCCTGCTTTTTCTGCGGGCAGTGCGGCCGCAGCTGCAAGGTGTACGGCGACTTCTCCGCATCGTCGTGCCTGGTGATTCCGGCCCTGAAAACCGGTAACCTGAAGCTGATTACCAACGCCATGGTGCGCGAGGTGCTGACCGATGCCGACGGCCTGGCTACGGGCGTATCGTACGTAGACAAGGAGACGTTGCAGGAATACCAGGTGCTAGGCAAAACAGTCATTCTGGGCGCCAGCGCTGGCGAATCGGCCCGCTTGCTGCTCAACTCTGTTTCGGCGCATCACCCTAATGGGCTGGCTAATAGCAGCGGCGTGGTAGGCAAGTACATCCACGACTCGACTGGGGCTAGCCTGGGCGGTTTCCTACCCCAGCTCATGGACCGCAAGCGCTACAACGAGGATGGCGTGGGCAGCGTGCACATCTATACCCCGTGGTGGCTCGACAACAAGAAGTTGAACTTCCCACGCGGCTACCACATCGAGTACGGCGGCGGCATGCACATGCCCTCCTACGGCTTCGGCATGGGCATGCACAAGCTCAACGGCCTGGTGCCCGACCGCGACGGCAACAAGCGGGAAGCTGGCGGCTTTGGAGCATCACTGAAAGACGATTACCGTCGTTTCTACGGCACGCAGGTGGGCATGGCGGGCCGCGGCACTGCCATTGCCCGCATCGATAACTACTGCGAAATCGACAAGGACGTGGTGGATAAATACGGAATTCCGGTCCTGAAATTCCACTATAAGTGGACCGATGCCGAGGTGCAGCAGGCCAAGCACATGCAAGAGACTTTCCAGGAAATCATGCACGGCATGGGCGCCGTTATCACTTCCAAAATACCCGGCCCCGAAACCAACTACGGGCTGGAAGCACCGGGCCGCATTATTCATGAGGTAGGCACCGTGCGCATGGGCGACGACCCCAAGAAATCGGCGCTCAACAAGTGGTGCCAGGCGCACGACTGCCGCAACCTGTTTGTGGTAGACGCGGCTCCCTTTGTGCAGCAAGGCGACAAAAACGCGACCTGGACCATCCTTGCCCTGTCGATGCGGACGAGCGAGTACATCCTGGAGCAGCGCAAAAAACTGAATGTATAATCAGACGCTTGATTTTTTATTCCGATGAAAAGACGGGAATCGTTAAAAGCTATCGGCCTCACGGCCCTTTCCACCGGGTTGCTGCTGGACTCCTGCAAAAGCGACACGGAGAACAAACAGGTCCCTACCTCCAAGCAGGCCACTCCCGAAGACACCGCCGGAAGGGAAGCCTTCGAAATAGAACGCGATAAGAAGCTGCACGCCGAAACGTTCTTCACCAAGCACGAAATGGCGACCATCACAGTGCTGGGCGACATCATCATACCAAAAGATGAAAAGTCGGGTAGTGCTTCTGATGCGGGTGTGCCCGAGTTCATTGAGTTCATTGTGAAGGACATTCCGACGCACCAAGTGCCTATGCGCGGCGGGTTGCGGTGGCTGGATATACAGTGCTCCAACCGCTACGGCAAGCCCTTTGTGGAGTGCAGCCAGCAGCAGCAGCTGGAGATGGTGACGGCCATTGCCTACCCCCTCAAGGCCAAGCCAGAGATGGCACCCGGCGTCACGTTCTTCAACCGCATGCGCGACCTCACGGCTACAGGGTTCTTTACCAGCAAAATCGGCATTGCCGATATTGGCTACGCCGGCAATGCGCCCAACCGCTGGACTGGCGTGCCCGAAGACGTGCTGAAACAGTACGGCATGGAAAACGTGAAGGTGTAGGGCATTTGCCTACCCAAGTAAGCCCGTCATGCTGAGCATGCTTGTCCTTACCCAAAACTTAAACGCCCTTCCGGTCATGTGGCCGGAAGGGCGTTTGAGTTTTGGGTAAGGACAAGGGCAATTACTGACAGGGGCTTTTTCGTAGCTTGGCAGTTCACCTTTTCATAGACTACCAATGGCGCAACGAGTAATTACCGAAGTAATCAGCCTGGCTTCTACAAAACTGGCTTCTGCAGCAGCATATACGGTCTCTTTGGAGATGAAACCAGAAGGCGACACGGCCAAAGCCATTAAAGATGGATGGGTAATCAAGCAGGTCTCTACTTGTATTGAAAGTGGCTATCATTGCTCAACCTTTATTTTGGAAAAGCCAGATGTAACCCAATCAGAATTTTACTCTTAACTAATATAAAGCCTTGCCTCTTGGCTTGTCCTTACCCAAAACTCAAAAAGCGCCGACCTACTGGCCGGCGCTTTTTGAGTTTTGGGTAAGGACAAGCATGCTCAGCATGACGGGCTTTTTTTCTACATTTCTTATTATCTTATTCATAACCCGTTCATCGTACTATTGCTATACTGCCGTATGCATTTTCTCATTATCGGGGCGGGGATTGGTGGTTTAACGGCGGCTCTGGCCCTGCGGCGGCAGGGCCATACGGTGCAGGTATACGAGGCAGCACCTATGTTGTGTGAGGTAGGCGCGGGCGTGGTGCTGGGTCTGAACGCCATGCGTGCGCTCCACGATTTGGGCTTGCACGAGGTAGTGCGAGCCGCGGGCAGCCCCATCACGGAACTGCACTTAGTAGACCAGCAGGGTAGGCAACTGAACCACACTGATACGCGCCCGTTCAGCCACCGGCTGGGCTTTGAGAACCTGGGGATTCATCGGGCGGCGCTACAGCAGGCGCTGCTGCACCAGTTACCCAGCCATTGCCTGACGCTGGCCTGCCCCTTCGAGCGGTTTGAGGTGCTGGCTACCGGCGAGGTGCGCGCCTACTTTGCTAATGGCAGCCAGGCGGTAGGCAATGCCCTTCTGGGCGCCGATGGCATCCGGTCCAGAACGCGGCGGCAGTTGCTGCCGGGTACCGAGCCGCGCTACGCAGGCTACACCTGCTGGCGGGCTGTAGTCGATGCGTCGGCCCTTGGCCTACCAACCGGCCACGCCTACGAGACATGGGGTCGCACCGGCCGCTTTGGCTACGTGCCGCTGGCTCATGGGCAAACGTATTGGTTTGCGTGCATCAATAGCGCCCAGCCGCGCAATCCGCAGTTTCAGCGCTTCCGGGCGGCCGATTTGCGGCGGCATTTTGCTGATTTTCACGCGCCCATCCCGCAGCTGCTGGCCCTCACCCGCGACGACCAGCTCCTCTGGAACGACATCACCGACCTGAAGCCCATCACACATTTTGCTCACGGCCCGGTGCTGCTACTCGGCGACGCCGCCCACGCCACTACCCCCAACCTGGGCCAGGGTGCGGGGCAAGCCGTGGAAGATGCCGCCATTCTGGCCAATTGCTTGGCCAACCAATCTGATATACGAGAAGCTTTCCAAACGTTTGAAGCCCGGCGCCATGCCCGCACCACCCGTATTGTGCGGCTGTCGTGGCACTTGGGCAGGGTAGCCCAGCTGGAAAACCCTACCCTCGTTCGCCTGCGCAACACCATCATGCGGTACGTGCCCGCCAGCATCAATCGACAACAAATGGCTTTTCTATTTGAAGAAGGGTATTGAGTTATGAAGGGCGGCTTGTAAGTAGCTTCTAGCAAAAAACCATCTACCATCCTGAGCTTGCAAAGGACCTTCTCAGCTAAAACGACCATCGTACTAACGACTCGTTCTGACGTGAGAAGGTCCTTCGCAGGCTCAGAATAACAGATGGTTTCTAGTTTAGTACCTCACATTTACTGCTTACCCTCCGCTTCCTCGCGTTCCTCTTCGGCTTCTTCGGCAAAGCCAGCGGCTATTTTTTCCTCGGCTTCCTCGTGGTCCTCGGCGTCGGGCTTGGCGGCTTCTGCTTCCTGCTCGTCTTCGTCTTCGGGCTCGTAGCTCAGAGTGATACAGATAGGAAAATGGTCGGAGCCGATGTATTCCAGGCGATGCATCTGCACTACCTTGAAGTGGGGTGAGTGGAAGATGTGGTCCAACGGCCAGCGTAGCAGCGAGTAGTCAGCGTGGAAGGTCGGCATCATGCCCCGCCCGAGACGTGGATCGAGCAGGCCGCTAATGCGTCGAAACAGCTCGGATGTATGGGACCATGCTACATCGTTCAGGTCACCGGCTACAATGGTGGGCTGATCCTTGTTCTCGATTTCCCGCCCAATCAACAGCAGCTCCGCGTCGCGGCGAGTACTGGTTTTAGCCTCGGCAGGTGCCGGCGGCTTGGGGTGCAGGCAATGCAGGCACACTTCCTCCCCCGATTTCAACACTACCTGCGCATGAAATGAAGGCACTTCGTCGTCGATGAGGTAGCGAATGTGGGCATCGCGCAGCTCCAACCGCGAAAACAGGAGGAGCCCATACGTATTGGGCAGCGGCTCGTAGGCCGTATAGGGGTAGTCCTCTTCCAACACACGCAACTGATCCAGCCACCATTGGTCCGTCTCGACGGCCAGCAAAATATCCGGCCCGCAGTCGCGGATGGCTCGCAGGCAACTGGGCGCGTCGCGGTTGGTCATCAGCACGTTGGTCACCATAATGGTGATCTGGCGGTCTTTGTTTGCAATGCCTTCCGGGTCGCTGTCGGCCACTTGTTTGGGGCGCAGGGACGTATAGGGCAAAATGCGAAATATCTGATACACACCGCATACGCCTAGGACCACGGCAAGCACAATACCACTAGGCTCAGTCGTCATACGTAGGGCAAATAGTGCTGCTTCGCTCAACAAAGCTCCTGCAACGATTTGCAGACGAGGGAAATCAAACACCCGGATCCACCATGCCTGTGCCTTCACCAAGGGCACCACGGTGGCCACAATGGCCACACTTGTAAGCAACAGGGTTAAAGATTGGCTGAGGAGTAGCCACAAAGGGCCGTCTAGAGTCAACAAGGTGGTAGCAGTTTAGGTCGGAGGGACGAGAGTTAGGGCGAAAAGATACCTATACGCAAGTCAACAGTAAAACAAACATACACTTTTGCATTTTTGCGGTGGCGCGGCAGCGTGTACCTTTACCCGACAGGGCCTTCAACCCGCTGCCTTATGGACATAAATATTCTGATTGCCACGTTCACCACGTTGTTTTCCGTGGTGAATCCGTTTGGGGCCATGCCAGTTTTCCTGACCCTAACCGAAAATGACACTGCTCCCGAGCGCAGCCGCACGGCCCTGCGCGCGTGCATCTATATGGTGTGCATCATGTCCGTGTCGTTTTTTGCCGGTCAATACGTGCTCAATTTCTTTGGCATCAACATTTACCACTTGCGCATTGCGGGCGGTATTCTGCTGATGCGCTCGGCCTTCGACCTGCTCACGCCGGGCGCCAACAAATCGAAAGTATCGGATGCTACAGTAGAGGACAGCAAGCAAAAAGATGATATTTCCTTTACGCCGCTGGCCATGCCCATGCTCTCGGGGCCGGGCTCTATTGCTGTGTGCATTGGCTTGTTTACCAGTCGATTGTCGTATTCCGGAGTGGCGCTTACCCTGGTGGGGTTTGTGCTGGTAGCCGCCGCTAGTTTCTTAATCCTCGTCAGCAGCCTGCGCCTTACCCGCGTGATGGGCCGCGCCGGCATGACGGCCATGGCCCGCGTGATGGGTTTTCTCACGCTCAGCATTGGCGTCAGCTTCATTGCCACAGCTATTCGGGCGTTGTTTATGGCGAGGTAAAACCTGTGTCATCCTGAGCTTGCGAAGGACCTTCTCATGCGAGAACGACAAGCGTACTAACGACTCGTTCTGGCGTGAGAAGGTCCTTCGCAGGCTCAGGATGACAGACGCTTTCTTACTCACCATTTCACAACCTCACAAATTCACTATTTCCCCTCTACCTTTGCGGCATGCTCAAGAATGATCTGCTGTTACGTGCCGCCCGCGGCGAAGAAACCGAACGCACTCCGGTCTGGCTTATGCGCCAGGCAGGCCGTATTCTCCCCCAATACCGCGAGCTGCGGGGCCGCCTCAGCGGCTTCAAGGAGCTGGTAGAAACTCCTGAGCTGGCAGCCGAAGTCACCATTCAGCCCGTAGATGCGCTGGACGTAGACGCGGCCATCATTTTCTCTGATATTCTGGTGGTGCCCGAAGCCATGGGCCTACCCTACGAG
This sequence comes from Hymenobacter defluvii, assembly GCF_017589435.1. Taxonomy (NCBI): domain Bacteria; kingdom Pseudomonadati; phylum Bacteroidota; class Cytophagia; order Cytophagales; family Hymenobacteraceae; genus Hymenobacter; species Hymenobacter defluvii. The sequence goes on from NZ_JAGETX010000008.1 coordinate 165,430, forward strand.
ATGGTAGAGGCCCGCGGGCCGCTGTTCCCCAATACCGTGAAGTCGGCGCAGGATATAGCTCGCCTGCGCGTGGCCGACCCCGAGGAGCACCTGGGCTACGTGCTGGAAGCCATTCGCGTCACCAAAACGGCCCTGAACGGTCGCGTGCCGCTAATTGGGTTTGCTGGGGCTCCCTGGACCATTCTGGCCTACATGGTGGAAGGCCACGGCTCCAAGACGTTCTCCAAGGCCCGTCGCCTACTCTACGCCGAGCCCGAGCTGGCGCACGAGCTGCTACGCAAAATCACGGCGACTACCATTGCCTACCTCCAGGCACAGGTAGCAGCCGGTGCCAATCTGATTCAGGTGTTTGACTCATGGGCCGGCATCCTACCCCCCGACCACTACCGGGAGTTCAGCACACGCTACATTCGCGAAATCTGCCAGGCCATTCCCGATGTACCCGTGACGGTGTTCGCCAAAGGTGCCTACTTCGCCACCGCCGATTTTGCCGAGCTACCCTGCCGCACCATTGGCCTCGACTGGAACGAGGACCCGCGCAATGTGCGCCCACTCGTAGGCGACAAAACCCTGCAAGGTAACCTCGACCCCTGTGCCCTCTACGGCTCGCCGGAGCAGGTGCGCCAAGCCACTATTGAAATGCTGCGCCGCTTCGGGCCGCACCGTCACATTGCCAATCTGGGCCACGGCGTCTACCCCGATACCAACCCCGACAACGTGCGCGTATTCATCGAAACGGTGAAGGAGTTTAGCACCACGCTGCGGGCGTAACCCCTACCCTACCTACGCACAAAAGCCCGCCGGAAGAGTGTTCCGGCGGGCTTTTGTATTCGTATGCTATTCTTATTTCTCTAAAACTCGAATACTAACCCGACGATTGAGCGAGCGGCCATCGGGGGTGTCGTTGCTGGCGATGTTGTCTAGGGAGCCGTAGCCGATGGCTTCTACGTTGTTCGGATCGACGCCCATGCTGATGAGGGTAGCGCGGGCGGCTTGCGCTCGGTCGCGGCTCAGGCGCAGATTGAGCAGCGGGTCGCCGGAGCTGTCGGTGTAGCCGCCAATCCGCACTTCGGCTTTGGGAAAGGTCTTTAGAATGCTGGCTACGTTGGAGAGCTGCCACATCGATTCATTGGTGAGCGTGGCTTTGCTCGACTCAAAATAAATGCGGTCGAAGCCAATCCAGCCTTTCAACGGGTTCAAGGTATCCACTGCCATCAAGGGGTCGGCCAGGAACTGGTACAGGCGACTTTCGGTGGAGTTGGAACCGATAATCTGCTGTAAGCCACCGCTTAGCTTTAGTACCACCGGCACCCCGGCGTTGCCATACACGTAGCCACCGCCACTGTTGGGGGTAGTGTTGGTCGCAATGACCTCGGGGTAGCCGCCAGCGGCCTGAAAATTTTCGTTGGTCACTACGTTGATGGGGTTAGCGGCGTCCCAGGTGCTTCGATTATCGGCGGCGGCAGTGGGTAGAGAGAACCGGTCACTGGCCGATAGCGCATTGCTGGCCAGGGTGTTGTCGGGCAGTTGGTAGTTGATGGTAGGAGCCGTTTGCCGGCCCAGCACGAAGCTCGCAATGGCAATGGCGACCATCAGTGCAATCCAGCCCCAGCGGCCGCTACTCCCACCACGGGCAGGCACCGGCTCGCGTGGTGCGGCGGTGAATGCGGGCAACGGCGGCAAGGCCGGGCGGACGCGTGGGGCTTGCACTTGCCCGTTGCCCTGTGCTTGCAACCACTGGCTAAGGGCCTCGGCATCCCATTGGTTGGCAGCGGCTTTCTGGCCCAAGAGCGCAACTGCCGCAAGGGCTGCCTGACCAACCAACTGGTTTACCTCGCCGGCATCAGCGCCTGTATCAGTTACTATATTGTGCATTGTGCCGTGGTAGCGGTCCTCCAGCAACGATTTCATCAAATCGTTGCCTTGGTTGCTAGCCGCTGGGTCGCGCAAGGTGGCGGGCTGCTTAAGCACTTGCGAAGCAGTTGTTTGGTGAGCCGCGTTCCAGATTACCTCTTGCCCACCTGCCTGCCGGGCTACTTCAGTCAGCTTGGCTACCACCAGCTCGGTAACACGGTCAACTGCTGCCACAGAATCAGTTGAAGCGGCAGTTGTACTCGGCAACAGCGCATGGCTTTCAAGGAAATGCCTGATTTCATCCGAAAAGTTCTGCCTGTCAACCATAAAAGAACCACTTTAGTATTCACGTATCATATATTAAATCCAATTTTTTAATGGATTATCACTAATTTATATACGTAAATAGCAAGCAGGCAGATTGATGGCTCCGTTAAAATCTTTGCTTGTCAAACATAAACTGAGTCTTCGTGAAAGAACAACTAATGCTTGCTGACTTATGCACTACAACCGTTTCGCTTAAGCTAGCCCAAGCTCAGGCCTACGGTCTGGGCTTCTGTCAATAGCTGCTGCTTGGCGATTGGCACCACCCCTACCTGCTCACATACTAGGCCGCCACCCAGGTTGGCCAACGCGGCGGTAGCCGGAGCACCTACCCCCAACGCCACGCACAGGGCTGCAATGCTAATCACTGTATCGCCGGCCCCGGAAACGTCGGAAATAGCGCGTATATGGGCTGGGATGTAGGTTTGCTTCTGTTGCGCATCTTCGATAAACACCCCACGCTCCGAGAGCGTCACGAGCACGTTGGCCGGTTGCAGTTCCTGCCGCAGCCGCGCTACGGCCGCTTCAAAGTAGGGGCGGTCGGCGTCGGTATCACCGAATTCCAGCTTCAGCCCCTCGCGCAGCTCTTTCAAGTTGGGCTTGAACAGCGTGCAGTATTGGTAGGCTAGGAAGTTTTTCTTCTTGGGGTCGACCACCGTAGGCACCTGCCGCGCACGCGCCAGCTGGATGAAACGTTGAATGGTCGCTTCATTCAGCACGCCTTTGTCGTAATCCTCAAATACGACCACATCGGCGCGGGCCAATAGCTGTTCGTAGCGAGCGTGCAGGCTGGTGTTTTCGGTTTCGTTGAGGTCGTGCTCTACTTCTGCATCTAGGCGGAGTAATTGCTGCCCGCCGGCCAGCACGCGCTGCTTCACGGTGGTAGGGCGGTGGGCACTACGCACAATGCCCTCGGCCGACAGTTTCCGCTCCTGCAACAACGTCAGCAGCTGGTCGCCGCCCTGGTCCTCGCCTACCACGGCACATAGCAAGGGGGTAGCACCCAAGGCCTGCACGTTCAGGGCCACGTTGGCGGCACCACCCAGGCGTTGCTCGGTACGCACCACATTCACCACCGGCACCGGCGCTTCCGGCGACAGGCGGCTGGCTTTCCCCCACACGTAGGCATCCACCATTACATCGCCCACAATCAGCACCTTGAGTTGGTTGAACGCGGAAAACAGATCGGATAACGTGGTGGGTGTAGCAAGCTGAAGCATTACGCAAAGATTAGTAAGGCCGCAAAGGTAGGAAATGGTGAAATTGTGGGTTTGTGAAGTTGTGAGTAAAAAAAATCGCCTGTCATCCTGAGCTTGCGAAGGACCTTCTCACATGTAAACGACGAACGTAACAACGACTCGTTCTGCGGGTACAAGGTCCTTCGCAAGCTCAGGATGACAGACGCTTTCTTAATCATTCACAACTTCACAAACTCACAACCTCACCATTACCCTAGCTTCTCAATGCTAGTCTTGATGCGGTTGAAAGCTTCTTGCAGCTTCTCATCGGCGGCGGCGGTGCTGAAGCGGATACAGTTGGGCGCCCCGAAAGCGTCGCCGCTGACGGCTACCACGTGTGCATCGCTGAGCAGGTAGAACGCTACGTCGGCTGAAGTTTCCAGCACTTTGCCCTCGGGTGTGGTCTTGCCGAAGCAGCCGCTCACGTCGGGGAAGATGTAGAACGCGCCCTCAGGCACCGGCGTGCGGAAGCCGGGGATGTCCTGCACTAGGTTCAGCACTAGGTCGCGGCGACGACGGTAGGCGGCTACCATCTCGTCGGCGGAGGCGCGGCCACCTTGCAGGGCAGCTAGGCCAGCGCGCTGGGCAATGGAGCAGGTGCCAGACGTGATTTGACTTTGGAGCTTGTCGCAGGCCGAGGCAATTTCTTTGCTAGCGGCCAAGTAACCCACGCGCCAGCCCGTCATGGCATAGCCTTTCGAGAAGCCATTCACGGTAATTACGCGGTCCTTTATCTCCTCGAACTGCGCGATGCTCACGTGCTCGCCTACGAAGTTGATGTACTCATAAATTTCGTCGGCCATTACCAGCACCTGCGGGTGCCGGGCCACTACCTCGGCAATAGCCGCTAGCTCATCGCGCGAGAATACAGCGCCTGTAGGGTTGCAAGGCGAGGAATACATAATGAGCTTGGTGCGCGGCGTAATAGCAGCTTCCAGCTCCTGGGCCGTCACTTTATAGTCGTTTTCGATGGTGCCCATCAGCGGTACGGGCACGCCTTCGGCCAGCTTCACCATTTCCTCGTAGCTCACCCAGTAGGGCGCAAACACGATTACCTCGTCGCCGGGGTTTATCACGCTTAGCACCACGTTGGCCAGCGACTGCTTGGCGCCGGTGCTCACCACAATCTGGTCGGGCTGATAGTCGAGGTTGTTGTCGCGCTTGAACTTGGCGGAAATTTCCTGGCGCAGGTCCAGGTAGCCGGGCACGGGCGTATAGAACGTGTAGCCCTCGTCAATGGCCGTTTTGGCGGCGTCTTTTATGTACTGCGGCGTTTGAAAATCCGGCTCACCGAAGCTCAGGCTGATAACGTCGACGCCTTGGGCGGCCAGTTCGCGGCCTTTTTTGGCCATGGCAATCGTTTGGGATTCCTGCAAAGCGTTGATGCGGTCGGACAACACGGAGGCAACGGAGGTAGCGGAGCTGGACATGCGAAAAGGATGAAACAGGTCAGAAGTTCGGCCAATGTACGGATTTGAGTTGAAGCCGCGCCGCTTTACCTGCTCTTTTTACGCTGCCGACTACTCAGTCGCGGGGCGCATTATTGGCCTCGGGCACCCAACCCAGCCACCGGAAGCAGCGCACCAGCACGCTCATATCCGGAGCGGGTGTGTAAGTAGAGGCCGCCTGTTCCGGCGCGTAGTAGTCGCCGGGCGATACGCGGCTGGAGCTACCCACAATATACTCGCTTCCTTGGGCCAGTATGCGATACGCAACTTCCAGCCGTTGGGGCAATTGCGTCATCAAGGTCATAATTTGCTGCGACGTTAGGTCCTGGCCACAGAATACCAATTCGTCTACCCGGTGATGACGAATAAGGGCTTGCAGCTCGCTCACGGTACCCAACTGCTCCTGACTTGCTTGGGTAGAGCTTGGGCTCACGTGCCCCATCACATACACAGGCGCGCCAGCTTGCCGCAGCAATTTGCGCACCCGGCTGCTTTCACCCTCCGAACCCACAATGGCCACGCGCCGGGTGCGGAACTGGTGCAGGTGCACGCTGCCGTGACGCACGGCATGCACCGCCATTCGCCAGCCCGCCATTACAGCCGCAGCCCAGCTACCGCCCAGCAGCAGGGTTTTGGCCGCGTAGCCTGCTTCCGCAAAACCATCGACAGCTAGTAGTGCTACCGTGCCCAACAAGATGCCCCGCACAATGGGCCAAAGGCGCGGGGGCTGGTCGTAGGTACCGCTGAGGTAGGCGGCCGTCAGCCAGGTAGCCACCCACGCCGGCACGGCGGCTGGACCAGCCAGCGCTGCTTCGGGCCAAACGGACCGCAACGCAATCAGCCCGGCGCCTACCCCTATAGCATCCAGCAGCACGGGGGCACAACCGGCCACTACACGGTGGGCCACGGCGGCCCCGGCACGCAACCAAATAGCCAGGTTCAGCAACAAGCTAAACACCCCGGCCTTTCCCGGCGCGAAGTGTTTGCCAGCAAAAATGACCATGGCCCGATAAAACATGAACACGTAGTTGATGCTGGTGCGCCGGGTGCTTTCGCCTTTGTAATGAATGATGCGGGTGCCGGGGTAGTAGTAGTTTTTCCAGCCGCCCTGCGTGAGTCGGTACGACAGGTCAATGTCTTCCCCGTACATGAAATAGTCCTCGTCGAGCAGCCCTACCTCGTCCAGCGCTTGTCGGCGCATCAGCATGAAGGCGCCGCTGAGCACTTCTATTTCGTGGGTTTGGTCCTTGCTGAGGTAGCCCAGGTGGTAGCGCCCAAAGGTGCGCGACTTGGGTAGCAGCCACGCCAAACCGAATATTTTGTAGAACGCCACCCAGGGCGTGGGCAGGCCGCGCTTGCTCTCGGGCAAAAAACGGCCTTGGCCATCCAGCATGTGTACACCCATGCCGCCGCCCTCGGGGTGCTCGTCCATAAACTGGCAGCACTTCCGGAAGGTGTCTTCCTCCACTACCGTATCGGGATTGAGCAGCAGCATGTACTGGCCGCGGGCGCGGCGCAGGGCCTGGTTGTTGGCAGTGCTGAAACCGGGGTTGGTCTTGTTTTCAATAAGTACTACCTCGGGGAAGCGCGTCCGCACCATCGCTACCGAGCTGTCCGCTGAGTGGTTGTCTACCACAAACACCTCTACTGGCTCGCCCAGATGCGCCGCCGCCTTCCGCACCGACAACAGGGCCTGCTCCAGGAAGTGGCAAACATTGTAGCTGACAATGACGACGGAGAGCTTCACGCGGCGGGTAGGTAGGGGGGAGTGCAAGGTGGGTAAATTACGGTGAACTACCTAAAAAGCCCTACCCTACCCTTGCATAATCCTATAGCAACATAGTTTCTATCCTTCCGTGGCATATAAGGCCGCGTTCAATGCTACTACGGCGGGGTTGAAATCTTCCCTAGCCACTAGAAATTGAATGTTCACCTTGCGCAGAGCAAAACCGGCGCTCTTAATGTTGATACCCGCTCCGGCCAGCGCGCCCGCCGCCCGCGCCAATAGCCCCGGCTCATCGATGTTGGAGCCGATGATACAGACCATAGCGGCCTTTTCTACGGTCACCTTCTCAAATTTGGCTTGCAGCTCTTCTACCAATTGCGACTTGAAATCTTTCTCCCAGATAACCAGCGAGATGCTATTGGCACTAGTGGCCTTAAAGGAGTAGCTGATGCCTAAGCGGGCAAAGGCTTCCATGATGTGCAGGTCGAAGCCTACCCCGCCTACCATCAGCGGGTCGTACACATCCACGATCAGCACGCGGTCGGTGCCGGTGACTACCTCCACGCGCTTGGTGGGGCTCACGTAGTCTTCGGTGATGAGCGTGCCGGGGTGCTCGGGCTCAAAAGTATTCTTGATGCGCAGGTTAATCTTGTTGATTTCCAGCGGCTTGGAAGCTTTTGGGTGAATGGCCTCCATGCCTACGTCGGCGAGTTGGTCGGCCACGTCGTAGTTGGTGAAGCCTACCGGGGCACAGTTGGCCAGCCCTACCACACCAGGGTCGGCGGTGCACAGGTGATACTCTTTGTGAATGATGGCCTCCTGCGGCCGAACGGCCACGGCTATCTTGCTGAATGTCACCTCCGAATAGCCTCGGTCAAACTCGCGCATAATGCCTTCCGTGCCTTTGGTGTAGCCGGTGGCAATGCAGATGGTAGAGGCAAAATCGATGCTGCCAAACGCCTTTTGAATGCGCTGGTCGATGGTGTAGGGCGTGGCGTCGTGGAAACCGCTTAGATCTACCAGCGTGGCGTTGATGCCGCGGTTTTGCAGGATATTCACGGAGTTGAAGGCCGAGTGCGACTCACCGATGGACGCCAGAATCTCGCGGGCGGCCTGCAAGATGTTTTCGCTGCTCACGTAGCCCGAGGCCAGGATACTGGCCAGATTATCGAGGTAGCCTTGGGCGTCCTGAATGCGCTGCGCGATGAAGGCATTGGCTACGGCGAGGTCCAGCCCTAGCGGCTCATACTGTTTGTTCAGCTCCTGGAGCTGTTCGCTCACCTGGCTCAGGGCCTCCCGGAACTGCTCGTGCTTGGCAAAACGGTGGTAGACGCCCGGCGCACCGGTTTTCTTGTTCTCCAGCAGCCAGTTGGTGACACCAGCATAAGCCGACACAACGAAGATGCGATTGTAAAGCGCCGCGCCCTCGCGGCCGTACAGGATGATGTTATCAAGCACATCCCCAAAAGCACTCATAGAAGTGCCACCTATTTTTTCTACCGTAAGCATACTGGCAAAAATAGCCCGGAAATATTGAGTGTTACGTATTGAATTAGCAGACTCTCTGTCTCTACCACAAAAAAAGCCGCCGGAAGTAAACTCCGGCGGCTTCACTCATGTAGCAATAATATACCTTACCGCGCCTGGCGCTGACGCTCCACAATGCTGCGGCCTAGCGTAATTTCGTCAGCATACTCCAACTCGCCCCCTACTGGGATGCCCCGGGCAATGGTGCTGATGTTGACGCCTTCTTGGTCGCGGAGCTTGCGCGAGAGGTAGAAGGCCGTGGTGTCGCCCTCCATGGTAGGGCTGATGGCCAGAATCACTTCCTGCACCTCCGAACCGGGCGCCGTTACGCGCTCCAGCAGCGTATCGATGTGCAAGTCGCCGGGGCCGATGCCCTCAATGGGCGAAATGACGCCGCCCAGCACGTGGTAGGTACCCTGGTACTGTCCGGTATTTTCAATGGCAATCACGTCGCGGATGTCTGATACCACGCAAATGGTAGCGTGGTCGCGCAGCTTATTGGCGCAGATGCTACACTGCTCCGTGTCAGAAATATTATGGCAGGTCTGGCAGTAGGTGATGTCGAAGCGCATTTTGGCCAGTGCCTCCGCCAGGTTGCTGGTGGTTTCAGTTTCGGCTTTAAGGAGGTGCAGGGCCAAACGCAGAGCGGTTTTTTTGCCAATACCCGGCAGCTTGGCCAACTCACCCACGGCATTTTCTATCAGCTTGGAGGGAAATTCCATTCAAAAGAGGGAAGGAGTAAAATAGACTGTCATCCTGAGGCCGGCAAGATACCATATCCCGCCGGCCCGTTTCTTAACAACGAACAGGGGGCGATAAGGTCCTTCGCCGGGCGCAGGATGACAGAATTTTTCGGGAGGAAAGCTGCTACAGAATGTCAGCCGAAATGCCCCGGTCGTGGATGGCGGTGCACATGCCCGTTAGCTCATCGTAGGCGCCGTGCTTTACCGTGCACTTGCCTTTGTGATGAATGAGCAGCGTGCACTGTTCTGCCTGCTCGGGCTCGTGCTGGCACACGTCGATCAGGGTTTTGATAACGTGCTCAAACGTATTCACATCATCGTTGTACACGACCAAGTCGCGCACGTCGATGGTTTCTTCCAGGAGCAGTACGTCCTCGTTGTAGTCGATTTGCGGGTTGCTATGCATAGTGCAAATTTACGAAAAAACCGGGTAAAAGGTCAACCTCAACCGCACCTTTCTGGCTAGATAACCCCTTGATAAGCTGCATACTTGCTCAGTGGCGTCGGATCTGCCGCACAATTGTCTGGTCGGTAATCTGGTCGTCGGCCATGAGCAGCATGGCTTTGCTGAGGATAATTGACAGAATGGCATCTCCCTCGAAGGGCAGGAAGACACCGGTGGCGGTGACTGTTTTGGCCGAGCGGTCGGGCACAATGCACAGGTACTGGTCATTGGGCGTCATCAGAATATTGCCGCTGCCCAAGTGAATTTTGTAGGTCCGCAGCTTGCCTTTCACTTCCAGAAAATTGCCGTTGATCTGGCTCACTTTTCCTAGCTGCATGCGGGGCACCAGTCGCTCCAGGGCCGCCTTACGGGTTTTCGCTACTTCGCCTAGCTCCCCAAACGAGTAGTTTTGCCAGTAGTCCCGGTACTGCACCAAGCCGCCGTTGTCGCGCCAAAGCGGGTCGTTTCCTACCGAGGCTACCCCCACAAACAGGTCTACATCGCGCATCACCTCCGAAAATACCAGCGGCGGCACTTCCGGCAGCGGTACGGGGCCATGGTCGTTCACGAAACGCACCTGATCGGTACTCACGTAGTTCCAGATACCGGCTTCGTTCCAGGCACCATCGGCGTTGACTTCACTCACCCAAAACTGCGCTTCCAAGCTGTGCGCGGGCAGCTCCAGGGTAGTCGAGTCCGATTCGTAGCCCTTATCATAATTGCCCATGAGGCGGTAGTTCCAGCCGCGGCCACGCGCCAGAGCGCTGAACTGATGCTGACGTAGCACGTGCGCAGCCATGCGATTGGAGTACGTGCGCGTGCGTTCTTCGGGCGGTGTAAGCAGATACACCTCGCGGTAGGCTTGCTTGAATGGCTGGCGCAACTGTATGCTGTCAAGCAGATTACGCCAGGCCAGCACTTCATTGGTGGTGCTCAGTACTGGGTGCCAGAGCTGCACGGTGTCGGCCTCATTGGGTTCGGGTAGGGTCTCCTTCTGCGCGGTGCGCCAGGCATCGTCAAGCCACAGCGCGTCGTGGTGGGTGCCATCGGGGCGGTGAAAACGCCAGATAAGCGGCCGTGTCAGTTCACCCATCAGCCCGTGCTCCAGGTAGTAGCGCCGAAACCGGGGCCACGTGATGCGCCGATCAACAATATAGCCCCGGTCGAGCCGCTCGCGCTGCGCAGTATATGTGTGCTGGGCCTGCGCTTGGGCGAGCTTGAGCGTACGCAATTCCTCGGCGTGGGTGCGTTTGAGCGCCGCCGGCACCGATTTCATGATTTTATCTCCTTTGCTCCACTGCACCTCCACTTTGCCGGCGCGTAGTTGCAGCACGGCGCGGTAGTCGCCCAATTCATGCAGTGCACGACCGTTGGCTAAGCCACAGTCCGGTACGGCCATATCTTCCAGTTCGGCGGGCGTCATACCCAGCGCCAGAGACGCGGTTTCGAGGTAGCGCCCAATAAGGTTTTTCGTGTTGCTTTGCTTCACGATGCTGTGCAGGCGCGAGAGGTGCGTCACACCTGCTAGGCCACGCTGGGCCAGTGCCCACAGGCAGGCATTGCCGAGGCCTGGCGCCAAGGGCCCTTTGCCTGGGATTTTGCGGTAGCACTTCGCCGCCAGCTCGGCTATAGAGTGCGGCAACGCAGCACTGGGCAGCAACCCGCTCGTCCAGAGCAAACCTTTTGCTGCCTCCTGGTTTGGAGTGCTTAGAAAGTGCCACTCGGTGTGGGTGTAGGTATAGCTACCATACTGCTGCGTGCGGTTCAGCTCCTGCACCGGTAGTTTCGTCAGGCCATTCAGCCAGACTTCATACTAAGCCGCCACGTTTTCTGCCCCCACCGCGGCTACAGCCGCTGCCGCTGCTTTCTGAAACTTGCCCGTGGGTTGCGCTCCACTCACATTCTGGCACAATTGCAATAGCCGCAACCAGGATCCAGCCGCATCGCTACCGTGCAGCCCCTGCACAAACTCATTCAAGGTTACGCCAAACAGGTCATCGGCAGGAAAAATGACCACGGGCAGCTCTGCTACCCCGCTGGCCCTCAAGATATCCTGAATTTTAGCGCGCAAATTTCCCAGCCTGTTATCGGAGCTAGAGACGCCATGTAGCCGGAGTTGCTTTAGGTAGGCAATCAGCGCTTCCGATATACCTTCTTTCGCTGCCAGTTTTTCCACTTGGCTTAGCGTGAGCAGCACCGGAAACTTGTTCAACGCCGTTTCCACGTCCCGCTCATTTGCCTGCTCGCTTATTCCGTACAGCTTCAGCAGTTGCAGGAATCCTTCACTATCAATGCTTAGCGTCAGGCGTAGCAATTGCTTCAGCAATGCTTCCAGCTGATAAAGCGTCTCATTATTATTAGATAGACTACGCAGCGCCTCTACTGTAGCTAGCACCAACCGACCTTTGTAGGCGGCATCTTGCTGCTTGAGTAGTTGATAGGCAGACAGTTTTGGCAGCCTCAAATCCCAGTAATAGGACAGATTCAGCTCTTGAATTTCCGTTAGGTATTGCAGAAGGAAAGACTGCATTTCAACGGCTTCGGGGCGGGGGCTGCTCAACAGCTTCGTAAAGGATTTCTTTTCTTTGGTAACCATAGTGAATAGAGATGAAAGCACGGCAGGCGTTTTGGCTTTAGCAAAGCCGAGGTGCTGCAATAGAGTGGTCCAGAGGGAAATCATCTATCATCCGCCTACCAGCGGCGTCAGCTTAATGAAGCTAGCCGTAGCACCCACGCCCAACCACACCTCCTCGTCGAGCGACTCTACCTGCCGATCATTCACGAGCACGAAGTAGCCGTTTTGCTGAAAACCTTCTAGCGCCTTGTACAGCTGTTCTTCAGCATCAATGGGTTTGGGCTGCCGCAGCCGAAACCCATTAAGCACCCGCTCCGACATGGTGGGTTGCACCAAGCCGCTAAACACCCCTACCCGTCGAGCGTTGTAGGTGGCTACTTCCTGTTGCACACGCCGCGAAATCAACTCGCGTACGGTGAGCATCTCCTGCCCTATTTCCAACTCCAGCCGGTTGAGGATGCTGCCCAGGGCAGTTTCGTCCTGAATAGTGAGTAGCGCCATGGCTTACTTTGCTAAAAATTTGAACAACTAATATTTTTAGCAATATAGAAAAAAGACTACGAATCCCAAGGTGCTGTTGCCCTATCTATCGTACAAAACTTTCAATTCTGCCTTTTTAGTCCGTATTTCCCTCATGCCCGTTCCGTCTGCTGAGTTTAAAAAGGCCCTAAAACGCCTTACCGATAAGGAAAAAGAAGCCCTACTGCTACGTGCGGCCCGCCGCGACGCCGAGCTATACGACACCCTCAGCTTTGAACTGCTACCCGACGTGACGGTGGAAACGGTGTATGAACAGGCCTCCGACCGGATTCATGAGCTGTTTGCGGTAGGTGCTACCGGGCGGCTGCTCAACCGCAGCCTTACCAAAGCCCTCAGCAAAGCCACTAAGGAAGTGACCCGCGCCCGCCGCATCACCAAAGACAAGCGCCTGGAGGTAGACCTGAATCTGTACATGCTGCGGCATATTTTTGCCAACTACACAGGGCAGTTTGAAAGTCCGTTTGCGGGATTCTATACCGCCACGGCCCGCCTGGCCGCCCGCACCACCACGCTGGTACAGGCCAACCTGCACGAAGATTTGTGGCTGGAATACAAGGCCGACCTCGACTCGTTTTTGCAGCAGCTACGTGCCCGCAGCAAAAGCCACAGTCTGCGGTTTGAGCTACCGCACGGGCTAGCCCTGCCAGAGTAGGCGCCGGGGCTGGCACAGGCTTTAAGCCGCCCAATACATCCCTACCCCACCTGCTACCGTACTAGCTATTGCCGGGTTTCGTTAGTAGGCAACCCAGCTTCCGTTTACCTTTTGCGCAACCCTTTTCATGCCCGTTACCCGTTCTACGCTGTTTACCTGTCTGTTATTTGGCGGTTTGGCTACCGCCTGCTCTCCCGATCAGCAAAAGAAACCGGCAGCTACCTCGGCTTCTCAGACACCGCCTATTCCCGATTCGCTCACCATCCGACAGGCTGCCCAAACGTACCGGGTACAATATGCTGCGCCCGTACCGTTGGACAGTGGCCGGTATGTGTACCAACCCATTATGGCGGTGAAAACGGGTAAGCAAGAACGGCCGCTGATTGATATTAAGGGTGATGCGCCGACTTCCTACGCCAGCACCAACTACGACTCGGCCCGCGGCCCGGTCTTCAACCTGTTGTTTCACCATTTGCCTACTGGCCGCACCCACCTACTATTAGATAATGGTGGCTACCGCATCGAGAAGGTGATTACAACTACCTACCCGTACATCTTTTACCAGATGATTACGGCCGACCGTAACGGGGACGGCGAGCTGACCAGTGCCGATGGGCGCATTCTGTTTATCTCCAACCGCGCTGGCGAGCAGCTGCATCAGCTTACACCCGACAGCACCCGCCTCGAAAGCTGGCAGCTGATTCCGAACACGAAAATGTTGCTAGCGGAGCTACGATACGATTCTGACCGCGACGGCCAGTTCGACGATACTGACAAAACGTACTGGCTCCGCTACCCCCTCAACGCCCAGCAGCCCCCTACCGACCCGGTCTTCGTGCCCGACTCGCTGGTTCAGGTAGTGAGGCAGCAGATGCTGTACCGCCAAAGCCGCTTACGCGGTAAATAGCCATCTGCATAACGCGCACAAAAAATCCCCGCTACCATCTGGTAGCGGGGATTTTTTTTATAGGCTGATTAGGTACCTACTACTTGGCAATCACGTTGAAGCTCAGCGTAAAGTCGTCGTAGATGGCTTTGTCGCCGATGCCTTCGAAGAAGGACTTCGAGCCGTATTTGATATCGTACTTGGTGCGGTCAACAGTGGCCGTGCCGCTGGCGGCAGCTACGCCGTTCTTCACGCCTACCTTGGCAGGGAAAGTGATGCTGTTGGTTTTGCCTTTGATAGTCAGGTCGCCGGTGATGTTGGCGTTGTTGGCAGTAGCAGCGGCACCTTTGATATAGGCTACTTTCGTGATTTTGAAGGTAGCAGTGGGGAACTTCGCGGTGCTGAAGAAGTCGTCCGAGTTGAGGTGACCCATGAACTTGGTGTTGCTTTCGGCATCTTTGATGTCGGTCGTCTTCACCGTGGTCATGTCCACCGTCACGGTACCGCCTACCAGCTGATTGCCGTTTACCATCAACTCACCGCCCGTAAACTGGGCCGTGCCGTTGTGGCCGTGCGTTACGGCTTTGCCTTCCCAACCCAAAGTGCTGAGTTGCGGCTGTACTTTGTAGGTCTTGGCGGCGGCTTTCTCCACACGGGTAGCGTTGGCGCTGGTACCAGGAGCAGCAACAAAAGCAGAAGTGCCGAGGAAAGTGGCGGCTACGAGAGCCGACAAAACGATTTTTTTCATGATTGAAAAAAGAGTAAATGTGACTGAAAGCCGTCAGTCCCGGAGTTTATCGAGTAAGTTGCTGAGCTGTTCGGCTTCCGCCACGCTCAAGTTTTTCAAAACCGTATTCTGTTCTTCCAACACGGGCTGCATGCTTTCCAGCAGCGCCAGGCCGGCATCGGTGATGCAGATGTCCACAGCGCGGCGGTTGCTGGGACATACCGTGCGCGTCACGAGTTGCTTGGCCTCTAGCTTGTCTACAATGCGCGAGGCGTTGCTGGTTTTGTCCAGCATGCGCTCAATCAGCAGGTTAACGGTAGCGGGCTTTGGGTGCTGCCCCCGCAAAATGCGCAGTACATTGTATTGAGGCCCGGTTACGCCGTATTCGCGAAAGGCTGAAGCCTGCCGCAATTCCAACCAGCCAGCCGTATACAATAGGTTGATCATCACCTTCTGATAAGGGTCCTTAAAAACCGGTTGCTTGATGGCATCCTCTATTTTCATTGCTGACATAATTGATGCGGCTGATTGATGACACAAATGTATGTACATACATTTAATGTTGCAACATATTTGACGGAAAAATTTACAGCTGCTTGCCTACCATCCGTTGTGCCGATGCGTAGAGGAACAATTTTCTCTCTCACCAGCAACTCATGCGTACTTTCTTCATCCTCTTGCTAACGGGCAGCTTACTAACGGCGGTATCACCTGCCAGCGCCCAGGAAAAAACGGCTGTTCGCGTCCGGCCCATAGGTGCGGTAGATTACGGTACCGGGGCGCAGTTTCTGTTTCGCAATGGAGAGGTAGTGCTCCATCAAGATAACAATTACCAGCCGCTCACAAAAAATATCCGGTTGGCCAGTGGCACGAAGATCAACTACAAAAGTGGCATCGTGGAGCTACCCAGCGGCAAACTAACGACTCTGCACGAGGGCGACTATGTGAATAGCGCGGGCAGTATTGTGTTTGCCACACCTAGCAGCGCCGCCGCGGCCCGCCACGATACTATTGGCGCCAACGCAGCCCGCTTCGAGCAGTACGTAGAGCGCGGCAAAGTAGTCCCTCTATCCGATTTGCAGGCCCAGCTAAACCGGCAAAGCCAGCAGCTGAAGCTGATGGAGCAAAAAGTACGGCTGCTCAACCAAAAAATCGACCTGCTCTCCCGGCAGTCTACCCCACCCGACACCCGCCAACTCGACCAACAGCTCCGCGAACTGGACCAGCAACTTCAACAGTTGACGAAGTAGGGAGTGGTGAAGAGAAAGCGTCTGTCCTCCTTTATCTGGCGTCCGCTTGCGAAGGACCTTTTCACGCTAGAACGACTATCGTATCAACGACTCGTTCTCTTGTGAGAAGGTCCTTCGCTCCGCTCAGGATGACAGACGTTTTCTCTTCACTACCTCATAACTCCACTATCTCCAACTCCCCATCCTGCTCACGCACCAGCCCAAACGGCTCGTCGCGCAGAATCAAAAATCCATCTAGGTCGCATACATCGGCCAGGGCACTCACTTGCAGAGCCGACCAGATGCCCAGTGAGGTTTCGACCATGCAGCCCAACATGGTTTGCAGGCCGTGGGCGCGGGTTTGCGCAAACAGGCGCAGGCCGTTATGGTAGCCGCCGGCTTTCATTAGCTTCATATTCACGCCGTGAAACTGACGGGCAATGGCCGCGAAATCGGCTGTGTCGGTTACCGATTCATCGGCGAACAAGGGATAGGGCGTGCGGGGGCGCAGGTATTCGTAGTCGGTGGTGCAGGCGGCGGGTAGGGGCTGCTCCAGCAGGCGCACGCGCAGGCCAGGTAGCTGCCCAATTTTTTCCAGAAAATGCAGCAACGCATCGGCATCCGTCCAGGATTCGTTGCCGTCGATCAGTAGCGGGTGCCCCGGCGCGGCGCGCACTACCTCACGCAACAGCTCGTAGCCGCTCTCCTGGTTCACTTTGATTTTCAGCAGCGGAAAGCGCCGCATGTCCTGCTCCTGCATAAAGCCAGCCACAGCGCCGGGATCCATAATGGGTAGGGAAAACGCGGTGGGCGTACGTGCGGCCGGCGCGGATACCCGCAGCAGTGCGGGCACGGTCAGCCCGCGCTGCGCTGCCTCCCGATGCAAGTAGGCCGACTCTAGCGCAAAGCGCAACGCGTGCGCAGGTGGGTAGGCAGCCAGCAAAGCTTCCAACTCTGCCAGGCTACCCACGCGGCTCAAACCCGCAGCCAGCAGCTGCTCAAACTCCTGCATCAGCCGTTCCGGCGATTCTCCGTAGCGCACATTGGGCGCCGCCTCGCCCCTACCCTGGTACTCCCCCTTCGCATCGGTCAGCTGGACCAGCAGGTTGGTTTTGCTGTCAGAGGCATTGCGGGCAATTTTCCAGGTATAGCGCAGGGGCAGCAGCAGCGGCGTGAGGGTCCAGATCAGCATAGAGATGAGAGAAGAAAGAAAAACGCCAGCACAGTATCTGGGGCTGCACAAAGGATAGTAGCCTTTTCAGAATGCCACATTCTATGCTTTTTAATGGCATTTACCCGTTATTTTTATTTCTTTTTCCGTGCAATGTCATAATTTTAAACCTCTGAATTGAGTGTCCGTATATGGCTACATGTGCAGTTGGAATATTACAATTATAAGATAATATAGTTGGATTCCGGGCTGTCTTTCGCTTTGCTTTTTCCTACTTAGAAGTAACACGCCTCCTGCCCTTTTTTATCTTTCCCACCCACGTTATGAGAACTAATTTTTACGCATTTTCCAATTGGCTACAGTTGGCAAGACGCACTGCTTTTTTTGCGTTGTTCTGTGCAGGAATAGTGTTGCCTACCCTCGTACTGGGCCAGAATGCACCAGCCAACGCCTGCGAGGCCGGTTTGCTGGCTACGTATTACCGTGGCTATTTCTACGACGACATATCGTTTTTCACCCGTGCAAAACCAGGGATTGTCAACCGCCACATAAGTGAGTTGAATTTCTCCTTCAATCAGACCGATATCTTTAATGTGGGTGATGTGGCTGTTTATAACTCTCCCGGTAATCCCGACGAGTTTAGCGCCACCTATACTGGCAAATTTTACGCTCTTACGGGCGGTACCTATACCTTCTACCTTGGCTCCGACGATGCTGCTTCCGTGTGGTTTGATCAGGATACGCAACCCACGGTCATCAACGCCGGCGACGCACACGGCTACCGCGAAGCAACGGCTACCAAGAAACTCAGCGCAGGCTTTCATACCCTGCGGGTGTACTACGGTGAGCACGGGGGTAGCCAAGGGCTAGTACTGCGCTACGATGGTCCTGGTTTGGTACAGCAAATAGTGCCTAATGGCGTGTTGTACACCAATAAAAATGGTAATCCTTCTCCTGTACTCACCGAATTCGAGCTAAACAGCGTAGGACAGCAGGTGCAGCTCAACTGGACTACCGCCACGGAGCACCACAGCGAATCGTTTGTGGTAGAGCGCTCTACTGATGGCGTTGCATTTGAGGAGATTGGCAGCCTAGCTGGTGCCGGTACTTCCACGCAGGCCCACACCTATGACCTAATTGATCAGCATGCTCCGCTGGGCACTACGTACTACCGGTTGCGCCAGCTTTGCGGCACGCAGGCCGTGTACTCTCCCATCAAAGCGGTGGAGGTGAAAGAAGTGCCGCTGCAGGTGAGCATGTATCCTGTGCCCAACAACGGCACGTTCTATTTGCGGGTGCAACCGGCTCTGCCGCAAACAGCTACGCTGGAATTGTGGGATGCCAGCGGCCTACGGGCCTATAGTGCACCCGTACTCATCAGCGGTCAGCCCGACATCCAGGTTTCGCCCAATGTGCCCATTGGCCTGTATACACTACGCCTCCAGATGGCCAACAAAACCATTGTACGGCGGATTGTGATTGGGTACTAGCTGAACGCTGGGGTGCCACGCGCAAAGGAGTATATTTGCTGACTTTCCGTCGTCAAGTATACTCCTTTTTTGCTGCTGATGAAGTTTTCTCCGCTGGTTCTGCTCACACTCGTTTTATTTCTACTGGCCGGGCTGCTCACGGCCGGGCAAGCCTACGGCTGGCTCACGCTGGCTCCGGTTGTGCCCCTGGTAGTGCGCTGGTTGGCTCTGGTAGCGCTAGGCGTACTGGCGGCCCGTCGTCGCTCGCTCACGTTCTGGATTGTGGTCAGCATGCTTGTGGGCGCCGAGTTTGGGCACGACTTCCCGGCCGCTGCCGTCAACATGAAGGTGCTCAGCGACGCCTTCCTGCGGTTGGTCAAAACCATTATTGCCCCGCTGGTTTTTGCCACATTGGTCGTAGGCATTGCCGGCCACGCCGACCTCAAGCAGGTAGGGCGTATGGGGGTGAAGGCGCTGGTGTACTTTGAAGTCGTCACCACTTTCGCGCTATTTATCGGGCTGGCCGCCATCAACCTCACGCGAGCTGGTGCGGGCATCAACCGCGGTGCCATTGCCGCCGATACCGAGCAGCTAGCTGCTGTCAACCAGACCACCAGCGACATCATCCTGCATATTTTCCCCGAAAACATTGCCAAGTCGGTGGCTGAAGGGCAGGTATTGCAGGTCGTAATTTTTGCTATCATTTTCGCCATTGGCTTGGCCATGGTGCACCCTAAGCACCGCCAGCCCATGCTTAGCTGGACGGAAAGCCTGTCGGAGGTGATGTTCAAGTTCACCAACGTGGTTATGTTTTTTGCGCCCTTTGGGGTAGGCGGCGCCTTGGCTTATACGGTGGGTAAAATGGGCTTTGGGCCGCTGGTGAATGCCTTTCAATTGCTGCTCACGCTCTACGGAGCCCTGATAGCCTTCCTGTTATTGGTGCTACTGCCCGTGGCACTTATTGCGCGCCTACCCGTGAAGCGCATTGTGGCCGCCATTGCCGAGCCGGTGAGTATTGCCTTTGCCACTACCTCCTCCGAGGCCGCCCTACCCCGTGCCATGGAGGCCATGGAGAGCGTAGGCGTACCGCGCCGCATTGTGGCCTTTGTGATGCCTACGGGCTACTCGTTCAACCTCGATGGCACCACACTCTACCTGTCGCTAGCCGCCATTTTTGTAGCCCAGGCCGCGGGGATTGAGCTGTCGTTTGGGCAGCAACTGGTGATGGTATTCACCTTGATGCTCACCAGCAAAGGCGTAGCCGGCGTGCCCCGCGCCTCACTCGTTATTCTGTTGGCTACGGTTTCCTCGTTCAACCTACCCTCCTGGCCGGTGTTTATCATCCTGGGCATTGATGCCTTGATGGATATGGCCCGCACTGCCGTCAATGTGATGGGCAATTGCTTGGCCTCGGCCGTGGTGGCCCGCTGGGAAGGCGAGTTCATCGACAATTACGTGGCCCCAGAACCCGTAACGGAACTGGCCGAAGCCGATAGCACACTTGCTCACTCCGGCCACTAAAAGTATTCTGCACTAGAGCTCAACGCTCCTTCGGTCAACTGGACTCCTCCACCGGCCGAAGGGGCGTTTTGCTTTGTTGTTGATAGGTAAATGAATAGGCATTACTCTTGAATTTCGGCACTATGAAGTGAAAAATGCTAATCCTACCTTACACCCAAAAAGTTACATTTTATTTTGCACTTATTTAATATTAACTTTTAAGTATTAAACAATATAACGGTTGCGTAACGTCCTGGCATATAAGGTGTGTAGAGAGTTTCTATCTTAGATCTTTCGCCCGCCTGACTATGCATTCAACCCTGGTTTCCCGCTCTTTTCATTTGATCCTGCCGCTCACGCTGCTGCTCATCGGTTGCCGCTCAGCCAGCCAGATTATGGCTAAAAGTGAGGTTGATATCATCGAAAACCGGCTGCCCGCCCTGGAGCTGGCCGTGGACCCAGGCCCGCTGATGGCGACCGAAGGCGCCTACCCCGACGACCCCGAGAAGTTGTTCGATACGGAGATGAAGCGCAATGTGCTGGAGCCGACTGACAGCACGGTATTCGGCTACGCAAAATTGCAAGTAACCAAGGCCGATGTCACGCGCAAAGGCAAGGGTTTTCAGGCCTTCCAGATGCTGACGCTGCTGACGCCCAGCCTGCTGGGCCTGCCGCTAGAAAACTACTGCACCGATATTCAGGCCGAAGTACAGATTATGGATGCCCAGGGTCACGTGCTGGGCACCTACACCGGCTCGGGAAAATCGAACGTACGGGTGGCTATGTACCACGGCTACTCCCAGAGCAAGGCGCCGCGTCTGGCCGATGTGGAAGCCCTGCGGCAGGCGCTCAGCCAGATTCGCCCGCAACTAGCCGAAGATGCCGACACGCTACGCCAGCAATTGCTGCACACAGGTCCGGTAGAAACCATCGTTGGTGCGACGTACTAAAGCCGAGTGCTATACAATCAGGAAGAAAAGTATTTCAAGTGCCACCACGACAATCGTCGTGGTGGCACTTGGCTTTGTTGGCTACCCTGTTTCGCAGCGAAGCGCAAAGCCGCCAGGTAGCAAAACAATAATCCCTACCCCCGTAACGTACATAGGCTTCCGGCACTGGCTGCTTATCTTTGTCCTGTTATGCTACGCACTTCCTTCTCCTGGCTGCTTCTTCCCCTCCTTGCTTTCGTTGTGGCCGCGTGCTGCGGTAGCGTCGCCTGCGACGACCGGGAAAGAAACGCGGATACGTTGTTTTTCAAGTTTGCGCCTTCGGTAACGCCACAGGAAATTTCCACTGTGTACATCGTCCGCACCTTTACGCCCGACCCTAACACTGTCCCTGCACCTACTTCGCTAATACCAGTACGCGATACGGCTCGCTTAATTAGCAACCCTATTAGCCCATCCACCAATGACACGCTCTCTATTGGTAATAATACTCCCTTTGTAGCCACGGCTAACCGTAAGCTCAATGCCTACACCTACGAGATTTACACGCTAAAGTCTCCTTCAATGGATACTACTAAGGCGTTGCGCTTTACTGTCAGTAACATTCTATTAGAAGGTGGATTTGATGATGAGGATGGCTGCTGCACATATTATAAAAACACGAAGAAAATTATACGGCTCAGCAATGGAAACATTCCTATAACAGGCCTTGATTTAACTTCTAAAGGTAAGGAAAGACGATACGCCATCTTGCAACCATAACCAAGGATAAGCGAACTGCGCAGTTTTTACGTATATAGTATGGCCGGGTAGCCCATGGCCTGCCCCCGGACACTCTATATGCTGAAAGAACTCGTTTCCCCCATTGAAAGCACCATTTTCCCCTTCCGTACTACGCTCAGCCTGGAGCCGCTGATTGCGTACTGGAAAAGCCGGGAAAACGACTCAAACGCTGGTCTGGCGCAGCTAGCACGCAGTATTGGTGAGCAAGTGGCTCAGGAGCCCTGGGCGCATGGCCCCATCACGGACCTCAACGCTGCGGAATGCGGCTGCGACCTGATAGAAACGCTGATGATGGCCGTATTTCCGCCAGCTTCCTTTTCTACCGATATCAGTGGGGCAATTCCGCCTTTTCAGCGCCGTAGTTTTTACTACACCCCTTTGTTTGGGGAGGTGCTGCTAAATGCTAACGATATCATCAAGCAGCCGCTCAACATTGACAGCCGCCATATGGAGGTGTATATGGCGCGCATGGCCTATCATCTCATTCTGAGCAAAATATACGATGTAGAGTTACCCAAGAATGATACGTTGGTATTTACGGTGCCCGATTACAGCATCGGCCTGTACCGGCACTACGGCGTCGATTTCAACTCTACTTTCCTGAATGTGAAAATGGTAGGCGAGCGGCCGGAGTTGACGGAGGAGCAGATTGACCTGCTGCTGCACAACATGCACCGGCAGGATTTGTGGCGGGAGCTTCTGCCGCCCGAGCGCTTTGAGTTGGAAGGCTTCAACATCTTGCACCTAGTAGACGTCACGGACCAAGAGATACTATCCGAACTGAAGTATGACTTGCTGGAGCGCGACGTGCTACAGGCGTCTGACCGGCTGGAGCAGATTCAGGAGAAGCTGCGGGTGCTGTTTAAGCGGCCCTTTTTGCAGCTAGGCATTGCCGCATACGATGAGAACAAGCAGGCTTTCGTGGATTTTGGTCGCAAAATCAACCACAGCTTCCTGACCAAGCAGCTCAACAACCAGCAGGCCAGCACGGGCTTCCGGCAAATCTACTCCCAGCTGTTGCAGGACCGCCAGCCGTTGATTCTGGAAAATGTGGAAACGGCTGATATTCCCGAAGATTTGCGCGAGCAGATTCGCAGCATCGGTATCAAAAGCGCAATCCTGGCCCTCCTACCCTACGGCGACGACACGGTGGGTTTGCTGGAATTAGGTTCTCCCAACGTGGGTGATTTGGATGAGTTCAGCCTGGAAAAGGTGAACCAGTTTGTGCCGCTGTTTGCGGTGGCTGTGAAGCGCAACGCGGAGGATATGCAAAACCGTGTGCAAGCCATTGTGAAAGAGAAATTCACGGCGCTGCACCCTACCATGGAATGGCGCTTCAACGACGCCGCCTTGAACCTGCTGGAGAAGATAGAAGCTGGCAATAAAAACGCTGAGATGGAGGATATTGTCTTCCAAGAAGTGTATCCCTTACACGGCTCCAGCGACATCCGCGGTAGCAGCACGGCCCGCAACGAAGCCGTACAGGGCGACCTGATTGAACATCTTTCGTTGGCCAACAAGGTTCTCAAAAAAGCTTCCGAGTTTCAGCAGTTGCCTATTCTGGATGAGCTGAAGTTCTACGTGGAGAAGAACTTGAAGCGGCTGCAACAGGGCATTATCTCGGGCGATGAGGTGAGCATTTTCGATTCGTTGAAGTCAGAGGTGGAGCCGTTGTTCGAGTACTTTGCGCAGAATACCATTGAGCTACGCCCTGTTATTGCCGACTACTGGAACAACATCGACCCCGTGCTGGGTATTCTATACAAGCGCCGCAAAGCCTTCGAGCGAAGCGTTACGCTGCTCAACGATACCGTGAGCGACTACCTCGACGAGGAAGAGCAGAAGGCCCAGCAAATGTTTCCACACTACTTCCAGCGCTTCAAAACCGATGGCGTAGAATACAATATTTACGTGGGCGCATCGCTGGTTGAAAACAAGCCCTTCGACTTGGTATTCTTGAAAAACCTGCGCTTGTGGCAGTTGCTGGTGATGGTGGAAATTACGCGCCGCACTGCCTCCCTCAAAGAGCACCTACCCGTTCCCCTCGATACCACGCAGCTTATTCTTATTCATAGCCAGCCGCTGGCCATTCGGTTCCGGCAGGATGAGCGCCAGTTTGACGTGGACGGCGCCTACAACATCCGCTACGAAATCATCAAGAAGCGCATTGATAAGGCCACTGTGCTGGGCACTGGCGAACGACTCACCCAACCCGGCTGCATTGCCTTGGTTTATGCCCAGCAACGCGAAGCCGACGAGTACCTGGAGTACCTCGACTACCTCCAAGACCGCGGCATGCTGGAACCCGAAATTGAGGAACTGGAGTTGGAAGAGCTACAAGGAGTGAAAGGTTTGCTGGCGCTGCGGGTGCGGGTGCGGGTGAAGCTGGAAGAACAGAATAATTAAAAAACCGCCTGTCATCCTGAGCTTGCGAAGGACCTTCTCACGCGTGAACGACTGACGTAACAACGACTCGTTCAAACGTGAAGGTCCTTCGCTGTGCTCAGGATGACAGGCGGTTTTGTAGTCCGTCCTATAGTTTTACTACTTCCGCTTAGGCTTAATGGTAGTGCCGAACGCGCCTTTTTGCTCGAAAGACTTAATTACTTCGTCCTCTACCGGCGTGCGCTGCACTACGGGGTTGTTGGCCCAAAACTCAGGGTCGTACTTGGCCTGACGGATAGTTTCGCGGTCTTTCTCGTCCAGGGTGCCGCGCTCGTAGGCAATGCCGGTGGGCTTGCGGTTGGTATCGTAAAAGAAGGTGAACGACGACACATCGAGCTTGGTGATGGGCGTGCCGGGGCGCAGCACGTCGGCGGTCAGCTTCACCTTCATGTAGTCGAGCGGCGACACGGGGTCGGGCGTATTCTGGAAGCTCAGATCAAACGTCAGCAGCGTGTTTTTCAGCTTGTACGTCGGGTTTTGCGAGGCGGAGGTGTAGTTGGGCGACGTGATGGTGAAACGCACTACCTTGTAGGTATCGGTATCAATCCAGACGGTGCCGTTGGCCTGGTAGCCTTCCACCTCAGGGCGGGTTTCAAAGGTAATTTCGGCTATGTTGGCATCACCTTTTTCCAAGATACCCTGTAGCTCTACGTAGTAGTTTTTCACCGCATTCGGGCTCAGCAAGGCCAGCGACACGGTGCTGTCGGCGTTGGGGTTATAGAGGCCGTAGCCTTTGGTGTTGAAGGAAAAGTTGGTGAAGTTGAGTAGGGCTTGCTTGGCGGCAAAGCGTCCCTGGGTCGTGGTGGTTCCTTCAATACGAGCGTTGTTGGACTTCACGTTCCAGATCATTTCCTGCAACTCGGTGGGCTCTGCGCCAATGCGCGTCACCTGCCGGTAGTAGGCCTTGCCGTAGAATTTCTTATCGTAGTTGTCGGCCATGTGGCGGTAGGCGCGGTCTACCAGCTGAAAAGCGTAGCTGCCTACCTTCACTTCGGGCAGGGTAATAGTGGCCGAGCCCAAAAGCACCTCAAAAGGCTTTTGCGTACTGGTAACAACCAGTGTATCACGCAAGTGACCAATCTCGGAGAAGACAACGCGCTGCGGCAATGAGGGTAGGTTCAGGAAAAACTGACCATCGGCGTTGCTAGCCGTTCCCAACGATGTGCCCGGAATACCGATACTCACGAAGGGAATCGGTTCCTTGGTTTCTTTATCGAGGACAGAGCCGCGCAATTGGTATTGCGCCTGCGCGCTGCTACCCAGCACTAGCAGGAAAAAGCCTAACAGCGCCGACAGGCGCGCAACGGCAGCAGAAAAGTTTTTTGAACTAGCCAAAATAGAAAGGATTGGATGAACGGCGGCTTGCTACAACGCCAATACAGCGCGCAACCGTACGCCGCCCCGCAAAATACGGGCCGCACCCTTGGGGAAGAGGTGAAATGGTGAGATAGTGAAATGGTGAGTTTGTCTGTCATCCTGAGCGCAATGGAGCGAAAGTGAAGGAACTTGTCACGCTGATTATCAACGACTCGTTCTGCGGGCATAAGGTCCTTCGCTGCGCTCAGGATGACAGACAAACTCACCATTTCACCATCTCACCATTTCACCTCTTCCCAGCGCGCACCTGGCGGGCAGCTTGCACCATGTTGCGCAGGGCAGCTTCCGTTTCGGGCCATTTGCGGGTTTTGAGGCCGCAGTCGGGATTCACCCACAGATTTTCGGCGGGTAGGAGCGCCTGGGCTTTTTCCAGTAGGCCTACCATTTCCTCCGTGCTAGGCACGCGGGGCGAGTGGATATCATAGACGCCCGGCCCAATTTGGTTGGGGTACTGAAAATCGGCGAAGGCAGCCAGGAGCTCCATCTGCGAGCGGGAGGTTTCCATGGTAATCACATCGGCGTCCAGCTCGGCAATGGCGGGTAGGATTTCGTTGAACTCCGAGTAGCACATGTGCGTGTGAATCTGGGTTTCGTCGCGCACGCCGGACGCGGCCACCCGGAACGCCCGCACGGCCCAGGCCAGGTAGGCGGGCCAGTCGGAATGACGGAGTGGCAAGCCCTCCCGAATGGCCGGCTCATCAATCTGAATCAGCTGAATGCCGGCCTTTTCCAGTGCCTGTACTTCTTCGCGGATAGCCAGCGCAATCTGCAACGCGGTGGTGGCCCGCGGCTGGTCGTCGCGCACAAACGACCATTGCAGAATGGTCACGGGGCCGGTCAGCATGCCTTTCACGTACCGCCGGGTTAGGGCCTGGGCGAAGGTGCTCCAGGCCACGGTCATGTCGGCGGGGCGGTGGATGTCGCCGTACAAAATGGGCGGCTTCACGCAGCGCGAGCCGTAGCTCTGCACCCAGCCGTTTTTGGTGAATGCAAAGCCGTCGAGCAGCTCGCCGAAGTACTCTACCATGTCGTTGCGCTCAAACTCGCCGTGTACCAGCACGTCTAGCCCTACCTCCTCCTGCCACCGAATCACGTCGACAGTGGCATTTTGCAGAGCTTCGTTGTACTGCTCGGCAGTCAACTCCCCTTTCTTGAAGCGGGCGCGCAGTTGCCGTATATCCTCCGTCTGCGGAAACGAGCCGATGGTAGTTGTTGGGAAGAGCGGCAACCGCAACTGCGCTTGTTGAAGGGCCTGCCGCACCGCAAACGAGCTCCGGCGGCGGGCATCGGCCTCCGTCACGGCAGCGGTGCGTTCCTTGATGTGCGGGCGGTGAATGCGGTCCGATTTGCGGCGGCTTTCCAGCGCCTGCTGGTTCTGGTGCAATAGGTTCTGATCGCCGTGGTCGGCAATCTGGCGCAACTCCCCTACCTCGCGCAGCTTCTGTTTGGCAAAGGCCAGCCAGTTTTTGATTTCCGGCGTCAGAGTGGCGTCGTTGGTTTCCAGGTCCAGGTCGCAGGGGCTGTGCAGCAACGAGCAGCTAGGCGCCAGCAGCACCCGCTCGGTGCCCAGCGCCGCTACGGCTTTTTCAATCAGCACCAACGACGCCTGATAGTCGTTTTTCCAGATGTTGCGGCCGTCTACCACACCCAGCGACAGGCTCAGCCACTGCGGTACCAGTGGCAGCACGGCCGCTAGTTGTTCCGGCGCCCGCACCAAGTCCACGTGCAGGGCGCTGATGGGTAGGCTCACGGCCAGCGCGGCGTTGTCGCGCAACCCTTCGAAATAAGTCGCTACGAGCAGCTTAAGGCCAGGGCAGCTTCGCGCCAGTTTGGCATAGGCAAACAGATAAGCCTCTTTTTCGGCCGCTGTCAGGTCGAGAGCCAGGTAAGGCTCGTCGAGCTGCACCCAGGTGGCGCCGTACTGGTGCAGCCGGGTCAGCACCTCCACGTACACGGGCAGCAACTGCTTCAGCAGCTCGATGCGGTGGAAGCCTTCTCCCTTTTCCTTGCCCAGCAGCAGGTAGGAAACCGGCCCCAGCAGCACCGGCTTGGGCGTGGTATTGAGCGTGTTGCGGGCGTGAATAAACTGCTCGAAAATGTGCTCGGAGAACAGCCGAAACTCCTGGTCGGCTGTGAACTCGGGCACGAGGTAGTGGTAGTTGGTGTCGAACCACTTTGTCATCTCCATCGCCGTGACATCGAGGCCGTTGCGCTGGTAGCCGCGGGCCATAGCAAAGTACAGATCCAGCGCCGTGTTCTGCGGATTTTCGCTGAGCACGGGCGTGTAGCGCCGCGGAATGGCCCCTACCATCAGGCTAGTGTCCAGCACCTGGTCGTAGTAGCTGAAGTCGTTGCAGGGAATCAGGTCGAGGCCGGCTTCTTGCTGCAACTGCCAGTTGTGCTGGGCAATGCGGCGGGCAGTGGCCTGCAATTCGGCTAGCGTCAGTTGGCCCGACCAGTATTTCTCACTGGCTTTTTTTAGTTCGCGCTGGCTACCAATGCGCGGGTAGCCGAGGTTGTGCGTAAGCATAGTGCTTGGGTTGAAGGGAACAATAAATTGATTATTGTTCTCGCAACGAGTACGTTACGTGCCCAACACAGCGTATGGCCTACCCTGCACCCTACCATCCGGCGCGCATACGCACGCGCCAGCCTCCACCCCGCGGAGGCCCTGAAAAGACAGCAGTATGCAATTGACCAGACTACTGCTTCAGAGCGCGGAAGCATACGTCAAGGCGTAGAAAGGCAAGTCTCCTGGCTTGTACCATTACGATCATCCTTCTCATTCTGCCTGGCAGAACAATGGACGTGCTACGGATCGTAACTTGCTTGGGTACTTACAGTTGCGCGACAGCCCGTGATTCACACACGGTTCCTTATTAATTCCGGTATTACCCGAAAACCCCTCTACGGCAATTGATATTGCAAAGAACTAGGGGCAATGATACGCGAAATTTCCGGCGCAACAACTCGGCGGCTGGCTGGTTAAGGCTA
Organism: Hymenobacter defluvii; assembly: GCF_017589435.1. NCBI lineage: Bacteria > Pseudomonadati > Bacteroidota > Cytophagia > Cytophagales > Hymenobacteraceae > Hymenobacter > Hymenobacter defluvii. The sequence goes on from NZ_JAGETX010000008.1 coordinate 194,030, forward strand.
CTCATCACCGTTCAAAGTTCGTACGGTGTAGAGACGCATACTTGCGTCTCGTCGTTGAGCGACACCTGTTCATCATTAAATAACAGCCAATACAAACAACATCAGCAACGACGAGACGCAAGTATGCGTCTCTACACCGCGCAGAGGCTACCACTCAACTCTTTTTATTTATCCCCCCTACTCACATGGAAAACCTCACCGGAAAAATTGCCCTCGTAACGGGCGCTGGCAAAGGCATTGGCCGCGCCGTAGCCGTGGCTCTGGCGCAAGAAGGTGTACACGTGGGCCTGCTGGCCCGCTCTGAAAACGACCTGCGCGAAGTAGCCGCCGAACTAGAAAAACTGGGCGTGAAAACGGCCGTTGTCACGGCAGATGTGGCCGATCGTGCCGCCGTAGAAGCTGCCGCGGCACAGGTGCAACAGCAGCTTGGCACCATTGATATTCTCATCAACAACGCCGGTACGGCCGCGTTCGGCAAGTTTCTGGAGCAGGAGCCGGAAGCCTGGGAAAACATTATCCGGGTGAACCTCATGGGCGTGTACTATGCCACCCGCGCCGTACTACCCGGCATGATTGAGCGCCAGACCGGCGACATCATCAACATTTCGTCTACGGCTGGGCAGCGCGGGGCGGCGGCTACCAGCGCCTACTCGGCTTCCAAGTTTGCCGTGCTCGGCCTCACCGAGTCGCTAATGCAGGAGGTGCGCAAGCACAACATTCGCGTGTCGGCCCTCACGCCCAGCACCGTGGCTACCCCGCTTGCGCAGGAGCTGAAGCTTACGGATGGCAACCCGGAGAAAGTGATGCAGCCGGAAGATTTGGCCGAGTTCATCATTGCCCAACTGAAGCTGAACCGCCGGGTGTTTGTGAAGGAAGCCGGTTTGTGGAGCACCAATCCGTAGCTCTCAGGTAGGCTCTGACAAGAACGTCCTTTCGACCAGCGGGAGAAATCGCGCGTGCCGCTAATAGATAGTAAATGTCATGCTGAGCTTGTCGAAGCATCTCTACCACAACGGTAATCTCAATTGTCAGGAATTACTCACGGTAGAGATGCTTCGACTCCGCTCAGCATGACGTTCTTATTATCAGCATGCGCGATTTCTCCCGCTGGTCGAAAGGACGGTCTGCGTTTACAAAAGGGCATTCTGTGCAACTATTTCCTTCTCTATTCCTCTATTTTCGCAACTTACGTGTCTCAACCGTTGCGAAATACCTTGCCTACCTCTCGTTTTCCACTGCTCCTGTTGCTGCTGCTGACGCTGCTGCACACCCCGGACGTCTCTGCTCAGCGGCGGCGCAAGCAAGCCAAAACTCCTCCCACAGCCGCTTCGCTGCATGCGCCGGTGCCGTTTGCGCCCCAGCTTAGTTCGCGTTGGGTTGATTCGGTGATGGCGACGCTGACGCCTGACCAACGCGTGGCGCAGCTGTTTATGGTGGCTGCCTACTCCAACCGCAACCGCGTGTTCGAAGACTCGGTGTCGGCGCTCATTCAGCAGTATGGGATTGGGGGGCTTATCTTCTTTCAGGGCGGCCCGGTGCGGCAGGCTAAGCTGCTAAACCGCTACCAAAGCCAGAGCAAAGTACCGCTGCTGGTGGCGCTGGATGGCGAGTGGGGCCTGGGCATGCGCCTGGATAGCACCATCCGGTTTCCCTACCAGATGAGCATGGGCGGCATTCGCGACAACCAGCTCCTCTACGACATGGGCCAGGAAATTGCCCGCGAGTTCAAGCGCATTGGCATGCACGTGAACTTTGCGCCGGTGGTAGACGTGAACAACAACGCCGCCAACCCCGTGATTGGCTACCGCTCGTGGGGCGAAAACCGCGAGGACGTCACCGAGAAAAGCTACCAGTACATGCGCGGTATGCAGGACGCCGGTGTGCTAGCTGTGGCCAAGCACTTCCCCGGCCACGGCGACACCGACACCGACTCGCACCTAGCCCTACCCCTCATTCGGGTAGACCAGCGCCGCATTGATACGCTGGAGCTATTTCCTTTCAAGAGCCTCATTAAGCGCGGCTTGGGTGGCATGATGGTGGCCCACCTCAACATTCCGGCCCTCGATAGCACCGGCCTACCCTCCACCCTCAGCAAGCCTATTGTGACGGGTTTGCTTCAGGAGAAGCTGGGTTTCGATGGTATGATCTTCACCGACGCCATGAACATGAAGGGCGTTATCAGCAAGTACCCGCCCGGCGAGGCCGACGTGCGCGCCTTGCTGGCTGGTAACGACATTCTGGAGTTCTCGAAGAACATTCCGCTGGCCCTGCGCATGGTGCGCGAGGCCATCAACCGTGGCGAGCTGACGCAGCAGGAAATAGACCGACGCTGCCGCAAGGTACTGGCCCTCAAGCAGTGGTCCGGCCTCGACCACTACCGCCCTGTGGAGCTGAAAAATCTGTACGAAGACCTAAACACGCCCCACGCCGAGTACCTCACGCGCCGCCTCTCGGAGCTAAGCGTAACGGTGCTGCGCAATCAGCAGCAAGCCCTACCCCTGCAACGCCTCGACACGTTGCGGATAGCGACCCTCACCATCGGCACCACCGACACCACCTACTTTCAGAAGAGAGTGGCCGACTATGCTACCACCAAGCACTTCTGGCTGCCCGCCACTGCCAGCCTCGACGAGCTGTTGCGCATGCGTGAGACGCTGAAGCCTTACAACACCATTCTAGTGGGTGTGAACAACCTGGGCCGCCTACCTGCCACCAACTTTGGTGTGACGCCCGAAACCAATGTGCTACTGCGCGACCTGACCACTGGGAAACAGCGGGTAGTGGTCAGCGTGTTTGGCAATGCGTATGCGGTAGACAAGCTGCGCGATTTGAACCGCGCCACTGCCGTGGTCCTGGCCTACCAGGAAAGCCAGAATGCGCAGGAGGTAGCCGCCGAAATTATCTTCGGGGGCGTGGGCGCCACCGGGCACCTACCCGTCACCATCAACCACCAGTTCCCGTACGGTGCCGGCCTCACCACGCAGGGCGGACAGCGTTTGGCCTACTCCTACCCCGAGGCCGTGGGCATGAGCAACAACCTCGAAACCCGCATCGACTCGCTGATTACCAATGCTATTGCTGCGCAGGCATTTCCTGGCGCAGAGGTGGTTATTGCCCGGCGCGGCACGGTGGTGTTGCGCAAAAGCTATGGCACGCACACCTACCCTACGGCTGGCCAAAAGGCGCGTCCCGTCACCAACACCGACTTGTACGACATGGCTTCCGTCACGAAAATCACGGCGGCCCTACCCGCTTTGATGAAGCTACAGGACGAGGGCAAGTTTTCGCCGGAGATGACCCTGGGCCAGGTTTTCCCGGAATTCAAAGGCACCAATAAAGAGAATATCAAGCTGCGCGACGTACTCGCGCACCAAGCCCGCCTGAAGGCCTGGATTCCGTTTTGGAAAGAGTATACCGCGCCGCAAGGCTTCTTCAACCAACTGTTCAACAAGCGCCCCGACGCCGTTACGGTATCAGACAAGAAGCCGAGCGAGATGAGCCGGCGCTACTTCCGGGCCGATTCGTCGGCGCGGTTCCCGATTCAGGCGGCCCCGCACGTGTGGGTGCGCAAGGATATGCCCGACCGCATTCATAAGGAAATTGGTACTTCGCCGCTGAACGCGAAGCCAGGCTACGTCTACTCCGACCTGTCGTTTATCATGTACCCCGAGTTTGTGAAGCGCGTGTCGGGCAAGCCGCTGGACCAGTTTTTGACCCAGGAAATCTACCGGCCGTTGGGCGCTACCACGCTTACCTTCAACCCCACGCGCCGCTTCCCGCTCAGCCGCATTGCGCCCACAGAATACGACTCGCTGTATAGGCACCAACTGCTACACGGCGTCGTGCACGACGAAGGCGCTTCCCTACTTGGCGGCCTTTCGGGCCACGCTGGGCTGTTCGGCAACGCCAACGACCTGGCTAAAGTGGTGCAGATGTACGCCTGGAATGGCCGCTACGGTGGTCAGCAGGTGTTGAAAAAGGAAACGCTACAAGAGTATACCCGCTGCCAGTTCTGCCCCGACAATCGCCGCGCCCTGGGCTTCGACCGCCCCACGGCCGACCCGACCATCAACTCTGCCAAAAGTGCCTCCCAACAGAGCTACGGTCACACCGGCTACACGGGCACCTACTTCTGGGTGGAGCCCACCGAAGATCTGGTGTGCATTCTATTGACCAACCGCGTGTATCCTACCCGCAACAACAACAAGCTAGGGGAGCTGAGTGTACGCAGCAAGTTCCTGCAAATTGCCATTGAGGCGGCGCAAGCAGGCAAAACGGCGCGCCTACCCATCGAGTCAACGGTGCCGAAAGAAGAATAGCATCGTGCGCTTTCATTTGTAATGCCCGTCGGTGCAGCGGTTTTGCTGCTTCGACGGGCATTGTGTTTATATTGAGCAGACCATCTTTCATTACTGCTTATATGAGTCCGCAGCTTGGTAAAATGCTGGTTTTTCTCGGCCTAGGGCTGGCTTTGTTGGGCGCTTTTATCTGGTGGGGCGGCGGTAGCCTGCTTGGTTGGTTTGGCCGCCTGCCCGGCGACCTTCGCGTGGAGCGGCCCGGCTTTCGGTTGTATGTGCCGTTTGTTTCTATGCTGGTTGTCAGCCTGCTACTCAGCTTGGTGCTGTGGGTTGTCCGGCGCCTGAGCTAGCGGGCTTTTCCCTACCTCGGCAGTCCGGCTTCCGTTATGTCCGCTTCGTCTATCAGCTTGGCTTCGCTGGAAAGGTTGAGGTTGAGCATCTTGGAGATAAGGCAGTTTTGCCGTGCGCTCTCCACTACTTCCTCGAACTGACTGGGCGTGATGCCCGGCACCGACGCATATACCCGCAAGTGCGAACTCACAATTTCTCCCTCCTCGCTGCTCAGCTCGCAGGTGGTGTTAAGGGCAGTAGCCGTGAGGCCCAATGCTTGCAGATCGAAGGCCAGCTTCATGGAGAAACAGCCCGCGTGCGCGGCGGCTATTAGCTCCTCGGGGTTGGTCCCTACCCCATCGGCAAACCGAGTCAGGTAGGAGTAGCGGGTCTGATGCAAGACGGTGCTTGGGGTGGTCAGGTGCCCCTCGCCTTTGGTCCCGGTGCCCGACCAGTGGGCTATAGCAGAACGGGTGGTTATCATAGTGGTAAGTAAAAGTTAAAGACTATACCTCTGAAAGTCAGTGTAATGTCTAAATAAGCATACCATCCTACACTAGCAGGAGCCTGGCATACAGCAATGCATCCGAATAGCAGCGAGCTGGTTATACTTTAATGATAATCTGACGCTTATACATCAACCATAGTACGCCGTACCAGATGAGCACGCATGCAATGGCCGCGGCCAGAGAAGCATTAAAGGGGCTGAGGTAGGGCACGAAGAAGTGCTGATACAGCCACTGGTGCGCCGAGGTGGTGCCGCCTGCTCCATCGGGCACTTGCCACATACCCAGCCACCGCGCTACCACCCCCGACAGGAAAAACACGGTAATGGCATTGACGCCGTACACCACCGCAAAGCGCGACCACCACCCCCGGTAGCCCTGCACATCGCAGAGCCAGTATAGAGCCGCCAGGGTAGCGCCGCCCAGCCCGCCCACGTAGAGCACAAAGGAGCTGGTCCACAGGCTTTTGTTGATGGGAAACCATCCGTTCCAGATGAGGCCCAGCACTATGGCGGCGGCGCTTATCACAAACAGCCAGGCGATGCGCTCGGCTACAGGCACTGCTTTGCGGCGCAACCACTGCCCGGCCAGCAGCCCCAGCAGCCCGGTACCCACGGCGGGTAGGGTACCCAGCAGGCCCTCGGGGTCCCAGGTTTTGCTCTGGCTCCAAAGATGCGCCTCGCCCAGCACCGTGCGGTCGAGCCAGGCGCCGAGGTTGGTCTCCGGCGCTAGGTTGGCGGCTCCTACGCCCGGCACCGGCACCAGCTGCATCAGGATGTTATAACCAACCAAAGCTGCTACCAGCAGCCCTACCTGGATGCGCCAATTGGTTTTTATGAACACTACTCCGCATACCAGAAACACCAGCGCAATGCGCTGCAACACGCCCAGCACACGCACATGGGCAAAATCGAAGCGGGGCTCCAGGGCCATGAGCAGGCCCAGCCCGAACAGGATGGCCGCTCGCTTCAGCACGCGCAGGAGCAGCTGCGGGTGGCGGCTGGCATCTTGCCGGGCGGTGCCGAGCGCGTAGGCAATGCTCACGCCCACAATGAACAGAAAAAACGGGAAGATCAGGTCAGTGGGGGTGCAGCCGTTCCAGTGCGCGTGCTCTAGCGGGGCGTAGATGTGGCCCCAGTCGCCGGGGTTGTTGACGAGCAGCATGGCGGCCACCGTGAAGCCCCGGAACACATCCAAGGAAAGCAGGCGGCCGGGCTGCGAGGCTTCGGCGAGGGGTAGGGCGCCGGTGGTAGCGGTGGCAGCCTGGGTAGTGGTTTGCATAGGTAGGGGCGTTTTGCTAAATGTAGATATTTCAGCAAGACCTACCAGCAAGCATCCCGGCCATGCAACCGATAAAGCCAAGTTTACGCCCTACAGAGCCATAAGATACCTCGACAAATGCGCCGCCACGTTTGCGCTATTGTCAGTGAAAATGTAGATTGGAAATCCGTTCCTCCTCACAGCTAAGGGCTTGCTTGTATTTTAAATAGCAACCCCCTACCCTGATTTGTATACTGGCGGCAGTAGTATCATTATTTTCAGTACTACCCTCCTACACGTCCTCGCATTTGTACGGGTTTTCACCCAACCAACTGGCCTTTCTTCTTCCTTTCCCTTTCCACACCTATGCACAAACTCCTACTATTTCTCCTCTTACTAGGCTTTGTGGTGCCCAGCACATACGCCCAAACGGGGGCAGCCCGCGCCGTAACGGGCGTCGTCACGGCCGCTTCCGACAACTCTCCCCTACCCGGCGTGACGGTGGTGGTGAAAAACACGACCAACGGCGCCACCACCAACGGCGACGGCCGCTTCACGCTACAGGCTGCACCGGGTACTGTATTGGTTTTCAGCTTTATCGGCTATACCAGCCAGGAGCGCACCGTGGAAGCCAGCGGCGAAATCAGCGTGAGTTTGCGCGAGTCGGCGCAGCAGTTGCAAGAGGCCGTAGTGACGGGCTACGGCATCAAGGAAGAGCAGGCCAAGATCAACTACGCCGTGCAGGTGGTGAAGGCCAAGGACATCATTGAGTCGCGGCAGCCGAACGTGGTGAATGCTTTGCAGGGCAAGGTAGCCGGCGTGCAGGTAACCAGTTCGGGCGGCGCGCCCGGCGAGGGGGCGTCTATCGTGATTCGCGGCGGGGCCTCGCTGGATTCGGACAACCAGCCGCTGTTCGTAATTGACGGCATCATCATGGACAACTCCTCGTTTGTGGAGTCGACGGCGCCGGGTGGGGGCTCGGGCTTCAACGGTATTCTGGGCCGCACGGCCGCCAGCACCAACCGCGCCGGCGACCTGAACCCAGAGAATATCGAGAGCATGACGGTGCTGAAAGGCCCGGCCGCTTCGGCCATCTACGGCCTGCGCGCCGCCAACGGTGCCGTGGTAATTACCACCAAGAAAGGCACCAAGGGCGTGACGACGCTCAACTACCGCACGCAGTTTTCGGTGGATGAGGTGAACCGCCTACCCAAGCTTCAGGACCAGTACAAGCAAGGCTCACAGGGACTATTTGACCAGGGCGTGCGCGGCTCCTGGGGGCCACGCTTCCAAGAGGGCGAGCCAGTGTACGACAACCTGGGCAACTTCTTCCAGACCGGCAAAACCTGGCAGCACTACCTCACCATGTCGGGCGGCAGCGACAAGGGCACGTTCTTCGTGTCGGCCTCGCGGCTGGACCAAACCGGCGTAGCGCCTACCAGTGCCTACGACAAGACCACGGCGCGCCTATCGGGCACGTTTCAGCTTTCGCCCAAGCTTAGCGCCTCGGGCTCGGTGGAATACCTGAACTCGGGTGCCCGCACGCCCCTGCAAGGCCAGGGTTTGTACCAAGGCGCCGGGGGCTACCTGCTTAGTATCCTGAACTGGCCCCGCAACGACGACGCCCGCAACTACCTGAACCCCGATGGCTCGGTGCGCCGCCTATTGGGCGCCGCCCAGGCCGCTACGGATGCCGACAACCCCTACTTTCAGGTGTACCGCAACCCCCAAACCACCCGCACTAATCGCATGCTGGGCAACGTGCAATTGGGCTTTAAGGCGACGGACTGGCTGAATTTCAGCTACAACATAGGCAACGACTTCTACTTCCAGAAAGACCGCTCGGTGCGGGCCGTGGGCACCACCCAGCCCAACAACCAGAACGGCGGCATCTCGGAGTCGGATATCTTCAACCAGCTCATTACCAGCAACCTGCTGGGCACACTTACGCATAGCTTCAGCGACAACTTCAGCGGCTCGCTGGTGCTGGGCAACACTGTGGAGTATCAGCACCGCGAAACCACCGACAATCTGGGCCTGATTTTTCAAAACCCGAGCTTCACCAGCATCAACAACACGGTGAACCGCAACGTGTTAATTACTACGCAGGACCGTCGCCTGATTGGCAACTTTGCCCGTCTGAGCCTGGACATGCTGCAACAGGTGACGCTGGAAGTGAACGGCCGCATCGACCAATCCTCCACCCTACCCCGCCCCGACGAAAACAAGAACTTTGGCAAGCTGTTCGGCTACGGTTCGGTGGCGGCGGGCTGGCAGTTTACGCACCTGCTGGGCCTCGACCAGAACCGCTACCTGAACTTTGGTAAGATTAGGGCGGCGGTGGCCGATGTGGGCAAGGACACCCAACCTTACCGCGTGTTTTCGCCGCTGGCGCAGGCCAGCTACATTGGCGGCGGCTTCCGCAACGGCTTCTTTGGCTCCAACGCCAACTTGGTGCCCGAGCGCACCCGCGCCATTGAGGGCGGCGTGGACCTGCAATTTTTACAGAATCGCCTGGGCCTGAACGTGACGTACTACAACCAGTTGACCCGCGACCAAATTATCGGGCCGCGCGTGAGCCAGGCCACGGGCTTCATTTTGCAGTACATCAACGCGGGCAACGTGCGCAACCAAGGCTGGGAAGTATCCTTGACGGGTACGCCCGTGCGGGCTGCCAGCGGCTTTACGTGGGACGTGCTGGCCAACTACACCCGCAACCGCAACAAGGTGGAGTCGCTGCCGAGCTTCCTGACGGAGGTGTATCAGTCGGATGCGTTCCTAAATGGTGCCCGCGGAGGCGCGTTTCCTGGCCGCCCGATTTCGTCCATCAGCGCCACCGATTTCCGGCGCTCCCCCGATGGACAGGTGCTCATTAACCCGACCACGGGCTATCCCCTCGTCAACACCGGCACCTACGTGTATGCCGGCAACCGCGCCCCCGACTTCACCGTGCAGATCACCAACTCGTTCAGCTACAAGGGCCTGGGCTTGTCGTTCCTGGCCGATTTCAGAAAGGGCGGCAAGGTGTTCAACGGCAACGAGCAGTATATGACCATTACCGGTCTGGCCGAGCGAACCACAGACCGTTATAAGCAAGTGGTGTTTGATGGGGTAATAGCCAACGCAGACGGCACCTACACGGCTAACACGCGCCCCGTGGAGCTGACGCAAGCATACTACACGAGCATTTTGGGAGCCATTGGTACGCCGTTTATTGAAGACGGCTCCTGGGTGCGTCTGCGCTACGTGAACCTTACCTATGCCCTACCCGCTGCCTTGCTGGAACGCTCTAAGTTCATTAAGGGCATCGAGTTGAACGTGACTGGTCGCAACTTGGTATTGCTCACCAAATACTCGGGGGTGGACCCCGAAACGGCCGCTTCGGGCGCCGGCGTGCGCGGCGGCGGTTCTGGCGGCTTCGACTATGGAGCCGTACCCGCCACCCGTGGCGTAGACATGGGCCTGCGGGTGAATTTCTAATTGCTACCCCACCCCAACCCCTCCCCTCCGGGAGAGGGGCTTTAATTCTAGGTTATAGTATTCTGGAAGCTAAAGCCCCTCTCCCGGAGGGGAGGGGTTGGGGTGGGGTCCATTACACACATCAATTCAATGAAACAACGATATCTTCTCTTCCTGGGCCTTTTGCTGGGTAGCGGCACCTTCACGGCGTGCGAAAGCTACCTTGATGTGAACACCGACCCCAACAATCCGGTGACGACGACCCCGAACTTCCTGCTGCCCGGCATTATTTCGCAGGGCATTCAGACGCAGATGTTTACCTCGCTCACCACTACCTACCTCACGCAATACACGGTGCGCAAAACCCCGGCTACCAGCACCGACCAGTACTACCTTTCCAACGGCAATAGCACCAATACCTTCAACTACACCTACTACTACTCAGCCGGCAACGTGCCGACCATGACGGCCGCCGCGGAGGCCGAGGGCTCGCCGTATTACGTGGGCGCGGGCAAGATTATGACCGCCATGGTGCTGGCCCACGCCACCGATATGCTGGGCGACATTCCCTACACCGAGGCATTCAAAGGCGCGGCCAACTACACGCCCGCCTACGACTCGCAGCAGCAGATTTACGCTACCATCAATACGCTGCTGGATGAGGGCATTGCCCTAATGGAGCGGCCCGCCAGCGAGGAATTCCGGCCACTGTATGTGACCTCGCCCAGCGAAAGCGGCGACATACTGTACAAAGGCGACGTGCAGAAGTGGATTCGCTTTGCCAACACCCTGAAGGCACGTCAGCTCAACCACCTCACCAAAAAGAGCTCCTACAACCCGCAGCAGGTATTGGCGCTGCTCGACAAAGGCTTCACCAGTAACGCCGACGACGCGCAGATTCAGTTTATTCCGGCCGTGGCGCCGCAGGTGAATACCACCAACATCTTCGGCACCACCCGCAACAACTATGCGACGGCCACTTTCTCGGCTAACATTATCAAGTACCTGAACGGCAACGCGGGTGGGGCGGCCTACCCCGGCATTGTGGACCCACGCTATACCATTATGGCTACCCCCATCAGCCTGGGTACCGACCCTGGTGTAAGTGTGCCTTCCACCAGCTTCGTGCTGAATGGTTACGCTGATTTTTATTCCAGCTGGTATGCCCGCGACCTAGGCATTTTTCAGGTGATGACGTATGCGGAGGCCAAGTTTATTGAGGCCGAAGCGGCGTTTCGGGCTGGCAATTTGTCGCGGGCCTTTACGGCCTACCGGGCCGGTATTCGGGCACACATGGAGAAAGTGGGTTCTGGGGGCTCCAATGCTTTGCCACCCGTTACGTTCCCGCTCATCTCCACAGCCCAGATTGAGGATTACCTGAGTAGTGCCGCCGTGGCCCAGAATGAGAGCCAGCTCACGCTGAAGCGCATTATGGAGCAGAAATACATTGCCATGTTCCTGAATCCGGAGTCGTGGTCAGACCTGCGTCGCTTTGATTTCTCGGCCACTACCTACCCCAATTTCCGCTTCCCGGTGAATGCCAACCCCGAAGTAGATGGCAAGTTTCCGCGCCGGATGCTGCCCGGGGCCACCGAGGTGCTCTACAATCCCGACGCCGTGTCCAAGCTGTTCAGCGACGTGGGCGCCACCTCCAACGGCGACTACATCACGAAGCCCCTGTGGTGGGACCAGGCCAATTAAAAAGACCGTTACCTGTCATTCTGGGCATCCTGCGCATTAAGCAGAACGCTTGGAATGACAGGCAACGCTAACAAGCGGACTAACGCCCTACCCTTTCATTTTCAAAACGCATATCGTCGTCATGATATATTCTCGATTTTTCACCTTGCGCCGTACGCTACCGGTAGTAGCGGGCCTGGTCGTGACCCTACTCGCGGGCTGCGAGAAGGAGCCGTATGATGAGTTGTACGACACCCAGGAGGAAGCAGGCTTCGGGGTGATAGGTGGGCCGGTTTTCGGCTCCACCAAGTTTGCGCCCGGCGAAACCGTACCTGTAGCTGTAGGCTATAATCAGCAGGACAACCTTCGCGACATCACCGTATTTCAAGTTATAAACCGGCAAGACTCGGCCGTGGTGGGCACCTACCCGGCCAATGGCGCGCTGGATGCTACCAGTCAGGTTTTTGCCCAACTGGTGCCCTATACTGTGCCTGCCACGCTAGCGAACAAAACGCCCGTGCGCGTAGATGTGACGCTGAATTTTGCCAATGGCTCCAAACGGCTGCGGCGCTTCTCTTACACCGTTGCCGCGTCCCCTACCCTCAAGTTTGGCGCTACCCCCGCCACCTATCGCAACGGCCTAGCCGCCAGCGCCCAGAGCCCCGGCGACTTGATTGGCTACTCGATTGTGATGAACGAGGGCGGTATCTCGACGGTGCCTGCCGCTGGTAGCACCGCTACCCTGTTCAAGAACATCGACAGCCTGGTGTACTACGCCCGCGTAGGCACACAAGCGCCCGTGCGCCAGGGGGTATTGCGTACGCCAACGGCTGGCGTAGCCACCACGCGCACCGTGGATGTAACGGTTCCCACGGGGGCGCAGGGGCAGCCCGTCACGTTCCTGTTCTCGGCTTTTGCCCAAACCCAGCGCGTCAATCTGGCATCTGCTACGCTCGATATTGTGGCGCCTACCGCCTTGGCTACCACCCAGCGCGGCTCGGTAAGCTTCGGCACCGGTGCTTCTCCCGACTCGCTGGCTTACAACCTGAAGCTGGCCCGCAACGAACCCGCAACCAGCGCCGCAGACACGAAGGATTTGTTTGTGAGTGGCGCCACTAACGGCAGCGTCACGCTTACGGCCGGCAATAACACGCGCTTCTACAAAGTGCCTGCCACCCAGGTAGCCGCTGGCTTTTATACGCAGGCAACCGCCAACGCCGTAGGTAATCTATTATACCGCAATACAAACACCGCTGAATTGGGCGCCGCCACCCCTGGTGATGTATACGCCGTACGTGTGCGCGGCACCGGGGAGGTGATGCTCCTACGCATCCTGAGCGTGAAAGCCGGCACTACCGGCACCACGTCGCGGGTGTGGTTCGAATACCGAATGTTGTAAGGGAGTTGTGAAGTAGTAAATAGTAAAGGAAGGCATTGAAAAGCGGCTGTCATCCTGAGCTTGCGAAGGACCTTATCACGCCAGAACGACAAGTGTAACAACGACTCGTTCAACTGGCATAAGGTCCTTCCCTCCGCTCAGGATGACAGCCGCTTTTCAATGCCTTCCTTTACTATTTACTACTTCACAACTTCACCCTTTCTCATCCCCCAAACAACCGCCCGAAAAAGCCTTTGCGGCGCTTTTTCAGCTTGGTTTTCTTTTTGATGGTGCCGGCTTCGGTCTTGGTTTTCACCTTTGTGCCGGTAGCTGGTTTGGGGGTAGGCGGCGCGGGGGCAGGCGGTATGGGCAGCGCTGGCACAGTGGCTGGCTGGGGCGCTTGCGCTACCATAATAGCCCCCTTCCTAGTCACCACGTGCACGGGTGCGCTTTCGTTGTGTAGGCGGTCTACGGCCGTTACGTAGTAGGCGTATTCCACACCGGTGAGGGCCGTGGTATCAATCAGGGTAGGCGCGTAGGCGGTGCGTGGCACCAGGGCCAGAATGTGGCGGGGGTCGTCGGGCGAGGGAGTTTCGCCTTCCGCGAAGCGGTACACCACGAAGTACCAGGCATCGTCGCCATCGGCGGCGGTAGGGCCGGGCTGCCAGGTGAGCGTCACGGCCGGGGGCGTGCGAATCAATACCAACTGCTGAGCCGGGCGAGGTGGCACCGCATCCAGCCAAGGCATAATAGGCACTAGCGCCGGGTAGCGAAAGGCATTCTGCTGCAACGAATCGGTGACGTGCAGCGGATTGGCCAGCAAGGACTTCGAGCTGAAAAACACGCTACCGCCTACCTCCGTGGGGTAGCTGCGGTTGAGGCGAATCTGGCGCATCAGCTCGCGGGGGTTGCGCCACGTGGTGTCGCCGCGGGTGTTCTCCAGCATCCGGTAGGGCGCCTGCCCAATGTAGAGATGGCGCCCGAAGTGGTTGCGGCTCCACCACTCCACCAACACCGGGTAGGGCGCCAGCCGGAAATTGCTGCTCCAGTACAGCTGCGGCACGATATAATCAATCCAGCCGCGTTGCAGCCACAGGCGCGTGTCGGCGTAGAGGTTGGCGTAGGTCGGCTGGCCGGCCCGCGTATCGGAGCCTTCGGGGTGGGCCGAGCGGTTCATCCAAACCCCAAACGGCGAAATCCCAAATTTCACCCAGCGCTTAGTGGCGTGAATCTCGCGGCTCAGGCCCTCAATCAGCAGGTTTACATTTTGCCGGCGCCAATCGGCCAGCGCGAGGTGGTCAGGGTTGAATTGGGCAAATGCCGCCTCATCGTGCAGCGTCTGACCCGCTTCGGGGTAGGGATAGAAATAGTCATCGAAGTGCACGCCGTCGATATCGTAGCGGCGCACTACGTCCAGAATCACTTCTGTGATGCGCTGGCGCACTTCCGGCAACCCAGGGTTGAACAGCAGCTTGCCGCCATAGCGCAAAAACCATTCGGGGTGCTGGCGGTAGGCATGGGTAGCGGCGAGGCGCCGCGTTAGGGTATCCTGCGAAGCCCGGTAGGGATTAAACCACGCATGAAACTCCATGCCGCGCTTGTGTGCTTCGTCAATCAGGAACGGGAGCGGGTCGTAGCCGGGGTCTTTGCCCTGCTGGCCCATCAGCCACTTGCTCCAGGGCTCCAGGCCACTCCGGTAAAAGGCATCGGCAGCGGGCCGCACCTGCACAAACACCGCATTGATGCCCGTGCGCTGTTGCCGGTCCAGCATGCGGCGGTACTCGTTGCGCTGCTGGTCGGCGGTGAGGCCGGAGCGGCTGGGCCAGTCGATGTTGGCCACCGAGGCAATCCAAACGCCCCGTAGCTCCCGCTTAGGCGGCGCGTCCTGGGCCTGCACGGCACCACTCAGCAACAGCCACACCAGCATGATCATGCCCGTGCCCCATCGGCAGCGGGTAGTTACTACCTGCATCATTTGCACGCTTCTAAAATCGAATAAGCGCGCAAGTTACGAGTTGTGGGGTGGTCAGTAAAAACCGTCTGTCATCCGGAACGCAGTGAAGAACCTTCTCACGTGAGAAGGTCCTTC
The DNA here is from genome assembly GCF_017589435.1 of Hymenobacter defluvii. Lineage (NCBI taxonomy): Bacteria > Pseudomonadati > Bacteroidota > Cytophagia > Cytophagales > Hymenobacteraceae > Hymenobacter > Hymenobacter defluvii. The sequence continues at coordinate 209,030 of NZ_JAGETX010000008.1, forward strand.
GCTGCGTTCCGGATGACAGACGGTTTTCTTACTAGCTGATGCGTATTTCTATTCCACCACAATACGCTGCTGATAGTGCTGGGCATTGGCTTCCACGCGCAGCACGTACACGCCGCTGGCCAGGCCAGCTACGGGCACTTCTGTTTCGCGGCCGTGCAGCGTGCGCGTCAGGCAGGTGCGGCCCTGCATATCGTAGAGGCGAATGGCTACATCAGCAGTGGGTGTGTTGGTCAGCACCACGCGTACCAACTCGTGGGTGCGCGTGGGGTAGGCCGCGCACCACGCGCCCGAAACGACAGCGGGTGTAGCCGTAGGCAGCGTCACGGCTGGGCTTTCTGATGCCCCAATGCTACCCCGTACGCCCGCTGCGGGTGTTGCCACCCCAAAGTAGTCGCGCGGTCCTGCTTCCTGCCGGAACTCATCCCACAGGTTCAGCCCCGCCGCTACCAACGCTGAGGTAGGCGCCAGTCGGTAGTCGCTGCTGGCGGCCGTAGCGGCGGCGGTTGGAGTAGCCGTAGCTGCATCGCTCTGCTTGGCAGTGCGCAGTTGAGGATTGATGCTGAGGCCGCAGGGTCGGTCGCCTAGTTGCTCTTGCGTGGTAGCCTGGCGCCAAGTGGGTAGCGCGGTATAGGTAGCGTTGTCCCAGCGCAATGCAAAAGTTCCGCCGCTACTCCAGTAGCAGTTGCCTTCCAGGCGTACGCCGGTGGTCAGGCTAGCGTCTACCAGCATCAGGCCGTCGGTGGTCTGCAATAGGTTGTTGCGCAGGGTTATTCCGCTGGCCGCACCGCCTCCGAGCTGGACAGCCACGGGTGCCGAATTGTTGGCAGGTTTCGTTACCAGTACGGTGTTGTTGTGCAGGCTGATGCGCTGCATTTGTTCGGCCGTTGCAGGTGCCAGCACCGCCAGGGCGCCCTGGTCGGCGCGGCGGGCATCGTTGTCGCTGATGTTGTAGCGCACCGTCAGGTTGGCACTAGGCACCGATAGCGTATCGGGTTGGCTGATGGCGTAACCAGGGCCTTCGTTGTCGTGGGCGTAGTTGTACTGAACTACAGCGTTAGCGCAGCCGCCTTCCAGCGCATAGCCTCCACCCCGTACCGTACCCGAGCGGTTATTGTACGAACGGCACTGCTGCACCGTCAGGTTGGTGCAGCGCCAGGCTCCGATACCGGCAGGGCCAGCCGCAGGGTAGGCGTTTAGGCGGCCGTTGTTGTAGGCCTCACACTGCTCTACTACGGCACCCGTTACGTGAGCCAGCAACAGGCCGTAGCCAGTGCGGGTTTGCTTCAGATCGAGCCGGCCGGTGTTGTTATACAGCTGGCAACGCGCTATGTGCCAGTTGCGGTGAGTGGACGCAGCCGGACCATACGAACTGATGCCCGCCTCGCCGTTGTCGTGCACGCGGCTGTTGGTGATATGTACGCTGGTGTAGCCGCTACCGGCTCGCTGGCTGCTGATCGTAACGCCTGCCTGCTGGTAGCCACTTACGTCGAGGCTGTCGAGCACCAGGTGCGGGAGTTGCGTAGCCGCCGAGTCTAGCACGAATACCACACCAGCGCTCTTGTTGTTCAACCGGCCCGAGCCGGCGAAATACAGGCGATGCAGTTCAATACCGCCCGCGTTACGGGCCAGCAAGCCGTAGGTACCGCCGCTGCTGATGGTAGCCCAGCCCCGACCATACGAGCCGAATACAATGGGCTGCGCAACCGTGCCTTGCGTAGTGCCCTTCAGCTGCAAGCCACCTACAAAGGTCTGCTCTCCCTCAAACAATATCTGGTCGCCGGGTTGCAGCGTGGCGGCGTTTACCCGCGCAATGCTGCGCCAGGCAGTAGCAGGGGTAGTACCAGCCTGCGCATCATTACCCGCAATGCGCACATAATATGTGGTAGCAGCTGCTTGTTTGCTGGTCAGCAACAGCGCAAATAAGAAAAATAGTAAACGTATTTGCATTCCTTAAGTGATTAGGCTTCAGGAACACCAGCATAAAGAATAATGCCACACCAGAATAAATCTATTTACGTGGTTTTTCAATAGCAATTATCAAGCTATAACACTTTATATACACAATTTGAATTTGCGTAGTGCAACACCCCTTATCTATAATTGTATACTTACTAAATACAATTTCTCTAGCGTTTCCTATTCTACTTTTTTATAGAATAATGACATATAAAAAATTATGTTCACCTAGTAATCTGCTTCAATTCGCTAGGCTCATTCACTACACTTGACCCAGAACGGTGTAACTAAGCGAGATTTTTCTGAATCTTGTACTGAAAGCAAGAACCAGCTTGCCGTTTCGTTGTGTTAGGCACAGCATCCCACGGCAACTGTGTAGCAGCTGCCTCTTTGTCTCCTTATTTTTCTCTAATGCGCTTTTCCCCTCTCTCCTGCCAGGCTGGCCTGGTAGCGCTGCTGTTGCCTTTGGCTGCCGCTGCGCAAACCACCCCCTCCCCCTCTGCTGCCCAGCCCCAATGGCATCTGCTCGACCCACAACAAAACAATGGCGTGATGGGCCTGAGCGCTGAGCGCACCTACCAGGAGCTTCTGAAAGGCCGCACCGCTACCCCCGTTACCGTGGCCGTGATTGACGGTGGCGTGGATACCGCCCATGTAGATTTGCGCGGCGTGATGTGGCACAACCCAAAGGAAATTGCCGGCAATGGCAAAGACGACGACGGCAATGGCTACATTGACGATGTATATGGCTGGAACTTCCTTGGAGGCCAGGATGGCCGCAACATCGACGTGGAAGCCTACGAGGACACGCGCATGCTGGCCCGTCTGGAACCGCTCTACCAAGGCAAAACTCGCAACCAAGTGCCCGCCGCCAAGCGCGAGGAATTCGACCTATATCAGCAGGTGAAAAAGTCCTACCAGACGCACTACAAGGAAGACAACGAGCATTACGACCAGTACAAGGACGAGTATCCGCAGACCCAGGCCGTGGCCGATCAGATGAAGCAGGCATTGGGCGTGTCGCGCTTGGATACGGCTACCCTGCGCAACCCACCCACCGACAATGCCGACCTGCGCCGCATCAGCCAGCTGTTTTATCAAAACCTGAAGGCTGGCGGCTACGCCGATATGGAATCGGTGCTGGACGATATGAAGCACGCTTATGAACAGACCAAAAACTTAGTAGAATATTCCCTAGACCTCAAGTTCAACCCGCGCAGCATTGTGGGCGACGACCCCGACAACCTAAAGCAGCGCTTCTATGGCAATGCCGACGTGACCGGCCCCGACCCTACCCACGGCACTCACGTGGCGGGCATTATTGCCGGCGACCGAACCAATAACGTGGGCATTATGGGCGTGGCGGGCTTACCCGTGCGCATTATGGCCGTGCGGGCCGTGCCCAATGGCGACGAGCGCGACAAGGACGTGGCCAACGCCATCCGCTACGCCGTGGACAACGGCGCGCAGGTGATTAACATGAGCTTCGGCAAGTACTTCTCGCCCCACCGCGAGGCCGTGGAAGAAGCCATCCGCTACGCCGATACCAAGGGGGTACTGCTCGTACACTCCGCCGGCAACGAGTCCATTGACATCGACACCAAGAAGCAATACCCCTCGCCGGTGTTCCTGAACACCAAGACCATCCCGAACCTAATTACGGTAGGCGCCTCCTCCCGCACCAACGACCAAGAATTGGTAGCTGACTTTTCCAACTACGGCAAGAAAAATGTGGACGTGTTTGCACCCGGCGTGCAGATCAACTCTACCCTCCCCAACAACACCTACGGCAACGAAAGCGGCACCAGTATGGCCGGCCCTATGGTAGCCGGTATGGCGGCTGTATTGAAATCCTACTTCCCTAAGCTCAGCCCCGAAGACCTGAAACGCATCATCCGCGAGTCGGCTACTCCCTTGCATACTAAAGTGCTCAAGCCCGGGGGCAAAACCACTATCGACTTTGCGGAGCTGTCGAATACGGGCGGTCTGGTGAACCTATATAAGGCCGTGCAAATGGCCCAGCAGGTGCAGTAGATCTTTTTGTAGCAAACAGCGCATACGGCGCGGCAGTTACCGGTTTTCGGGGCTGCTGCGCCGTTTATTTTTATACACTTATCACTTTATATGTCAAATACTTATATACTTTTATCACAATCCTTACTAGAAGAATTCCAAATGGTTGCACGCCCTTTTTGCTACTCGAATAATTCAATTATAATTTTTGAAGGGAATATTTCTAAAACTCAGTTTATCCTTCTCCCTGATAAGATCAGTGCTTGTCTATTATAATAGACTTTTTCATTCACTTTTTAGCGCAGAGCTTTTCTATAAAGATTCCCAGCAGGATTAATCCTAGATGCACCTTTTCTCTTATCAGGAAATATATAGGCTGGCACGTATTCCTTATTATATAACTAAAGTAAGTTTTTGTTAAATGTAAAATTTATTTAACACAATTTTTTCATCTATACGTTAAATTTGTGACTGAATTCTTCTATTCCACCTTCTCAGAATGAAACACTTATATCTAACTCGAAAAGTCCTTAGTACTCTTTTCTTACTCGTGCTGGCGGTAGGGAGCGTGAAGGCACAATACGGTACTCCTAAGATTGATGGAGTTATAAATGATGAGGATAGTTACGATGGAAGTATCTATAGTGGTAACATCTATAACAGTGGAAGCGCTGTTTGGCGCATGACTTGGGATGCAAAAAATGTATACTTTGCTATCAGTAATGCTAATACCACTGCTGCTGCAGTTGTATATATAGATTCTGATCCTTTGCCGATAGTAAATGGAGGCAACAATAATGATGGAAGTTTATCAGGGGTTAACTATGATGGGGTAACAGGATTGTTACCTTTCCGTGCTGATAGAGCCATTTATTTTAAGGATGGGTATCAAGAACGTCAGGTGTCAGACGGCTCTGGTAGTTGGACTAAAGCGGAAAACGGCAATCCTGACCAGGGTCTTTTTGTTGGACCTTATGCAAAAAGCTTTGATGTTCGTGAAATAGCTATTCCTTGGTCAAAAATTAATAAAGACCAAAGTGAAAATCCTAAACCATTTAATTGGTTTGGCTTCATAACTAATCCTAGTAGTGGCAATGCTAATTCGTCAGAATACGGCGAAGCCTTTGCATCTATCCCTTTCGGAAACCCAGCATTCGGTAATAAGGTAGCAGGCGCCAAGTATTACTCTCCTGAATTTATCCGCTACTTCACTGTTAACAACGTATCAGATGGTAATGTGAATGATTCAGGAGATAACACTGCTGCTGCCTTCTCTAGACAGAGTTATACACACATCGGCGGAAATATTACTGATTTCGGAGCTATTGAGGTATATGATTTCACAATAAATAAGACACCATTCACTTCAAGTTCGATTCAGCCAACAATCACCCGTGCAAGTAATAGTGGTCCTTGGCAGATCAACGGTTCGTTAGTTGTGGGTACTAATAGTACTTTAAATGCAGGGGGATCTAATAGTACTATTGCTGTAACGGAAAATTTCCTTGTTGCAGATGGTGGCACCTTTTCGCAAGGTGATAGTAGATTAACAGTAGCAGGGAATTTTAGCACACCTGGTACTTTTAATGCAGGATCTCAGACGCTTGTATTGGATGGTACTACCCCACAAGACATTGTTTCAGTAGCTAGTTTTAATAATGTTAGCTTTACTAATGTTGGACAGAAAAACTTAACCAATAATTTATCTATTAACGGTAATATTTCTGTAGGTGCCGGTGCTATTCTAAATACAACGAATTATACACTGGAACTTCAGCCTGGTTCAAGATTGAATGAGGCAAATAGCGGTGGCGGCGGTTACGTATTAGGTTATGTGCGAGCCCAAGGCAACCTATCAACACCTAATGCACAAGTAATCTTCAATAACATCGGTCTAAGAATCAGCCCTTCTGGTACCTCCTTCGAAACATTGCCAGGCTCAACTACTGTTTTGCGGCGTACTGGTTTTGCAGAAGCTGGACCGAACAATAGCAAGAGCATAACCCGTCAGTATAAGATAACTCCTACTAACAATAAGGTGTTGGCTTCGACACTCATCTTTGGCTACCGTGATTCATATCCTAATCAGCCAGCTACTACTAATGGAGAGCTAAATGGTATTCCTGAGAGTCAGTTACGCGTATTCCGTTCAGAACAGGAGAATACTCCTCCGTATGAGCGACTAGGCGGAACCGTTAATGCATCAGATAATACAGTTACTATAACAGGTGAGTTCTCCCTTAACGGATACTTCACCCTCGGTGACGGCAACGCTCCCCTACCCGTCGAACTCGTTGCTTTCACTGGCCAGCTGGAAGGCTCAGCCGTTCGTCTAAACTGGGCTACGGCTTCGGAGAAGAACAACAAAGGCTTCGAGGTGCAGCGCAGCACAGGCGGCGACCAGTGGTTTACGTTGGGTTTTGTGGCCGGTAACGGCAGCACCAGCCAGCGCAATGCCTACGCCTACCGTGATGCCAACGCTCCCGAAGGCAAAGCCTACTACCGCCTGCGCCAGCTCGACAACGATGGCACTGAGAGCTTCTCGCCTGTGGTAACCATTGCAGTACCAGCCGGTAACGCGCCTGCTCTGGTATTGAGCCCCGTGCCTACCCCCGATGTACTGAACATTAGCGGCCTGGGCAGCGGTGCACACGTAGCCGAAGTGTACGATATGATGGGTAAGCGTGTGCTGACCCACTCTTTCACCGATCAGACCACTTCGGTGTCGGTAGCCAACCTACCCAGCGGCTTGTACGTGGTGCAAGTGCAGGGCAAGAAGAGCAAGTTTGTCAAGCAATAGTCCTCGCGGATAGTTGCTCAAAGCCAAACCGGCGCGGGACTTATCTCCCGCGCCGGTTTTTTTGTGTTTGTCTGGTTTGTTTTAGGACGTCATGCTGAACGCGTACGCGGGACAGCCTGCAAGAGCACGCGAGATTTCTCCCGCTGGTCGAAATGACCTTCTTTTACAGATCGCCTCTACCCGTTGCCTCCTTACCTTTGCCCAATGGCTACCCCCCTCACCCTTTCTGATATCTACATCTACCCCGTGAAGTCGCTGGGCGGCATCCGACTCACCGAGGCAGCTGTGGGCATGCGCGGCTTGCAATACGACCGGCGCTGGCTGATTGTGGATGCGCGCAACCAGTTTATGACCCAGCGGCAGATTGCTACTATGGCCCTTCTGGACGTAGCTCCTGCCTTCAACGGCTTTCTGCTCACGCACCGCCAGCACCCCGACCTCCTACCGCTCTACATTCCCTTCGAGGCAGATCGGGAAAAGACCCTGTTCGTGACCATCTGGGACGATATGGTCTTTGCCTGGCGCGGCACCCCGGCCGCCGACGAATGGCTGACCGAAGCCCTGGGTCAGGAGTGCCGGCTGGTGTATATGTCGGAAATGGTGCGGCGCGAGGTAGAGCCCGACAAGCCCGAGCTGAACCCGGCGGGCACGCTCGTCAGCTTTGCTGACGGCTACCCCTACCTCCTCATCGGGCAGGCTGCGCTGGATGATCTGAACGAACGCCTCACCACGCCGGTCCTGATGGACCGCTTCCGGCCCAACCTAGTCTTCACAGGCGGCGCACCCTTCGATGAGGATACCTGGGCCGATTTCCGGGTAGGCGACATAGCCTTTCGGGCCGTACGGGCCTGCGGGCGCTGCGTCGTCACTACCATCGACCAACAAACTGCCCAGAAAAACCCCGAAACCCTGAGCACTCTGGCCTCCTACCGTACGGTAGGCCGCAAGGTGATGTTCGGCCAGAACGTCACCGCCAGCGGCCAGGGCACCATCCGGGTAGGCGACCCGCTCACAGTGCTGGGGTATAAAGAACAGAGCTAGATCCAAACTAAGCTAGAACCACTCCTTTTCTAAGGAGGGTGCCCGTAGGGCGGGGTGGTAAACGTCGTTGAACGATGTCGAAAGCTCGACGTCATCTGTCATCCTGAGCGGAGCGAAGGACCTTCTCACGTCTGAACGAGTCGTTGTTACGCTTGTCATTCTAATGTGAGAAGGTCCTTCGCTCCACTTAGGATGACAGATGGCCAGAATACCCTAATAGAATGGCGCAGGATGCCCTAATAAAGAACGGCTTACTCACCTCCTAGCTCCTACCCTACCCAACTCCCGCCTACCCTGGCCCGTATGCCCAGCCATGAATCGTGCTTCAATACTGGATTTTCTACGCGGCCTAGCCGCTAACAACAATAAGCCCTGGATGGACGAGCACCGCGCCGAATACCACCAGGCCCGGGCCGTGTTCAAGAAGCTGGTAGCGGAAGTACTCCAGGGAGTACAGGGCTTCGAGCCGGCGCTACAAACCCTCACAGCCGGCGAAACGATGTACCGCATCAACAAAAACGACCGGTTTCAACAGGGCCAGGACCCCTACAAGCGCCACATGGGTGCGGGCCTCAAGGCCGAGGGCAGGCACTCGCGCTGGGCGGGTTATTTCCTGACACTGGAGCCCGGCAACTCCTGGTTGGGTGCCGGCAAGTGGCTGCCCGATACGGCCAGCCTGCAACGCATCCGCCAGGAAATTCACTACTCCCCCGATACCTTCCACGCCCTGCGCCAGCACCCCGAGTTCGTGCGCCACTTCCCCGACGGCCTGGAGGGCGACCGGCTCCAGCGTCCGCCCAAAGGCTACGACAAAAACGACCCTGACATTGAATGGCTCAAGATGAAAAGCTACTTAGTGAGTCGCCCCATCTCCGACGCCGAACTACTCCAACCCGATTTTGTGGCTCGTGCTGTAGAAAGCCTGCACGTAGCGCAGCCCCTGGTGCAGTTTCTTAATCAGGCGATTGGAGAGGAGTAACGGAGCGGTGAAGCGCAGAGCAATGCAATAGTGAGGTAGGGAAATAAAAAGCCGGCTGTCATCCTGAGCTTGCGGAGGACCTTATCACACTGAACGACTGACGTAACAACGACTCGTTCAGTGTGATAAGGTCCTCCGCAAGCTCAGGATGACAG
>NZ_JAGETX010000090.1:0-836 GCF_017589435.1 Hymenobacter defluvii
CGCTATTCCTAGTATTATTCGCGGTAACAGAATCGATGTCGGCTTGGGACTGGGTGATGTCGATTGACACGCACTGGTACAGCACGATGTTTGGCTGGTATGTGTTTGCTAGCTGGTGGGTATCAGGTATTGCTGCTATCACCTTATGTACTATATTCCTGAAGCAAGCTGGCTATTTACGTTTTGTAAATGCAAGCCACCTGCACGATCTAGGGAAGTTCATGTTTGGCTTCAGTATCTTCTGGACTTATATATGGTTCTCGCAATTCATGCTGATATGGTATGCGAACATACCCGAAGAATCAGTATACTTCAACCAGCGTCTAGGTGGATTTGATAATGCTTATACTGGGTTGTTCTTCTTCAACCTAGTTATCAATTTTGCTTTTCCATTCTTGGTAATGATGACCCGCGACGCTAAGCGGCAGATGATCATGCTTAAGATTGTAAGCATTGCTATTCTGATAGGGCATTGGTTTGACTTTTATTTAATGATCATGCCTGCAACTATGCAGGGAAATAACGGGTTTATCATTGAAATAGGTACCGCGCTGGTTTTCTTGGGTAGCTTCCTTTTACTCATGACGAAGCGCCTATCACAAGCTTCACTGGTTCCCGTCAACCATCCTTTCCTCGACGAGAGCATCCATCACACGACTTAAATTTTAGACGCTGGAAATTGAAAGTGTCATAAGAACTAAGTTCTAATCAACAGCTTTCGATTTCCAGCTGCTAGCTTCTAACTTCTTTACAAATGACTGCTCTTGGTATTCTACTGGTCTTGGTGTTACTGCTGGTCGTATTCGGCCTGTTGTTCCGCCTCCAGATTCTGACAT
>NZ_JAGETX010000091.1:0-827 GCF_017589435.1 Hymenobacter defluvii
GCCTATTACTGAACCATTACGGCCTTCTTGCAGGCTCCGGTGCCTGCGAATAAAAACCTGGGTTAAATCCACCAATGTCTGCTGGCACACAGCAGCGTCATCCGACACATATTCAATTTTAATTAGGTCGCTGTTGCCTACTTGGTAAGCAGCAATTTTGCTCAAAGCAGCGAAAGAGTAAGTAGGAATTTCGGAATTTAGGATTTTATAGACGACGTTTTTATTATCCGTTTTAAGATAAGTATCCAGTTTGCTGACTGTTTCTTCTACGGAAGAACCCGTCAGTTGCTGCCGCAAAGGGGCCCTAATCAGTAATTGAAATTTGCTGTATGTTTCTGGACTGAGCACCGCCGAATCATAGCTGGGCAGCATCAGGTGCCGGGCCAGCAGCCGCAGTGCTACCTCCCGCTTCGTTTCTCTGGCATTAATCAAAGACAACAGGTTAGCGTACGCTTTGCCGTTGGCATAGTCGTTACCGGATCCATTCTTATCAATATTATAGCCCGAGGCAATACCTGTATAAATAGTAGTATCGGAGGCGTATTCCTTTATTTCCTTACGGGAAAAGAAAAAGATAGAAGCGGCCGTGGCTAAAGGAACTGCCAGCAGCAACAGCCAATTGCGACGTAGGAGTTGAAGAAATTCTTTTGGTGTCATTTAGTGCTCATTAAATCAATGATCTTCATACCGATCAACTCTTCCATCATTAGAAAAGAGGTTTCGTAGTTGATCCGCGCCGTTTCTCGCGCTACTCGTGCCCGGGAATAGAATTCCTGCACAACGAACATATCCTCCACTTCTATCTCCCGGTTAGCAAACTGCTTTTC
>NZ_JAGETX010000092.1:0-796 GCF_017589435.1 Hymenobacter defluvii
CTGAGGTGGTCCGGTTAGGCTGGACAGTTTAGGATATTAAGTGTAAGAAGCTGTTGGTGAGCATGATACGGTGCCTGATAGCCAATACGGGAGTGCAAGCGCTCGTGATTATAATAGTCAAAATAATCAGCGACACTGCGCTGCGCATCGGCCAGGTCGGCAAAAACGGGTCGCGCTCGGACTTCGAGCACCTCCGTTTTGAGGCGCGACCACAGACTTTCGGCTTGGGCATTGTCGTAGCAGTCGCCGCGCCGGCTCTGCGAGCGCAGGACGTGGTGGTCGTCCAGCAGTTTACGGTAGGCATTACCGCAGTACTGCCCGCCGCGGTCCGAGTGCACAAGCAGGCCGGGCGTGGGGGGCTGGGACCAAAAGGCGCGCTGTAAAGCCCTGGTCACCAACGCTTCGGGCATCGTCGCCCCCACTTGCCAGCCGACCACCTGCTTGCTGGTCATATCCTGAAAAGCACACAGGTAGGCCCACTCGCCGCTGGCCAGGGGCAGGTAGGTGATGTCACTGACCCAGACCCGGTTGGCCTGGGTAGGCTTGGGCTGGTCCAGCAACCGGTTGGGCGCACACCGCAGCCCGTGCGTGGAGTCAGTGGTGCGCGGGGTGAAGGCCTTGGGTTGCAGCGCATGTAGGCCCCGCCGACGCATGGCCGCGCGTAGACGTTGGCGGCCCACCTGGTACCCCTTGTGACGCAAAGCCACCTGCAGCCGATAGGTACCGTAGCGGCGTTTATGCATGCCAAACACCTTGACCAGTGCCATTTCCCAAACGGGCACACCCTGTTCTACCG
>NZ_JAGETX010000093.1:0-787 GCF_017589435.1 Hymenobacter defluvii
TCGACTAATCTCTGAATTAAGACAATCCGCCTCTGATTTTTTCGGGGGCGGATTTGTTTTGTCTATAGATTACTGTACATTTGCACTCCCAATTAAAACGAAAGTTTGCTGGGAAATATTCTACGGGCGTAGTTCAAGGGTAGAATAGAGGTCTCCAAAACCTTTGATGGGAGTTCGAATCTCTCCGCCCGTGCTTTACTTGGTCATTAGACCGCATCTATTTCAGCCAAACCCGGTCCTAACCATGAGCAAGCTGACGAAATATTTTAGCGATACCACGGAGGAAATGCGTTACAAAGTAACGTGGCCAACTTCGTCGGAATTACAGAAGAGCGCTGGTTTAGTGCTGATCGGTTCGCTGGTATTTGCTGCTGTTGTTGGTATCATGGATATCATTTTCAAAACAGGTTTGGAAGCATTTTACAACTCGTTCCGTTAAGCAGTAGAAGAAATGGGAGAGTTGAAATGGTATGTAGTACGCTCAGTTAGCGGGCAAGAAAAGAAAGCCAAAACCTATCTCGAAACAGAGATAGGACGTCATGGCCTTTCTGAGTTAGTGCCCGAAGTACTGATTCCAGCAGAGAAAGTTTACGAAATGCGCAATGGTAAAAAGCGCGTACGTGAGCGTAACTTCTTTCCTGGCTATATCCTGATTCATGCTGATTTGTCGCATGGCGAAGTAGACCACATCATCACAAGCACGCCTGGTGTGATTGGTTTTCTTAGCGAAAACGAGGGTAAGAATACAGCTGGCAAACCAGTACCGCTTCGTATGTCAGAGGTAAAC
>NZ_JAGETX010000094.1:0-784 GCF_017589435.1 Hymenobacter defluvii
AGTGTGTGGACAGCAAGGAGAGTATTTTTACGCCATGCGCCGTCATGAATTAACCGAACGCGAATGGAAAATGGTCGAACCACACGCCCTCGGCCGGCTGGGCACCGGGCGCGACAACCGCTTGTTTGTCAATGCCGTGCTCTACCGGGTGCGCACAGGCGTGGCCTGGCACGACTTGCCCGAGCGGTTTGGCCCGTGGAACACGGTGGCGCGGCGTTTCCGCCGCTGGGCCCAAGCGGGCGTGTGGGAAGCGCTGTTTCAGGCCGTGCAGGAACCGGACTATGCCTGGGTGCTGGTCGACTCGACTACGGCCAAGGCCCACAAAGCGGCGGCCGGGCAAAAAAAAGCACGCCGGCCAACGAAGCCCTCGGCCGCTCGCGCGGCGGTTTCTGCACCAAAGTGCATGCCGTAGTGGACGCGTTGGGCAACTGTCTGCACGTGGCTCTAACGCCAGGCGAAGCAGCTGACAGCCCCCAATTGCCCGGTTTGCTGGCGGCCTTAGCAGAACAACCCGGCGCGGTAGTCGCCGACAAGGCATATAATACCAACCACGTGCTCAGTACGTTGGCTCAAGACGAAGTCGAAGCGGTCATCCCGCCCAAAGCCAACCGCCTCGACCAGCGCGACTACGATGAAAACCTGTACGCCGACCGCAACAAGGTGGAGCGCTTCTTCGGCCGCCTCAAAGAGGCTCTCGGCTTTGCGACCCGGTACGAGAAAACCGCTACCTCCTTTTTAGCCGTGGCCCACCTGCTTGCTGCCCTCGATTGGATGCGCTAGCTGT
>NZ_JAGETX010000095.1:0-756 GCF_017589435.1 Hymenobacter defluvii
CAACAAGCGCTGCTTCTGATTCAACGGAAACTTCCGATTCATCTAATCAGTCTGCTGTAGGAGAAGCGCAAGCTGGAACCGGTTCGGCTACCCCCGGACAGGGTAATACAAAAGCAACTAACGGAACGGCGAATTAAGGAACTATGGCAACACTGACGCACCACGAAAGCGCCACGGCTGAACACCTGGTACTTTCGTCCGATACCCGTAAAAAGTTTATTTGGCTAATTCTAGCCGGCGTTGTTCTGTTCATCATCGGCGTAGCTCTGGCACTCTTCGGGGTAGGAGCTGAGCATGCTACTGGTCACGAGGCTGCTGGCCACGCTGGTGCTCACCACGGTAGTCCGCTTTGGATTAAACGCATTATAGTGAGCGTGTGGCACAGCAACATTTTCTTCCTTGGCTTATCAGTCGTAGGCACTGTTTGGGTTGCAATTAATACTGTTGCATACGCTGGCTGGTCAGCTGCTATTCGGCGCGTACCAGAAGCTACTAGTGCCTGGATTCTGCCAGGTGGTATCATTCTAGTTGTCGTTTTCCTGCTGAACCTATGGCACAGCGACATCTTCCACTGGACAACTCCAGGTATTATGACCCCTGGTAGTAAAACTTATGATCCTATCATCGCTGGCAAAAGTGGTTTCCTTAGCGTACCCTTCTACCTGATTCGTACTGTATCCTATCTCGTTATCTGGTGGGTATTCACAGAGCGGCTACGCAAATTGTCGCTGGAAGAAGACCTGAATGGAGGTACAT
>NZ_JAGETX010000096.1:0-756 GCF_017589435.1 Hymenobacter defluvii
GCTTTATTTCGAAGTACGTCTTTAGTACCGACCATAAAGTAATTGCCAAGCAATTTCTCATCACGGGTATTTTTTGGGCCATTCTGGGCGGCACACTTTCTAGCTTGTTCCGCTTGCAACTTGGATGGCCTGAAGCAACTCTGGAATGGCTGACGCCGGTACTAGGTAAATGGGTGGAAGCTGGTAAGCTGAATCCTGAGTTTTATCTGGCGCTGGTGACGATGCACGGTACCATCATGGTATTCTTCGTGCTGACAGCTGGTTTGAGCGGTACTTTCTCAAACTTCCTGATTCCGTTGCAAATAGGCGCTCGTGATATGGCTTCGGGCTTTATGAACATGCTATCGTACTGGTTCTTCTTTATTTCCAGTGTGATTATGTTCTCGTCGCTGTTTATAGAAACGGGTCCCGCTGCTGCTGGATGGACAATTTATCCTCCATTGAGCGCCTTACCACAAGCTATTCCAGGCTCGGGTGCTGGTATGACGCTATGGCTGGTATCAATGGCTTTGTTCATTGTATCACAGTTGCTAGGTGGTGTTAACTACATCACAACCATCATCAACCTGCGTACCCGCGGTATGTCGATGTCGAAATTGCCGCTCACTATCTGGTCGTTCTTCCTGACGGCTGTACTGGGTCTGTTGGCTTTCCCCGTGCTTTTCTCGGCAGCCTTGCTTCTGATCTTTGACCGGTCATTCGGTACAAGCTTCTTCTTGTCAGATATTTATATTGCCGGTCAAGCGTTGCCGAACA
>NZ_JAGETX010000097.1:0-729 GCF_017589435.1 Hymenobacter defluvii
AACGTGGAAGGCACCGGCGGCAATGAACAGAATATGGTCGGTATTGAGGATGCCGTACTTAGTGCTGACAGCCGAACCTTCTACGATGGGTAGCAAGTCACGCTGCACACCTTCGCGGCTTACGTCGGGGCCACCGCCGCCTTTGCCGCTGCGGCTGGCTACCTTATCAATTTCGTCGATGAAGATGATGCCTGAGTTCTCGGCGTGGCGCAGAGCTTCTTCCTTCACCTCCTCCATATCGATGAGCTTGGCAGCTTCCTCATCTAGCAGGATGCGACGGGCTTCGGCAATCGTGACGCGGCGCTTGCGGGTTTTCTTGGGGAGCATATTGCCCAGCATGTCTTGTAAGCCCGACAGCGAAGCCTCATCCATGCCGGTCTGGCCTCCTAGGATACCGATGCCGGAGGAACTGCTTTGTTCTACCTTAATCTCAATCTTACGCTCGTCTAACTCACCGCTGCGGATTTTCTCGCGGAATTTGTCGCGCGTGCGCTCGTTCAGCTCCTGGTCGGAGGTAGGCACTTGGTTGCCATCGGTGCCGAAGCCTACTCCGTGCCGGGTAGCAGGCGTAGCACTGCCGGAAATAGGCGGAATCAAAGCATCCAGGATAATATCTTCTACTACTTGCGCAGCCTGAGCCTTCACGGCTTCCTTGCGGCGCAGCTTCACCATGTTCACCGACTGCTCGGCTAGGTCGCGCACCATGCTTTCTACGTCGCGGCCCACGTA
>NZ_JAGETX010000098.1:0-726 GCF_017589435.1 Hymenobacter defluvii
ATAGTAGTCTGTGGCAAGACTTCCTGAAGTGTAGCATTTGTTGCCAATTCAGGCAGAAGTTCTGCGAACGTCAGCAGTGACTCCGTGTCTACTGTAACTTCCCGGAGCGTTTCGCGCAGAAAATAATCTACACTCACTGGATAAATGGGAGGAATCAGTTGCGCAGCATCATAAGCTAGAATGGATCCCAACGATGGCAGCGGCAACTTTCTATAACTAGTATTCTGGCTAGTTGAGTAAAGCGATTCCTTTAACCATAAAAGTTGACCGCGTAAGTTGTGCGAAGCCGTTTGTGAAGCAATAGATTTACTTCCTTCTTCTAAGTAGCGGATTATCTCTTTAGAGAACTCATCCAACGTTTTTATACTTACCGCCTCAGCTAATGATTTATCAACTCCTGATGCAATTGCATCGGCCACAGCCTTGATTGTAGTACCAGCAATAGTACTAAAAGAAGTTGCCCACCCTGTGGATGCAATTAAATCCTGATTATTGGAATATCTATCTAAATAAGTACCAACGGCGTGAGTGTTACCATCACCATCATCACCGCCACTTACAGAACGCTTTAGATGCTTTATGATATAGTCCTTGTTCACAGGATTCACTACTGGAAGCGCTGATTTTGGAACCTCAGGAGCGGTTAGTTTGATGTTGAGATTATCGACTCCCCAATTGCCCACGCTTCCTTGGTTAAACAAAACTCCGGCCTCTTCCAAGAAAGTT
>NZ_JAGETX010000099.1:0-707 GCF_017589435.1 Hymenobacter defluvii
TGTGTAGGTAATGCAAAGCCTTGGATAATTGTAGTGTCTAGTGCATAAAAGAATATAGAGCCACCTTTTTCAGCAACAAATGTCTTAAGAGCATCTTGATCAGGAGTCGACACCTCAGGCGCAAGCGCATGAATGGTAATGGTTGAATTAGTGTTTTGTTGAAAGATAGAGGAGAGTAAAGCATACACGAAGGGGACATAGCCCTGATCAAATGATACAGCGATATCAAGCGGCGTAGCGGTACAGTCCATATTAGTCTAGAAGTGCGAGTCTATTATTAAACGACGTTGTCTATACGCGAAGATACAGGAACGATGAGTACTAAGACTACGAAACGCCAAGAGCCATTGTAA
Organism: Hymenobacter defluvii; assembly: GCF_017589435.1. Lineage (NCBI taxonomy): Bacteria > Pseudomonadati > Bacteroidota > Cytophagia > Cytophagales > Hymenobacteraceae > Hymenobacter > Hymenobacter defluvii. The sequence goes on from NZ_JAGETX010000099.1 coordinate 354, forward strand.
GACAATTGCCTAAAACATCCTATTTTACACTAGCAAATTACTACCGTTTATTTTTCGCTGATTTAGTCCCTCAGCATTTAGAAAAGTTGCTATACCTGGATATTGACACTTTAGTTGTGGGTAATTTAAGTACACTTTTTCAAACCGAATTAGGTGACTTTGCTATTGGAGCAGTATTAGATACGGAGATGCACTTGCGTGCTGATTTAGGCTTAACTACGAAAAGTGATTATTTTAACTCAGGCGTTTTACTTATAAACCTCCCCCAATGGCGGCAGCAACGCGTAACAGAACGAGCTTGCGACATTGCCTTGCGCTACCCCGAAAAAGTTCAAGGTTGGGTTGATCAAGATG
>NZ_JAGETX010000009.1:0-156225 GCF_017589435.1 Hymenobacter defluvii
GAGCTGGACTACTTGGTAGCGGACTTTTTTTCGATGCTCAGGCCCAGCTCCTGCTCGGCCACCCGGATCACGTTTTTATAATAGAGCACCTGCAACTCGGCTTGCTCCAGTTGTTGTTGCAACTGCTTGACCTGTCCAGTGAGCGCATCGGCATGCTGCACCACGTGCTCGACGAGCGTGGTGGGTGGCTTTTTTCGGTTGTCTTCCATGGCATGGATACGGGCCTGCTCTTCCTGGCGGACACGTTCCAACCACTTGGTCACGGTCGAGCGAGTGAGCACCTGGTACTTGCTCATCGCCGACTCAATCGTGTGGCGGCCGCAGGTAATCTCCTCGACCATCTGACGCATTTTCAGCTCGTGCGCCTGCTTGCGAAACAGAAATAAGTGTTCCATCTGACTGCGATTGATGGTCAACCTATTTTAGGACAAGACAGCGAAAATTCGGCGCTACGATTCTACTAGAAATGTCTGTGCTTACTCTTGCGCTACTCCTAAGAAGGCCAACCAGTTGTGGGTATGCGATGTCACTTCCCTACTGCTGGTAGGCGGACCCTGGTACTACCTAGCCACCTAGTACAATTCTTGTTTGTAATGGGTGGTAGGCTGGCACCCAGCCGCGTAGATGCCCATCGAACTGGTGCTCAAGGCGCCGGAACAGACCCTGACCCTATGCCAGCTTGCCCCGGCCTTATTGCCCATGTCAATTGGGGCAGCCAGTACACCAGCCATGTCTGTCGCTAGCGCATCGAATAGAGCCCTAGTTGTTGCTTGAAGTAAGTATTTGAATTGGAGGCTACGACCTATTTAGACAACGCCGCACAACAAATAAGATTCTAATAATTAGGCAGCTTTTCGTACGCTATTAATCCGATCTGGATAGCTTTGCCACCAGCCAGATCTTACTAAACTCAATTGAAGGTCGAAAACTTCAGATCATTATATCTCAATACTTTATGACTGCACCGGCGCAACCGGCGGAGAATACGATTGGCCTGAAAGGCATCGCCGACCTGATAAACTTAAATTTTCTGGTGCCGCAGTACCAGCGGGGATACCGCTGGACGCAAACTCAGGTTACGGAATTACTAGAAGACTTGCTGCACTTTCGGAGTACTGCCCCTCCCAACACCTTCTACTGTTTACAGCCGGTGCTGGTAAAGCGTCGGGGCGACCAGTGGGAAGTGATAGACGGGCAGCAACGACTTACTTCCATCTACATTCTTTACGAGTTTATTCAACAGAATTACCTGCGAGGTGGCAAGCCGTTATTCACGTTGGAATACGCTACTAGGCCTCAAAGCCAGGAGTTTTTGGAAAACATCAGCGCGGAGCAAGCTGACAACAACATCGACTTTCATTTCATGTATCAGGCGCAGGCCAGTATGAAAGACTGGTTCGAGGCGCAGCAAATACCCTCGCTGGCGGCAAATAATATCTTCTCGGTCCTGCTGGAACGGACGCAGGTCATATGGTACGAACTGGACCCCACGCAGGGCGGGGAACATGAAGCCTTTATTCGAATTAACTCGGGTAAGATTCCGCTGACCAATGCGGAGTTGATAAAGGCACTTTTTCTCAAGCGGGCACAGGTAGGAGATGATAATGACCAAAGACGCTTTGAACAGCGGCAGTTGGAATTGGCTACCGAATGGGACATGATAGAGGCGCGCCTCCGTCAGCCGGAGTTGTGGTATTTTCTGAATGAAAATGCGAGCAACAAGCCGACCCGCATTGAATTCCTGTTCGAGCTGCTAGCCAGCTTAGATGAGAATTCTGCGAAGGAAAAAGCGGCCAGACCAGACGACTACGCTACATTCCGCTACTTCAACGGCCTACTGCAACGGGCTAGTACCGAAAAGCTGCTGGATGAGTGGAAGAAGGTTAAGAACCTGTTTTTGCTGCTAGACGAATGGTATAATACCCGGGACTGGTACCATCAGCTGGGCTATCTGATAACAACGGGTACGCCGATATCCGAACTGGTTAAGGAAGCACATGACAGCACCAAAACGCAGTTCAAGAGCCACGTGCTTGAACAGATAAAATTGAGTGTAGCCGGGCCGTTGGAAGAATGGACGTACAGGGACGACTACACGAAACTCCGAAACGTGCTACTGCTACTCAACATTGAAACGTTACAGCAGAATCCTGGGGCCAGTTATCGTTTTCCATTTCAGTACTACAAGGGCAATGGTCAGGAGGCTCGGCGCTGGAGTTTGGAACACATTCATGCCCAAAGCTCACAGGGCCTGAAGGGCAAACAGGCGTATCAACAATGGCTGCGCGATGTAATTCCCTACGTAGCCGAACAGCCGGATATGCTACCAGAACAGACCGCCTTGACTGACGGGCAAGGAAGCGTATTGACAGCAGCACAGGTACTGACAGAGATAGAGCGGCTGCTCGAACAGACGAACATCGAAAAAGATGATTTCGAGCAGGTGCAGCGGCAGATTTTTTCGCTGTTGGGTCAGCCAGAAGTTCACACCATCGAAAACCTGGCGCTCCTGACTACTAACGACAACTCAGCACTTAGCAACAAAGTGTTTCAGCAGAAGCGCCAGCGGATAATAGAGTTGGAGCGCGAGGGGTCGTTCATTCCAATTGCCACGCGAAACGTGTTTCTGAAATACTACAGCAACGACTTCGATCATCTAAGCTACTGGACTGCCAATGACCGTAACAGCTATGCTCAGGCCGTCCGAAAGACGCTGATTGATTATCTAACCCCTATCACGGCCCCAGCAAATGCAGACTAATTACTACACTCTTTGGACGTTGCTGCAAAGCCCAGAAATCGAGCGTATTCAGGTGCCGATTATTCAACGGGACTATGCTCAGGGTCGTAACGATGAGAAAGCCAAAAATATTCGTGGGCGGCTGTTGGACGCACTTTATACAGCGCTGGAACAGAAGCAGCCGCTGACACTGGATTTCGTGTATGGCGAGTTGCATGATAAGACCCGGCTATTTGTGCCGCTCGACGGACAGCAGCGGATGACTACGCTGTTTTTGCTGCACTGGTATTTGGCCCTAGTAGATGGCAAGCTATTTGACGCGAAGGAAGCGCTCGGCAAGTTCACTTACGAAACGCGCATCAGCTCGCGGAATTTCTGCGAGAAGCTGGTAGCTACCGAACTCGGCCCTTGGAACACCTACCATAAGCTGAGCGATGCGCTACGTGATACGACCTGGTTTCAGCCGGCGTGGGAGCGTGACCCTACGGTAGCAGCCATGCTGACGATGCTGGATGCAATAGACAAACGCTTTGGTAAGGAGCAAAATTGGTTTGAACGGCTAACTGATGCCGAGCAGCCGCTTATCGGATTCTACTTTCTGGATATGCCGAAAGTGGGCCTCACCGATGACTTGTATCTGAAGATGAATGCGCGGGGGAAGCCGCTGACCAATTTCGAGAACTGGAAGGCGGAATTCGACTTGTTGCTTCAGTGTCAAAAATGGTTTGACTTACAAGCTGATTTCGGGCAGAAGGCAGATGGCGACTGGACAGATTTATTCTGGAATCATCGCCACGAGGGTTCGGATTTAGTTGATGGAGTCTTTGAACAGTACCTGCATTTCGTTACGCGGATGCTGGCTTATCAAGGCGGCGAAAGCAGCCCCGAATTGGCAGCCGGTCAGCTCAGCTTCCAGTGGTTTAGTAGTGTCTATTCCAAGCGGGAAAATGTGGTGTTCCTATTTCAAACACTTGATTTTCTGGCCTCGGCACAGAAAGATAAGCCGGCAGGAATTGCGAGCCTGCTGGAAAGGCTGTTAACGAAAGACACTGAGTCGGAACGAGTACGCCTGTTCGGTAACTCGCAAACGAATATTTTCAGCCAGTGCTTACAGGAGTTCAACCCGGCTCGTTTGCTCCAGGAGCAGGTGCTACTATTTGGACTGCTGACTTACGGGGCAACCGTAGCCACCGAGCAATTTTCAGACGCTGATGCCCGCAATGTGCTGCGTGTGTTACGGAATCTGTTGGAACGGGCGCGGCAGCAGCAAGACACACAAATCGGCTCTAACCTGCGTGTCGAAGATTTACCGGCCTTCACCACTGCCTGCGCGTTGTTGGCTACGGCTGAGGGCGGGATCTCGCCACAAGTTTATGAGCGGCTGGCAGCTGGCGTAGTGCTACCAAATCTGCGCCGTGGTGTAGATCATGAGCGCAATAAAGCGAAGCTGTTGATAGTACGGCCGGAATTAACTTCAGTGCTGCACGAATTGGAGAATCAAGCTGTATTCAGGGGCGACCTACACAACCTGCAACCAGTCGAGAATGCTGACTACTTGACGGTTTTCGGGCAAGCCGTACGAGAAATCTGGTCGGGTAATATTGCGCAGAGCAGCATTATTCGGGCTTGGCTGACGTTGGGCGACTATTCGATAAGTCAAGATAGATGGACTGGTGGCGCAGAAAAATACTTCTTCGGTAATGATGCGAACTGGTACACCGTGCTGGTGTTTGACTTAGGCAATGGCCTGAATGATATGCTATCAGCATTCCTGCTGGCTTATAATAAAGTACCGGGCAACACGCCCCAACTGAAGTTGGAAGAGATGGCAGCTGATTGGCTGGATAACAACCAGAATTTCAACGATTGGTGTTACTACTTCATCAAGTACCCCGAGATGACTGAAAACTCACAAGGGTACTTTGCTTGGAATTCTGATTTTACCCTACGCTTGCTGCGTCGGAGATCAATAGGTAGCTGGCATATCAACCCCTATGTTCACACAATTCTGCGGCGAGGTAAGGTGGCAAATGCGGTAGTATCTGAGCAGTGGGTTTATAATAACTGGCTAAGCCCACTGCGGCTCCGAGATATTCCCGGTGTAGCAAACACTGATTGGGAAACTGCTTTGTATTGCACGGATGAGGGATGGAAATTGACTTTGCCCAGCAATTATTCTCTGTTGCCGCAACTTGAAGTGGATTTTGACTTGCAGTTAGATTCGGATGGTAAATACCTGCTGCGGGCAACGGCAGAACAAGACCGTATCGAGCTGGCCGAAGAATTCATTGCGGCCCTCCAGGCGCAGGGCGTTGAATACAAAGTGCCTGTAATGGATCTTGGTGCAGCCAACGAGCCAGGTTAGTCGAACCACTAATGAAGAGTCTCGGCCAGTTCTAGCCGGGTCTCTTCCAGGTCAGCAAAGTAGGCTCCGCGGGGCAATAGCTCGGTTTTAAGTGTACTCCATCCGCTCTCGTTCAGGGTGTTGTCATACGGACTACCGGGCCGGCTCAGGCTGGCAATGTCCTGGGTGCGGTCCAGCAGTTGGGTAAAGGCGTCGCTGGTATACTGGCTGCGCCAGTCGACGTGCACGAGCAGGCCGGGTGGGGCTGACAGACGGCCATCGCCCGGTTAAGTGCGCTCATAATCAAGTCTTTATTCAGTGATTCGCTCACGTGCCAGCCCACCCCTACTGGGAGAAAGCAGCGCGTCAGCAAGCCAGGTGTGGCCCGTAGCCAGAGCCAGGTAGGTGATGTCGCCCACCCAAATTTGGTTCGGGGCCGTGGCCGCGGGCCAGGTGGCGAGCTTATTAGCGCCGGCGATGGCCTGCGGGTCAGCCTGAGTAGTGCGCGGGGGCCGGCTGCTGGCGTTAGCTGCTATGACCAGCGTGGGTGGCGAAAACGCGCTGAGCCGCCACTTGCTAGGCAGGCAGCGCGTTTTCGCCACCCACTTGCCCAACACAGTCTCGCTCATGCCAAATGCTTGCGCGATCCGTGTCGCCGCCTGACCGTCGGCGGATCGCCTCGGTCCGAAACGCTGCACCATACTTCGTTCACTGCCGTTCACCGGCTGGTTTTTCTGCTTCCATGACAAGGGAAAGTTACTTTCTCCATGTCCACTTTTACCCGACCACCTCACACTTTCTTCTAAAAAGGTAGTGGACAAAAATTCCGGAATCATAGCACGTAATTGCTATAAGAATGCCATGCGGTTAGTAAGGAATAGCTGCTATTCTCTAAATCCTCAGACTCATTCTGAGATGACAGTTTCCATCCAAAAGCAGATCAGCAGGTTAAGTGAATATATTCTATTATGAATTTTATTGATTTATATTAAAAATTATATAACTGATAATCAATTAATTATACATTATTACGAATACAGTATAACTGTACTGACAACTTTTTTAGTGTTAGTGCCGATACAATCCTCATATTTGTAAAATAAAATACAGCATAACTATACTGATGATTGCTTTGCAGGAACTTGTCGACATTGTTTCCGGGGCTACGCTTCGGGAGAAACCAACCCCTGAACCCAATGGCTCCACCTACGTCATCCAAGTACGCGACGTTACCAGCCCCTACAACGAGCTGGCTGACGACCCGCTCCGCACCGAACTGCCCTCCGTCCCGAAGCAGCAGCTCCTGCAGCCCCACGATATCCTGTTCCTGGCAAAAGGGCCCCGCAATCCGGCCGTACTCTATACTAAGCCCTGGCCCCGAGCCATTGCTATGTCCTTCTTCTTTCGCCTCCGCGTCTATGACCCGACTACTGCCGATGCCGGCTACCTGACCTGGTACCTTAACTCTACCCCAGGGCAGGCTGCTGTCCAAAGCCTCCGCCAGGGTAGCAGTGTCGCTGGCATCACCAAGCCCATGCTAGGCTGCCTCGAAATCCCGGTGCCCAACCTGCAGGTCCAGCGCCACATTGCCCACGTCGCCGACGCACTCCGCCGTGAGGCAAAACTCGCCGATAACCTACGCGGAAAACGTGCCTGGGCTATTGAACAAGCACTTTTAAACCAAATAACTTCCTCATTATGAATGATGATCAACTAATTGTCAAGACCAATCTTGACCCGCTACAAGCCATTTGCAGATTCCTTATTGAAGGAATTGTCAATAAGATAGAAGTGGTCAAATCGGACACAGCCTATACTATGTCGCCTGATCTTCAAACAAGTAAGCTTATGCAATTGAAGAGCATCCTGAGCGAGCTTAAAGATGTTAAGAACAAGCTGGACATCATGCACGGTCAACTACTAAAGACCGATGCACTTGATTATGCTTCGCTTGATGCTGTCTATCCAGATTTCAAAGTAAAAGCACAGGACCTGCGGGCCGAGCTCATCATCATATACAACCGCAACATTTAATCACACTTGCACCATGACTAGAAAAGAAGTTCGCGCGCACGGGCATCGTCTTCATAAGCAGATAACGAGCATGTACATGTCAGCCGAAGATCTGCCGGAGGACAATGTAAAAAGAATCACTGCTATCGATGAGCTCGACAAAATAAAGAACGAGCTACATGAGCTGGAAATAGATCTAGAGGCTCCATCAGATGCTCTAGTTGATAGCGAAGCAGGTGTGCCTTTGCTCAACAAAACATCGAAGAATTTCCATGCCATTGAGCGTGGGCTAAATGCATTGCACCAGGAGTTGCGTGATGTAGTTGATAGAGCATCAGAATAATAAAAAGCCAAACTAAATATCACCAAAGCCCGCCTGGCTCCCCTCCTCCCCCTGGAGAAGGGGCCGGGGGTGAGGCCCACCAACCCATGACCCGTCCAACCCAAGATCAGATCAACGCTGCCCTCTGGCGCGCCTGCGACACCCTCCGTGGCCCCGTCGACAGCACCGAGTACAAGGATTACATCCTCATTTTTCTGTTCGTCAAGTACATTTCCGACGTCTGGAACGACAAGCGCGAGGAACTGCGCGCCCAGTACGGCGATGACGAAACCCTGCTCCAGCGCAAGCTCGGCCGCGAGCGGTTCGTCCTGCCCGAAAAGTCCAGCTTCCAGTACATCGCTGACAACCGCAACGATGCTGACCTAGGCGACCTTATTAACAAGGCCCTGGCTCGAATCGAGGATGCCAACAAGGCCAAGCTCGAGGGTGTATTTCGCGGCGTTGATTTCAACAATGAGTCCCGCTTGGGCTCGGCCAAGGACCGCAACCGCCTGCTCCAGCACCTCATCAGCGACTTCGACCAGCCCGTGCTCAATTTCAGCCGTGAAATTTGGGGCGATAAGCGCGAGGATATCGTGGGCAATGCTTACATGTACCTCACCGAGCGCTTTGCCAACGGTGCCGGCAAGAAGGGTGGCGAATTCTACACGCCTCACGCTGTGAGTGAGTTGCTGGCCAAACTGGTAGCTCCCCGCGAAGGCGACCGTATATACGACGGCATGACGGGCTCCGGTGGCTTGCTCATCGAGGCGGCCCAGGCGGCACGCGACGACCAGGGCCAGCCCACCCGCAACTTCGCCCTCTACGGCCAGGAAATCAACGGTAGTACCTTCGCGCTGGCTAAGATGAACATGTTCCTGCACGGATTCGACTCGGCCCGCATCGAGCGCGGCAACACGCTCACCAATCCGCTGCTGCTTGAAGGCGGCCGCCTCATGAAGTTCGATGTGGTGGTGGGCAACCCCCCGTTCTCCCTCGACAAGTGGGGCATCGATGTGGCCGAAAACGACCTGCACAACCGCTTCAGCCGCGGCCTGCCGCCCAAAAGCAAAGGCGACTACGCCTTCATCCTGCACATGATTGAAAGCGCCACCGAGGGCCGCGGCCGCGTGGGCGTCATCGTGGCCCACGGCGTGCTGTTCCGGGGCTCCTCCGAAGGGGCTATCCGCAAGCGCCTCATTCAGGAAAACCTGCTCGATGCCGTTATCGGCCTGCCTGGCAACCTGTTCTTCGGCACCGGCATTCCGGCCGCCATCCTGCTGTTCCGCAAAGACCGGGGCGACAAAAAGGACGTGCTGTTCATCGACGCCAGCCGCGACTTTGAGGCCGGCAAAAAGCAGAACCGCCTGCTCGACGAGCACCTCCAGCACGTGGTGGACACCTACCAGGCCTACGACTCGGTGCCGCGCTACGCCTACCGCGCCACCCTGGCCGAAATCCAGGAGAACGACTACAATCTGAATATCGCCCGCTACGTCGACACCTTCGAGGCCGAGGAAGCCGTGGATGTGCAGCAGGTGCAGCGCGAAATCCGCCAACTGGAAACCGACCTGTCCGGCGTGCGCCAGGAATTGGATGGGTATCTGAAGGAATTGGGTATTGAACTGTAAGCGGGCTGTATGAAGAATCTACCTAAAGGCTGGACGGCTTGTGAAGTCAGTACAGTAGCCGAGGTGAATCCTCGCAAACCCAAGGCGGCGCCTGAGGAATTGGTCAGCTTCGTTGGTATGGCTGATGTATCGGAGGAGATGCGCCTGGTTAATCATGCGCCCAGGCCATACGCTGAAGTAGCCAATGGCTTCACGGGGTTTGAAGACAACGACATACTGGTTGCCAAAATCACGCCCTGCTTCGAGAATGGCAAAGGCGCCTTGGTAACGGGTCTTACCAATGGCAAGGGCTTTGGCAGCACTGAATTTCACGTAGTGCGGGCCGAAGATGAAAGCACGCGCCGGCTACTGTACCATCACTTCAGCACGCATGAATTTCGAGTGCGCGGCGAAGCAAACATGACGGGTAGTGCCGGGCAGAAGCGTATTCCCACATCATTCATTAGCAAGTACGTGGTGCCTCTGCCTCCACAAGCAACGCGTGAGAAGATTGTAGCTATCCTCGATGCCTGCGACCGGGCCATTGACGGCACCGACAAGCTGCTGGAGAAGCAGGAGAAGCGGTTTGACGTCTTGCTGCATGGTCTGCTTGGTGATGAAGCGGGTAAGTTACTGGAGCGTGCCACCAGTTGGCCAATGACACCGCTCGGTGAGGTAGGCGAAGTGGTAAGTGGTGGCACTCCTGACTCGGCTAATCGTGCGTTCTGGGATGGTGATGTAGCTTGGTGTACCCCTACGGACATTACCGCTCTAAAAGGAGACAAGTACCTGTCTGGCACGGCCCGCAGCATCACGCCGCAAGGGCTGGCAAATTCATCAGCCAAGCTACTACCCGTAAATTCAGTGTTGGTCTGCACCCGCGCTACCGTCGGAGAATGTGTTATCAATACCATTCCGGTTGCCACCAATCAGGGTTTCAAAAATATCATTCCCCACAGCATACAGACCGAGTTCCTGTACTACGCGCTAATGGCACGGAAGCAGAAGCTTATCAGCTTGGGCAGCGGGAGCACCTTTCTGGAAGTATCTAAAAAGGACTTTGTAAAGCTCGAAATCCCGACGCCTGATGATGCCACGCAAACGGCAGTGTCTCGCGTTTTAGCTGCTGCTGACCGCGAAATAGCTATCAGTAAGCTGCTTATTCAGCAGCACCAGCAGCAGAAAAAAGGGCTGATGCAGCGGCTGCTGACAGGCCAGGCTTTCATCCACTAACTCCCATCATCGATGCCCGCCATCTACCTCACCGACTTCGTGGATTTCGTGGCCCGTAGTGGCCAGCCCAAGCTCACCAAAGTGCAGGAGCTGTTCTCGCGCCCCAACTACCACCCGGCCACCGACTTCTACAAGCCGCTGCGGGATGGTCTGCGCGAGCATCACCGCCAGGCCGGCACCCGCGCCGAGCTGCCCGGCCTGTTGCCGGCCCTCTCGCCCGACGTCCGCAAACAAGCCAGCTATGCCCTGCGCTTGGCCGGCTACGGCCGCTTCTGGGGTCGGCGCACGCTCAGCTGGTTCGAGCCACCCACCGCCTGCTGGCAGCACGCCACCCTCGACGTGAAGGTATCGCCCCACCTGGGCCTGCGCATCAACGACCAGCCCCACCTCATTCAGGTCTGGTTCAAAGACGAGCGCCTTAAGCCTACCCAGGTGCAACTCATCCTGAGTGTGCTCGAAACCGAGCTGGCCCCGCACACGCCCGTTGGCACCGCCTTTGGCCTGCTTCAGCTCAGCACCGGCAAGCTCCACGTAGCCGGCCCCCGCCGCCCCGACCTCGACCTGCTCCTTGCCGGTGAAGCCGATTCTTTCCTCCGCATCTGGGATGGCCTGGAGCAGCGGGCGGCGTAGGCTCATCCTCTCGCATCAACTATTTACCACCAAACCAATCTAATTTTTATGTACCATTCAGTTATTCCCGATGGCCAAAATGGTCATTATCACATTACCAAAGTTGGAGACTTCGAATTCGTTAGGCCTCTTGAAAAGTTAATGGAGCTCTTTATACCGTCGCGCATCCGATTCCTCAAGGCTGCAATAGATGTAGAAGCCAAAACAGGTGTAGGAGCAGGTATTCCTGAAGAAACATGGATGAAGGTCCTGCTAAGGGAGGCTATGGAAGCGTGGGAGGAAAAGAAAAAAGAGTACATGACTACGAAATCACCGCAGGCACTTTGGGACGTGTTGGCAGCTGGGTCTAAAAAAGACCAGGTAAAAGCTCTGCGTGGTCTTGCTCTTTCTTGGGATGAGTTCTTTGCCTTCGTATGCCAGGCCGGTGAGAACTTGGGCTTTACCTATAGCTCCTACAGAGCGCACCTAGACCACAAGGGACTCGATAGAACCAAGCTGCCCCGGTTAATACGCCTACACAAAAACAATGCAGTGGAGTCAGTAGGGCCTACCACACTCACTCCCGGCCAGCTAAAGCAGGTGATTACTGCTAGGAAGGTGATTAATGCCAAATTCCTGGATAAAGGCGACGAATGGCACTGCTTTTTCTACACCGAAAAAAGCATTGCTGGCAAGGAGAACTACCAGGGTGAACAACCCCATATCCACTATATCTCCAGTAAGTGGGGCATACCCCGAGCGGACATTATTGCAGCAATCCAGAGCGGAAACTACAAGGCAACTCCTGTTCATATTGATTTAATCAAGCGTCATCAGGACGAAGAAGACGAGGATTAATGTCTAAGTGTAATCTTCAATCATAATGCCCAATCCACGCCGCCGCGGCTCCCCCTCTCCCTGAGGAGAGGGGGCCGGGGGGTGAGGTCCTACTACCGCCATGTCCACGAACTCCTACGCCGAAAAATCCGACGCCGAAACCCCCGCCCTGCGCTTTTTGCAGCGCCTAGGCTACCAGCTACTCACCCCCGAGCAGGCAATGGAGGCGCGCGAAAACCGCCCTCATGCCGTGCTACTGGAAAACATCCTGGCCAAGAAGCTACGTGAAATAAATGGGTTTGACTACCTCGATACCCGCTACGAATTCTCCGAAGCCAGCATCCAGCTGGCTGTCCAGGCCCTGCGCGACATTCCCGACGAAGGCCTCGTGCGCACCAACGAGCAGGTGTACGAATTGCTCACCCTGGGCAAAAGTGCCCCCGAAACCGTGCAGGGCGACACCAAGAGCTACACTCTGCGCTACATCGACTGGGCCGAGCCCCGCAACAACGACTACCACGTAGTGCCCCAGCTGCTGGTGCAGGGCGCCCAGCACAAGCGCTGGCCCGACCTCACCCTCTTCGTCAACGGCATCCCCTTCGGCATCATCGAGGCCAAGCGCCGCGACGGTAACCATACCGTAGAAGAGGGCATCCGTCAGCACGTGCGCAACTACGACTACGAGGAGGGCATTCCGCGCCTCTACCACTACGCCCAGCTGCTGCTGGCCCTACAGCCCAACGAGGTGCGCTACGGCACCACTGGCGCAAAGCTCGATTTCTGGTCGGGTTGGCGCGAGCAGGGCCAATCGGAGGCCAGCCTGGAAGCCGCCGTGCAGCGAGTGCGCCTGCGCAAGCTACCCGGTCTGCCCCCCGAGCCCACCGATACCCTGCCCACCGAGCAGGACCGCCAGCTCTACTGCCTCTGCCGCCCCGAGCGCCTGCTGGAGCTCATCAACCGCTTCACCCTCTTCGATGGCGGCGTGCGCAAAGTCGCCCGCTACCAGCAATACTTTGCCGTGCGCAATACCCTGGAGCGCGTGCGCACCCGCAACACGGCCAGCGGCCCCGAAGGAGAGGCTCCGGCTTCGCGGCGCGGCGGCATCATCTGGCACACCCAGGGCTCCGGCAAGTCGCTTACCATGGTGCTGCTGGCCAAGGCCCTGGCCCTGCAGCCCGATATCCTGCGCCCCCGGGTGGTGCTCGTCACCGACCGCCGCGACCTGGACCGCCAGATCCGCAAAACCTTCCAGCAGTGTGGTAAGGAGGTAGCCCCCGCCCGCAGTGGCCAGCACCTCATCGAACTGCTCCAGGACCGCCGCGCCGACGTCATCACGGCCATCATCGACAAGTTCGACACCGCCCTGCGCGGCCGCGAGTTCCAGGACCCCGACGCCAACATCTTCGTCCTCATCGACGAGAGCCACCGCAGCCAGTTCGGTAACCGCCACCAGAAAATGCGCCGCCTGTTACCCTCGGCCTGCTATATTGGCTTCACCGGCACGCCCCTGCTCAAAGCCGACCGCAGCACCGCCCGTCGCTTCGGCGGCTTCATCGACAAGTACACCATCCGCCAGGCCGTGCACGACGGGGCCGTACTGCCCCTGCTCTACGAGGGCCGCCACCTGAGCTTCGACATCAACGCCCTACCGCTGGACAGGGGCGTAGACCGCGTAACCGAGTCCCTGCCCGAGTACCAGGCCCAGACCATCAAGCAGCGCCATGCCCGCCGCGTTACCCACCTCTACGGCAGCCCCCAGGTCGTCGAGGAAATTGCCCACGACATTGCCAAGCATTACACCGGCACCTGGCAGGGCACCGGCCTCAAGGCCCAGCTGGCCGTCACCAGCAAGCGCGTGGCCGTGCTCTACCACCAGGCCTTTCAGCGCCTGGCCAAAACCAACCCCGCCCTGCGCATCAACTCCGCCGTCATCATCTCCCCCCCCGACCGCCTGCTCGCCGCCGATGAGGATGTGAACGTGTACGAAGAAGCCGACCAGACCGGGCTTGTCAAGCGCTTCTGGGACGAAACCGTTACGCCCTACTACACTTCTCCCGAGGCCTATGAGGAGGATATCATTGACCGATTCAACTCGTCGTCCGATGAAGTGGAATTGCTCATTGTGGTCAGTAAGCTGCTCACCGGCTTCGACGCGCCCCGCAACACCGTCCTCTACCTAGCCCGCCACCTCGAAAGCCACACCCTGCTCCAGGCCATTGCCCGCGTCAACCGCCTGTTCACCGGCAAGCAGTTCGGCTACATCATCGACTACGCCCACCTGCTCGGCCACCTCGACAAAGCCCTGACGGACTACGACGAGCTGCAGGGCTTCGACGAGGAAGACCTACTCGGCACCGTCACCAACGTCGATGAGGAAGTCGAAAAGCTGCCCGACCACCACAGCGCCGTCTGGGCCCTGTTCCCTCGGGAGCTCAACCGCCCGGCCCTGGACCTCGAAGCCCTGGAGCGCCACCTGGCCCCCGCCGACCGCCGCGACGAGTTCCGTGCCTGCCTCTCCCGCTTTGCCCGCACCCTGCAGATTGCCCTGTCCGTGGCCGTGCCACCGGCTCACCTCAACCTCGATTACTACCGCCAGCAGCTGGCCCTGTTCACCACGCTGTGGCGTTCCGTCAAGGCCCGCTACGCCGATGATCAGGATTTCCGGGAGTACGAGGCCAGCATCCGTAAGCTGCTCTACACCCACGTTGGCGTGGTCGATATTGAGCCTATGGGGGAGCCCATCAGTATTTTCGAGCAAGTCGGAGAGCAGCAGCCCGAGCCCGCCGGTCCCGCCAAATCCCGCGCCTCCAAAGCCGACTTCATCGCCCACAACCTGAAGAAGGTCATTTCCGAACGCCTCGACCAGGACCGGGTGCTGTACGAGAAGTTCTCCCGGCTACTCCAGACCGCTATCAACGACTTCCACCAGCAGCGCACTTCCGAGGTAGAATACTTGCGCCAGGTGCAGGAGCTCACCAGCCTGGTAGGTCAGGGGTATGATGCCGGCATTCCAGCTGCTCTGCGCCACCAGCCCGAAGCCCGCGCCCTGTTCAACACGCTCAAAAAGGCCCTGAGCGAAGTGTCCGCCGTAGCTCAGCCCGCCCCCGAGCAACTGGCCTCGGTGGCCCTGGAAGTCGAACAACTGCTCCGCACCCTGCTCATCCGCGACTGGCGCCGCAACCCCGACGTCCAGAACCAGATGCACAACGCCGTAGAAGACTACTTCCTCGACCACCAGGTAGAGCTCGGCCTTGCTCACCTCATCGAGAAGGATAAATACGACCTGCTCGATAACCTCTGGGACCGTACCCTGGAAGTCGCCCGCAACAACTTCGCATGAGTATCGCGCTACACCATGTCTCCTATGGCACCCGCGAGTTGGGTTTTCAGCTAAGCTACTCTGCCCGCCGCCAGACCGTAGGTATCACTGTCCTGCCCGACGGCCGCATCAATGTCACGGCCCCCACCGATACCCCGCTCGAACAGGTGCAGGCCGCCGTGCTGCGCCGTGCCTCCTGGCTAGTAAGCCAACTGCAGTTCTTTGCCTCCGTACCAGCCCCAGTTGCCCCCCGCGAGTACGTAGCAGGCGAAACCCACCGCTACCTCGGCCGCCAGTACCGCCTGCGCATTGTGTCGCTGGTTGAGGAGTTCAAATCGGAAGTAAAGAAGCCCGTCGAGGCAGAGGGCGTGCTCCTGCGCGGGGCTTACCTAAACGTGTACACCCGCCGTCCCCAGGTGCCAGACCACACCCGCCGTCTGCTGGAGCGCTGGTATGCCGACCATGCTCGCCGCCGCCTCACTGAGCGCTATGCCCACTGCGCCGAACAGGTGCGCCGCTATGGCATCACTGCCCCCGAGTGGCAGCTGCGCACCATGCCCACCCGCTGGGGCAGCTACACCCGTGCCGGCCGTATCCTGCTCAACCCCCGCCTCATCCAGGCCCCCACTGCCTGCATCGACTACCTCATCATGCACGAGCTCTGCCACGTCGCCCATCCTCACCACGGCCCCGAGTTCTACCAACTACTTACCCGTCTGCTTCCTACTTGGCCCACGCTACGGGCGCGGTTGAACAAGTATAGTTAGCCTACTGTAAATGAATTATAATCAAAAACATCAACGAATAAGTTGAACTTATCGTAAATATCCATAGTTTTGATATCCAAAGGCCTACCTCCGCTTTCCCAAGTCGAACAATACCTGCGCGACTTTAAGGAAAAACTCCAGTTCTTCGGTTTTATCATCGTTGACCGTGATAAAAACAGTTCCAAAACGCTGCTCCAGCTCGGAATTAACGGCAGTAATGTTCGCGACTGCTTACTCGAGCTCCAAGCTACCGATTACTTTCAAGGTCCCATGCCTAACCAGCTAGCTGGTAATCCTGACGTATGGGTGTTCGGTCATGCTTGCCGCGGCCAGGAAATGTATATCAAAGTTCATCTCGGACGCCCCAGCCGTTCAGTCATCTGCATCTCGTTTCATTTGGCCGAGCATCCTATTCGATACCCACTCAAGCCCTGCCCTCCCCAAACGCTTTAACCATGATTAAGCCCCGCATCGAAAGCCCTTTCTCCGATGGTGATGCCACTCTACACTGGGAGGCCGATACGCAGGCATTCCGCAAGGAAGAGTTCCATTATTGCTACCATTATTACGAGTGCGACGAAACCGGCGAGCGTTTTGTCACCCCCGAGTTGGCCAATCTGAACACAGCTCAGATTTACAACCAGTACCGGTCCAAACACCGCTTTTTGTTTCCCGACCAGATTAAGGCTCTGCGCGAGCAGTATGAGCTGACGGCTGCCCGCATGTCCCTGGTGCTCGATTTAGGTGCCAACCAGTACCGGCACTACGAAGATGGCGAAATGCCCAGCGCCTCCAATGCCAATCTGCTACGGCTGGCCTCTGACCCCGCCGCTTTCCGCCGCCTAGTCGATGCCCACCAAGCCGACCTGCGTCCCACTGAATACCAGAAGTTGTGCAGTCGACTTGACCAGCTCAGTCAGCCAATTGCTTCATACGGCCAGGCAGCAGGCTTGCCCGTATCCACCGCCTTAGCTGAAGAACCCAACGAATTCACGGGTTTCGCAACCCCTGATTTTACCAAGTTTGCCGAAATGGTGCTCTTCTTCTTCCAGCCCCTCCGCCACTTGGGTACCGTCAAGCTCTGGAAGCTTATGTTCTACTCCGATTTCTGGCATTACCGCCTCACCGGCAAAGCTATATCCGGCTTCCGCTACCAAGCGCTTCCACATGGCCCTGTACCCCGTCAATACGAAATGCACATCGGCGCCATGGTAGATGAGCAGTTACTCAATCGGGTCATCGATACCGACCGTATCCGCACCGATGGTAATGGTCCCGTTATCTGGTATGCCCCAGCTCGCCCTTCCCAAACTGAGGTATTTACTGCTTCCGAACACACTGTATTGCAAGAGGTACTTCAAAAGCTGGGCTACAAGAAACGTTCGGAGGTCGAAGACCTCAGTCATGAAGAACAAGCTTGGCAGGACAACGAAGCTACTTTTGACCGCATCAGCTACCAGGCCTACGCCTATGATCTAAAGGCCTTGCTCTAATCAGTGCCTGAGCAATGCCATACCATTTAATGAACCTTGTATTATTTAAATGACTTAGCCCCTTTAACACGAAAACCGCCCGCCACGGGATGTGACGGCCGGCTTCATTCGCTCAAGTGCAACAGGCTCGATTTCTCAGGTCAGCGCCCGTTTGCCCTCGTTGAGAACCACCGGTTAGCCACCCGTGGCCCTCTCTCTTGCGACAATTCGTTTCGCGAAAGTAGTTGCTTTTTACGCAATTCGTCTCCTCGCGTTCGATTGTCTGGCTCGGTGTGCCCTCCCGTTGGGGGTAGTAAATCCTTTAAGTACAGTCAGAAATTATGGGCAAAAATGTCCACGTAACCCCCCGCCCCAACGGCTTTGCCGTCATCACAGCCGGCGCGCAGCGCGCCTCCGTTGTCAAGCCTACCCAGGCCCAAGCCATTGCCGTAGCGCGCTCCCAGGCTGCCCGCAATGGTAGCGAGTTGGTCATCCACCGTCCCAATGGGCAGATTCGGGCTAAAGACAGCCACGGCCGCGACTCGCGTAACATCCCAGGGTAATTCAAATGAGTAGCGCCACCCCTCAGCGGGTGGCGCTACTCATGCGCCTGCGCGAACGAGTTGCTAGCTCTATATGCCTTTTTACGCCTTTTCAAGTCTTTGGTACTATGCCTAACTATGACTACCTCACGCCGGCGGAAAGTCCGGCCCAACGCATTGCCCGCAAAAACGGAATTTTCGCGCTGCTCGACCAGATTGGTCAAGAGTTGGAAATACCTGAAAGTCGTTACCTGGAAGCAGAAAAACGCTACAACAGCATTATTGCTTACCTCAACGGCTGTCCCGTGCTTAGTAGGTTCAACCCCCATGCTTTCCCGCAAGGCTCATTCGCGCTCGGCACTACGGTGCGTCCGTTGCACGGCGAAGAGTACGACCTCGATTTTATATATCTGTTGCGCAAGGCATACCCTACCACCTACAACGAGCAGCAGGTATACGACTTTCTGTTTGCCCGTCTGAAAAGTAGTGGCATTTATGCGGGCATGGTCGAGCTGAAGAAGCGTTGCGTGCGCATCATCTATGCCAACGAGTTTCACCTCGATATTACCCCAGCTGTCAACAAGCATTCCTGTCCGCAAGGTAGCATCTATGTGCCCGACCGAAAGCAGCGTATTTGGAAGCCATCTAATCCACAGGGTTACGTTAACTGGTTTAAGCCCATTGCTGCACTGACGCCGCGCATCAGTCAACTCGAAAAGTCTTTTTCAGAAGGTCGGCACTTGGTCACGTTGGCTTCGGCCGAGCCGGTGCCCTCGCAGCATGAGCCTCGTGGCATTCTGCGGCGGGCCGTGCAGTTTATGAAGCGCCACCGCGACGTGTATCGTGAGAACAATCCGCACCAGGCCGATTTCGTGCCCATTTCCATTATTATTACCACGTTGGCTGCTCATGCTTACCGTACTGTAGTTAGCTTAGGTGAGTATGAATCGGTGTTCGACGTGCTAGAAGCGGTGGTGCGACTAATGCCGCAATTCATTGAAGTAAGTCAGGGCTGGCCGGATACGCGGACTTACACAGTGAAAAACCCCACGATTGACGGTGAGAATTTTGCCGACAAATGGCAGAATGATGAGGGAAAATACTATAAGACTTTCATGGCTTGGCATCAGGCCCTGCAAAGTGATTTGCTCAAGCTACAGAGCCTGCACGGGCGCGACGAGCTGCAAAAAACTCTACAGCTCACCCTTGGCGGCTCGGAAGTAATGCGAGTATTCGCCCGTCAGGTGCAGCAAGTATCGCAGGCCCGTGCTACCAACCAACTGGTGGTTCCGAAGCCAGCCCCTCTCGTCGCAGCGGCTGCCCCGCTGGTAGTGCCTCGTAATAATTTTTACGGTCGTTAGGCCATGTTCCAAGGGATCAGGCCGCTGACACTGGCTCAACAATTAGGCTCCCTCCGGCAAGACTGGCCGGAGGGACAAGGCCAGTTGACTAAGCACGGGCTAAGCTGGCTGATACCGCTCCAGCCCACTCCGCTCAGCCGCATCTACGTTATTCGGCTTACCTATTCTGCGCTTGGCCAATGGCCCCATGTCCACGTCGTCAGCCCATCGCTGCGGGCGCTGGCTGGTACTCGCAAGATTCCGCATCTGTACTGCCAGCGCACTATTCAACTCTGCCTGTTCGCACCCTGGCTACGCGAGTGGAAGCCTCAGCAGCGTATTTCGCGCACCTTAGTGCTGTGGGCTAAAACCTGGCTTTACTACTTCGAAGACTGGTTAGTCACCGATGATTGGCAGGGTGGTGGGATAGCGCATTAGCTTATTGCTGCTGGTAGCATTCAACCCTTATTGTCATTTTTTATGTCCAAAAGTACCCAAATTGCTCAGCCAGCTTCATCTGCTTCACAGCCTCAGCGCAAAAAGATCAAGCCTAAAGTGGAGAAGCAGCTGTACGTCCGAGCTGGTGGGCGTTGCCACATCTGCAACACGTATTTGTTGGAAAGCACTGATATAGGTTACTATCAGTTAAACCGAGGCGAGATGGCTCATATTGTAGGACAGAGCCAAGGCCCAAAGTCTCCTCGTGGTAATCATTCCCTCGCCAAAGAGCTACGTGATGAAGTAGATAACCTATTACTGCTCTGTGCCGACCACCATCATACTATCGATGATGTTGTGGCTAGGGGTGATTATACGGTTGAGCAGCTACACGAAATAAAGCGCCGTCATGAAGACCGTATTCTGCATGTAACCGGCCTGTCAGCACATAGTAGCAATACTACTATCGTCCGAATGCTGGGTAGTATCCGTGGTTACACTACACATCTTACCCGCGCCGAATGCAATAGCGCCACTATCTGGCATAATCCCTCTCGGTTCGCTGACTTCGCCCTCGATATTAACCGGCAAGGCACCGAAATAAACTTGGTGCCCTTTGATAACCCCGAAGGTGACGTTGAATTTTATTACAAGAATGTGCGCAAGTGCATAGATAGCGGCCTTAAATACATACGGCAGGGTATTGCTGAGAGGCAAATCGAGCACTTATCAATTTTTGGCTTTGCGCGCATTCCGGCGCTAGTTTACCTGGGCTTTAGCCTCGGCAATAAAGTCGGCAACACTTTATTTCAGCGTCGGCGTGTGGACGATAAGCATTGGCACTGGCAGGTTGATGCGCCAACCCATTCTTTCGAATGGCAGCTTATACAAGCAGGTAATGATTCCAAACGGGTTGCCGTAATCCTGAATGTTAGCGGAACCATTCACCCCACCGAGCTTCCAGAGCACATTGACGACAGCTATTATGTTTTTTTAATTACGGTAATAGGTATTACTCCTAGTCCCGATGTCATATTATCGGTAGAATCATTAGACAATTTTCGCTTGTGCTACCGCCAATGGTTGGCTCACCTGGAAAATGGGCATAAGCTTGCGCCTGAAATTCATTGCTTCTCTGCCATTCCCTGTGCTATTGCCATTGCGTGTGGTTTAGACTTAATGCCGAATGCTCATCCGGCTCTAGTAGTGTATGACCGTATGCCTCGTGATTTTGCAATTGCCCTAACTGTGAATGAATAATTGGCCTTGGACATTTTCTAAACGGTCCCCGTAAAATGTCCAAGTAGGATGTCTTCAGGTCAGCTGTTCCCGGCCCAACTGCCCCAGCATGGGCAGACACCATGCACTTCAGTGTCCCCGGGTTCTTTCTGCTGGGCCCAGCAGCGAACAGCACTTCAGCCATTCACGCGAGTAGAGCACTTGCCGCTGCCTACTGCCAGCCTCGTGGCCTTGCTCAAAGGGGTGGGGCAAAAGTTGATGGCTGTTCGTTAAGTTGGCAGACTGGAAACTCCTTGGCTCTTTCCCGCACAGCGTAGCTTGTCAGCGAAGCGAGCAAGAGGAGCCGTGTGCAACCCGTACCCCCTGTATGCTACCTCGCCCGCTCGCCTGGCTCCTGCTGTACTTGACGATGTGCGTGACGACGCCCCTGGCCGCCAGGCCCCGGCTGTTGTCGCCCGCCGCAACTGTTCGCCTGGTGACCTGCGCTCCCGGCACGGAAACGTATGCCTTGTTTGGCCACTCCGCCCTGCGTATCACCGACCCCGGGCAAGGGCTGGACCACGTCTACAATTACGGCACCTTCGACTTCCGCACGCCGAATTTTTATGGGCGCTTTCTGCGCGGGGATTTACGCTATTTTCTGTCGGCCACCTCGTTCGCCACGTTCTATGCGGCCTATCAGGCGGAGCAGCGCCCCCTCACCGAACAGGTCCTGGCGCTCCAACCAGCGGAAACACAACGAGTATATGACGAGTTGGAAGCCACGCTGGCCTCGCCGGCCCGCTTCTATCGGTATCAATTCTTTGCTGATAACTGCACGACCCGCTTGTATGAGCTGATCACGCGCAGCGTGACCGGCTCGCTGCAACTCGACTCCACTTACGTACCCGTTGGGCAAACCTACCGCCAGCTGTTGGCGCCGTACCTGGCCCCGGCTCCCTGGGTCAAGGTAGGGATGAATCTGGGGTTGGGCTGGCCCGCTGACCAACCCACCGTCTTCCGACAACGACTCTTTTTACCCACGGAGCTAAGTCAGGCATGGGCACATACGAGCCGGCAGCACCGCCCTTTTGTGACGCGCACCCGTTCCCTACTCGCCGCTCCGATCCTCCCGGACCAATCGCCGGGCTGGGGTACGCCTGGGCGAGTCTTGGGCAGCTTGGCTATCCTGTTTGCCCTCGCCGCCAGCCTACCGGCCCGCTATTCCCTGCTTGCAGCGGTGCTAGGGCGCGGCGTACTGGCCGTCGTGGGTCTGACCGGGTGTCTCATCGCGGGCCTGCACCTGTTTTCGCTGCATACGCCGGCGCACTACAACTACCAACTGTTGTGGCTGCTGCCCACACATCTGCTCGTGGCGGTCTCCCCCGTGCGCCGCTGGTGGCGGCTCTATGCGACGGGGGCCATCGGGCTGTTGGTGATAGGCAGTCTCCTGGGGTACGGGGTGTACTACGCCCGTCTGCTGCCGGAGATCGGGTGGCTGCTGGGGGTACTGTTGGGCCAGTTGCTGCTGCTTCGAAAGCAGCCGTTCGGCGTTGTTCAGCAAACGGGTGCGTGAACGCATGAACGGGCGAGCCCTTCACTCAACCCATCACCCTTCAGAGATAGATCAACAAGTGAACGATGATCAGGAGAACGTTTTCATCCGAAGCGAGCTAGGGAGCAAGAGCGAAGATCCGTCTTGTATCCTTACTTCAACACAGGATCGTGTTATGATAAGAGTAGATAGATGAGAGATCTGGGTATTAGTGTGTTGTGTCCTTACGTAGTACGCTGGCTCCTCACCCGTTTCCGTGCGAAGAACCAGCGTGCTTCGTCTAGATTCCCGTACTTTTCACCGTCACAATCGGCTTGGTTTCGTCACAGAGGATCAGGTGGGGTTGGGTCTGCAGCAACGCCGCCGCGTCTTTGTAGGCAAAGTCGAATTCCTGCAACAGGCTGCTGTCAAACTCGCCCTGTCGGTTGAGCAACTCCGGGAAGCGTTGCCGGTAGGCGTCCTTCTCGGCTTTCTTAAGCGAATGCCAGTGCTTGAGCGTATCCGTGCGGCTATAGCGGCGACCGGCCCCGTGCGCGCAGCTCCAGAGCGCTGAGGCCAGCGACGGCTGCCAGCGGTTGGGCTTGACGATGAGCGAGCCGCGACTCATCGACAGCGGGATCACTACCTCCACGTCGCCGACCAACTGCGTGCTGCCTTTACGATGGAGGACGCCGGCGGGCGTAAACTCGAGCAGGTTGTGGCAACTGTCAGCCACCACGGGTGTCCCGGCTCGGACATAGCCGTTGCGTTGCAGAAAGTCGTAGGTCTTTGCCAGGAACTGCTGACGTCGGCTGGCTGCATACGCCAGCACCCGCGCGTACTCACGCCGATAGGCCGGCGTCGCGAGCGCCAGCGGCAACCACTCCTGCCCAGGATTATGCTGCTCTAGTAAGCGGCAGTTCTCCTGATATAGATAGATGCCCAGGTTGCGGCTACCCGTGTGCACGATCACATACAGGTACTCCTCCGACGCTTCGAGCGCGAGGAAGTGATTGCCGCCGCCCAGGCCTTCATCGGTCATGTGGTGCACCTCCCGCTCCAGAGCGCGATAGTGTTGGACTTTGTCGAAGGAGCGGAGCACGTCCTGTAGGGGAATGCGCAGGTAGGCCACCCCGCAGCCTAGATCCTTGCCCGTGACCAGCGGATAGAAGACATCGGTGGTGTGGAAGGCCACCCCCACGGGGATGGCGCGTTCGGAGCAGTAGTGAATGTCGGGAAACACGGCGATCTGCCCGATGCGTTCGTGTTGCTCGAAATGGAGAAGGGATTGTAGCGCGTGCTGCTCCACGCCGCTACGATCCGTAAAATAGACGGTGTTCACCAGGTCTTCTTTACGTGATAAGAAAAGGACGCGCGCCGGGAAGCAGCCGCAAAAAGGGCGCGCGAGAAGGGAGCCTCAGCATGGGCTCGCACAAAGCTACACTAAATCCGTTCGGCAGAAAAGCAGGTGTGAGCTTCCTACTGCAAGAAGTCCGTTAGCCGGAGCGAAACCCCTTATTGTATCATTTCACAAACGTCGGTTGATAAAAGAGTGCGTCGAAGCGCTAGGACATAAAAAATATTTCATAATACATTGATATCCAAATTGTGATAGAACTCAACTTTCTTTGTCTTATCCTTTCCGCGAACGTGGTTTCGGGTCTAGGTGAAGCAGGTGTTGGTAGTGGCTCACGAGCGATGGGTCGAACGGTTCACGCGCAAAAAGAGTTATGCTGTCGGGGCTTTGTCGGATCAACCACGTCTCGTTCCTACCCCAGAAAATGAGGTCTTCCGGAAACGCCGGGTAAGCAGCCACCTGCAATACTTCGCACAACATGGCCGTCGGCAGCATGTGCTCGACTTCTTCCAGCATGTGCACCCATTGCTGGCGATATCCCGCCGCCCAGACCTCCGCCCACACGGCGCAATCTTCGACTATTCCATCAAAGCTTGATGCCTGCCGTTGGAACCCCTCGTAGTAACCGCCGTTTTCGTCCAGTGTAAAATCCGCTTGGTAGTCGGTGGCGGCGCACCGGAAGTGACGGACAGGGGTGTCGGCATCCGGCTCCCAGTAATCGGGTTCGTAGCGCGTAACCGGTGGGCGTAGCCACCGGTGGTGCACCTTGGCATGGACCAAGCTGAAGTAAATGGGCGTTAACCCGGCATAGAGGACCAGACCCGCATAATCCCGCTGAAAGGCTTGTAAGGCCGCACTGGGAACGAGTCCGGCGTTGTCAAATGCCTTCGCCAACTCCTGTGGGGTATGGTAAGGGTCCGTGCGCCGTTCTTGTTGGTGTAAATAAGTAGTTGCTCGGGGCGTTAGGTTCATTGGTTCGTTCCACGAGTGGCCTTCGTACAGCAGAGCAGTGAATGATCGGGTGGCTTCTACCCTCTAAAACAATACCCCTTTGAGTCATCAGCAGCCTATAGCCTAAACAATCGCTCGGTTTTGACGCAAGGAGGTAGGCTCACTGTTGAACCCTGCTGTTGCCTTGCTGTTGCCCTGCCTACATGTTGCAATAAAGCAACAAGTACTGGCTTTCTGCAGCGGTGTTCAAAAGAGGGTAGCGTACTCTCTATTCCTTGCTGCTTCAAAAAAGCTAACATGTCGTTAAGGTGTCGAGCGTGATCGGATCGGGGTATTGTCGAAATATCAGCTGCGAAAAGCGCCCTTCGAAGCGCTTTGCTATAAAAGTTACATACTAAGGAGGGTGGTCCTCAAGCTGTAACATGGGACTTAAGCACCGCTCGTCTACCGCTGGCTTGTTGTGGGTAATGAAAAAGCTTCGCCTATTGACGGAGCTTTCAACTATATGCTAGGTCTGTGCCGGGTTAGCGCACGAAGAAACCTTTGGCCAGCCAAGTGTCCACGTTCTGCGAGCGCACAAAGCGGGTTTCCACATGGCCCCACGCATCCACGTGGTACATGATGGTCTTGCCCACCTCGCGGGCCTGTAGCGCCGCCAGGTGTTCGGCCGGTGACAGGGAGGGAGCGGGTGATTCCGCGGGTTTACGCACCCGCGAGCGTTTGGTAGAGTCAGACATAGTAGAATAACACGCCGACCATCTGAAGGTTCCTGCTCCCTGCACCGTCGCTCGTCACCACTAGGTAGGACAAAGCGGGGCAAAGCCTTTGCTACGCTTAATTATGGTACATCTAAATCTTTTTAGTTGTTACAAGCCCAGCTTCTGGGCGGCATTGTGCTGGCGTACGTTATCGAGGCGGGTGTAGCGGCGGATCATCTCGGAGGTCTTATGCTTGGTCTGATTCATCACCTCCGAATCATCCGCCCCCGCCAGCTTGGCTACTGTGACAAACGAGGCCCGCAACGAGTGGGCCGAGAACTTCGCGCCTAGGTACCGCTGCACGATCAGGTTCAAATGATGGTCCGTCAGGCGCCGCTCGGTGAGTCGTCCGCCTTTACGGAAGGACACAAACACGGGTCCCTCCGTGCGATTCAGCCGCTGCAACCACGCCTGCAGGGTACGGATGGGGCAGAGTTTGAACTCGGGGGAATAGAAGATGGCCTTCTCTTCGGCCGCGCCCAGTTGGTTGGTCTTACTCTTCGTGAGGTTGACAATGAGTCCTTCCTCCGAGAAGGAAAGGTCTTCGATATTCAGCGCCGCCAGTTCCGAGCGGCGGAAGGCGCCGGTAAAACCCAGCAGCAGAATTACTCGGTCACGCAACCCAAATAAGCTCGTCGCATCCATGCTTTTTACCGTGCGTTTGAAGGTGGCCAGCGTAAAAGCCGGCGCTTGTTTCTGGCGCACGCCCTTCAGGCGACTGATGCCTTCGAGCAGTACTTTGAACTTCTTGTCATCGGTAGGCGAGTCCAGTCCCTTCAAAGCATGGGCCTTGGAGATGGCCGCGCAGTGGCGCTGGATGGTGGCCACCTTTTTGCCCGATTCCGCCAAGTGGGTGATGAAGCCGGCGAGCGTATCGACCGACGCCGGTAGCGGCTCCAACGCATGTTCTTGGCACCACGCGCCGAAGCGCTTCAAGTCGCCAGCGTAAGCCTTGGCTGTGTTGGGTGCGCCCGACAAACCGGCCGCCACATACTTGGCCGTGTGCTCGGTGAGGTCGACCAACGACAGACTAGAGGTCTTCGGAGCCGAGGGAGCGGGCAGCTGTTTCATGCGACCTATATATATAGGAGTGGCGAGACGATTTTGGTGGAAACTTACGAAAAAATGATAAGGTTCGATAAGTCTTAATTATCGTACCTTATTTCTAATAATTGAACGGTATCGAAAAGTAAATTATCATAACCAAGTGTAGTATCTTTGTAAGGCGTACTTTTTTCGCCTTTTCGCGTCGCGCTACTCCTATATTATATAGGTACAAGGAAGCGCGCTATTTTTTCTGCCATGAGCGAGTTGATTCCAGTCTCCGCGATGTTGCCCGCGGGCTTGTCCTCCGTCTCCGATGCGGTGGCCCGTTACGTCGAAGTCGGCTTGGCCGGTGCGGCCAACACACGCCGCGCGTACGCGGCCGACCTGCGCACCTTCGAGCAGTACTGCCAAGAGCGCGAGCTGGAGCACCTGCCCGCCGCCGTCACGACCGTGGCCCAGTACGTGACGCATCTGGCTGACCAGCCCCGCAAGCTAGCCACCATCCGCCGCCACCTCTCCGCCATTGCCAAAGCGCACGAGCTGGCTGGCTACCAAACCCCCACGGACTCCAAGCAGTTGGCCGTCGTGCTCGAGGGTATCACCCGCGTGTTGGGCAAGCGGCAACGGCAAGCCCCCGCCTTCACGGTCGACGAGCTCAAGTGGGCGATTGACACACTGGATCTGACTGCCCCGGCCGGGCTGCGTGACCGCGCCCTGCTGCTACTGGGCTTTGCTGGCGCCTTCCGCCGCTCCGAGTTGGTGGCCCTGAACGTGGAACACCTGGAGCTTACCCCGCAAGCGCTGCTGATCCACCTGGACAAGAGCAAGACCAACCAGTACGGCGAGGTCGAAGATAAAGCGGTCTTCTACGCCCCAGATGACCGCTACTGCCCCGTCCGCTCCGTGCAGGCCTGGGTGGACGTGCTGGGACGCGATACGGGGCCGTTGTTCGTTTCCTTAAAACGGGTACCCAAGCAAGTGTCGCAACCCTCCGCCTTTCGCCTCTCCGACATCAGCGCCAACAAGCTCGTGCAGCAGCACCTGGGCGCGCAGTACACGGCGCACTCGCTGCGCGCCTCCTTTGTCACTATTGCCGTGGAGGCCGGGCAGTCGAACAAGGCCATTAAGAACCAGACCAAGCAGAAGACCGACGCCATGATCGAGCGCTACGCCCGCCTAGAGGATGTCAAGCGCTTCAATGCTGCCAAGTTCCTGGGCTTGTAGACGCGCTACTAACTACAAGCCGGCCTTGGGCAGAGGGGGTGTTGAGGGCATCAGTAAGAGAAACCAGACCCACGTCCTGGAACTACGGCTTTGATTAAAAATTTGGTACAAATGTTACATTGCTACCATTTATCGCCTTGATTATCAAGGTAAAGAAACGAAAAAGGGCGTTTCAGGTACCGATTGTTCACTACTTCCCGGTGGCTGCTAGCAGGGCAAAATGCGGTACCCAAAACACATAGACATGATCAAAGTATCCGATAGGCGCATCTAGCGACTTTCTGATACTCTGATTCGGGTAGGCGGGCGGGCAATGTAACATCCGTACCAAACTTTTAACCAAGGCCACTAGTATCCAGCGCGGCCGATAGTAATTCCCTGCCTCCTACTTCTTCCAATCGGGCGGATTTACACGGTAAGCGTCCTACTGTTGTTTTCCGTTACTACTCTAGTCGTCCGGCAAATGCGACTTTTGGACCAAACTTTTAATCAAGGCCGACAAACAATATAGATAGCAGGGAATTCCGCGGATTTTGCGGCCTGTTCCCCGCAAAAGCGCCTGGCCACTAGCGGAACGTGCGAATACCGTTGTCGTAGTAAATCAGCTGACCGGCCTCGTCCTGATAGTAAGCAAATGGATACTCCTGATTTTTCAGGCTCACCCGCCAAGCTTTGACCAGCTTTTCAGGGGCGTAGCTGATACCCGCGTTCAAGTTATAATATCCAAACTCGGCACTCACGCACTGGCGCTGCACTTCTTTCAAGCGGTCGGCATCGAACTCAGTGATGGTGGCCTGAAAAAGGTCGCGCACCTGCCCGGCGCTGAGCATGGGCGAGGTACTAAGACTGGTGCCGCTGCTAAGCTGCCCGTTTTGGAAGTTGAACGACCCGTTTTTAAATGCGAAAATTGTTTGGCTCGTAAAGATGCGCAACCCGTTGGTGTATTGCTCCACCGTCACTACCTGTGAGTCGAAGCTGGCATAAGGCGGAAAATAGGTTTGCACTGATTCGCGCACGTAGCGCACGTAGCGGAGGTTGCGGCTATCGAGGCGGTTGCGAACGAACAGGCCGTTGATGGTTGCCACCTCGGCGCTGCTTAGGCCGTGGGCACTCACCGGCACGGCCAGCAGTTCGCTGCAACCCTTGTCGGGGCCCGCCTCCTGCTTGGCGCAGGAAACCAGGAGAAAAGAAGAGGCCAGCGCGGCGGGCAGCAGGGTGCTGAGGCGAATCATCGGAGCGGAAATTAAATATTCTATTACTGGAGCCCTGGCTCCTGACAAAGGTTGCAATGCGGCCTTCTTATAGCAGCGGGGGGATAAAACGGGCTGCAAATAGGCCCTTTACTCTAATCAACCTTACTCCTCCCTGTCACTGTCAGCACCTGAATGTAAGCCCGCTGCAAACATAGGATTACGCTAAGCCTACTGCCTGTTGGAACAGGTGCCAACCAGTCTTGGTGGCCACCTTACTGGCCAATGGCCACCATGCTCAGAAGCTGCGTTCGTAGCTGATGGCTGGCAGGATGGGAAACAAACTCAGCTGATAGAGCCGCCGCTGCCCCTTCGTGAAGTAGCTGTCGTTCTTGCCGGCGCTATAGTAGATGTAGTACGGGTTGTGCCGGCTGTAGGCATTGTAGGCACCCACCCGCCAGATTCGTTCCCCGTGCTTGACGGACTTGGTAAAGGTCGCGCCCAGGTCCAGGCGGTGGTAGGCCCGCATCCGGTAGCTGTTTTTGTCGCCATACACCTCGGCCTCGGGGTAGAGGTAACGGTCCGACGCGGTTCCGGCGATCAGCCCGTAGCTCTGGTCGATGACGTTGTAGTTGCCCTGGGCCAGGGTCAGGGCATTGCCGGTGCCGTACGTCCACGTTGCCGAGAGGGTGATATGGGGCCGCACCTGGTAGATGAGCACCACGGACGCATCGTGGCGGCGGTCATACTTGTAAGGGTACCACTGGCCTTGGTTGAGTTGGTCAAACTGCCGCTCGTTGCGGGCCAGCGTGTAGCCCACCCACCCGGTGAGGCGGCCCGTCTTGCGTTGCACCAGCACTTCCAGCCCCCGCACCTGGCCCCGGCCCCCGGTCACGACTTTGTCCTGCCAGTTCTGGGAGCTGTTGTAGAAGGTTGCGCCCTCGCGAAACTCGATCAGCTCGCGCATCGACTTCTGGAAGGCTTCCACGCTGACTTCCAGCCCCCACGCGGGGAGCGTGCGGGCCACGCCCAACGCCACCTGCCGGGCCCGCTGCGGCGCCACCCGCCGGGTAGCGGGCACCCACAGGTCCGTGGGCAGGCCGGCCCCATTGTTGGAGAGCAGGTGCAGGTACTGCTGCATGCTCGCATACGAGGCTTTCACGGCGGTGTGTTCGCCCACCCGGTACGTAGCCAGCACCCGGGGCTGCACGCCGCCGAAACCCTGCCCCTCGACCCAGTAGCGCACGGCCCGCAAACCCAGGTTGGCCGAGAGTCGGGCGGTCAGCCGGAGTTCATCCTCGCCGTAGAGGGCTACTTCCTGGGCGCCCACGCGCTGGGAACCGAACGTCGTATCGAGCGCTGCCACCGGGGTGCGGCTCGTGAAGAAGTTGCTGCCGGGGGTGAAGGCGTGCTGCACGGCCGTCGCCCCGAATCGTAGTTGATGGGCTGGGCTGGGGTAGTAGTCAAAATCGGCCTTCACCAGCACGTCCTGCACGCTGGAGATGAAACGTGCGCGGCTGTCCTCGCTCAGCTGACCGGTCGGCGAGCGGTCTTCCAGCTCAAAGGTTTGCTCGTTGGCGTAGCGAAAACGAGTCGCCGCCAGCGTCGCGTGGCCGAACAACTGGGGGGTAAGGGTTCGGTTCCAGCGTAGCGAAGCCAGGGCGTTGCCGTAGCGCAAATTACTGGCGTTCTGGTAGCGCAGCTCGCCCTGCGGGCCGGCGATGGGTTGCGGCTTCTGCGTCACAAACAGCCGGTCGCCGCCCAGGTACACGGCAGCAAAGAGCTGGTCGCGGGGCGTGAGCTGGTGGCTGACCTTGGCACTGGCATCGTAGAAGGAATACCCGACGACGCTGTTGCCCCCGGAGGAAAGCCGGCTGGCCACCCGGGAAAACAAGTCCAGGTTGCCCCGCCGGGCCGAAACGAGGAAGGTGGTTTTGCCCTTCTTCAGTGGCCCTTCCAGCGTGAAATGGGTGGCCAGCACGCCCACGCCCGCGTTGCCGCTCAATTTTTCTTGGTTGCCCTCCTTCAGGCGCACATCCAGTACCGACGAGAGCCGCCCCCCGTAGCGGGCCGGGAAGCCGCCCTTGATGAGGCGCACGTCGCTGATGGCATGGGCATCGAACACGGACAGGAAGCCGCCGACGTGGCTGACGTAGTAGAGGGGCACGTCGTCGAGCAGCGTCAGGTTTTGGTCCGGGGAGCCCCCGCGCACGTAAAGCGCGCCGCTGCCCTCGCGGCCGGCCTGCACGCCGGGCATGAGCTGGAACGCCCGCAGCACGTCGGGTTCGCCCAGCAACGCCGGCAGTTGCCGCAGTTGCGCGACCGGAATCTGGAGGGTGCTCATCTCCACGCGGCGCTCCAGCGGCACAGCGGCTGCGCCGCTCACCCGTACCTCGCTCAACTCGTTGCGGGTAACCAGGGAAAAGACGTAGGTCGTCGTTTGACGGCCGGCCAGTACGACGGTGATTCGCCCGTACCCCAGGTAGCTGGCCGTCAGGCGCACCGAATCCTGCGCCGGCAGGGTCAGCGAGTAAAAGCCGGCCGCGTTGGTCGTCGTGCCGACCTGGCCACCGGCCGTGTACACGGCCGCCCCCGGCAGTTTCTCACCGGTGCGGGCGTCCTGCACCGTGCCGCTAAACGTGACGCGGCCACTGGGGGCCTGGGCTTGCACCGTTGGCGGGTCCGCCAGCCACAGAAAGGCAGCGGCGGCAAAGGATGCCGCGTAAATAATCTGATGCATCATCCGGCTATCAGCGAACTGGTACTATTCTCACCTCTTGCGCGTGGCCCACGACCACCCCGTACCCGCTGTCCACGTTGGAGTACATCCGGGTGGGGTCACCCAGGAACAGCAGCTGGTTTACGTCGCCGCCCGGACCCTTCGTGCCTTGGTTATAGAAGTGCCGGGTCCAGCTCTTGCGGTACTGATAATAGGCGCGGCTGACCGAGCGCAGCACCACGTACACCTCACCCGATACGCTGGGACCTACGGGCAGCCCGTTGCGGATGCCCCCCCCGGTGCGGCCAAACGGCGCAAACGAGGCCCGCAGCTCAAACGCCTGGCCGTTGAAGAGCTTATCCGAGAAGACCAGCGACCCGGGGTTAAACGCCGCGTCGCCTTCCGCCGCCAGCGCGGCGTTGCCGCGCGCATCCAGCGCAAAGTCCTGACTCCGGTTATACCCTTGGCCTTGCCCCAGGGACTGTTGCTGGTAGGCGGTGATTTCGTAAAAATTAGCGGTTTGCGCCGGGTCCTCGAAACGCACGACGATGGTGCCCAGCAACTCGTTGTTGCGATCCGTCCCCGTGGGGTAAGAATGCCAAGCCTCCCGGATAGGCACCGCGGCGGGTACCGTGTCCGTGGCGCTGGCGGCCGGGTAGCCGTCGGCTTCGGCCCGCAGGGTGTAGGGTACCCCACTGACGGGTCTGTTGGGGCTGGCATACAGGCCCCGCCCCTGGTTGCGCAGCAACTCTTCTCCCCGACCAGGAGTCAGCAGGTACACCCGGGCCGAAGACACCAGGCGCGCAGCAGAGTCCACCGTACTGGTGACGCGGCTGACCTGCACCCGGAATATGCTGTCGGGCATGAGAATGGAATTCACCACCAGTACGTTGGGGGGCGCGGGCAAATCAGCACTGATTTGGTCGATACAGCCGACTAAAAGCAGCAAGAGGCTGGCAAGAATCGATCGTTGAAAGCACGTATAGCGTGGGGGCATAGGGCTAAGCTAGGATAAGGACTACGACAGCCAACGACAGCCAACGGGTAATCGTATGACGCCGCCCTGGGGTAAGCCGGCATTTACCAAGGGCCTGGTGGCAGTGCACTGATCCGGCAATACGGTAGCGTAGCGCGGCCTTATTCTCCCTGCGAGGCGATAAAAAGGCCCACAGGCAGATAAGAAAGCGTCCCGTCATTCGTTCTGGCGCTATGAGGACGAAGCAGTGGAGTAGCAGGATCGGAACGCTGGGACTCCTTTCAACCCTGATCGGCTGGCCGGCTACGGTGGCGGCCCAAACGGCGACCGCTCGCCTCGTCGTGTACCGCCCCTATGCCTTCACGGGCTTGCCCATGTCCTTTCTGCTCTGGCAGGATCGCCCAGCGCTCTGTCGCCTCCGCAACGGCCGCTACGTCACCACCTCCGTTCCCGCTGGGATGGTGACGTTGCGCTCGCACGTGGTGGGGGCTCTCTGGCCCGTGCAACGCGAGCGGGTCCTGCGCTTTCCGGCCCAAGCCGGGGCCACGTATTATGTGCAGACCGACGTCTCGTGGCTGATGAGCACGTTAACGATGGCCGTGGTCCCCGCCGCTTTTGCCGAAGCGCAACTCCGGCAGCGGCTGAAGCCGAGCCCCTGTACCGATGCCTGGCCGGTTGGGCAGCCCTAGCCCCTGCCTCGGCGACCCGCTTCGCCTGGCGCCTGGCGCTGCCAGCGGCCTAACAGGGCAGGCGACAGACTCTGGGCACGGGCCACATCGGTTTACCGGGCTCCGGCCGCCACTTGGCGCACGCACTCGGCTTGAAAGGCGGGCGTGTATTTTTTGTGAGTCAGCGGCGAACCGCTTGAATGTGTTTTATCGGGCATGGGCAGTGGAAGGTAAGACTTGCCACTGTCTGTTTTTACTCGACCACCTCACTGTTTTCACTAGACCACCTCAATCAATGAAATGTTTAAATCAGGTTTATAACATTTAAAGAAGACCCTTTGCTAAAGGTTATAGCCTGTTTACATGCTGCACATGGTCGTTTACAACACGTAAAAGACTTGCTGTCTTATTTAAACCACCGATTAAGCGAGCTTATAGCTCTACCTTTTAGGCCATGAAAGCCAACCGTTATGGCAGTTACCCATGCCCTTGCTGTGGGTTCTATACGCTGGATGCTCCACCGGCTGGCAGTTTCGATATCTGCCCAGTGTGTTATTGGGAAGATGACAGCGTGCAACTACATGACCCAACTTATGCCGGTGGGGCAAACAAGCTCAGTTTAGAACAAGCTCGCCTTCATTTTACGCAACACGGCACTTGTGAACCTGGCTTGCAGCGATACGTTCGGTCTCCCTTGCCCGATGAGCTTCCGGATTAAGTGGAGAATAAGCGATACGATTATGGTAAAGTACCACGTCGGGCGCAGCGGCTGGGCAGACCGAAAATCATTGCTTTTCCAAGGCGTGTCCGAGATGCCATCTTATGTTAATCAGCTTTTCCCAGGACCCGGCCACCTTGTCAGCTCGGCTGCTTTCTGGCTTTTATCTAGTTTAAGTCAACAGCAGAAAAGCAAGCGTAGCCCCTTTATATTAAAGACGGCGGTTCAACTACCGTTTGATCACCGCGACCCCTACATCAATCTTGTTCGTCGCCATTCCGCCTGGGGCTACCGTTCGCCCCATCAAATGGAGGCGGACCACTTGAAGCACCTAGCCTCGCTCACTGTCCGTGCCCGCTAGACCACCCCAGGGGTCTTACCTGATGGAAGACCCCTAGCAATAGGTAGCTAAGCCGTTAACTCTAAAACTTCTGCGGCTGGAATGCCCAACTTCTGGTACATCCGGCGCAGAAAGTCGACGTTGGCCGGGCGTCGGCCGCGCAGCACCTCGCTCAGGCGCGACTCGCCCACCTCCAGCAGCTGCGCGAGTTGCTTCTGCTTCAGCTGGCGCTTGAACATCTCCACCTGCAGCCGGCCGGCCACGGTGGTCGGGGGCCCGGGGTTGTGGCCGTTCGCCTCCTCAAAGGCGTGGATGGCGTCGCGTAGCACCAGCAGCTGGGCATAGTTAGCTTCTTCGTCGGTGGCCAGCGTCCGGAATTCCTTCACGGCGGCTTTGTGCTCGGCTTCGGTGGTCAGGGTCACAGTTTTGGGAGTTAAAACAAAAGGGAAGAAAGTCGACCTCACAGGTCCTGCAACTGCTTTTTACTGAGCTTGCTGTACTCGGCGTGGGTCATGATGCGCCGGATATCTACGGTTTTGAGGGAAAACAATACCTGGGCCACGAGGCGATAGTGGTTGCCCTTGATGTCAAACACGTAGCGGCCCTGGCCGATGTAATCCGCCGTGGCGAAGTCCGCCAGCAGGTCGTTGTGGTTTGCCCAGGTGCAGAGCTGCACCTGGGCAAACCACACCTTTAGGGCTTCCCGCGCCTGGGCATTCTTGCGGCCGTAGCTGGTGATAGTCTTTTCCTCGATGACTAGCATGGCCATGCAGTAAACATACGCAATCCGGAATTAAATTCCATATTGCGTAGAAAATACCTGACTTGTGGCCAACAGGGTCCGCTAACGGGGCCTTATCGTGCCCTATACCAGCGGATGCTCGAACGACCTCTTCCGTTAGTTTTTCTTTTTCGAGGGGATATCCCGGGCGCGCAGTAGGATGCCATCAGCAGGGCGTCCGGCGCGACGAAAGGCAGTGGTGTCTAGTTTCACGGCCGACACCGACGTCGTGCGCGGTGGCGCGGCGGCCCTTTTGGGGGGAGGGACTCTTTTCTCCGGGAGGGCGTTCGGTGCAGGCGTTGGCGTTGTTTGAGCGGAAGCAGGACCGGATAGGGCCACTAGCATCATGCCCAGCAGGAACATGGGGGTGGGTTTCATAACTAGAGAATAAGGTGAAAAGATGAAGATACTGATTATGAGCTGTATGGACGTTCATTCAAATGGTCGTATAACTCATTTCAGGTTTTACAAGAATCGATACATTTACTTTTATCGGGCCTTATTTAACATAAAAACGACTTCTCAGACAACTCTTGGAAAATTAGCGTTCTTGGTTGTCTAAGTTAAGCCCCTTATTGTAGAATTATTCTATGATAACCGCTTCAGATAATCTGTGAAGGTAAATGGGCTAAGCAACCTAAGTAGGTCATTAGGCATCTACTGATCAGTACTTTTTGTGGGCCTGATGCGCTTCCTTCTCTTTATCTGGGGTCTTTTCTGGAGCATAGCTGCTGCCAGCCGGACGTTACCAGTACCGGCTCAGCCGGCTCGTCCGCTCACGCCGCAACAGCTTCAGCACCTGGTGCTGTTTACGCGCTTGGCCGGCAGCATCCGGTATTTTTATCCCAATCAAGCGACGAGTCGGGCGGACTGGCAGGCGTTTTATGTCGCGGCTATTCCGCCACTGCTTCACGCGCCAACACCCGAGGCTTTTGTCGATACCCTCCGACGGACCTTTGCTGCCGTTGCGCCCGGCGTGGTGATTCAGCGGCCTGGGAACACACCCGCCCGCACTCCCCCAGCCGCCGAGCTGTCCTATCGATGGGAACATCATAGCCTCAACCTGGATAAGCAGGGGCTAGGGCTAGTACCGGTCCTGATGCGCCTGGCGCACCTGCCCTTCACGAGCCGCTTGGTGGTGGCCTCCTCGGCCACGGCCCCGTTGCCGGCCACCTATACCCTGCCGCTTAGTCATGCCGCGGCGGCTACCATCCCGTTGGTGCTTCCTGCTGCCCAAGCGTATGCCCCCATCGCGTTTGGCCAGCGTAGCCGCCGTTTCCAAGTGGCCCAACAGGCGCAGCGCCTTGCGGTGCTGATGCAGACCTGGAATGTGCTGCAACAATTTTATCCTTACCGGGAGCAGCTGCAACAGGTCGACTGGCCAGCGGCGCTGCAAGTGGGACTGCTCGCCGCCAACGCCGCCCAGACGGACCAAGCGCTACTGGTCGCCTGCCAGCAGATGGTTGCTCGCTTGGGGGACCGGCACGTCCAGATAGCCAGACGGACCCGCACGGGACTCTACATCACGCCCCCCGACTTTGCCTTGGCCTTTGAGTTACTGGCTGATGGCCGCACCGTCGTAGCCCGCGCACACGGAAAATGGGCCGCTACTTTTCCCCTAGGCAGCACCTTGGAGCAAGTCAATGGGCAGCCCATTAAGCAGGTGTTGGACAGCTTGCAGCGTCAGACCAGCGCCGTGAATGACGCGATGGCGCGCCAACTGGTCGTCCACCAGTTACTGCGCTACTTCTGGCAGCCGACCGCCACGGTTCAACTCACCGTGCGCACGGGGGAAGCGCTACAGAGCCACCCGGCCGCCTTTCGGCAGTTGCGCCTACCGCCTAGCCGGGCGGGGGCGTTTCGGTTCCTAGCGGATAGCCTAGTGTACCTGGATGCGGCCCGCCTCCAGTATGCGGATTTTGTGCGGCAACTCCCCGCTTTGCAGCAAGCGCGGGGTCTGATTGTCGAC
Organism: Hymenobacter defluvii; assembly: GCF_017589435.1. NCBI lineage: Bacteria > Pseudomonadati > Bacteroidota > Cytophagia > Cytophagales > Hymenobacteraceae > Hymenobacter > Hymenobacter defluvii. The sequence continues at coordinate 37,037 of NZ_JAGETX010000009.1, forward strand.
CTACGGCAGCGGCCGGCCTACGGGATGCAGGCTGCCCTCGCGCACTGGACGAAGGCGGCCGTACACTCCGACTGGTTTGCTACCCCCGTCTTGCAGGCGCCTGATTTTACTGCCGCCACCTATGATTCGGTGCGCAGCGTCACAGCCGCTCGCGCACCTCATCTAGCTACCCGCACCGTCTTTCTGATTGGTCCTGATACCTTTAGCTACGGCGAAACGCTGGTAGAACTCATTCGCCACTATCACTTAGGCCTGCTACTGGGGCAATCGACGGGCGGGACCAACGGCGAAATGAACTTTGCCAGCATTGGCCATCATTTCCGCTTAAGTTGGACGGGGCGGCTGGTGCGCAACCGGGATGGGCAGCCCTATCAGGGAGAAGGAATACCCCCAGACATTGAAGTCCACCCCTCGCTCGCGGCTATTCGCCAGCAACAGGATGTTGCGCTTCAGCAAGCCATTACTTATTTGATAGATTCCAAGTCGAAGAAGAACTGATTTTTAATTCGTAAACTGCTCATATTCTAGTATAAAACAAGTATTTTACATCTTGTAATTCACCGTTTCCAGAACGTAAAATGACGCGGTAAACGCTGGTTAAGGGCTGAATTAGAGACGTTTCCTTACTCATTTCTGCCCTTTCTTAGCTGGTGCAGGGTCATTGGCGGTGGGGAAGTACCGATAGGCCAACTGCGGTTGCTCTTTCAACAATGGGCGTTGTTAAACAAATAGGGCAAAACCTCCGACTCAGGAGCGCAGCTGCCCAAATTTCACATTTAATATACTGGATAACAATATATTACCTATATCCAGAGGCAAAGCGATAGTCTTAACGTTCGTTTTCGCTATTCTCCTTTGATGGCATTAAGGGGCGTGTAAAACTATCGTTCCTCACTACTCTTATGGCTCATTTGTGCCTTATCAATAGCATTCGAGCTATTTAGTCACCGAGTCGGCGGTTTTTCCCTAGTTGTTTAACAACACCCCACCTTCTACTAACGCCCCCCATCCCAAGCGAACCGCCCAGTGAATGCTTGGCTGCTTTCTGCTTGCCGGCTCACGTGGGCAAATGGCTGTGGGAGACGGTTGACGGGGAGTTTTGCGGCTTTTGCCCCTGCGGTCGGGTAGGTGATCCGCTCTGGGTGAAGGAGCACTACTATCAATTCGGGTACTGGCATTTAGATTGCCCGATTATTTCGTCTTAGAGACTGCTTCAGTAGATAGCCTAGTACCCAATCAAGTACGTATATGGCAATTCACCAACCAACTGACCAACTTGCGGAAGGTTAATCTATCGGGGTCTTTCTACCTGCCAGCAGAGCGGCCACAGGGAGAGCAGCAATTTCCTGCATTACAAGTGCTGGTTCGACTGTTGCAGCCATGGCGACCTGAAATAATAGCAGCAGTGGGAGAGGACACCGGGCAAGGGGCCAGTTGGTGGCTTTTAGATCATGGTACAGTGGAGGGACAAATTGAGTCCAGTAGTTTTTTAGAACAGTTAAACTCGATTGGCTCCCCCTGGGAGCAGGTGCAAATGGGCAAGAATCTCACTGTACTGGAGCACTTACCCAACGGCCGGCAACTTGTCCAGGAAGTAAATGAACAAACCTATTTCGTCAGGGAATATCATCATTCTTTTATAGCCGAGCTTAATTCAATTAACCGTTTAGATTTGTACTCTAAAGGCGTTACCGTTAAGCAACAGAATTCAGATACATAGGACTTCTGGTTTCAGGCTTTGCTATATTGGCTGCTAATATTCCACAATCTTAATTTTTCGTATGGACCAAACCCCCAAAAAGAAGGGCGACAAGGAAAAGCCCGAGGGACCGTTCAGCAAGATGCTCCGGGCTAAAAACCCTACGGAGCGAACGTTGATGATGGGACTTAAACTAGCGTACCGATCAATTCAGGACCGGGAATTCTTCCCGGAAAAGCTCACAATTGAAGAGCTGTTCCGCGTGTCTGCTTTGCTTAATATACCGCTCGATGAGGTTATTAATACCGTTGTCGGAGAGGTTCACCAGTCCGGCCGTATGCCAACCGTACGGATTAATTCTGAGCGACAGGAAGCTTAATGCTTGAATTGCCCGTACCCGCCCGCTAGGGCACCCCGCCCCATACCCGCTCCTTGCTACTATAATGCGCTCTTCACACCGGCCATTATACTTAACGGCTTGCCTAAGCCTATTTGCATCATCATTTACTCTAATCATGTTACAGCCTAGAACTTTTCGAGTGTTAGTTCCGCCAAAGAACCCAGAGCGTCTGGGGTTCCCCCGCGAAGCTGAGATAGAAGCTGGTAGTCTGTTAGAATTAGTTGAACAGAGCCCGCTTCGCTTAACTACTTTAGTGAAGCTGCTGGGCATCAACGTGCGCACGATCAAGAGTCACTTAGAAGCACCTGGTAAGCTGCGAGTGGACGAGATCATTACGCTGGCCCAGCAGCTGGGTCTTGAAGTAAGCGACTTATTCGAGTTTATCCGGGCGGAAGCCGCTGAACAAGCGGCAGTGAGAGCGAAACAGGAAGCGGCCGATGCTGCTTTGAAAGCCAGTAACCTAGAAGCGAAGGCGAAAGCAAAATCGAAAGCGAAAGCTTCCGCCAAGAAAGCGCCTGCCAAGAAAGTGTCCGGCAAAAAAGGTGGCGTTAAGGCCACCACCCGTTCGACCAAAACCAAACAGCAGGACTAAGCCTAGTGAGGGGTATCTCTGTAACTACAGCACCAAGGAGGCATTAGCCTCCTTGTTTTCGTTTTGACGGTACCAAGCTGCAGTTCAATTGAATACCGGTGCGTGTTACCAAAACAAAACATTCAGTGTATCTTCGGGGCACTTGAGTAACTAGTGTCCCCTGAGCACTAACTGAATCATTATCTCTACTCTTCTGCTTCCCCGACACAAAAAAACGGGAGTACTGCGGCAAACAGTAACTCCCGTTAAGCTTTGAGATTGACATGACAAATATATACCCTGTCTACTTGGATTCCAACATTTGTCGGACTCCCCATGTGGTGCGCAAGTATGGTCCGTATTACGGATTCGCGCTGGACTTGCTGCTATACGTGGCCAAACACAGCCACGACCCCAATTACCGGAAGAACCTGGGGGAGTTTCACCAAAACAAATCCATTCAGTTCTTTGCCAACGACTTTTACAATGAGTTTGGCCACAGCAAGTCCCACTTGCTGCACAAGCCGACACCAGCGGCCATCCAACGGATTTTCGGGGATGCCAGGGATGATGTTGCGGATCACGGTAAAACCGTACTGGAGGCCGCGCTATATGCCATGGGCGCCCGCAACCTATCCTTCAAGTATGGCTATGACATAGCCGACCAGAACCGGGGGGTGGCCCGCCGCACGGACTTCCTTCAGCTCTTCACCAGTATCGAAGTTAAACGGGGACGGAACACCTTATCCCAAATTCAATTCTCGATTGCCAGGGAATGGATCTGGAACAACCATCTGCGGCCCCAGGCAATCAACCTCGATAGGTATTGCGCTATCCGCACACCGGGCACTGAAAACGAGCCACGCGGCCGAAACTGGCCAGTAGGTCGCATGCTCTACCTCCGCTTGATCTATACCTGGGGTAGTGCCAATGCGGAGAAGCACAACTTAGCGCAGGTTAGCGAGACTTTTCAAGCGTTAGCCATCGTGGCCGGAGTTGACTTGCGCAGCAACTACAAGCACATGGCCAATGATCTCCGCCAGTGGTGCCAACGGGTCTGCGAGCTGGGCGAGTTGCCCTTCACCGTCGAGATTACCCCGACTGCTCGTGGGCCGGTTTTACTTCAAAGTGGTATCAAGCGCAGCCAGAGTCCCTATAGCGTCACCCTGCTTCGGAAAGCCTATCAAGGAAGCCTGAAATTGCAGGCATAAAACCAGTTAAAGAGCTGATAATCAGTAAACATAAGAGGTATAAAAAAGTCTATTCTGCATAATTGCGGGATAGACTTTTTTATGCTTTCTACTTAAGTTGGTTTTGCCTGACCAAACGTTGGTTTTACTTGATTTAAGGTTGGTTTTACCTGACCCGAGGTTGGTTTTGCCTGATTCACGGTTGGTTTTGCCTGACTACAGGTTGGTTTTGCCTGACCAACAAGGTTGGTTTTGCCTGACCGCAGGTTGGTTTTGCCTGACCGTACTCCTTATAGTATTGGAAAAGAAGAGAAAAAAGTATTAGAAACGGACGGTTCAAAATGAGCAGATCAGCCAAAAGACAAGCTTTTAGGGTGTCGTTCACTCGGCAGGGCGACCCCGACGAACAGGGCCAGGAAGGGCACGAAACGCACGCAGGGGGAATCTTCAGCAGGGGGCGGGCCGCGCCACTAGGTCAGAAAGCAACGCCAGCGTAGCAGCGTTTCTGAAGTAACTGAAGGGTCTGCCGCGTAAGCGTTCGTCCTGCTTTACTGCCAACTCGGACTAGGAATCTACCCAGAGAGAGTTGAGGCAGCAACTATCCCCCCGGAATTCACCCGCAAACGCGGGCTAGTAAGCCTATCGGGGGCTAGGCTTAGGTGCTACACTATCCGACGCGAGAGCGAGCCACAGCGGGCATAAACGACGGAAAGCCAAAACCAAACAAAAGGGAAGAAAAAGGGAGCCAGACGCATTACTATATCTTGTAAAAAATACATTTAAAATGTTGTTAATAGGTAACAAACCGCGTAAATTGAGCGTATTAAAAGAAAGCTTTAGCGGTCTTTTTCTATATACAAATCAACAATTAATCATATATAAATTGTCATGAGCCCCACCACCACCGCCAGCACTACCGAGATTACGACGTTCAAAGAATTGATTCGGCACAAGTCCCGCTATACCGACCGGGATTTAATGGCCATCATGAAGATATCCTTTACCACACTAAAGGAGCGCGAGCGTGATCCATCCAAGCTGAGCATGGAGCAGCTGTTTCGGATAGCAGCGCATTTCGACCAGTCGTTAGAGTATGTGATGGGACTGGTATTGGCTGAAGTCCAGGAGAAGGTGCAGCAAGAAACCGAAGCCTTGCGGGCGGGTAGCCAACAGCTGGGCCGCAAATACAAGCGCAAGGGCAGTGAGCCCGCTGCCGCCCCGGCACCGCTTAAGCCGAAAGGCCGTCGAGAAGCAGTAGGGTAGCCGTACTAGCGGCGAAACAGGGTGAACAGTTGGTGCTCGTGGAACAGGTTATGCAACTGGCAAACCGTGTACCGCTCTTCCAGTTCCGGCCACCGGATAGCACTGGTAATGCCAGCCCCTTCCACTATCCAGCCGCAGGCCGATTCCATCGTTTTCAAGGCCCGTTGTAAGAAGGGGAAGTAGGCCAGCGGTAATTCCATGCGCTCGCCCAGCTCAGCGACCGGGTGCAGGTTGATTAGCAGGGCTTGGTCACCGCCAAGTTCGACCAGCGTTACGTTCTGAATCCAGCAGGCAAGGTCAGAAGCAGCAGTTGACATATAGGGAGAGAGGGAGTTGAACAGAACCTAAATATAGGGACAACCTTGTACTATCAGTTGTATTTTGGTAGCGTTATACCGGTATTTTCTGCTAAATTTGCGACAGCGAAATAATTTATTTATTTGTAAATAATACATTAAAAGTGTTGTATTTTAGCAACAATAGTGTTATCTTTAGCTATACCAATAAACCTCCTGTGTTATGTTCGATATCGCCCAGCACCCCGAAATTTTCTTCCCGGTTGAGCGCCGGTCCTCCACAGAGCTTTTCACGGGCTTTGCCTTTACCGAGCCCCGAAAGCCAGGCTATCTACGCGCCCTCGATGCAGAAGCTAATCAACCTGTGCAGCACGGATTACGACCTGGTGACTAATCAGCAGCTCGTGGAGCCCGCGTATGATATGCTGGCCGGCATCTACGGCGAGCAGTACATTGAAGTCAAGACCCGCGCCATTGATGATCGTAAGTTTTACGTCGAGCTGGTGGTGAAGGCCCGGCTGTTCGAGGTGCAGCTAGGCGACCCGGTGCAGATCAAGATCGACATTGCCAACAGCTACGACGGCTCCCTGAAACACAGCTACGCCCTGGGCTGGGAGCGGTTGGTGTGCCTGAATGGGATGATGGCCTTCCAGACCGAGTACACCACCCAGCGCAAGCACTACGCATCCCAGAACTTCGATCCCCGGCCGGTAATCGAGATGATGAAAGACCAGATTCTGACGGTTGATACCCGCCTGGAGCGGTTCAAGAAGCTCACCGAGCGCCGGTTGCTGCCCGCCGAGGTGGAAGAGTTGACCAAGACCGTACTGGCCAAGACCAAGTTCCCGAAGAAAATGGTAGTAGACGTGCCCACCGTGGCCTATGGCGAAGCCGAGCGCCTGGATGTGCCTATGTCAAGCTGGCTGCTCTACAACGGCTTTAACTACCAACTCAACCACGGGCAAACCAAGCTGCATCCCGAGCAGAAGATAGCCATTGATGCCAGCGTGTTAGGTATCTTGGAACTTGCCTAGTAACCATAGTCCCGCCCGTTACAACGGGCGGGACTATTAACTATCCGCTACCATGCACATTGTCGAGAAGCACTATTTGGGATTAGAGCTGAAAAGCCCGGAGCGCGTTCCGATGCTACGAAAGCTCGCAACTTCTGTAGCGGGGTCTTGGCTGGATAAAATACCGGATAGTGACCCGGCCATACAGGAGGAAATTGTTAAAGGCGTCTGGCACTCTTTTGTGGGCCTTGATATTGATAATTTACTGCTGACCGAAACCGCGCAGGAAGTAGTTAGCAACATTAAAGTGGGGGAAGCCTTCGACGTAGAAATACTACGCGTTCTGCCGCCTAACCAAATGGTCTGCTATAATTTCCTGCTGGGGCCAAACCGAGTTATTAAATGCACCTGGAGCAATGAGTATTTAATAGCCATTGAGCTGACCCGACACGATGATAATGCCGGCGTCCATTGTGAATCAGCCATCACGTCGTTGGAGTCGAGTATCAACGGGTTTAACAGTGCGTTGGTCGGGGCCATCCAGTGCCTGATCTTTTTAAAGCTGACGGAGCCGGAAATTATTCACGTTGCGGCGGGGAAGAAGCACGGCACCCGCAAACAGGGCCACTATAACGCCTCTGCCTTCCCCGTAACGATTGTTGACAGCACTTGGAATAAATTCATTGTCCGAACGGAAGGATTCGGGGTTTCCGGTCACTTTCGGATGCAGCGGTACGGCAAAGGCAACGCGGATTTAAAGCTGGTGTGGATCAAGCCATTCCTGAAACACGGGTATGTTCGCTTGCCGAAATCACAAGCGTTAGAAGAAGGTAATGAGCCCGCCTAACGGTACTATTAAACGGCCAGATAGTATGTTCGCTCCCAACAACTCCGTGACGGCCTTAATTAAGGCGCTGGTTGAACGCTACAGCTGGCAGCGTGAAGTAACGCCCCAGTAGATCAGCGAGTGCCTATGCGACCAGTTTGCGCTCGATATACTGGTACAGGTTGGGGGAGGCCCCGCAACCTATACGCTATGCACCGAAGAAATTGTCTGTGATGATCTGGACTACGCGCAGGCTGAGTGGCCGGGCGACTTGATTCTGACCAGCCGGGCAGCCTGGTCCAAGACCGCGCTCGATGCGTACGGGTACCCAACCAGCGTGCTACTGGAGAACATCCGCCTCGGGGGCCATGTGTGGCTATTTCACGAGGGCATGCATTACGATGCCGAATGCCCGGAGGGAGTAGCCAACTTCTTCGACTTACCCATCAACAAGCGCTTACTGGGTTGTTGGGTGGCTAAGTTCAGCCACCCAACAACCCAAAGTAAGAAATTTAGAACTTCAGGTCGAACCGGCCGGCCGTCACTTGGATAGTAGCCGTGTTCGACCGCTCTACAGCTGAGAACTCAAAGGTGTCAGCCACCACGCGGGCCACAGGGCCATTACTCGCCAAGCAGGGGCTCTTGCAGCGCTTGGGCAGCTAGGCTGCTGCTACCCGTAGTTGAGAAGAAGTCCGCCAGCAAGTCGGTATTGCTCAGGCTAGGGAGTAGGGTAGTTAGGCACAACTCATCGAGTTCCCCTTCAGCAGCCAGGTCGAGGTGATACTTCAGCGCCGAGATACTGATAGAGTGGTTGGGCAAATCGGTGGCCAGCACCGGCAGTTCCGCTAAGCCCAGCTCCAGGAAGCCAGGGGCAGACAGGTTCGTTTCAGGGACAACCGGGCGCGAAGACCGGCCCAGCCAGTAACCGACAGCGAAAGTGGCACCCGCGAGCAAGGTTTGACGAATAATAGAGGCCATAGAAATAGAGGGAAAATGGGAGGTGAGAGAAGTTCTCGGACGACGGCCTACGGTTAGTAGCAGACCAGTTGCCACGCCCAGCACCGGCAGCAACCAGGGCCGCGCCGGCACCGACACGGGCCGCAGTTGGGGGACCGGGCTCAGCTCCGGGGCAGGAGCCTTCGCGTAGGGGTTGATGCGGCCGTGACGCTGGCCCTGTAAGCACGAGTAGCAGGTTGGATGATAGGGCGAAGCCCACTGGCCACAGCCGCCCGCGCAGGGAACCGAGTAGTAGGCGCTGGCTACGGCGGACGCCCCGGACGATTCATTGGCGTAGGCGCAATGTTTGGTGCAGCAGTATTTCTGGTTCCTGGCGTTGGGGATGAACGACACTTGACAGAACACCCAGGCGCAGGTAATGGGCGGCAGGCTGGGGCGCAGGGCGCGGGCGGCAGCGAGCCGGGCCTGACGCAGTGGCTTACATGTCGGGCAATACGCGCCCGTATACCGCCAGTAGGAGGCCACGTCGCCGCATTCTTTGCATACGCGGTAACGGCGGTGAAAGCTGGCTGCCTCTTGCCGGCAGTGTGTGCTACAGAAGCGGTGCTTTTGGTGCACGGGCAGCAGCAGGTTCAGGCAGAGCCGATAGGCGCAGGATCGGGGAAAAGGCTTCATAACACTACAGGCAGGTACAGGTTACCGTAATAGTGTTACCAATTTACAACAAAAAATTATCCACGGCGGCAATTAGGGCCGTCTTTTCTTCCCTTTCGTATAAACTTTGGGCTTGCTGCCAAGCAGCTTGCCCGTATTTTCCCCCAGACCAACCGTTATGAATAACGCAGCAGCAGAGTTCGCGCAGCACGTAGCTGAGGATACAGAATTGCTACACTGTTTTGAATGTGAGGTGCCCACCGCGCACCGGCACGAGGAAGTACTAGCCGTCCTACCGGGCGGCAGTATGAGCGAAGTAGAAATGAGTTGTGTGGTCTGCGATTCCCGGCGCACTTGGTTCGATGTGAACCCAGCCCGTAATTAGTTGGCGGCAGTGGGGCGGGCCAGCCACCGGGCCGCTACTCAGGGCGGGATGATGGGTTGATGCGAGTAGGGTTGCAGGGCCTGGGCCAATTCCGCAAAGATTTGCGTATAGGCCGGGCCAGCAATTAGAAAAACGTTGGAGGTAGGGGTAGCACAATAGTGGGAACAGAAATTCCCGCTAAGAGATAAAAAGGAGTCGCAACGGCTTGTAGTGCATTTGCTCCTCAACGCTGGCCACGTAGCCGAAGATGATGATTAAGATGGATCGTATTAAGAAACGTTTTGGCCCGCTTCACGGGGCTAGTGCCACGGCAGAAATTCATTATCCATACTCAGGGATACCTTTGCACGCCATACCCGGACCAAAACCGAACAAACAAGATGGTACAACCGATGAAAGAAGGCGGGTTACTCCAGAAAATCAACCGAAGCCCCCCGATTTAAAGCCTCACAAGCATAAGAAAGGCGCGTAATAGAATCACATCAGCAATCCAGCTGAAGTCGTGTCGACGGGATTCCGATGGCAGTTCTTCTCCGCCCACTACGCAAGAACCCTCGCACCAACTCCCCAAAGGTTAGTGCGAGGGTTCTGGGCTTTTGGCACTTTCGCCAGTGTCTGCGGATGTTGGGCAGCGCATGTTATTCGGGTAGCGCCCGTTTGGTGTTAAGGTCAGGAAGGAGCACTCCGGGCTAGAATGGCCTGCAAATCGGCTGGGATGGGCATGGACTGCTCCGCCGGCACGTTGGCCCCGCCGGTGTTGCCGGTGGGAATGCGGCCAAAAAGAGAGAGCGGGAATCCGCCGATGAGGCCCACGAACTGGCCCAGGATTTCGCGCCCGTCGCGGGTGCGCAGGCCGTGGCGCAGCATCAGCCGGTGCGTGTGGGTGTGCGGCAGCGCCCAGCGCTGGCCCAGAACGTGGGCGCGTTCGAGATGGGCGAAGGCGGCAGCCATGTTGTGGCGGCCAGTGGCGGCGCGGGCCGCGTGCAGCTCAGCGCGGTAGTACGGGCGCAGGTGGTAAGGGAGGCGAAAGTTGCGCATGGGGGCGGGGCTCAGCCGGGTGGTGCTAAGCCCAATTTACGCAACGCCGGCAGAGGCTACAACTGCGTACTGATGACCAGCATTCCAGCGAGTACATACAGGAAGAAGCGTTGCAGCTTATGGGCGGGTTTATGGTGTTCACACATGTGCCTGTAACAGCAGCTGCCTGGCTGCTGGTTCAGTATTTACTGGATTGTAGTGCCAACTAGGTGGCTGCGGGCTTCCCGCTCCCCCTGCTGGCTTTCGTGTTGCACGTAGTATTCCAGTTGAGTACCGGGGGCGAATACATCCTGGTCGTGGTAGGGCGAACGGGCATTGACGGCCACCCGCTGCCAGGGCCCAGACTCTCCGCCCACGCGGCGGAAAATGTGGGCCACTTCCAGCATCTCTTTGGAAAAAGCCAGGTGCCGGCCGGTGGGCGTCAGCGTAAGGTCGATTTTAGCGGTGTGCATAAGAGAGCATCAAAAAATGTGAGGCAGTGGTAGACAACGGCCTCTTAAGCTAACTTGGTAAGCCATAATGGCCGGTAAAACTGGGGCCTCAATCACGCGTTCCTAGCCCTCCGCTGCCCCACTGCCTCACACTTTTTGATGCTCTCTTATGCGAAAAGGAGAAAGACAGCAAGACCGCTCCTGATGAGGGGCGTAAAGCCAAGAAAGCCCATCTCAGGATGAAGATGGGCTTTCTTCCACAAGTGTTTCGCGCCGCCAGTCTATTGCTGGCCCCCGCGCTGCTCATGGGAATGCAGCGGCTCGTTATGGCCATGCTCGTGTGAGTGGTGCAGGGCTGCCTCTTCGGCGTGCTTCTGCGCGTGGGAAGCAAACCCGTAGGCCGTATAGCCGTGGTGGGCCGCTTTTTCGTGGTCGCCTTTTTTCAGGTGCTCGGCGGCGGCGCGGTGCTGCTGCTGCGCGTGCTCAAAATAGTGTGCGGCCTTTTCGTGGGCCTCAATAATTTTCTGGTGCTCTTCGGGATGGTCTGCCATAGCGTTAGTATTGATGGAAAGGAATGAATACCTACGTCTTACGCAACTAGAGTTGCATAGTTGGGACAAGGCCGAAGCAATCCCGTTCCTTTCTTGGCTACAACCTCTTTTCCTGTATCCAGCTTAGCGCTTGTTCCCGCTCCAAAAGATCAAAGTACTTAATTTCGGCACTGCTGAAAGGCTTCATGAGTTTTGTCATCCACTCCTCCCATCGTTCATCGCCAACCATAGCTATCTTTTTATAATCATCAGCGTGCCTGGCATCAAACTGCAGATCTTCCAAAAGACCTTCTGGCTGCCAGCCTGTAAAATCTACCATTTCCCAATAAAGATTGATTTTACCGTACTGACGAATTTTGTTTTCAAACTCAGGTATAAGACTCGCATAATCATGCTGATCGAGTTTGCCCGTGACCCTGATAGCCACTAATTCTTCGGTGTGCTCGTTTAGATACTGGAACATGGCGACTGCTTTGATTAATACTTGCTGTATACGGGGTTCCTGTTTTTTGAAAGGTCCGGCGTGGTAGTTGGACAGCCGGGCGCGGCCAGGCGTTGGCTTTGGGTAGGGTAGCGACGGGAGCGGGAAAAAGCAGCGGGCTGCCGGCCGGTCCGCACAGCCGCCTGTGCTGGGGGCTAGTAATTGATGTGTACGCCGTAGCTCTCGTCCCGGAGCACGTCTTTCCACTGAGCAATCAGGCGCTGATAGGCCACGCCGACGGGCCGCTGCTTGCGGTCCAGGTCGTAGAGGCCCAGCGGGTTCACGCGGCCGTTGTTTTCGCGCAGGGCTGTGTCCCAGTCCACCTGGTCGAGCAGCGAGTACCAGGTAAAGCCCACCAGCGGAGCGCCGTCCTGCTTGAGGCGGTAGGCGTTGGCCCACTGCCGCCACAGCCAACTCACCGAGTCGGGCTCCCACAGATTGGTTTCGGTGTGCATGATGGGCATGCGGTAGCGGTCGTAGTACTGCCTGGCAATGACGTAGTAGCCGAATATGTCGCCGGCCGGGTAAGTGCTGCCGTCCTCGCGCACCATGCGCTCGTTGGTGCGGTAGTAGTCGATGCCCATGATGCACTTGGCCTTGATGCGCTGGTCATCGAACCAGTGGTACTCGGCGTCCGTCATGCCGTTTTCAAGCAGGTACTCGTACATGGCCACGCTCACGGGGTAGCCGTAGGTCAAATCCAGCGACAGGAAGCGCTTCTGGTTCAGAAAGTCGGTCTGGGGCCGCGCGGCCGGCGTTTCGGGGTGGAAGTACTCGGCCGACTCGGCCTGAATGAAGGTGGCGCCCGGCTGCACGGCCAGGATGGCCTGCATGGCCAGTACACCCGCCCGGCAGGCGTGCTTGAGGGCCGTCACGAAGGCCTGGTCGCTGGCCAGGCACTCGTTCCACCACCCGTACTGGGCTGAAAACATGGTGGTGACGAAGATTTCGTTGACGGGCGTGTAGAACTGTAGGTCCGGAAACCGCTCGGCGAAGGCCTGGGCATAGGCGGCGAAGTGCTCCGGAAATTCCGGGTTCTGGAAGTTGCCCAGCCAGTCGGGCAGGCCGAAGTGCAACAGGTCCACGATGGGCGTGATGCCCAGCTCGCGCAGGGCGCCGAAGGTTTCGTCGGTGAAGGCCCAGTCGTACTGGCCGGGGCCGGTGTGCGTCCGGTAGTAGGGCGGGCCGTAGCGCAGAAACTCGATGCCCATCTCCTTGACCAGGGCAAAGTCTTCGCGCCAGCGCGCGTAGTGACCGGTTTTCTCCAGCTCGTCTACCCGGTGGGTAGTGCCATCGGGCAGCTTGATGGTGGGGTAGCTGTTTTCAATGCCGGTGGCAAACATGAAGGCGCTCATAAGCTTAGGAAGTAAGGATGACTGGCAAAGGAAGGCTACGGACGGGTAGGCGGCGGTTACAGAACGCTGAGCCGGCCGCCGTCCACGACCAGGGTGGTGCCGTTGATGTAATGGGCGTCGGTCGAGGCCAGGTAGCAGATGGCACCGGCAATATCTTCGGGGTGGCCCACTTCGCCCTCAATCTTCTCCTGGCCGCTCTTTACGTTCGGATTGTTCCACAGCATGGGCGTGTCCACGGCGCCGGGGGCCACGCAGTTGGTGCGCACCTGGCTGGCGGGGTATTCCTGGCTCATGCCCCGCGTGAAGGCTTCCAGGGCACCCTTGCTGGCGGCGTAAGGAATCACGTTGGCCGTGGTCTGCTGGCCGTGCACCGAGCTGATGTTGACAATGGCCCCACCCCGCATGTGGGGCAGACAAAGCTGGCTGAGCAGGAACACGGCCCGCAGGTTCACCGCCATCACCAGGTCCCATTCCGCCACCGTCAGCTCTACTATCGGCTTAAAAGTCATCATGGCCGCGTTGTTGACCAGCACGTCCACCCGGCCGTAGGTTGCCAGCACGGCGTCCACGGCGGTCTGCACGTCGGGCACCACGCCCAGGTCGGCCCGCACGGCCAGGCCCCGGCCACCCGCTTTTTCAATCAGGCGTAGGGTCTCTTGGGCCGTGGCTTCGTCGCGGTCAATGACGACCACCGTGCCGCCCTCAGCCGCCAACTGTTGGCAGGCCGCCCGGCCGATGCCGGAGCCGCCCCCGGTGACGAGGCATATTTTGTCGGTAAAGCGCATGGTGTTGCTAGTTGGAATTAGTGGGGGGCAAATTCAGGGTGGTGCGCACGATGTTGCTGTGGCCCACGAAGGCGTCCTGCTGGGGAAAGTGCTGCACGTGGTATTCCAGCGTAGTGCCCGCTGGCAAGGCCTCCGTATCGATGAAAGGAGAACGGGCGTTCGTGGCCACCTGTTGCCAGCCGTCGCCCTCGGCCACTACCCGGCGGTAGACGTGCACCTTCTCCAACATTTCTTTCGAAAAGGCAATGTGGCGGCCCGCCGGCACTAGGGTAAGTTCAATAAGGAGCTTGGGCGAATCCATACAAGGCAAGGAAAACGGGCCGGCTACACAAGCATGCCCAGAATAAGAAATACCAGAAACCCGAGGAAAAATGCGGACGTCAGCCAAGGCGATTCCGGCTCCTCGTGGGCTTCGGTCAGCAGCTCTTCGGTCACGAGGAACAGCAGGGCGGCCAGCCCGAAGGAAAGCACCAGCTCCATGACGTTGTCCGAAGCGCCATTCAGCACCGTGATGCCGACACCGGCCCCCACCACCAGCAGCGCCGAAAGGGCCGCCACGATGCCCACCGCGCGGGCTTTGGTCTGGCCCTCCTGCCGCAGCTCCACGGCCGTGGCCAGGCCCAGCGACAGCACCTCGATGGTCAAGGCAATGCCTAGCAGCAGGCCTTCCTCGGCCCCGGCCGCAAAGCCGATGCCCAGCAGCAGCCCGTCAATGAGGATGTCGATACCGACGCCCGTGAGCAGGCCCATGGGCAGCGGGCCGGCAACTGCGGTAGCCTTCAGTTCGGGTTGTGAGGCCCGCAGCGCGGCAGGCGGCGTAGGTGCCGCTTTCTCCTTTTCCGCTGCCTTGCGGGTCAAGGAGCGCAGGGCCAGCATGACGCCCACACCGATGGCGAAGCCCAGCCCGACTTCCAGCGGCCGGTGCCGGGCCACGATATCAGGCAGCAGCTCAACGGCCACCACGGAGAAGACCACCCCGGCCGCGAAGTGCAGAATGGCGCTGCGAATGGCCGCGCCCGGTGGGCGGATAATGGCAATGACGGCCCCGGCCACCATGACGGCGGCGGGCACCAGGGCGTAGAGCAGTACCTGGGTCCAGGAGGGGGTTACGTCCGGCGTAACGGCGAGCAAGAGAGCTGATAGCATACGGGTTACATGTTAAGGGCGCCGATGCCGGCCGCGTTGAGGCAGGCTTCTTTGAAGGCTTCGGCGTAGGTGGGGTGGGCGTGCGACATCAGGCCCACGTCTTCGGCCGCGCCGCGGAAGTGCATGATGCCCACGGCTTCGGCAATGATGTCGGCAATGCGGGCGCCTATCATGTGCACACCCAGAATCTCGTCGGTGTGCGCGTCGGTGAGCACCTTCACCAGCCCTTCCGTGTCGGCCCCGGCCAGGGCCCGGCCGGAGGCAGAATACGGGAAGGAACCCACTTTGTAGGCCTTGCCCTGCTCCTTGAGCTGCTCTTCGGTGTAGCCCACGCCGGCCACTTCGGGCCAGGTATACACCACGCCGGGGATGAGCAGGTAGTTGACTTCCGGCGCTTTGCCAGCAATAAGCTCGGCCACGTACACGCCCTCATCCGAAGCCTTGTGGGCCAGCATGGCCCCGCGCACCACGTCGCCGATGGCCCAGATGCCGGGCGCGGTGGTTTGCAAATCCTCGTTCACCTTCACCCGGCCCTTTTCGTCCAGCTCCACGCCGGCCGCGGCCAGGTTGAGCCCTTCGGTGTAGGGCCGGCGGCCCACCGACACCAGGCAGTAGTCGCCTTCCAGCTTGAGCTCGGCCGAGGGCCCGCCCTGGGCCGTGAGCGTCACCGTGTCGCCGCTGCGCTCCACGGCCGTCACCTTGTGGGAAAGGTAAAACTCCAGACCCTGCTTTTTCAGGCTGCGCAGCAGCTCCTTGCCTAGGGTGCGGTCCATGGTTGGGATAATGGCGTCGGTGTATTCTACCACCGACACTTTGCTGCCCAGCCGGGCATACACCGAGCCCAATTCCAGGCCAATCACCCCGCCGCCCACGATAATCAGGTGCTTGGGCAGCTCGCGTAGCGCCAGGGCCTCGGTGCTGGTGATAATGCGCTCCTTATCCAGGGCAATAAAGGGCAGGGTGCTGGGCTTGGAGCCGGTAGCAATGATGATGTTTTTGGCCGTGAGCTGCTGCACTTCTCCATTAGTTCCTTCCGCGGGCACCACCTGCACGGTGGTGGCGTTCACAAACGAGGCCACGCCGTGGAGGATGTCCACCTTGTTTTTCCTCATCAGAAACACCACCCCGTCGCACACCTTCTTCACCACCTGGTCCTTGCGCGCCATCATGCGGGGCAGGTCGGCGCGCAGGTTATCGGCGTCGATGCCGTGCTCGGTGAACTGGTGAGTGGCTTTCTGGTAGAGCTCGGTGGATTCGAGCACGGCCTTGCTGGGAATGCACCCCACGTTCAGGCAAGTGCCGCCCAGGGTGGGGTACTTTTCGATGATGGCCGTTTTCAGCCCCAGCTGGCCGCAGCGCACGGCCGCGATGTAGCCGCCGGGCCCGGAGCCGATGATGAGAACGTCGTAGTTGGTCATGGGAAAGAAGAGGAAGTAAGGCGGTTTACAAGTGGGTTTCGTGCTTAGCAAAGTCGCCGCGCTCCACCTGAATGGTGGCGTGCTGCACGGCGTGTTTACCCGTTACGTAGGCGTGGGCGCGGGCCAGCACGTCGTCGTGCTGGGCCCCGTCGGCCAGCACCACGTGGGCACTGAAGGCGTTGACGCCGGAGGTGAGCACCCAGGCGTGCAGGTCGTGCACGGCGGCCACGCCCGGCTCGGCCAGCAGCCCCTGGCGCAGGGCCTCCAGGTTCACATCGGCCGGGGTGCTTTCCAGCAGCACGGCCACGGCCTCCTTGAGCAGGGTCCAGGTGCGCGGCAGGATAAACAGGCCGATGCCGGCCGAGAGCAGCGGGTCGGCGTAGTACCAACCGGTGGTGAGCATGATGATGCCCGCCGCGATGACGCCGATGGAAGTGAGCATGTCCGAGAGCACCTCGAAGTAGGCACCCTTCATGTTCAGGCTTTCGCTCTTGCCCTGGCGCAGCAGATACATGCAGTAGAGGTTGATGACCAGCCCCACGCCGGCGACCCAGAGCATGGAGGTGCTTTCCACTTGGGGCGGGTCCAGAAAGCGGAAATAGGCCTCGTAGAGAATGTAGAGCGAAATCAGGATGAGCACCACCGCGTTGGTGAGGGCGGCCAGGATTTCAAAGCGGTAATAGCCGTAGGTTTTCTCCGGGGTGGCCGGCTTCTCGGCGAAGCGGATGGCCAGCAAGGCCAGGCCCACGCCGGCCACGTCGGTGAGCATGTGGCCGGCATCGGCCAGCAGGGCCAGGCTGCCGGTGAGGTAGCCGCCGACGACTTCGGCGACCAGGTAGGCCAGCGTCAGGAAAAACACGATGGTCAACTGGCGCTTGTTGCGCGAAGCGGCGCTGCCGCTCATGCCGTGGGCCCCGCTCATGAGTGGGTGGCTTTTGCTGGTGAAACGGCGGGGCCGGCCGGCGGCGGGCCGTCCGTGCCCGGCGTGGCGTAGTCCATGCGCTGAATGCGCACCGCGTTGAGGATGGCCAGCAGGGCCACGCCCACGTCGGCAAACACGGCTTCCCACATCGTGGCCAGGCCGCCGGCACCGAGCACGAGCACGATGCCCTTCACGATAAAGGCCAGCCAGATGTTCTGCCACACCACGTTGTGGGTAGCGCGGGCAATGCGGCGGGCGGTGGCAATCTTGCTCGGGTGGTCGGTTTGAATAACCACGTCGGCCGTTTCGATGGTGGCGTCCGAGCCCAGCCCGCCCATGGCAATGCCCACGTCGGCCAGGGCCACCACCGGGGCATCATTCACCCCGTCGCCCACGAAGGCCAGCTTGCGGCCCGCGTCCTTGTACTCCTGCACGTAGCGGGCCTTGTCTTCGGGCAGCAGCCCGCCGTGGGCCTCGTCAATGCCGAGCTCCTTGGCCACGCGCTGCACGATGCTGTCTTTGTCGCCGGAGAGCATCACGATTTTGGTGATGCCGTCGGCGCGCAACTCCTGCACGGTGCGGGCCGCGTCCTCCTTGGGCGCGTCGGCCACGGTCAGGTAGCCGGCGTATTTGCCATCCACGGCGGCCACCACGATGCTGTCTTGTATTTGGTCGACTTCGGCCGGATACGCCACGTTGAACTTGGTGAGCAGCTTGGTATTGCCGGCCAGCACATCGCGGCCGTCCACGTTGCCCCGCAGGCCGTGGCCGGCAATTTCCTCCACGTTCTCCACGGGCACGCCGCTCACCGCCGCCTCCACGTGGGTCACCACCGCTTTGGCAATGGGATGGGTGGACTTGGTTTCCAGGGCCCCGACCAGGCGCAGCAGCTGGGCTTCTTCCAGGCCCACGGGCTGCACCTGCTGCACGGCAAACACGCCCTGGGTGAGCGTGCCGGTCTTGTCCATGACCACCGTGTCGAGCTCGCGCATCGTGTCCAGGAAGTTGGAGCCCTTGAAGAGGATGCCCGCCTTGGAAGCCGCCCCGATGCCGCCGAAATAGCCCAGCGGGATGCTGATAACCAGCGCGCAGGGACAGGAAATCACCAGGAACACCAGCGCCCGGTAGAGCCAGGTGCGGAACACGTAGTCGTCGACCACGAAGTAGGGCACCGCCACCAGCAGCACGGCCAGCAGCACCACGATGGGCGTGTACACCTTGGCAAACTTGGTGATGAACTGCTGGGTTTTGGCCTTGCGGCCCACCGCGTCCTGCACCATGGCCAGAATCTTGGCCAGCTTAGTGTCCTGGTAGTTGGCCGTCACGGCCACCTGAATCAGATTTTCCAGGTTGACCATGCCCGCCAGCACCGGCTCGCCGGTTTGCTTGGTCTGGGGCACCGACTCGCCGGTGAGGGCAGACGTGTTAAAGGAGGCCGGGCCTTTCGCCAGGGTGCCGTCGAGCGCCACCTTCTCGCCGGGCTTCACCTCGATGGTGTCGCCGACTATGACGTCCTTGGGGTCGAGCACCACGGTCTGCCCCTGACGAATAACGGTGACCTCCGTGGCCTGAATCTCCAGCAGGGCCTTGATGCTGCGCTTGGCTCGGTTCACGGCCGCGTCCTGAAACAGCTCGCCCACGGTGTAGAACAGCATCACGGCCACGCCCTCCGGGTACTCGCCGATGGCAAACGCGCCCAGCGTGGCGATACTCATGAGCAGAAACTCGTTGAAGATGTTGCCGCTGGGAATGCTCTGCACGGCCGAGCGGATGACTTTCCAGCCCACCAATAGAAACGCTACCCCGTACCAGACCAGCCGCACGTAGCCGGTGAACCAGGCCGCGCCGAAGTAGTCCAGGGCAATGCCGGCCAGCAGCAGCGCCAGGCTCACGCCGGGCCAGAGGTAGGGATTGTCGCCGGCCGGGCCGTGGTCGTGGCCGTGGCCGTCGCCATGGTCGTGGCCGGCGTGCTCGTCGGCTGCTTTACCGCCCAGGTCCACTACCTTTTTGCCCGCCGGGTGGTGGTGGCCACTATGGTCGTGCGCGGCGTGGTCGTGGCCGGGCACGTCGTGGCCTTCGGGCTCCGTGGCAGCTTCGGGGGTGAGCTGGTCGCGGCTGAGTGCGCCCACGTTTTCGAGCTTGACCTGCTTGGCCGTGTTCAGCTCTTCGTTGGTGTCGGGGGAAGTTGGGTCAGGCATAAGAAGGAAGAAAGTATCAGGTGAAAGAATACGGTAGCGGCTGGCGGGGCGGCTACCAGTCCACGAAAAAGCCGGCCACGCCCACCAGCACGAGTACCGCCCCGGTAAGGCGGCGCTCGTAGCGGGCCAGCCCGTCGAGGTTCAGGCGTCGGATGCCCGAGTAGGCCCCCGCTACCAGTCCGCTCATGGCCCCCACGGACACGACCAGGTACGTGGCCATCACCAGCGCCAGGGCGGACGTGCCACGGGTGCCAGCGGCCAGAAAGAAGGTTTGAATTTCCAGGCAGGGCGCCAGAAACATGGTGGCCGCCAGGCCCAGCACCACCTGCCCCCGCGGCCGAACCGGTACCGGGGCCGGGTCGGGATGCGAGTGGCCGCGCCCGGAGAAGGCGTAGAGCAGGCCGATGCCGATGAGCAGCGCCGGGGCAGCTACCCCGGCAACCTGCGAGAACCGCGCCGACAGGCGCCAGCCCAGCAGCCCCAGGGCCAGACCCAGCAGCACCGTGCTCAGCACGTGGGCCGCCCCGGCCACCGCCGTTACCCCCACCGCCCGCCGCAACGACCAGCGCTCAGCCCGCGCCACGGCCAGCACCGGCGCCCAGTGATTGGGAATCGCGGCGTGCAGCAGGCTCAGCAGAAAGGCACCGGTGAGTAGTTCAAACATGGCGGTGGAGACGGAGATTTACTCTTCTTCTTCGGCGTTTTTCATTTTGGCCAGCAGTGAGTAGGCGCTAGCGGTCACGAAGGTGGTCGTGGCCGGCACGGTTTCGGGCAGCGTGATTTCGGTGTAGCCATCCTCGCTGCGGCCCAGCGTGACGGGCACCAGGCGGTAGCGGCCGGGGGCTTCCACGGCATAGGCGTAGTTCTTGCCCTCGAAGCGCACCAGCGCCGCGTCGGGCAGGGTAGCCGCCTGGCTGCGGCCAGTTTCAATCGTGGCCCGTACGTAGAGGCCGGGCAGCAGGGCGGGGTCGTTTTCCTGATCGAGGTGGCCGTGCACGCGCACGGTGCGGTCCTCGCCGATGGCCTTGCCCACCAAGTATACGTGGGCCGTGCGCTCGCGCCGGGAACCGGTGGAGTCGCTGGCTAAGGTGAAGCGTATCAACTGGCCTTTCTGCACCCGGGCTACGTCGCGCTCGAACACGGTCAATTCCACGTGGAGGTGCTCGGGGTCCACGATTTCAAACAGGGCATCGGTGGCCGTCACGGCTTGTCCTACCGTCACGTTCACGGCCCGTACATAGCCGGCGCGTGGGGCACGGATGCTCGCCGTGGTCACAATCTTGCCCCCGACGGGCAGGCTCGCGATGCGCAGCCGGGCGGCCTGCGCGTTGGTTTGCACCTGCAGCGCATTGTATTCGGCCTGGGCCCGCTGGTAGTTTTTCTGGGGGGCTACCTCCTGCTGATAGAGTTCCTTCTGGCGGGCCAGTTCGGTACGGGCGTACGCCAGGCGGGCGCGGGTTTCGAGGTAGTCTTGCTGCAGGGTCACAAACTCGGGGTTGCGGATGGTGGCCAGCACCTCGCCCTTGCGGACGCGGGTGCCTTGCAGCAATTCCGTATTGTCCACGAAGCCGCCCAGCGGAGCCGTGACGGAGACGGCGCTTTCCGGGGGCACGTCCAGCGTACCAGTCACCGCGAGTCCGGCACCCAGGGGGCGGGAAACCAGCTGACCGGTTTTCAGGCCACCAGCCTGCTGCTCGGCCGCCGAGAGGGTCACGATATCGGCGCTTTCAGCGCCCTCGGCTTTGCCCGCCTCACCCTCGGCTTCGTTGGCTTCGGTGGCGGCCGGCTCCGCGTCGGCGCCTTCTTTCTTATCGGCGCTGCAGCCGGCCTGAAACGTCAGGGCCAGCAGCAGGGCCAGGATTGCAATCTTATTCATGGAAATCAAGTCAGGGAAAAGAAATTATTGCGCCGCGGTGCCGAGCAAGTACTCCAGGTCGATGGCGGTTTGGTTGTGCTGGAGCAGGACGTCGAGGTAGGCCGTGCGCACGCTCAGGGCGCGCTCCAGGTTGAGCAGCAGTTCAGAGTACGTGGTTTCGCCGGCCTTGTAGGCGAGCTGGCTGAGGCGCACGATGACGGCGGCCTGGGGCAGGCCGGTCTGCTCGTAAAACTGCACCCGCCGGCGCTGCTCTTGCAGGCGCGTGCGCAACTGGTCGAGCTGCGCGGCGGCCTCCGCCTGATAGCGTTGGTAATTGGCGGTGGCCACCTGCTCCTGCAGCTTGGCGGCCTGCACCCGCGCCTTCTGGGGGCCGCGCAGCAGCGGGATGGCCACGCCGGCCTGCACGCTCTGGAACCGGTCGCCGGTGCCGTAGGTCGTAGTCTGGCCGTCTACTTCGTAGGTGCCCCGCAAGGATTGGTTGCTGTAGCCCACCGTTACCTGGGGCAGGCCTTGGGCCTGCTCCAGGCGGGTTTCGGCCCGGCGCTCGGCCAGTTGCCGCTGCAGCACCTGAGCTTGCGGCGTGGCCGCTAACACCGCCGTATCGGCCGCTGCTCCGGGTACGGGTAGCAGGCGCAGGGTGCTATCAGCAATGGCGACGGGACCGGCCGTTTGCAGCAAGGCCTGCAGCTGGCGCTGAGCAATGCTGTACTCGGCCTGGGCCTGGGCCAGCAGGTTCTGCGTTTCGCCTTGCTTAATCAAGGCGTTAGCCGGTTCCAGGCGGGCCACCTCCCCGGTCTTGAAGCGTAGCTGGGCCGAGCGTAAAAATTCGGCGTAGATGCTGTCCTGCCCGCGCAGCGTGCGCAGGCGGTGCCGGGCGTGCACGGCCTGTTCGTAGCTCAGGCGCACCTGCCGGCGCAGTTCGGCTTGCACCTGGGCGAGCTGCTGCTCGCGGGTGCCAATCTGAGCTTGGCTCAGCCTGGCCTGCGCGCGGTAGTAGCCCGGCAGGGCCACGGTTTGGCCGATGCTGAGCACATTGTCGTTGAGCGGGGAGTTCACTTGCCCGTAGTTGCCCAGAATCGTGGTACGGCCCACGTCAAAGGCCGTTCGGCGCAGGGCCTGCTGGGCTTCGAGGGAACGTTGAGCGGCCTGCACGGTACCGTTCGCCTGCAACGCCTGGCTCACCGCCTGAGTGGACGTCAGCGGGCCTTGCGCCCAAGCGGGCGTCGCGGCCAGTAATCGACCCAGCACGAGCACGAGCACTACCACCGACACCGGAACGGCCGACGTAGGCTGCGACTTTTCCTCTCCCGTTGGCTCGGACTTGCGTTCGGATAGGGCGTAGAGTACGGGCAGCACCAGCAAGGTGAGCAGCGTGGCCGTGACCAGCCCGCCAATCACGACGGTGGCCAGCGGCCGCTGCACTTCGGCTCCCGCCGAAGTGGACAGGGCCATCGGCAGAAACCCCAGCGAGGCCACGGTGGCCGTCATCAGCACTGGCCGCAGGCGCACCTGCGTACCTTCCAGAATGCGCTGGTAAAGGTCGGTGCGGCCTTCTTCCTTGAGCTGGTTGAAGTAGCCGATGAGCACAATGCCGTTGAGCACGGCCACGCCGAAGAGGGCAATGAAACCCACCCCGGCCGAGATGCTGAAGGGCATGCCCCGCAGCCACAGCGCGAGCACCCCGCCGATGGCCGAGAGCGGAATGGCCGTGAAAATCAGTACCGACTGCTTCAGCGACTGGAAGGTAAAGAACAACAGCACGAAGATGAGCAATAGGGCCACTGGCACGGCGATGCTGAGCCGCTCAGTGGCTTCGCGCAGGTTCTCAAACTGTCCGCCGTAGGTGGTGTAGTAGCCGGGAGCGAATTTGAGTTGCTGGTCGACTTTGCCTTGCAGCTCCTGCACCACACTTTCCACGTCGCGGCCCCGCACGTTGAAGGCCACCGTGATGCGGCGCTTGGCATCGTCGCGCTGAATCTGATTCGGCCCTTCCTGCAGGTCCACCGACGCGACCTGCTCCAGGGGAATCTGCTCCCCGGCGGGCGTGGCCACCAGCAGCTGGCGTACCTGGCTGATGTTCTGGCGCAGCTCGGGGGCCAGGCGCAGTACCACGTCGAAGCGGCGCTCCTGCTCGAAGAGCTGCCCCGCGCTCTGGCCGGCAAAGGCCGTTTGCACGGTGCGATTCACATCTTCGGCGTTCAGGCCGAAGCGGGCCAGCCGGTTACGGTCGAGCTTGACCACGATTTGCGGCAGGCCCGTGACCTGCTCCACGTACACGTCCTCAGCCCCTTCCACCTGGCGCACCAGGCGGGCGGCCCGCTCGGCGTAGGACGCCAGCTGCTGCAGGTCCTCGCCGTAGATTTTAAGCACCACGTCCTGCTTGGCGCCGCTGATGAGCTCGTTGAAGCGCATCTGAATGGGTTGCTGGAAGCCGAAGGTCACGCCCGGAATGACGCTTAGGGCGTCGGCCATCTTCTCGGCCAACTCCTCCCGGTTGCTGGCGGAAGTCCACTTGCTCTGGTCTTTTTCCAGAATCACCATCACGTCGGCCGCTTCCACCGGCATAGGGTCGGTCGGGATTTCCGCCGCGCCGATTTTGGCCACCACTTCCTGCACTTCGGGAAATTGCTTTTTGAGAATGCCCCCCGCCTGCTGGCTTTTCTCCACCGTGTAGCTCAGCGACGAGCCGGTGAGCGTGCGCATCTCCACCGCGAAGTCACCTTCCGAGAGTTGCGGGATGAACTCCCCGCCCAGCGTGCGGAACACGAGCAGGGCCCCGGCAAACAAGGCAACGGCTGAAATGAGTACCAGGGCTTTGCGGCGCAGGGCCCATTCCAGCGCGGGCCGGTAGCGGGCTTCGAGCCAGCCCATCATGCGGTCCGAAATGTTACGCTTGTGCTCGGTGTTACGGCTCAGGGCCAGCGCCGACATCATGGGCACGTACGTCAGCGAGAGGATAAAGGCGCCCATGATGGCAAAGGCCACCGTTTGGGCCATCGGCCCGAACATCTTGCCTTCGATGCCGGCCAGCGCCAGCAGGGGCAGGTACACAATCAAAATGATGATTTCCCCGAAGGCGGCGGACGAACGGATTTTCGAGGCCGCCTCGTAGGTGGCCTCATCCATTTGCTCCCGCGTGAGCTCTCCGTGCGCCCCTTCCGGGTGCGAGGCCGTGCCCACGTGGTGCTGCAGGCGGTGCACGATAGCTTCCACGATAATCACGGCGCCATCCACCACCAAGCCGAAGTCGATGGCCCCGAGCGAGAGCAGGTTGCCTGACACGCCGAACAAGCGCATCATGCTGATGGCAAAGAGCATGGCCAGCGGAATGACGGAGGCCACCACTAGGCCCGCCCGCCAGTTGCCCAGGAACAGCACCAGCACAAACACCACAATCAGGGCGCCTTCAATCAGGTTTTTAGTGACCGTATGAATGGCGCGGCCCACCAATTCGGACCGCTCCAGATACACGTCAACGGTCACGCCCTCGGGCAAGGACTTACGCACGGTCTGCATGCGCTCCTTAACCGCCTTGATCACTTCGTTGGCGTTGGCGCCTTTGAGCATAAGCACGATACCACCGGTCACTTCGCCCTCCGCATTGCGGGTCATGGCCCCGTAGCGCACGGCCGAGCCCAGGCGCACGTCGGCCACGTCGCGCACCAGCACGGGCACGCCGTCCTGCGTACTGCGCACCACAATGTTGCCCAGGTCGGCCGCATTCTCGGCCAGGCCTTCGGTGCGGATGAAGTAGGCGGTCGGCTTCTGGTCGAGGTAGGCCCCGCCGGCGTTTTGGTTGTTGGCCGCCACGGCGCGGTACACCTGGTCGATGGTCACGTTCAGGGAGCGGAGCCGGGCCGGGTCCAGCCGGATTTCGTACTGCTTGAGCAGCCCGCCGAAGCTGGTCACGTCGGCCACGCCGGGCGTGCCCAGCAGCTGGCGCCGCACGATCCAGTCCTGAATGGTGCGCAGCTCGCGGGCATCGTACTTCTTCTCGTAGCCGGGCTTGGCGCGCACCAGATACTGGTATATTTCTCCCAGGCCGGTCGATACTGGTGCCAGCTCGGGCCGGCCGGCCCCTTCGGGAATCTGGCTTTCGGCCTCGCGCAGGCGCTCGGCCACCTGCTGGCGGGCCCAGTAAATATCGACGTTGTCTTCGAAGACGATGGTGACCACCGAGAGGCCGAAGCGCGAGAACGAGCGCACCTCCTTGCGGTCAGGAATGGTCGCTACGCTTTGCTCGATGGGAAAGGAGACCAGGCGCTCGATGTCCCCGGCGGCCAGCGAGGGGGCCACGGTGTAGACCACGACCTGATTATTGGTAATGTCGGGTACCGCGTCAATCGGCAGCCGACTAAGGGAGTAGCTGCCCCAGGCAACGAGGGCCAGGGTCAGCAGCCCGATGAGGAGCTTGTTGTGAATGGAAAAATGAATGAGCCGGTCAAACATGCTGGCTGAGGGGTAAGGCTAGAAATCCTGAAAAAGGGCGGTCGGAGCCAAGTGGGGCTCGACGACGGTCGGGTTCGGCGGAACACAAAACGTGCGCATGCGCCAACAGAACCGGGCACCGCAATGTGCCCGGTCCCGCAACGGAACCGGAAAAACAGGAAACTAGGCTTGGGGCGGCTGCCAGATGCTACCCGGCCGCTCATGGGCGGCCGGCGGCACCAGCCGGGCGAATTGGTCCGGCAAAGCAAATGAGTCTGCTTCTGGCGGCAGGGCCACCACGGTGGCCACGGGCAATGAGGTGCCCGAGCAGCACTGACATTGGCATAGGGGCGAGCACCAGTCCAGGCGCGAGTGTGCCAACGAGTTATGCTGCGCAGCCGTCACGTACGTTTCCGTGCTGCGTGCTCGCACTGGTTCCGTGTCTGCACAAGGCAGGCAAGCCAGAACGGCCAGGTAGAGCGCAAAAAACACGGAGAAGAAACGCATGTCAGCAGAGGGGAGCGTGCAAATCTACGAAATAGGCACCAATAAGGATACAGCCGATGGTCAATGGGGTGCCTGCCACGACAGCGTGCGCGAGCTAATCAGCCATTGTCCCCGCTGGCAGAGAAGCACGGAAATGGCGGTGTAGCAGCGCCGCTGACGGCGCCGCGCTGCCCTAGAAACGGGCTCGGACAGGCAATAAGTTTCCACGGCCAGCGCGCGGGCCGAATCGGGCAGGATGCTTACCTGGTAGTTCTGCAGCGGTGGGGCCGGGCGGCACCAGCCGCGACAGCCCGTCAGGTACACGTAACGGGAGTGCACGGGCCGCTCCGTCTGGTCTACTATCCGGGCCGAAGGGGTAAAAGCGGCGATGGCCGCCGCAGAGTCGCCGACTTGCCGGGCGTGGTGGTACGAGAGCAGGGTTTGCCGCACGTCGGCTTCAATTAGGGAAGCACGGCGTGGCTCGCCTGCGGGCGTAGCGGGCAGGGGGCGCGCTAGCACTGGCAACATCAGCGCCGTAGCAAGCAGAAAGGGGGAGGAGAAGGACATGCCGTAGGTTGAATGATTATACAAAGCACGTGCGCCGGTCCGCCAAGGTTTCGCTTACTGGCCGTAGCACGAGCCCGCCATTGAGCGTGGTGCTCCAAGCTCGGTCCCAGGTGTCCCAGGCGGTGGCAATTTCCACGAAGCCACCCAGAGTCTTGTATAAATCGTGGCCCACCGTCAGCGTGGGAGCCAGTTCCAGAAAGTGTTGCCGAGTCTCGCTATCGCGGTTGAGGGTGGCCTGAAACTGCGTGCCCATGGTAAAATTGTGGGGCAACTGCACCGAAAACGGCGTGACGATGCCGCCCTTCCAGGCACCGTTGCCGCAGTTGCGGCCCGTGGGAGCTTTACAAAGGGCATAAGAGCGAAAGCCGTGGGGCCGCCGTCGTTGCCCCACAGGTTGCGCTTGAGCCGCAGGGTGACGTCGCCGAAACCCGCCCGCCGGGTACCCGTGTCGCCCTCGCCCTCCGTCTGCACCGTGTAGGACTCGACTACTACCTGCAGGTCCACGTTGTGGGTGAGGCCCAGTTTCAGGTTGGCATGATTGAACCTCAACTCCTGTTGCGCAACCGGCTGCCTCTTTAAGCGGGAGCGGCCTAGGCGCAGCACGTCGGTTTCCACCTGGAAGTGGCCCGCGTCCACCGAATAGGCGCTTTCCGTGACGTCGGGCCGGTCGGTGCTCAACAGCCGCATCAGGGCCCGTGGTTCGGGCTTGAACAAGGTGTGCTCCCGTTTGCGGGCCCGTAGGTGTCCATGCCGGCGGGTTCGGTGGAGGAAAGAGCATTCGCAAAACTACTGTTTCTCGAATGACTCCGCTACCAACCTTGCCGGTACTGAGAACGGCGTTTTGAGGGTCGGTTTTCGAGAGGGTTTTTCGAACGCTTTTTTCGGCGCCGTTGGAGCGCGCTTTTCCAGGTCCCACGGCCTGCTTTTCCGTACCTGTTCTCAGAGTATTAGAGATGACATATACTCTTAGCGGGAATTTCTGTTCCTACTATTGTGCTACCCCAAGCACTACACCTAAGCAAGATAGGTAGTTTTGTTGTAATGTGGCAACAATAAGATAATGTAAATATCCTTAGATAAATAGAGTAGTTAGGCTACAGTCTGATCTTGGAAGCGGCGTTCTCCACAATCACATTGTTAAGGCGCGTGTATCGGTCAATCATTTCGTTGCTCTTGTGCTTGGTCTGATTCTTAATGGTGTGGGTTGGTTGCCCACTCTGCACGGCAATCGTGATGAAGGAGGACCGGAGCGAGTGCGCCGAAAATTCCGTTCCGAAAAAGCGTTGCACGAGCCGGTTTACCCATTCGGCCGACAGACGGCGGGCAGAGGGTTGAGCCGACCGGTTCAGTGACACGAACAACGGGCCTTCCGAACGCTCCAGTAAGGCCAGCCAATCTTGCACGGCCCGAAGCGGGCAATATAACAGCTCCGGCGCAAAGAAGAATGCTTTGTCTTCCGTGAGCCCGTGTTGGTTGGTTTTACTGTGGTGCATATGCACGAGTAAGGCTTCCCGCCGCCACTCCAGATGCTCGATGTTAATAGCGATCAACTCACTCCGACGAAAGGCCCCGAAGAAGCCCAGCAAAAGCAAAGCGCGGTCCCGTATGCCAGCGGGCTTGGACAGATCCAGGGCCTGCAACACGCCGCGTAACTGGTCGAGCGTGAAAGCCGGCGCTTGCTTTTGCTGTTTGGTTTTGGTGCGGGTGATACCCTTCAGCACCAAAGCAACTCCTTCGGCATTGACCGGCGATGGATACCCGGTCAGCAGGTGGTGTTTGTGGATGGCGGCCAGGTGGCGGCGGATAGTCGATAACTTACGCTTCGGGGGGTCTACCGCGGCCTTGCCTTCCTCCTGCTTACTCTTACTGGCTTCTTCAGCTGTAGCCTTCTGATCCTGCTGCTGCTTCTTGCCCCGCACCGGCAAGGGCGAGTCCGCTAATTCAATAATGAACTTGGAAACAGTAACCGCATCAGCCGGTAGTGGGCACAAGCCCTGCTCGATGCAGAAGCGCTCAAAGTTGCGCAAGTCCGATAGATAAGCCCGCTGCGTATTGTTTGAGCCACGCAGGCCCACCTCAATGTAATGGGCTAGCGCACTGGATTGAGAGGCTAGATCGGCCCCAAGGGCACGATTGGCAGAGGATACGAGTAAGTCTTCAGGCATGAATAGGGCAACAGCAAGCGCATAGGCGCAATCATTAATTGTCTTCGTTTCGCTTATTGAAGCGGAAACCAAAGAATTCTTTCAGGCCCGCGCAAATGATGAGGCCCCCGAAAAAGCCTTGGGCGGTAATCTGGAGGAAAGTCGATAGCTCGAAAGTGGAAAACATAATCGTAGTCGTTAAAGTTAAAGTTAAAGTTAAAGGGTTGGCACGGGACCACGTTACCCCATAACAACAGGTACGACAAAGTTGCCCAGAATATGCACGGAAAATTCGGGCTTTTTTCCAGCTCAGAGTAGTAGAGCCACCAGTAAGCCACAATGCCGCTGCATAAGCTACTGATGCCACCCACCAGATAGAGCACATGAATCTGGCAATACGCGAGGCCCGCCGCCAGCAAGGCCAATACGAGTAGCAGATAAAACAACCCCAGGCTGATTACCACGTCCAGGTGAAAGACCCACACGGCCAGCATCTGCGCAGAGAAGGTACCGAGGGCGACACCCATCCGACGTGGTGACAACGCAAGTACGTTGAAAAAATATAATTATTATAAGTGTTCGAAACAATGGTAATTACGAATGGAAAGGCACTTATTTGTTAACCAAAAAGAACGTTTAACGGGTAAACTAAGCAAAGAGAATGCAGAGAAATTTTCCGGGCTCAGTCCCCTCTTTTTTCCCCTTTCGTTTACTTGAATCGGCTGTCGAGAATCGGCTGATTAGCTGGGTGGGTGAACTGGAAACTAGTAACGTGCCGGCCATAAGGGTTGGCGACAGTAACGGGTACCGTCTTTAGGGTGAGAAAGGCGACCAGCGGGTACGAGTGCACCATCCGGCCCGCCTGCATTACCTGGTTGCGGCTGAAGATGCGCGCCAGATACCGGCCCGCGGCTTCCGGCACTAATTGTATCGAGTCAAGCTGGCAGACTTGCCTGGCATCCTGTTTAGCATAGTAGTCGAGCATTCCTTCCAAGGCAAATTCCCGACGCACAACATTCAGAGCACTTGTATCACCCCAGGGTTGCACCTTGGCCAGTTGCGCGGAGTACGTTTTGCCGTCATGCGAAAAGAGCGTAACCACGAAGGCTTTCACAAACTCTTTAGTTTCGTTGTCATTGGGTTGCGCCGGGTGGGTAGCCGGGCTCGGGACGGTCTGTTGCCCAGTGAGGGGGACTTGAATTCGGGAAGGGGCCGCAGGCAAGCCACTGGAGGTATCACTTTGCCAGTAGGAAATGCCCAGCAGCAGGACAATACCGCCTAGCAGCACTTGCTTGCGGCGATTAGGGTCAAGGTTGAAAGCCATACAATCAAGCGAAAAGAGTGTAGACCAAAATATTACCGCCCCACGCCACGAGGTAGCCGACGCCCCGCCACCATAAAGGCTGACGCCGGCACCAGGCAAAAGGCAGGACGGTGATGAACTGCATCAGCAGGCCCAAGATCAACAGACCCAGATGAAGCCCCAGCAGCAGGGCGCCCCCGGTAGGCGGTACAGCGGGCGAGCCAAGAATGAGTAACGTGGCAGACATAGAACCAAAGGGAAGAAAAGATTCCGTCCGGTCAGCCCATTAACAAGAAAGGCTGGTCGGTACGAAACCAACCAGCCTATATAGACGAGGAAGAGAAACCGCTGTTAGTAGTAGCGACGGGGGCGATTTTGACCCTTGCCCACGAAACTGAAGATGAACAGCACGATAACACAGTTAACCGCAGTCTGGCCCCAGCTGGGACCGAGCGGGCTATAAAGGAAAATAGCCAGGGCGAGGATTGAGAGGAACCGAAGCATAATAGTAAGTAGGTATAATGAACGTATAAAACCGACTTGTACAAAACGGAACGAACATAGATAAGGAAAGTTCCGGTAAGTAAAAATAATTCATAGCGTAGTTGACGAACTTCAAGGCCAACGGGGCAATAGATAAATATAACGCGTGCCATAAAGCTGAGGAAAAGTAGCGGGCCAATTGGCCTAGTGGATAGTGGGCTTGATGAGGAACAGTTCTTTGTATTTGCTATTCGTCGGCTTCTAAGTAGTTATTGTTATGCTCGACCAAAGAAGCCGCCTTGTTGTAGTGCGTATCGCCGCCTAACCAGACCAAGGCCCAATCTATTCCTGTCTCGTACTTCAGGTAAGTAATAAATTCCACCCGCGCTGCTTCCGCTTCCTGGTGACGTTCACTTTCCAAGCTGCCGCCATCGGGAGCCACATAGCAAGAGCACTCACTGTTAAGGTTGGTATGCAGGATAGGTGAGATTAGAAGACTGCCATCATAGTTATCAGCAAAAGCCGACTGGAACAGCCCCACGGCAACAGCGCACACCGCTTCTAGTTCTGCTGCATTATTGGAGCGGCAAATGATCGACTTGGGATGATACGTACCCATAAAAACGGCTGAATTCATTAGGTGTGATAATTAAGACTTATCACACCTAAAGATACGGGTTTTCTCCGCATCTTGTTACCAAAATACAACGTTTTTTTTGTAGTTTCAATCAACTCCCGAAAACGGGCAGTCGCGGACCAGTCAACCGCGCTTACTCCTTATATATAGGCACACAAAATCCGAGCGATGAAAGAGCCACGCACGAGCACCTTTTCTGTTGCCACCAGGTCGAGGTGAAACACTCCAATCCGAAGTATGACAAGCGGCGTGGGAAAGTGGTCGATAAAATCGGGGGCGGCCTGTACGCCGTGCAGCTGCTGGAGCGCACCCGGACTGTTAATGGCCCCACTGGCAAAACTCGCTCGGTCACGGATGCGGCCGAGGAAAAGAAGCTGAAGCTGGGCTCGCTGCGACTACTAGCCGCCGTCGTAGCCAAAGCCGCCCAAGGCAGTCTTTTCGAGTAGCCCTTTTTGTAAATAGAAAACTTTAGCCATGGGTTACATCAAACGAGTCGAGTATTTTCAAGTCGGAGATCCTTTGCCCAATGGGCTCAAAGCGCAAAAGCGGAGCATCCTGTTTCAGTCCGACAACGGTTCCTTCTTGGTGGTGGATGATGAGTTGCTGATACCAGACAACTTCGAGCAGGCCGTACAGAAAATCGAGGCGACCAGTGATCTTATTCGCCGCGAGCACCTGGAATTGGTGCAGACCTGGGCTTACAACGAACTATACAACTGGTTTAAAGGGAATCCACCAGCCCTACAAGTCCAGGTGTATGCCGGCGTATAAGTAGGACAGCTACTTGGACTTCCAATCTTCTCTTTCACCGAAAGGCCCTGCTACACTTAGTGTAGCAGGGCCTTTATATTAGGAGTAGCACAAGATACTGTGTTAAAAGGATTGCCTTTCGGGCAGATACTTTCTACTTTTAGCCTTCCTAAAGGAGAGCTTTCGGGTTCATCCTGTGTAGCCTCGACCCACTCACGTGGTCGGGGCTACTTCTTTTTCAGCCAGGTGTGCGGGATGGTAGTGTGGGTCATACGGACAGTCATTCTTCCAGAGCGAGTAGCAGAGCACCAAAAGTTTACGCATCACGGCAATTACGCCGGGCTTGCCACTGGGCTGCCGCGCCCGCAGTCGGGCATAGAAGGCCATTTGCTGCGAATTATACCGTAAGCTGCTGACCGCCGGCAAGTAGAGCGCGGTACGCAGACGCACATTGCCGCGTCGCGAGATACGCGTGGCTGGGGTCGAGAGCCCACTTTGGCGCTGCACTACATCGAGCCCGGCATAGGAGGTGAGCTGGCGTTCATTTTCGACTAGCACAAAGCCGCTGGTTTCAGCGACGACGACGATGGCCGTGGTGAGCCCAATGCCGGGAATACTAGTCAGATGCGCCAGTTTGCGAGCCAGTTCTGGCTCGGCGGTGAGCAGGTCAGCCAAGTCCTGGTCAAGCGCCTTCAACTGGTGCGTGATTAATTGTTGCTGCGTAGTTAAGCGGGCTAAGGTTCGGCTATCGGGCTGGTAACTATGCGCGTAGGCATGGGCCCGGGTCTTGAGTTGGGCCCCTTGCCGAGTGAGTACTTGGCGCTCCCGGGCCAAGCCGCGCAGCTGACGCAGGGCCGGGGTGGGCGGGCGCCAGGCGGGCAAAACACGCTCCAGGCCCAGGCGGCAGAGCAGGCGCGCATCCAGTTGGTCGGTTTTACTCTTCAGCTCTGTGCTACGGGCGAAGTGCTTCACTTTATTGGGCAGTAGCACACTCAGCAGCTGCTGGTGATCGGCCAGGAAATAAGCTAGCTCCTCATAATAGACCCCGGTTGCCTCGACGACAAACCAGCGCGGGCTAGTCGAAGCGTGTTGCTTGGCCACCCAGCTGAGTAGCTCCGTAAAGCCAGCGGCCGTGTTATCAAAGGTGGTTTCTTTGCCAAAGTGCAGGTGCTGGCTAACTTCCAAGTACCCCAGGCAGGCGACGAAAGAGTCCTTGGCAATGTCGATACCCACCACATACTTCAGCGGGGTAATCGCGGGCTTTACAACGGGCATAAGCAGGTAGGTAATGAGGTGGAACCAGCAGCCAGACAGCCTTTTGCCGCAACTATCCTCGTACAAATGCGGGATGCTTTTCGCCAGGCGAAGCTCCCTCCAACCTGTGCAGTCTTCAGGCAAAAGGGAAACGAGACACCGTTTCTAACGCGCAATGTCAAGGCTGTCGCCTCGCATTTAGTAATTGGTGGTGACCTCGTTTCCTGTTCCGGCTACCTTTCGGCGAAAGGCTAAGAATCATACGAGTAATTGGACAAAGAATTACGGCAAGGACATAAGATACTGATTAACAGCGTTTTTTGCAGAAAAATGCAACTTGCGTTCCCTTCTGTCAGCCTTCTTTTGTAGTTGCTGGGAGCTTCACCTTCGCCAAGCGTGGAGTACAAAAACGAGCGTTTTCCGGTACCAACTGCCCAATGTTTCTCAGTGGCTATTAGCACGACGAAATGCGGTATCCGAAACCCGTAGCGACAATTAAAGTACCCAATAGGCGCTTTTAACGGCTTTCTGGTACTCTAATTCTAGTGAGTGGTAGCCATGTAACATTTGGACCAAACTTTTAACCGAGGCCAACTCCGCGCCGAATCGGCTGGACAACCCCTGACCCTTACCACGTCCACCGCCGTGCACGCCGCCGGCCGCGAAGCAGGCCCTGCAAGCGCTGGCCCTGGAAAAGGCTGGCGTGGCCTATGGCCCCAAGGGAATTGCCGTTAATGAGTACCTGCATAGCACCTCTCACCCCGAGGTGTACGCCATCGGCGACGCCGCCGACTCCGGCCTGCCCCTGCCGCCCGTAGCGGCCAAGGCCGCCTTCGTGACGCCAGCAACCTGCTCAAAGGCAGCCACGCGCCCGTCGACTACGGCGTGGTGCCCACCACCGTGTTTGCCCACCCGCCGCTGGCCGCCGTGGGCCTGACGGAAGCCGAGGCTACCGCCCAGGGCCTGAAGTTCAAGGTCAAGCACGAAGTCACCACCGAGTGGTTCACGGCCCGACGCCTGCGCGAGCCGGTTTCCGCTTACAAGGTGTTGATTGACGAAACTACCGACCTAGTGTTGGGCGCACACCTGTTAGGCCCCCACGCCGAAGAAGTCATCAATCTCTTCGCCGTCGCCATGCACACCCGGCTGCCGGCGCGCGAGCTCCAAAAGCTACTGTTTGCCTACCCCACCAGCACCTCCGACATCGTGTATATGCTCTAATCCCAGTTTTCTTATGACCCCGACCCAACCCGTCACCCTCACCTCCGTGCTCACCTGCCCCGACTGCCAGCACGCGCAAGCCGAGCAGATGCCCACCGACGCCTGCCAGTGGTTCTACGAATGCACGAGTTGCCACACTGTAATCAAGCCGCTAGCCGGCGACTGCTGCGTGTACTGCTCCTACGGCTCCGTGCCCTGCCCGCCCATCCAGGAGCAAGGCAAAGGCGCCTGTGGCAGCTGCTGCTAATCAACCCCAACCCTCATTTTTCACCTTTTTAAAGAAAGAATCCATAAAAAGCCTCCTGCTTGCCCTGGCCCTGTTCGCCGCCATTGGCACCGCCGCCACCAACGACAGCCAGCCCGGCAAAAAAGCCAAAAAAGTCACCGCTGCAACCAAGATGCAGTGCTCGAAAGACGAGAAAGCCGGCGCCAGCTGCTGCGCCAAGAAACTTGCCACGGCGACCATCGCCACTCCGGCCAATCCGCAAGTAGCCAAGAAGTAGGTGTCGTAGCTGGCGAATGGCCAAGCCCCGCTTTGACCCCATGAAAAAGCGCCTGACTACGGAAGTAAAGCGCTTTTTTGGTCGTGCAGATTATTTACGGAAGGGCAAGCTAGAAAAGTAGAATGAATACTAACTGCTTGGTCCGGGGGTCTATTTTTTCACCAGGTCCATGCCGCACTTGGGACACTTGCCGGGCTCGTTGGCAATGACTTCGGGGTGCATGGGGCAGGTATAGGTTTCGGCGGCCACGCCCGGGCCGGGGGTGCCGGCCGACTTCGCGGTGCTATCCGACGAGGCGGTGGCCGTGGTTGAGGTGGTGGTTTCGGTGCTGCCCTTGTTATCGGAGCAGGCCGTGGTGGCGGCGGAGAGGCCGGTGAGCACCAGGCCGAGGAAGAGAAGCTTTTTCATGAGGTATGAATAGGGTGATTAAAAACGGTTGCCGGATCGCGGCCCCCAACGGGTAATTGCTTGGCTTAGGGCTACATGCTTATGCCGTTCCTGCTTTGCTGCGCGCCTTGCGCAGCGCGTATTCGCATTGTAGCAGGGAGGCCCCTAACACGACGACCTTGGCCCCGGCCGGCAGGTCCGCCGTAACGGCCACGCTGCTGGCCGTGCCCTGGCCCGTGCTGACGTCCGGTACTGCCGGAGACTTCCTGCGCAGCCGACGAACCAGCCACACGGCGAAAAGGGTGAGGAGGACGATGCCTACCACCAGGGCCACGCAACATAGTATAATCGTTGTTTCGGACGTCATGGAAAAAAATCAAAAGGTGAAAAACAAGAATATTTTATCCGGGCCCCGAAGTAGGGTCCGCTAAGACCTGGCCACCACGATGTGGCCCCAGGCGTTGAGGTAGCCGTACGGGCCGGGGAAAGCCGAAAAGTCCACGTGCGCGAATCCCGCGGCTTGGAAAGCGGCGCGCAGCTCGGTTTTGCTGTACAGGTTGGCCTGCCACCATTGCTGAATGAAGGGAACCATGAGAGGGTTGTGGCGCTAAATGAAGACGACGAGCGTACCATGCCAGTGCCGGCGCACGCGCATGTTGGACTGCAAGAAATCGGCTTCCTGAAAAAAGCGGGTTAGTCCCTGCCGGTAGCCCAGCAGCCGAATCATGACTTCGTATAAACTGCTGCGGTGGTATATAGTCGGCGGGCGGGCGCCGGCGTGGGAAAGGATAAAGAAGTCACGAACATGGCAGAACAGAGCGTGAGAGAATACAGAGTGCACTTACTACATCTTCATGTTGGGGTCCATGGCGGGCGCTTTTTTCCCCTCCGCACTGGGCTTTTTCATGTCCATGCCGGGCATGTTGGGGTCCATGCCGCCCATGGGGTCGGCGCCCTGGTAGAGGGCGTATTCGCTTTCGAGCAGGTAGGCGCCGCTCACCACCACCTTGACGCCGGCGTCCAGGCCCCCGGTGATGGCCACGGTCTGGTCGGTTTCGGGGCCGGTGGTGACTTTAAGGCGGCGAAAATTGTTGGCGTTCAACTGCTGCCACACGTAGCTGCCCTGGCTGTCGCGCAGCACCGCGTCCTGGGGCAAAGCCAGGGCCGTGCTGCTGGGGCCGGCCAGGTTCACGTTGGCCTGCATACCGGGCTGTAGCCTCCCGTCAGGGTTGGCCAGCTGCACCCGTAGCAGCGTCACCTTGCTGTTGCCCTGCAGCTCGGGGCTCAGGAAAATTACCTTCCCGCTGTAAGCATCAGCGAAGCCCGCCACCTGCACCTGCACGGACTGGCCCAGCCGGATGCCGGCTACCTCCTCGGGATAGAGCTGGGCTTCCACCCACAGCGAGGAGAGGTTGGTGAGCGAGACGAGCAGGGTGCCCTCGCCCACGTACTGCCCTTCCGTGACTCCCACTTCCTGCACCAGCCCGGCCTGCGGACTGTAAAAGGTGAGCGCCGGCGTGGGCCGGCCGGTGGCCGCCAGCGTGCGCAGCTGCCCGGCCGACACACCCAGCAGGCGCAGCTTCTGGCGGGCCGCCTCGACCAGGCGCCCGTACTGGTTCACATTTTCGCCCACCGCCCGCTGCTGGGCCAGGCTGAGCAGGTACTCCTGCTGCAGGGCCTGCAGCTGTTCGCTGTATATAGAAACGAGGGGTGCGCCCTTGCGAATAGGCTCCCCCGTTTGCCGCACGAACAAGTTCTCGACGCGCCCGCTCACGCGGCTGCTGACCGTACTGGTCTGGGTGGCGTCGGTAGCCAGGGTACCTGTGAGTACGGTGCGTGCCCGTTCCGTGCTCGTCCCCAGGGCTTCCACCCGGATGTTGGCCAGCTGAATCTGCTGGTTGGTGAGCATGACTTCGGGTGCCGGAACAGGGCCGCCGCCGCTGCGCTGGCCGGCCGGCACTGCCGGGGCCGCGTGCTTGGTGGCCTTGACCAGGTCCATGCCGCAGATGGGGCACTTGCCGGGACCCTCTTCGTGCACCTGCGGGTGCATGGGGCAGGTGTAGTAGCTGCTGCCAGCGGCGTCGGTTCCGGTTTTTGCAACCGGCTTGGCTTTCTGGCAAGCCGTTGCCGCGAGGCCGAGCAGGCCCACAAGCAGCAACAGCAGCAGGTACCGGCGCCCTGGTGCCGCGCGCAGGAAAAGATAATCAATCATGATAGTCGGTCTTTGACGTTTGGACGAAGCCTTCGCTGTCCACTAAGAATTGGGCATTGGCCGCCACCCGGTCCTGGGCGGTTACGCCCCGCAGTACCTGCACCCGGTCGGCACTGCGCAGCCCGGTTTCCACGGATACGGCACGAAAAGCGCCGTTTGCACGCACGAAAGCCACCTGCCGGTTGCCCAGGTCTACCACGGCAGTGCGGGGTAGCCACAGGCCGCCGGTCGGGGTTAGCTGCACAGAGCCGGTCAGCAGAAGGCCGCTGCGCAGCCGGCCGCCGGGGTTGGGCAGGTGCACCCGCACGGCCCCTGTGCTTTGCCCTTCGCGGAAAAAGGGCTCCACCAAATCGATGCGGGCGGTAATGGGCTTGCCCGCGCTGCCCTCGGGCACCACGCGGATGGCCTGGCCCACGCGCAGCCCGGCCAGCTCGTCCGGCCGGGGCTCAAACACGCCCCACACCTGCTCCGTGTTCACCACCCGGAACAGGGTTTGCCCTGCTGTCACATAGGAGCCTTCTTTTAGCTCCAGCGCGGAAGAGGGCATCGTTGAACTCGGGACGGAACCAGCGGCTGCCGCGCTACCACCCATCGCATCCCCTACTCCCATACCTTCAATGGCAGGCGGCATCAAGGCAGCCGGTCCAGCAGCGGCTAGGCCGGGCTGCTCCACCACGTAGCCGGTGTAGGGGCTGTAGATGGCCACTTGGTACTGCGGTTGGTGGGTG
Organism: Hymenobacter defluvii; assembly: GCF_017589435.1. Taxonomy (NCBI): domain Bacteria; kingdom Pseudomonadati; phylum Bacteroidota; class Cytophagia; order Cytophagales; family Hymenobacteraceae; genus Hymenobacter; species Hymenobacter defluvii. The sequence continues at coordinate 75,595 of NZ_JAGETX010000009.1, forward strand.
CGGATGAATTGGCTGATTTGGCCATCGGTCAACCCCAGCAGGCGCAATTTCTGGCGGGCGCCCTGCAGCAGGGAACGGTTTTCAGCGTCGTTGGTCAGGATGAACAGCAGTTCCTGCTGGGCCGTAACAAGCTCGGGGCTATAAACCTCCAGTAGCTTCTGACCTTTGGTCACGGGCTGGTAGTTGTAGCGGATGTAGAGCTTGTCGACGCGGCCGCCGAAGCGGGCAGCGATGGCTTCGTTGCGGCGCACGTCGTACTCAACCCGGCCCGGAAGGGTCAGCGACATTTGTGGAGCACTGGTATCCGGGTGTACCGTCGCCTGAGAAGCCACCACCGTGGCGTCGGGCGATTGCAGCAGGTTCTGCAGCGACTCGCCTGCCGGAGCCTGCGCCGCTCCATTGTCTTTGGGCTTTTTCACCAGGTCCATGCCGCAAATGGGGCATGAGCCGGGCTTATCCCGAATGATTTGCGGGTGCATGGGGCAGGTGTACAGGTCTCCCGCGGTGGCTTCCGTGGCAGGGGTAGTCGTAGCAGTAGCCCCGGGGGTCTTGCCCCCCTTTTGGCAGGCGCCCAGCAGCAGGGCCAGGGGCAGGACTAGCAGCAGGGGCCAGCGGTTATTGTTCCAGCTCTTTTTCATATGCAATTTGCTGGGTGAGTTGTTGTTGTAAAGTGTCCAGGTATTCCAGACGGTTTTTTTTGAGGGTGGTCCAGGCTTCGAGAACCTGAAACAGCTGCCCCGTATTCTGCTCGTAGGCCAGCAGCGTGGCCTGGTAGCTGCGGCGCAGGGCCGGCAGCAGGCTGCGGTTGTAGGCCTGCAACTGTTCCTGGCGCAGGTCCAGGTCCCGGCGCAATCCCGCGAGGCGGCCGGCAGCTTCGTTGAGCACGTCTTCGCGCTGCTTGCGCAGGGCCTGGGCCTCAAAGCCCAGCGCCGCCGTGTTAGCCTTGTATTCGCGGGCGGCCCATGGGGCTAGCGGAATGGTGACCATGCCCATCACGCTGAACTGGTTGGGCGTCCGGCCCAGCCCGCGCATGTGGTCGTAGCGCACCCCGAAGTCGGGCCGGCGGCGGCTCGCTTCCAGGTTCTGGCTCAGGCGCACGGTGGTCAGGGCCCGGTCCAGCCGGCGCACGTCGCTGCGCCGGCTGGCCAGCGCGGCCGTATCCGACGGCGCCGAGAGGGGGATGGGGGCCGTGAGCACGGCCGTGTCCACGGCAAAGGCGGCGAGGCGCGGCCGGTTCATGAGCGTATTGAGCGCAATGAGGTTCTGGTCAGTCAGCGCCAGGGCCTGCCGGTGGTCGTTAAGGTGCATTTCCAGCCGGGCCTTGGCGTCGTAGATGCTGGGCAGCGTGGCCTGGTTGTAGGGATAACGCGCCTCGGCCAGCTTGATGAGGAAGCGCAGCAGTTCCTCGTCCTCGTCCAGCACGGCCAGCTTTTTGGTGAGCACGGCCTGTTCGAAATACAGGGTTTTGGCTTGCGCCCGCAGCTGCACCACGGTGTTTTGCTGGTCGGCCTGTACCACGGCTGCCTGGCTGCTGAGGTACTCCCGCTTCGCCCGCTGCTTGGCCGGGTTGGGCAGCATTTGCTCCACCGACACCATCTGCATGCCTTCACCCTGGCCGCCGTTTGCTTCCCGGATGGGCTGCTGGTTGTAGGGCGTCATCCAGTAGCCGGCGCTGACTTTGGGGGCTTCCCAGCTGTCGGCGCCCGCCACCGCGGCTTGCTTGGCCTGGGCCTGGTAGGTGTACTGCTGCACGGCCGGATTGCGGCGTTTTACGAGTTGTAGCACCGAATCGAGCGGCAGCACGGGGCCATTAGGGGGCGCCATGAGCATGTTTTTGTCCATGGCCTGCCCGTAGGCCGCCGGCCGGCCGGCCAGCAGCAAAAGCACGCAGAAGTGCAGCCAGTATTTCATGGGACGGTGATTAGTGTTTGACGGCGAGTACATCGATTTTTCCGAATTTGCGCAGCTCGTACTCCTTGGTGTACAAGAAGATGAGCGGCGTGACGAGCAGAATGTGCGTTGCCGAGGTGAACACCCCGCCAATCATGGGCAGCACGATGGGCAGCATCACGTCCGAGCCCGTGCCCGTGGCCCAGAGCACCGGCACCAGGCCGAAGAGCGACACCGAGACGGTCATCAGCTTGGGGCGCAGGCGCTTGGCCGCGCCGTGAAACACGGCCTCCTGCAGGTCCTCCCGGGTGATGGCCTCCCGGGAGTTGCCTTTTTCGGCCACCAGCTTCTGCATGGCGTCGTTGAGGTAGATGACCATGATGACGCCCGTTTCCACGGCCAGGCCGAACAGGGCGATGAAGCCCACGGCCACTGCCACCGACAAGTTCACGCCGTAGAAGTAAATCATGTAGGCCCCGCCAATTAGGGCGAAAGGGATGGTGATGAGGCTCATAAACGCCTCCCGGATGGAGTGGAACGCGAAGTACAGGGCCCCGAAAATGACGATAAGCACTAGGGGCAGAATCAGCTTGAGCGTGCGCTGCGAGCTAATCAGGTTCTCGTACTGGCCGCTCCACTCCAGGTAATAACCCTGCGGGAGCTTATTTTCCAGGCTCTGCAGCTTTTGCATGGCCGCGTCCACGGTGCTGCCCAAATCGCGGCCCCGCACGTTGAATAGCACGGCCCCGCGCAGCTGGGCGTTTTCCGAATTTATCATCGGCGGCCCTTCTGTGTAGCGGATGGTGGTAACGGCCGACAGCGGCACCGGGCCATAGTTAGCCGTCTGGATGGGGATGCGCTTGATATCGGCCAGGCTGTTGCGGTAGTCCTGGGCCAGGCGCACGTTGATGGCGAAGCGGCGGCGACCCTCCACCGTGTTGGCCACGGGCGCCCCGCCGATGGCCGACTCCACTACTTGGTTGATTTGGTCCACAGTCAGGCCGTAGCGGGCCAGTTCGGGACGGTTCACGTCAATCTCCAGGTACTTGCCGCCCGTTACGGGCTCCACGTAGAGGTCGGCCACGCCGGGCACGCCCTTCAGGGCCGCGTTCACCTGGTTGCCGATGTCGTTGATGGTGTTCAGGTTCTGGCCATACACCTTCACGCCCACGTCGGTGCGGATGCCGGTAGAAAGCATGTTGATGCGGTTGATGATGGGTTGGGTCCAGCCATTCACCACGCCGGGAATCTGCAGCTTGCCGTTCATCTCCTCAATCAGCTTGGCCTTGGTCATGCCGTCACGCCACTGGTCGCGGGGCTTGAGCAGGATGATGGTTTCAATCATGTTGATGGGCGAGTTGTCGGTGGCCGTGCTGGCCCGGCCGGCCTTGCCGAGCACGCTGAGCACCTCGGGCACCTGCTTGATGATTTTGTCCTGCACCTGCAGGATGCGCTTCATCTCCGTGTTCGATACATCGGGCCGGGCCACAGGCATGAACAGGATGGAGCCCTCATCAAGCGGCGGCATGAACTCGGTGCCCAGGCTCATAATCAGCGGGATGCTGATGAGCAACAGCCCGATGTTGATGGCCAACGTGGTTTTGCGCCAACGCATCACCCAGTGCAGCATGGGCGAGTACACGCGCTCCAGGAAGCGGTTCAGCGGGTTCTGCTCCTCGGTTTTGAACTTGCCCTTCATAAAGAAGGATATCAGCACCGGGGCCAGCGTGACGGCCAGGATAGCGTCGATGATGAGGATGAAGCTCTTGGTCCAGGCCAGCGGGTGGAACAGCTTGCCTTCCTGCCCGGTGAGCAGAAACACCGGGAAAAAGGAGGTGACGATGATGATGGTCGAGAAGAAGATTCCCCGCGACACCTGCTTGCTGGAGGACTCGATGATGTCGAGCCGTTTCGTATTATTCATGGTAGGCGGGAGTTAACGTAGTAGAGGTACTGGCCGAAGCCCCCGTGCTGCCCGTGGGCGGGCCCGCGCCCGGAGGGCCGCCTGCTTCTTCCTCGGCCTGGTACAGGGCGAGGTTGCGGTAGGCATTTTCGGTCATCACGATACCGTTGTCGACGATAACGCCGATGGCCAGGGCAATGCCGGTGAGCGACATGATATTGGAGGAAATGTCGAACGCGTTGAGCAGAATGAAGCTTGTGGCAATCGTAATAGGAATCTGCAGCAGGATACTCAGCGCGCTGCGCCAGTGGAAGAGAAAGAGCACCACCACTAGGGAAACGGTAATCATCTCCTCAATCAGGGTGTGCTTGATAGAGCCTACGGCGTCCTCAATCAGACCGCTACGGTCGTACACCAGCTGGAAGGAAACGCCCTTGGGCAAGCCGGTGCGGATTTGCTCCATCTTAGCCTTCACCCGTTGAATCACGGCGTCGGCGTTTTCACCGTAGCGCATTACGACGATGCCGCCCACGGCTTCACCTTCGCCGTTGAGGTCCATGATGCCCAGGCGGCTTTCACCCGTCATTTGCACCGTGGCCACGTCCTTGATGCGTACTGGGGTGGTGCCCTGAGTGACCACGGGCACGTTTTCTAAAGTGGCCATATCTTGGATATAGCCCGACGTTTTGATAATGTAGCCGATACCCGTCTGCTCGAACTTGCGCCCGCCAGCCTCGTTGTTGTTGCTGCGTACGGCCGCTAGTACCTGGGGTAACGTGATGCCATAATAGGTCAGGCGGGTGGGGTCCACCGTCACCTGGTACTGCTTCTGAAAGCCGCCAAAGGAGGCCACCTCGCTCACGCCCGGCACGGTTTGCAGGCCAAACTTGACGTACCAGTCCTGCAAGGCGCGCTGCTCGCCCAAGTCCAGCCCGGGCGCTTTGAGCGTGTACCAGAGCACGTGGCCCACGCCCGTGCCATCGGGGCCGAGGGTAGGCGTAACGCCGGAGGGCAGCAGGCGCTGCGCATAATTGAGGCGCTCGAGCACCTGCTCCCGGGCCCAGTAGATGTCGGTATCGTCCTCGAAAATCATGAACACGAAGCTCATGCCGAACATGGACGTCCCACGCACGGACTTGACCTTAGGCAGACCTTGCATGTTGGTCACCAATGGGTAGGTGACCTGGTCTTCCATAATTTGGGGGCCGCGGCCCATCCATTCGGTGAAGACAATAACCTGATTTTCCGAGAGGTCGGGGATGGCGTCGACTTTGCTTTCGCGCACCGAGTAGGCACCCCAGGCAAACAGGGTAGCGGCTAGCATCAGCACCAAGTAGCGGTTGCGGAGCGAAAAGGAGATGAGTTGCTCAATCATAGGTGATTAGCAATTAAGGTTGCAAGAAGTAAAAATGAGAACAGGGAACAGCTGTTCCCGGTCGGCGCCGCTATTACTTACGCAGGACCGCCCTCAACGGCGTTCATAACCGTCAACCCGGCTTTGGGGGCCGGGAGCGGAACGCAATTCACTTCGAGGCTATAGGCGGAACGCGTGGCCGCGCACGTACACCGGCCAGGGCGGCGGGACTGCTGTCCAGACCTCTACCGGCGGGCTCTTGCGCTTGCGTGCCAGGAGCCAGGGCCGCGCCGCTGGTTTGGGGAACGCCAGGGGTTCAGGCAGCAGCGCCGGCACCAGTGCCGCCAAGGTAGTGGCGGCGAGTAGCGGTGCCTCGTGCGCCGGGCTGCTTACGTGCTTGTCGTGGCAGCTGCCGCAGGGCGCCTGGCTGGGCGGGCAGCAGGACTTGGGCGTTTCCGCCAGTATAGAAACGTCCGTCAGCACCCGGCCACAGTAGTGCATGCTGAACCCCAGCCCAGGGCTGGAGAGCAGGTACACGAATAGCAGTAAAAAGCTAAGGAGGCGTTTCAAAAGAGAAGTGTTATCCGAATCCTCACCAAGGCGAACAGATTCAGGACTTTAGATTACAAAGGTACCGACCAGCCAGGCCGGGGGTATTACAGAATTGAGCCGGGGGCTTGCAAGCTTAGGCGGACAACACGTTGCCGGCAACGCGGTCAAACACATGAGGGCCAGGGCGGTCAACCAGCAGAGTAGCTACCTGCAAAGGGGATAGGGGCTCCACGCTTGACAGGGTAGCGAGGCGCGGCGCTAAGCGTTCCCAGCCCTGAGCGGCTCCTTGCTGCTTGGGGAAACACGACAGCGCGCGCCGCAGAAAGGTGTCAAAGTCCTGGTCGTCGGTTAAATCGGCAGAATATACCATGGGAAGCAGTTGATAAGGTGTACTGAGGTGATAACGCTACCTTCCGTTCATCATCGACCCGTTCATTGCCATGTGGCCGTTCTGCATCGTGCAAGCGCTTGACGACGCAGTCGTGGAGGCCGTCGTAGCCGTTTGCCCTTCGCTCGTGGTCAGCGTACGAGCCGGGGTCGGGTCACCGGTTTTGCAGTGCTCGCAGGAAGCGAGTGTGAAGCCGGCCAGCAGCAAAACGGGGAGCAGATAGGCGAGCTTTTTCATGATAGCGAAGCCAAAAAGTTGAGAAGAGATTTTAAAAATTTTCGGGCTATGCGGGCCCCTGGTTGCTTCCAGAAAAAAAGGAAAGCATTGATTAACAAAGCCAAGGGCGTCGGCGGACGTGTTTAAACTGGTCTACTGCGGCCGACGCCCTGGCCTTCTAATACTTACATTTTTACTTACATTTTCATGTTGCCCATCTTGCCGGACTTCATTTTGCCGCCCTTCTTCATTTCACTCATGGAAGACATTTTGCCATCCATCATCATGCACTGACCGTCCTTCATGGTCATCTTGGTGCCGTCCTTTTTCATGCAGGTGCCGTCGGTCATGCACATCGAGCCGTCGCTCATGGTCATGTTCTCGGTCATGGGCATCATTTTGCCGTCCTTCATCATCATCATTTTACCGTCTTTCATCATGCAACCGTCCATAGACATTTTGTCCATGGACTTGCCGGCTTTAGCCGACTTGGCCTTAGGGGCCGTTTGGGCAGTGGCGACGGTAGTGAGCCCGGTAACGAGCAGCACGGAGAGGAGATATGTGAACTTTTTCATGGTTGATAAGCGAAAGGGTGAAAAATTTGCCGGGAGAATTCCCAGTTGGGTTACTTCTTATCCAGCGGTTAGGATTGGTATAATTCTCGGGGCAATCCTGTAAGATTAGCCGCCGGGTCACCTTCGAGCTGCCGGCGGTAGTCCGTGGGAGAAACCCCGTTGACCTGCCGAAACTGCCGCGACAAATGCCCCAGGCTGCTGTAGCCCAATGCCTGCGCAATGCGCCCAACCTCCATCCCGGAGCTGCGCAGCAGCTGTTCCACCGTGGCGATGCGCTGGCCGATGATGTAGCGCTCCAGGCTCAGGCCCTGCGAGGTCGAAAAAACGTTGCTCAGGTACGAGAACTTGCGGCCCAGCCGCTGGCTTAGGATTTGGGGGCAGCGGCCGCAGCGCAGCTCTTCGGGAGCCGTGCGCAGCAAGTCCGCAACCGTTTGCTTAATGTCGTTCACTAAGTGCTCGTGCGGGGCTTGCAGTTCCAACAGCGCAAACCCTTCGGCTACCAGCTGTTCGCGCAGTTGTGCCCAGTCGATGGCCTGTGCCGGCTCGGCAACCTCTACTTCGCCCAGCTCTACCCGACGGGCCGTCAGGCCGAGCGAGTGCAGGAGCTCGCGCATCACCAGTACGCCGCGCCGGCATACCATGTGTTTGACGTAGAATACGGTGGAACCGGCGTCGGCCATGGGTTCAACAAGACTAGATTAATGGGGGCGGCGGGTCTACCCCGCCGCCTTTAGCTACGCTTTCTCAGGGCCATGTGGCACTTGGGGCACGAACCCGGCACGGCACTGGTCTCGGAAGGGTGCATGGGGCACGCATAAGCGGCGGCGGCCTTTTGCGTTGCCGAGGCCTCCTTCAGCGACTCGAAGCGGGCGCTGATGGACTGGCCGTCGCGTTTCAATTGCACGGTTACGGCCCCCGGAGCCGCCCCCTTGGGCAGCACAGCCTGCAACCGGTCACTGCCCGCGGGGGCTAGGGGCAGGGAAGTGGGTTGGCCACCCCGGTCAATCAGCGCCGTTCCCGTAACCTGTCGATTGGAAAGCGGCTGCATTTTTCCGTCGAACAAGTACACGGCCAGCAGCTGCCCCTGCTGCACCGCCTCGATGTGATAAGTGCCCGCCGTGTGCACGACGCCCCCATGAGGGGAGGGATGAGCGTGGGTTTCGCCGCTGGCCTGATAGGTAGGCGCGGCAGCAGAAGGTTGGGTGGATTGCGCCGGGGATGAGTGCTGGAGGCCCACTAGGAGCGCCAGCAAAAACAGTGACTTTTTCATAAACAGGAATGGGGTTGCCCCGGCTGCCGCGGCGGGAGGGCCGCCGGCACAAAGCCCAGGGTGTGAAGGGAAGTTTGGCGGGAGCAGGCCCCGAAATCAGCAGCGTGTGATGCGGAATGACGAGCGGCCGGAAGTCCCTGAAAAAATGATTAGCTGCAGCAAAGCCGGCCAAAGGATTGGTCAGGGTATTGCCAGCAGGAGAGAAAGGGTCTTGGCAGGTGCGCTATTTTACCCGGGTAGGGTAAGGGCCACACGGGCTAAAGACAGCGGCATAGAAGCCGAAAAGTGGAACGCCGAATGAGGCGTCCAGGCGCGGATAAACGCGCGAAGCCCATGGCCGAAAGCCCCGGTGCCTGGATAAAGGCCGGGGTTGGCAGGGGAGCAATTAGCTAGATAAGAAAAGCATGCCCGCGCACGTAGGCGGGGCACTCGGGCGGGGGCGCGGCGTGGGCCGTGAGCCCGGATTCCGGCTCATCGAGCGGGAGTGTAAACGTGCTAAGGTGCCATACCAGCGGCAGCAGCGCCGGAGCGGGGGCTATGGCCGGGGCGGCAACCTTGACGCCGCTCGTTGTGAGCTTTACGTCCTTAACGGAACTGGTTACGACCTGGTCGTGGCAGCAGCCGCGGGCTGGGGCGCGCATGGCCTGGCAGCAGCAACTGCGGGGGATTTGCTGCTTAATGGAAACTCCTTCCAAGCTTTGACCGCAGAAATGCATGCTGTACACCAACCCAGGGCTGGAGAGCAGATACGCAAAGAGCAGAAATAAGCTGGTAAGACGTTTCACAGAGAGGGCCACTAGGCCTTAGCATACGTACCCACAAAAATACGAGGCAGAAACGCAAGAGTTGGTATAAAATTCCCACCCCAAAGTTGTAAGATTAAAGTACTCTTCCGTAGGTGTCTGCCTATTTCAGGACTAAAAAAGCCGCTGACTGCGGCCTTGCCGGGCATTCTCAAACAAGTTTAGAATCTGCTTTGGGGGTAGCTAGATGGAAACTTAGGCTATAAATTAGTACCGGCAGGAGGGTAAATTGCAGCACGGGGCTCAGACCGGCTCCTGTGCCCGGAATAAGGAGCATCTTATCCGTATACGCCCAGTTTCCAGCTGACAAATGGGCTACCTCAAACAAGATGGCTCCCACGCCGCCCACCGCCATCAACCAGAAGGCGCGTAAAAGGGTCAGAGGCTGTGCCCACAGACCGTTCTGATAAACTAGCGCAAAGCCTAGATACAGTAAATCAACCATGATGGCATCTGCCAGCGAGGCCAGGGCCAGCATGGGGATGTGCGCCAGCGCGTAGGCGCCGCCCTGATACAAGGGGCAGTGAAGTATTTCCCAAGCAAAGTTCAGCAGAAAAGCCAGCGCAGTCACCCAGCGCATAAATCGCTGAAACACTAGCTTATCCGCAGCACTTTTCCGGAAATAAATATACAGCCACACCGTGCCGGCCAAGGCAATGGTTGGCGCCGCGAACATAGCCGGGGTAAGGTTGGTCATCATGTGGTGGCTGAAATAGCTATAAGGAGGCGATTAACAGGCTGCACCAACCGCTGGCTGGTCCCAACCGCGCGTGGACAGGAGCGGCTGGTAGTTGTCACTAATTTCCCGCAAAGCCGGCCCCTGGCACGGAGTGTCTTGGTGCCAAAGGCCGGAAGAGGTAGTGAGGGGCCGCAAATGCGTGAAAAACTACGGTTTGGTACTTGGCCCCAATTCAGTGGTTGGCAAATGCTGTTTCCAACCCAGCTACGCACGGCCTCATTTCTAACTCTTTTTCACCAGAGCCATGCCGCATTTGGGGCATTTGCCGGGATGGTCGGAAACTACATCAGGATGCATGGGGCAGGTGTACTGGGCGGCCTTTGGCTCAACAGCCGGGCCGTGTACATCCGTCGAAGCGGGCTGAGCCGTGGTGGTGCTGGTGGTTGTATCGGTCGGGGCGCTGCCTTTGTCGGAGCAGCCGGTGGCTAGCAGCAGGCTGGCCAAGGCGAAGCCGTGGAGCAAAATACTTTTCATGGGTCTGGACTGGTGATAAAATTTAATGCCTGGCCACCGAACGGCCGGCAAGGCAAGCAAGGGTTGAGTTGAAGCGGCAAGCTTTATGAGGCTCTCCCCAACGCAGCCAGCCGCGGCGAAGTTGGGAAGAACATCTTTGACCAATGGGGGCTGTTCATGGTCTGCTCATTTGATGTTTTCGCCTTTATCACCGTCAGAAAGCCTTTTACCACGTAAAAAGCAGGCTTCTATAGCCAACTGATGGTCAACAGTGCATCCTCGAAATCTACCAATCTTACAAGCTGGCCGTGGAAATTTTGCCCGTCAGGACCAGCATCACCGAATCTTACAGGTCCCGATGCAAATTCCAACAATCTTTCTGCCCTTACAAACTGTTTAAGGAGTTGCACCTGCCATTGTCGGTGGTGCTGCAACCCCCATGTTTTATGCAGCCTAAGCACTTGCCTAATCCCGCAGTCCCGACGGGTAGCCCTGCTTCTGTCGTAACCGAATCCGCTACCCTTAACATCGAGGGCATGACCTGCGCCTCCTGCGCTAACTTCGTAGAAAAGGCCCTGGCCCGCACGCCCGGCGTGGAACGCGCGATGGTCAACCTGGCCAGCGAGAAAGCCACCGTCGAGTACCGGCCGGCTCAAATTGACCGGGCGGGACTAAAGGCGGCCGTGCAGCAGGCCGGTTACGAGGTGCTCGACACCGCCGCCTCAACCAGCCCACTGGCCAGCGACGACGAGCTCGAAGCGCGCAAAGCCCAGGGCTACGCCCAACTCAAGCGCCGCTTTAAGGTCGCGGCTTGGCTGGCCGCCCTCATCATGCCCCTGAGCATGCTTATGCTCTGGCCCGCCATGACGGCGCGGGTGTCCACGCCGCTCCTGAATTACGGGCTGCTGGTGCTGACCCTGCCGGTTATTTTCTACAGCGGACGGGAGTTTTTCGAGTCCGCCTGGAGCAGCTTCCGCCACCGCACGGCCACCATGGACACGCTCATTGCCGTGGGCACCGGCACGGCTTTCCTCTACAGCCTGGCGGCCACCGTGCTGCCGCACTGGTTTATGCAGCGCGGCCTGATGCCGGAGGTGTACTACGACACGACGGCCACCATCATCGCCCTGATTTTGCTGGGCAAGGTGATGGAGGCCCGCGCCAAAACCCAGACCTCGGCGGCCATCAAAGCGCTAATGGGCCTGCAGGCCAAGACCGCCCGCGTGGTGCGGGCTGGACAGGAAGTGGACATCCCCATCGAGCAGGTGCAGCTCGACGACGTGGTGGTGGTGCGCCCCGGCGAAAAGGTGGCCACCGACGGCGTGGTACTGGAAGGGCAATCGGCCGTGGACGAGGCCATGCTCACCGGGGAGAGCCTGCCGGTGGAGAAGAAACAAGGCGACAACGTGTTTGGCGCCACGCTCAACAAAACCGGGTCCTTCCGTTTCAGGGTGAGCAAGTTGGGCGCCGACACCATGCTGGCCCAGATTGTGAAGCTGGTTTCTGACGCCCAGGGCAGCCGGGCGCCCATCCAGCGGCTGGCCGATAAAATCAGCGCCGTCTTCGTGCCCGTAGTCATCATTATTGCCCTGCTCACCTTCGGGCTGTGGTTCGACCTGACGCCGGCTAACCTGCGCCTGCCGCTGGCCCTGGTCAACTTCGTGGCCGTGCTCATCATTGCCTGCCCCTGCGCGCTCGGGCTGGCCACGCCCACGGCCATCATGGTGGGCACCGGCAAGGGCGCCGAGCACGGTGTGCTGATTCGCAACGCCGAAGCCCTGGAAAAAGCATACAAGGTGAACACCGTGCTGCTGGATAAAACCGGCACCATCACCCGCGGCGAGCCGTCCGTCACCGATTTCGTGCTCACCAACGGGGGCACTCCCGCCGGCGTGCTGCCGCTGCTGGCCGCCGTGGAGCGGCAGAGCGAGCACCCGCTGGCCGAGGCCGTGGTAAAATATGCCGACGCCAGCGGGGGAACGTCTGCCACCGCCACCGGCTTCCAGGCCTATGAAGGCCGTGGGGCTGGAGCCGATGTGGAAGGGCAACAGATTCTTATTGGCAACCGCCGCCTGCTGGAGGAAAACCAGGTGCAAGTGTCCTCGGCCACCGAACAGCAGGCAAACCAGCTGCTGAACCAGGCCAAAACGGTGCTCTACGCCGCTATCGGCGGGCACGTGGCCGCCCTGATTGGGGTGGCCGACACGGTGCGAGAATCCAGCCTGGCCGCCATTCAAGCCTTGCAGGCCCAGGGGTTGGAAGTGGTGATGATGAGTGGCGACAACCAACAGACGGCGGCGGCGGTGGCCGAGCAGGTGGGCATCAAACGCTTCTTTGCCGAAGTGCTGCCGGCCGACAAAGCCGGCAAGGTGAAGGAGCTGCAGGCCGAGGGCCGCACCGTGGCGATGGTGGGCGACGGCATCAACGATGCCCCCGCCCTGGCCCAGGCCGACATCGGCCTGGCGATGGGCGGCGGCACCGACGTGGCCATGGAAGCGGCGGGCATCACCCTCATGCGCTCGGACCTGCAGGGCGTGGTGACGGCTATTGACCTGTCGCGCCAGACCATGCGCACCATCAAGCAGAACCTATTCTGGGCCTTTTTCTACAACCTGCTGGGCATTCCCATCGCGGCCGGGCTGCTCTACCCGTTCACGGGCTGGCTGCTCTCGCCCATGCTGGCGGCCGGGGCCATGGCCCTGAGCTCGGTGTCGGTGCTCACCAACTCGCTGCGCCTGCGCGGCTTCACAGCCGGTGCGCGCTAAGCGCCCGGACCTCTCATACGCTTATGGATACGACTCAACTAGTGGTTACTTTTACCGTGACGGGGCTGATAAGCTTCGTCGTCTGGTTTTTCTTTTTTGCGCCGCACCGGGTGGCCACCGCCGTGTCTACCAGTGCGGGGGTGCAGCAGGTCGACATCACCGTAAAAGGCGGCTACTCGCCCGACGTGATTGAAGTAGAGCGCGGCAAGCCCGTGCAGCTCAACTTTTACCGCGACGAGGAAAACAGCTGTTCGGAAGAGATTTTATTCCCCGACTTTAGCATCCGCCGCGACCTACCCGCCTTCCAAACAACGGCCGTGGAGCTGCTGCCCCAGCAGGCGGGCCAGTTTGAGTTTACCTGCGGCATGCACATGCTGCGGGGGAGCCTCGTTGTCAAGTAACATGAACCTTCCTGCCGGCTTGCCGTCATCTGCTCCGGGTACTTCCCGCTTGTTTATCCGCAACATGGTGTGCCCGCAATGCGTGCGCATGGTACGCCGCAAGCTGGAGGAAGTGGGCCTGAGCGTGCAGTTCGTGACCCTGGGCGCGGCCGATGTGCTCACCCCCCCGGACGGCGAACTACCGCTGGCCGCCGTGCGCGCCAGCCTGGAGGAGGTAGGCTTTGAAGTGGTGGAGGACCTGGCCCGCCAGCTCGTGGAACAAACCAAAACGCTGGTGCTGGAACTGGTGCATTACACGGCGCCTGCCGACCGGATGCACAACTTTTCCTATTACCTCAGCCAACGCCTGCAGCGGGACTACCACTACCTGTCCCAACTGTTTTCCGCTCACGAGGGCCTGACGCTGGAGAAGTATATCATCCGCCAGAAGGTAGAGCGCGCCAAGGAGCTGCTTAGCTACCAGGAAGCCACGGTAGCCGACGTAGCCCAGCAGTTGGGCTACAGCAGTGCCGCCTACCTGACCAACCAATTCAAGCAGGTCACGGGCCTCTCACCCTCGGAATTTCAGCGCCTGGGTCCCGGCAGCGCCGGCCGCCGCAGCCTCGATGACTTGATTTAAGTGGAGAGCATCAAAAAGTGTGGGGCAAATAGTTCACGTGGACATCGATGAGGGCTCTGGGTAAAAAATTACTCACGCAGTTGGACCTTTACTGGCAAGAGCACAGAAGTAATCCATACTTTTTGATGCTTTACCGCATTTGTTGTCCTTGCACAGGCGCCAGACACTATAACAAGGCCACTACTTGGGGAGGCCAAAAATTCGCCTGTTGAAAGAGCTAGTGAACTGTCGGGTCGAAAAAACAAAGAACAGCGCTACCACCGGTCTTGTCGGTCGTAGCGCTGTTCTACATGCGTAGGGTGCCGCCGGATTAGCAGCAACACCCGCCGCCTTTACTCCGGGGTGCTTTGGCTGGGGCCTCAGCCTGGTCGTGCAGCGTGTAGCCCGCCTGGGCCACGGCCGCTTTAAGGTCCACGGGACGCGCCACGGTCGAGTCGTACGTAACGGTAGCCGACGCGGACCCCACCTCAACCGTGGCAGTGCTCACGCCGTCCACGGCGGACAGGGCGCGCTGGACCGTTCCGGCGCAGGACCCACAGGTCATACCTTCAACGGCAAAGGTTTCCCGCACTAATGAGTCGGGATTATTGATGCGGACAGTTTCCATAACAAAAAAATTAGAGGGTGGACAAAAGCGGTCAATACGGCCCCAGGTGGAGGGACAGAACGATTAGCATACCTGGCTTGGTGCCTTGATGCTTATTTACGAAGCCGTTTAAACAGCCATAAAATCCCTACTAGCAGCAGCACGAAACCCAATCCCACCAGCATCATGCCGATGCCCATGCTGCCGCAATAGCCGTTCATGTTCATTCCACGCATCATAGCGTTGGGATTGGGAAGAAATATGCGCAAAGGCTGCTGGCCCGATGCTGTAATGCCATATGCCTTCGTATGGCGTTAAAACCAGCAGGGCAGCGCATTTTTCATGGTAGTTGGGCTGGTCGGTGAAAAGTAGCGTTGCAGTACCTACTATTATACCCCCTCCTTGACAGGTAGGTTTGTCATAATTCCGCCTGGAAGTTATAAGATTTGCCGGCTCGCTTCGGGCATCGAAACTCCGCCAAGCATATTGCTTATCTAGTAAATGCCCCACAAACGGCCTCAATAAACATTTGTGAAACACTATTGAGACCAACGGCCGCGGGGACGAGGCCCGCCGAATCAGGCCGCATACGTCAGCTCTCCCTCTTGTTGCTTTACAGGGCCATTTCGCTCCCATTAAGTCAAGGCTGTCGACCTAAAAATCTAGAATACGAACATCAGCAGGACTGTAACCAGAAAACAAGTCACTACTACCGCTTGCCCGGCCCAGGAAACCGGCCCCGTCTGCGGTGTCTCCCCCGTGCCGCCGAAATACATGACGGCGACAATGCGCAGGTACACGGCCAGCGAAAGCACGCTGTTGAGTACGGCGGCCACGGCCAGCCACGTATAGCCCGCGGCCATCGTCGCCTCGAACAGCAGCAGCTTGCCCGCGAAGCCGGCCAGGGGCGGAATGCCCACCAGCGAAAACAAAAACACGCTCAGCGCGGCGGCGGCAAATACCCGTCGGGTACCGAGCCCACGGAAATCGGCCAGGGTTTTGCCGGTGCTCAGCACCACGGCGAAGGCTCCGATGTTCATGGCGGCGTAGGCGGCGGCGAAGACGATGAGGGCCCGCCGCGCCCCGGCGCCGGCCGGCAGGCCCACCACGCCCAGCAGGAAATAGCCCGCCTGCGCGATGGTGGAATAGGCCAGCAGGCGCACCATATTCTGCTGGAGCAGGGCCAGCAGGTTGCCGAAGGTCATGGAAGCCACGGCCAGCACGGCCAGCACCAGCGGCCAGGCCACCGGCCCGTTGGCCGGCAGCGAGCGGCCTACCTGCGCCAGGGCGAAGACCACCCCGATTTTGGGCACTACCGACAGGTAGGCGGCTACCGCCACCGGCGCGCCTTCGAAGGTGTCGGGCGTCCAGAAGTGAAAGGGGAAGATGGAGGCGGCGTAGCCCAGCCCGGTAAGCAGGGTCACGAAGCCGAAGGCCAGCGCCAGCGGGGGCAGTCCGGGCCGGCTCAGGGACGTCAGCAGCGTGTCGCCGGTGATGCCCACCCAGTAGGTGAGGCCGAAGATGAGAATGCCCGTCGTCACGGTGCCGTAGATGAAGTACTTGAGGGCCCCCTCGGTGCTGGCTTTGGTCTTGGGGTAGGCAGCCAGAGCGAAGCCGCTGAGGCTGTTGATGAGCAGGCCCAGCACCAGAAACATCAGGTCGCCGGTGCCAGCCAGCAGCGCCGCGCCCAGCGTGCCGAAGCACAGCAGGCTGTAGACGGTGCCCTCGCGGGGAGTGCCGCGCAGCTCCTGGCGGGCCAGCAGGCAGCACAGCCCCGCCGCCGGGGCCAGAATGAGCACGCCCCAGTGGCTGAGCGCATCCACCCGGAAGGTGCCGGAGAAAGCCGTGGTATCCGCGCCCAACTGCCGGAGCGCGGCGGCCCCGGCCGCGCCCAGCCCGACCAGCGCCGTGCCCAGCCCCAGCCGGCGGCGGCGCAGCATCTCCGCCACCAGCGCCCCGACGGCCGTCAGCAGCAGCAGAATCTGCGGCAGCACCAGCAGCAGGTCGCGCTTCATGTCCATGCCGCCACCGCTACTCATGGCCCGCCATGATGAGGCGCTGCGTGGCGTGAATCAGGCCCAGCAGCAACTCGGGGTAAATGCCAATGAGCACGATGAGCACCACCAGCGGCCCGATGGCCCACAGCTCCCGCGCGTCCAGGTCGCCCAGCGGACTCAGCACCGCGGGCTGCTCGCCCAGAAACACCCGCTGAATGGCCCGCAGGTAGAGCGCCGTGGTAATGATGAGGCCCACGAGCAGCAGGGCCGTGGCCACCGGCGCCACTTGGTAGCCGCCCAGGAAAATCTGAAACTCGGCCGGGAAGTGGGCCAGGGCAGGCAGGCCCAGCGAGGCGAAGCTGGCCAGGATGAACAGCCCGCTCAGTACGGGGTAGGCCGGGGCCAGGCCGCCGAGCTGGCCCATGTCGCGGGTGTGGGTGCGGTCCTGCAACGCCCCAATCAGCAGGAACAGCCCGCCCGTCACGATGCCGTGGCTCACCATCTGCAAGACGGCCCCGTCGAGGCCGAAGGGGCCGCCGGCCGGGCTCAGAGCCGCCGCCGCTACCCCGAACACCACGTAGCCCATGTGGTTGACGCTGGTGTAGGCCACCATGCGCTTGATGTCGGTCTGGCCGAGGGCGGCGAAGGCCCCGTAGAGGGCCGAAAACACGGCCAGCCCCAGCACGTAGGGGGCCAGTTGCCGGAAGGCGTCGGGCGTCATTTGCAGGCCAAAGCGGATGAAGCCGTAGCAGCCCAGCTTCAGCAGCACCCCGGCCAGAATGGCGCTGCCGGCGGCCGGGGCGGCGGTGTGGGCCGTGGGCAGCCAGGTATGAAACGGGAACAGCGGCGTCTTGATGGCGAAGGCCAGCGCCAGCGCCCCGAACGTAAGAACCGCCGCCGTGCCGCCCAGGGGCGGATGGGCCAGCAGCGCCCGCATATCGAAGGTGTGCGGAGCGGCCCCGAGGTAGAGCGCCAGGATGGCCAGCAGCAAAAACAGGCTCCCCACCAGCGTGTAGATAAAGAACATGAGGGCGGCCTGCTTGGGGTTGTCGTGGCCCCAGCCGGCGATGATGAAGTACATCCCGACCAGCGTTACCTCAAAAAAGACGTAGAACAGCAGCAGGTCCAGGGCCAGGAAGGCGCCCAGGCAGGCGGTTTCCAGCAGCAGCATGAGCGCCACGAAGCTGGCCGGCTGCTCGCGGGTGTTGGCCGAGTAAATGAGGGTCGCCAGGAACAGCGTGGCCGTGAGCAGCACCAGCGGCAGGCTCACCCCGTCCACGCCCAGGCGGTAGGCCGCACCGATAGCCGGAATCCAAGGCAGCTCTTCCAGCTGCGCGAAGCCGCCGGGCACGCCCCGCGCCCACACCAGCCCGGTGGCGAGCAGCGTGAGGGCGGCCGTGCCGATGCCAATGGTGAAGGCCGTGCGCCGGCCCCGCGACCGGAGCAGCAGCAGGAGCGCGGCGCCCAGCAGCGGCAGAAATACGCTTAGGGAAAGAAGGGGGAGAGTCATGCAGTCAAGAAAAACCCGTTAAAACCAGCGAAAAAGCGAGATAAACAGCGCTGCTACCAGCGCCAGTACGCCCAGCATCGTCCACAGCAGCTCACGGTGTACCAACCCCGACTGCACCGGCCGGCTGAGCTGCCCGGCTTGCCGGAACGCGCCGGCCAGGCCCTGCACCGCGGCGGACAGGCCAGCGTCGGCGCGGCGGGCGCGGGCGGCCAAGGCCACGGTGGCGGTCCCTACTCCCGCGGCGGCTTGCCAGAGGCGCGTATCGGCGCGACGGGCGTGGGCGGCCAGGGCCAGGGTGGCGGGCCCTACCGCTGAGGCGGCTTGCCGGAGGCGTGTATCGGCTTGTCGCCCACGCCCGGCCAGCGCCAGCACGGCCCCGCCCAGGCCCACCACTTGCCCGTGCAGGTACTCGTCGAAGCGGCCACACGCGGCGGCCAGCGCCAGCGTGGGCCGCCCCACCAGCGCCGGAAAGCCGCCGCCGATGGGGTAGTTGTCCTGCACGAAGCGGAGTACCGGCATCTCGAAGTCGGCCGCCCGCAGGAACCAGCCCAGGCCCAGGCCCAGCGCAGCGGCCGTCAGGCCGGTGAGTTGGGCCGCACGGGCTTCGGGCAGCGCGTAGCCGACGAAGCGCAGCACGTCAGCCAGGAAAAAGCCGACCACGACCACGAACCCCACCAGCCCCAGCAGCCCGGCCCGCATGAGGCCGAGTCCCGCCGCAGCGGCCGCCGGGCGGGCCGGGCCGCGCCACAGCAGCCCTAGCGACCGGCCGATGTAGAGGGCCGTGAGCAGCGCCCCCCCTGCCGCCACGCCGAAGTACCACGCCGGATTGCCGGCGCCCAGACCGGCGGCCAGGATGGCATCCTTCGACCAGTAGCCCACCAGGGGCGGCACCCCCGCCAGCGCCAGGCCCGCCAGTGCCCAGCCGGCCAGCGCCACCGGGGCCGTGCGCCCGCTGCCGCTGATGCGGGCGAAGAGCGTGCTCTCGTTCTGGTGCTGAAACAGGCCCGCACTCAGAAACAGGCTGCTTTTCATAAAGGCGTGCGCGAACAGATGGCCCACGGCCGCACCCGGAAAGCCCGCCGCCAGCGCCACCAGCATGAAGCCCAGCTGGCTGGACGTGGAGGCCGCCAGCAGCTGCTTGATGTCGTTGCTGCACAGGGCGGTAAGGCCGGTCAGCACGATAGTCGCGCCGCCTACCGCGCCGATGTAAGGCAGGCTGGCCGGGGGCAGCAGCGGGTAGGCGCGCAGCAGCAGCACGACCCCGGCGGCTACCATCGTGGCCGAGTGCAGCAGGGCCGACACCGGCGTGGGCCCGGCCATTGCCCCGGCCAGCCAGCTCTGAAAAGGCACCTGCGCCGACTTGCCCATCACGGCCAGCAGCAGCGCCAGCGCCCCCACCAGCGGAATGGCCGGGCCCCGCTCGGCTTGGATGAGCGAGGTGCCGGACTGCAGCAGGATGATGATAATGCCCAGGTAAAGACCTAAATCGGTGAAACGGGTGAGCAGAAAGGCTTTGACGGCCCCCTGCCGGGCCTTATCCTCCCAGTGCCAGGTGGCAATCAGCAGGAAAGAGGCCAGGCCCATCAGCTCCCAGCCCGTCACGAACAGCAGCCAATCGGCCGAGAGCACCAGCAGCTGCATGGCCGCCACGAACAGCGACATGCTGGCCCAGAACCAGACCTTGCCCCGCTCGTGCGCCATGTAGCCGCGGGCGTAAACGAAAATCAGCAGCGCCACCATGGCGACGATTACGGCTAGCAGGGCCGTGAAAGGCGTGGCTCCCAATCCGTAAGGCAAGCCCGGCAGCCCGGGCAAGGGGAAGCGCACCACCGGGTGGTGGCGCACTTGCCAGAGCAGCCCCCCGGCCCCCACCAGGCAGCCCAGGCTGCCGGCCAGACCGAGCGCGGCCGGCCAGCGGCGCAGAACTACAATGAGCAGGGCGGCCAGCAGGGGCGCAAGGAGCAGTAGGGCCATCATGCGTTTTCCTTTAAATCAGCGGCCTCCTCGACTTCTACCGAACCCCGGCTGCGGAAGCGTTGGGTAGCCAGGGCAAAGCCCACGGCCGCCTCCAGGGCCATCACGGTCATCACGACCAGCACGAATAGCTGCAGGGCGTAGGTGTGGGGGTGCAGCAGCCGCCAGAACGCCACCAGGTTGAGCATGGCCGCGGCCAGCATCAGCTCCACGCCCATCATAATCATCACCAGGTTGGTCTGGCTGATGACGCCGTAGAGGCCAATACCAAACAGCACGGCGGCGATACTCAGGCAAATCGTAAGGGCCATAGGTCGGATTAATCGGGTTGTTTGGGGTAGGCCAGCGCCGTGGCGATGGCGGCAATCATGGCGACCAGAATGCTGGTGCCGGCCGTCTCGAAAATCATCATCGAGCGGGTCATCAGCTCGATGCCCAGGTCGTGGTTCTGCTGCGTAGCCGAAGGGGCCAGCGCCTGCGCGGGCGGCCAGGGCGTGAGCAGGGCCAGGGCCAGTACCAGCCCCACGGCGCCGATGCCCACGGCGGCGGCCGGCCGCTGCTGGTGGGTCATGTCCATGCTGCTCAGGCCGCCGGGGTCCATCATGTACATCATCATGAAAAAGGCCATGATGCTCATTTCGCCGGCCATCATCATGATTTGCAGCACGCCCAGAAACTCGGCGTCCAGGGCCAGGAACATGCCGCCCAGCGCCACCATCGCGGCCAGCAGCGACAGGGCCGAGCGGACCATCGACTTGGTGCGGAACACCCGCCAGCCGAACCAGATGGCTGCCAGGCCGAACACCCCCAGGAAAAGCAGTTGCAGCGGCGTCATAGCAAGAGCAGAATACCAACCCACAGAATATTGACCAGCGCCGCCGGCGTGGCGTACTTCCAGCTCCACTCCAGCTGCTGGTCGTAGCGCAGGCGCGGCAGGTAGCGGCCCACCCCGAAGAAGGAGGCTGCCACCAGCAGCGTTTTGAGGAACGTCCAGGCGAAGCCGGGCAGCCAAGGCCCCTGCCAGCCGCCCAGGAAAAACACGGTTACGGTCAGCGCCAGGGTCATAATCAGCAGCAGCCGGCCCAGTCGGAACAGCAGCCGCCGGGCTCCGGTGAACTCGGCCCACACGCCCCCGGCCAGCTCCCCCGCCGCCACCGGAAAGTCGAAGGGCGGCAGAAAGGCCAGCGCCAGCGCCGCCAGGTAGAACAGCCCGAAGCCGATGGGCTGGTAGACGATATTCCACAGTTCCCGTTGGGAGGTAACGATGCGGGCCGGCAGCATGGACTCGGCCCGCATCACGGTGGCGGTCAGGGCCATCACCAGCGGCATGGAGTAGGCAATGAGCTGCCCCAGGAAGCGCCAGCCGCCCAGCATGGCGTATACCCCGTTCACGGCCCAGCCGCCCATCAGCATCGCCACCATCACGTAGGCGAAGGCGGCATTCACGAACAGCGCCCCCGTGGCCAGGCCCAGCAAGGGCGCGTTGGCCGACCAGGGCAGCACCGCGGCGGCCAGCGCGGCCGTGGCTAGGAAAAGCACCGGCGCGGTTTCGTAGAAAACGGTATCCGCCTGGCGGGGGCGGATTTCTTCCTTCAGCAGCAGGTGCAGGGCCAGGCGCACCGGCCGGCCCCAGGCCAGTTGCCCGGCCACCGACCAGTATTCGAGCACCGCCAGCGCGTACACGCCGCCACCAAAAAGCAGCAGCACGACCAGCAGGGTAAGCGGATTTTCCATAAGGCGGAGCTAAGCGGTGATGGTCCAGGGTGAAATATCGAGCGAGGCAATGGTTTTCAGTGCGTCGCCCAACTCCTGCTCCCGAACGAACTCATTGACCAGGGCCACGTGCAGGGCCGAGGGGGCGTGCAGGGTGTAGGCCGTTACCTGCCCACCTTGCAGTGTCACTTCCAGCGTGGCCGTGCCCCGCGGCGTTTCCACGGAGGCCCGGCCCGTGCCCGCGGCGGCCTGGTCAGTGCTGGAGAAGGCAGGGGTAGGCGGCGCCGCGCCGAGCTGGTGCACTAATTCCTGGCTTTGCAGCATTTCCTGCAAGCGCGCCTGCAGGCGGCCCCACACGTTGTTTTCCGTCAGCACGACGGGCTCAAAGCCTACTTGCTGGTAGAGCGGGTCGAGCTGACGGGCGTCGTGAGAAACGCCCGCGGCCCTGGCCACCGGCCCGCGGGCGTGGTGCAGCAGCGGGGCCGGAATCTGGCCTACCGCAGTCAGTGACTGGCGGAGTAGCGGCAGCCGCCGCACCTGCCGCACGAATGCCGTCACGGCCGCCGGCTGGTCCGGCACCTGGCGTAGCTGCCAGTACAAGTGCTCCGCTGCCTGCCGCAGCCAGGCGTGCCCGATGGTCACGCCAAAGTCAATCAGCCAGTTGAGGTGACTGGCTATTCTTTCCTGTTCCAGCAGGATGAGCTGCGGCAGGCCCCCCGTTGCGGGCAGCCGCGTGGCCTGCGCCAGGGCTCGGTGCGCCAGCAGGTGGTAGGCCGCCGGCGTCAGCGGGTCGAGGCCAGCCAGCCAGGGGGCAAACTCCCGCGCCGGCAGGGGCAGGCAGTCCACCCGGTCCTGGTCGAGCTTGCCCCGCGTAATCACGGCCTTGGTCACGGTATCGCCGTCGAGGTGCAGGTGCAGGTTCAGGCCGCCGGGCAGGCCGGGGAAGAAGGGCCCGAAAGCGGCTTCCGAGGCTTCCATCGCTAAGCCGTCGGGGCTGCGGGGCAGGTCTTTGGTCATCTCCACCATCGACATAAAACCCATATCCATGCCGCTCATGTCCATGTCGCTCATGTCCATGCCGCTCATATCCATGCCTGGCATTTCCGTGCCCGCTTCCGCTTCCGGTTTCATCTGGTCACCCATCATGTCCGGCATGTTCATGCCTTCGGCGTGCGGCATGGGGCCGGCCGGCATGGCCGCGTGGTCGTGGCTGGCCTGGGCGGCGGGAGGCTGGTGGTGCTCGGCGTGGGGGCCGGGGTCGGGCGAATCAACTGCGGGCGGTGCAGGCGGCTCCTTTGGGTCTGTCGGCGGCATCGTTTGATGCGCGTGTTGGTCGTTCGCCGCGGGCTCCTTAGCAGTCTCCTTCCCAGACGGTTTGTCGGCCGCCTCCGGCATCGGGTGGTGCTCATGCGGCCCGTTTGCAGGCAATGCGGCCGCATCCGGCTGGGGCTTCATGCCGGAGTGGTCCAGGTCTTTCATCATGCCCTCCATATCCATGCCGCCGTGCTCCATAGCGCGGTGGTCCATGCTGCCATGGCCTTTGTGGTCGCCTTTTTCCTGCTGCCCCGCGATAACCTGCTCGATAAAGGCCGGGGCAAAGGGCTGCGCTTCCGGGGCCCAGCCCTGGGCGGTTAGCAGGCGGCAGGCTTCGGGGCGCAGCGCCAGCAGGCCCTCTTGATTGAGTGGCAGGCGAATACCTGGAGCCGGCAGAGGGGCAGTTTCCAGCTCCCCCATCACGGCCAGCAGGCGCGGTCGGGGCAGTTGAGCAAAAATCACAGCCGCGTTTTCAGCCAGGCCGGACGGCAAAGACCCTGTTATCAGCAGTATATCGGCTTCGCGCGGGTTTCGGGCAATAGTCAGTCCGGCTGGGGCCAGCTCTAATCCGAGGGCCCGGAGCACGTCCTCGCCCGGCACTGCGAACACCTTCAGGGTCTGAAACCCGGTTTTCATGAGCCACTGCTTCCATGGACTCAGCCGGCCCGCGCGGGCCCCAAACACGAAGGCTGACAGCATCTTACTGGCGTTTTAGCCCGCCCTGGCTCCAGGTGTACACCAGGCCCAGAAAGAGAATTGTTAGAAAAACGCCCATGTCCAGCAGGGCCGTGATACCTAATTCTTTGTACACCACCGCCCAGGGATACATGAATGCCATCTCCATGTCGAAGCACAGAAAGAGCAGGGCAAAGCCATAGTAGTGCACATGGTAGCGAACCCAGGCCGGTTTCAGGGCGAGTTGGCCGCTCTCGGCAGGCACGTCCTTGCCAGGCTCGGCCAGCGGCTTGCCCAGCGAGGCTTTGAGCAGATACAGCACGAGCGCAAACGCCACGGTAACCACCAGCATACCCAGGAGTAGCAGGTAGTGCGGGATGCTTTTCATAGGCCACGACTCACGATAGGACAAAGTGTTGTCATTCGCTGGAATTTAAAGGCTAAATAAAGATGTGGCGGGCAGCGGCCCTAGCAATCTGGCGGCCCGGCGGATTGGCTTGTCATGAACTGCAAGTGGTTGCCGGCGGGGTCAACCAGGGTTACGCTATCCGGCTGGGTTTCCAGAATCCGTCCTTGATTCTCGCCGCTGACGGTGACACGCTGTTCAAACCGCTGCTGGTAAGCCGCCGCCTGCGGCACGGGCAAGACGACTTTAGCGGGCTGGCCGCGCGCGGAGAGCAGCAGGGAGTAGCCGTTCATCAGGTCATAGCGTAGTCCGTCCGGTGTAGGCGTGCCCGGTTGCCCGAGCACATCCGTGTACCAATGCGCGGAAGCCGGCAGGTCAGAAGCAAAAATTGGCTGCTCGTTGGTCATCCTAGGCAGGTAAGTCGTACGACGTTTTTTTGGCAGGCCGCCAGGGCTGCCAATACGCTGGGGGCACACAGCTCTTGTTCAGTCACTGGTGCGGCGGCTGGTTATCCCAAGCGTTACGCTGCCAGCGGCACAAAAGGTTAATCATATTCCCACTTTTCAATTACAGGATTCCTGTGAGCGAGCGAGTCTGCCACTGCTCGGGTGAGGTGGCCCGGCTAAGCCAGATACTTTGGGACATTGTTTGGCGGCGGGTTTCTGAGGGTTGGGCGATTGGTAACCTGCCTTCATTAGCTGATAAGCCCAATTCCCCGCCTAGTACGTACAGACTAAAGTGGTGCGGCTTTCGGCGAACGGGTGGTCTTTACCAGACGCGGCCAGCACCGCACCGAAGCGCACGTCCGTTGCATTCGAAGCGTTGCCTTATAATGCAGGTATTCAAAGAGCTCTGCTATGTCCCTTTCCGCTGATGATACTGCCGGCATGACGCAACTCCTGCGTTACGTACTCACCATCGACAACATGTGCGCGCCGGACTGCATCGTGTGGGTGCGCGAGCAGCTCACGGGGCTAGGCCTGGTGGTAGACCGCGTAGCCGTGAGCGAAGCCGAAGTGGCTACTGCCCACGTCAAGGGGCCCGACCTGGAGGCCATCCAGGCGGCGCTGGAGGCGGGCGGTTACCAGCTGGTGAGCGCCGTGACCAAAGTCGGCTAGCGCACCGGCGCTGTTGGGAACGGCCGCTTCGGCCCTGGTAAAGCAAGGCAACAACGCTCCGCCCACCGTCAGCACCAAGTGCCACCGGTACATCTCGCCAGACGAAGACGCCGCCCAGCAATTCCTGGACACCAAGGGCACCATCAGCAAAGACAAAGTCTGCCTGCGAGCGGCGCTCAACACGCCCTAGGAAACGCGCCCATTACCTTGCCTCCGGCACTCGCCGCTTGTTCGTATGCGTGAACAACGACAACTACACTACCGACGCCACGGCCACGCTGAGCGTGAGCGCCCTGGTGCAGGCGTGTAAGCAGTATTAGTCCATTGCCTTGCGGCTTAGAAGCTTCCGCACCCAACTGCGCAATGCATAAATACGGGAGCGGAGGTAGCACTCGTGGCAATGGCTGAAGTTCCACAAGCAGTCTACCGTATCCGTGATGAGGTGAAACAGCAGGCCCATGGCAACCGGTTGCGTTGCCGGAAACAGCAGCAGCAGCGCGTACAGGGGGATGGCGTAAAAAGAGTGCAGCGGGTGATACCCGATGCTGCAGCGCAGCGGGTCGAAAATGGGCTTGGCCAGCAGGTGGTCCAGGTCCATGAGCATCGTGGCCAGCATCATCAGGTAGGCGGCTTGCCACATCAAGGGGAAAAACACCAGTGCCAGCACGGCCGGAAACAGAAAGTGCAGGCTGTAATGTACCAGCGTCTGGGCGCTGAACAGCTTCGTTGGGAACTGCCGGCGGAGCCCGCGCGGCGCTACCGGCCGGGTTTCACCGCGCGCGGTATCCCCGGGCGCGGCTTTAGCATGCCCCCTGCCTGATTTGCCCACCGGCTCCTTTTTCTCCCTGCGCACGTGGGCCGGCGAGCTCACTTCCCGAGGCCGCACCTCCGGCTTACTCTTTCCCGGCGGGGTGACAGGGTGCCCGGGGGCGTTAACCACCACTGCCGTATCAACGCGCGGGGCCCTCGGCGGGGGGCGATATCCAGCGGAAGCGGGAAACTGAGGGACTACAACGGACGACCGGCAACTAGCCAGTACCAGCGTTAGACCGACGGTGACGTACAGCATGACGCGGAAGACAGGCAATGGAAGCATAGGGGGCTTGTGGTAAAAGCCGGGTGCCGGTAGCGTTGCCCCGGGCTGCTACTTCTGCAGGCGGAGAAGCATGCGCTTCATCTGGCCAATCTCGCGCTGCTGGGCGCTGATGATGCTGTCGGCCAGAGCCCGCACTTCGGGGTCTTTGATGGTGGCCCGCTTGCTGACCAGAATGGCAATGGAGTGGTGCGGAATCATGGCTTTCATCCACAACTTATCATCGACGAACACCTGCGTGCGGACCATGAAGATGACCACCGCAAACAGCACCAGGCTGCCGCCCATAATCAGCGCGTTGCGGCGCTTGTCGGGATACATGCTCCACATAAAGCCCATCATAATAAAAGTCATGGGCACCAGCATGAGCAAGGCCATGTACACGCGCGTCAGGCTGAAGTACACGTGGTCCCATTCGTAGACGTTCAGGTACATCACGGGATACATGGCTACCAGCGAGACGGCCAGCATCAGGAAAAAGCGGGGATAGGGATTCTTATGTTCCATACAGGCGAGGGATGTTGGTTAGGGGCGTTCGGTTAAGCTGTCCACCCAGGTTCATCAATAAAGAAAATCAGCTGGGAAGTGCCTCGCCGGTTGGTTCGAGGAGCGTGAGCTCATTGTTGGCCGGGTCGACCAGGGTGAGATGACCTGGTCCGGCCGCTACTATCCGTCCCTGATTTTCGCCCGGCACCAACGGGCGGTGCTCAAACCGCTGCCGGGCGGCGTCCACGGACTCCACCGGGAGCACGTGCGCCCCGGGCGGAGCCTGGGCGGAAAACACCAGGGTATCGGCGCCGGGCAGGTGCAGCGTGGCGGCATCTGCCGGCGCAATGTCTGCCGGCAGGTTGAGTACGTCGGCATACCAGCGCCGCGAGGCGGACAGGTCCGGGGCGAAAATGTAGCGAGTGGCCATAAGCGAAAACAAGTATGTCTACCGGAAATACCGGCCCCGCCGGCTACTGGTTGGCCTGGGCCTCGTGCCGCCGGCGCAGCGGGAGGTCCAGCAGCATGGGCACGCCCTGAATCAGGGCCAGCACGAGGTACTGGTAGCCTTTCAGAAAGTCGGGGTTGAGCCCCACCATAATAGCCCCTAGCAGGTTGAGGATGGCCGCGCCGGCGTAGAGCTGTTTGCGGGCGGTGCCCTTTACGGCTACGGCTGTATAGGCAAAGCCCGCCGCCCCAAAGAGAAACCACAGCGCGTGAAAGCTAAACTGCATCAGCGGCTTGGCTTCGGCGGCGTGGGCCCCGAAGTTTTCGAGCATCGCCAGCGCCGTGGCCCCGGCCCACACCCACACCAGCGCATTGGCCCGGCGGCCGAGCGCCAGCGTGAGCACCACCGGCAGCAGCATGGTCCCGGCCCAGGTCCAGAGAATGGCGCTGTGGGGTTCCTCCAGCGCGTGGCCGAAATATTCGGTGAGCAGGTAGGCCCCGGTGACGGTGAGCCCCCACCCTAGCAGCAAGGTTTGACGGGTAATGTTCATAAGCGTAAACGGGACCGGCCAACGGCGCTACCCGTGGTTAGAAGCGTGCTGCAGGCCCAGGGTGGCCGTGAACTTGTCGGCATAGGTGCCCAGGCCGGCCAGAACTCGAACGATAAATGCCCGGACCAGCCGGGGCCAGCGGTGCGGGGGCTTCCGCTTCAGGCGTTAGAAACGCACCGTCAGGCCGCCGCCGCCGCCAAAGCGGTTGTCGTAGCTACCCATGAGGGAGAAGTTACGGGAAAGCATGTACTCCAGGCCGGTGTTCCAGACGACTTCCTTGGTGAAACGGCGGTTGTTTTCCAGCTTGTTTACCCAGCCAAAATCAGCCTGGTACTCGTAGTAGCCGAAGGCCAGCAGGCGGGGAAAAATCATGATTTCGCGGCCCAGACTCAGGCGCGGGCGCAGCTGGTTGTCGATGCGGGCGTCGAGGCTGAACAGGTAGGGCGTCAGGAAACGCAGACCGGCCACCGCCGTAGTCGAGGTTTCGGTTGTCATCGGGCCGGGCCCCTGCTCGCTGGGCGCCGGCGCCGCCCGGCGGCGGGTGTTCTCCACGTTCACGCCCCCGAATACGCGCAGGTAGTCGTAGAGGTAGCGCTCATAGCTGACCTCGGTTTCCATGTTGCGGTTCCAGCCATATTCCACGCTCAGGTTGAACTGGTTACGCACGTTGGAGGACACCAGGTTCAGGCTGCTCATGTGGGACGCCGCGTCGAGGCGGCCCCAGGTGTAGTACTTGTTGGTTTCGTGTACCAGCTTGCTCACCGGGAAGCCTTTCAGGCGCGGGTCGCGGGGCGTGTCGTAGCTCACGATGCGGGCCATGCCGCCCACCAGATGGTAGAGAATGTGGCAGTGCAGAAACCAGTCGCCGTACTCGTTGCCCAGCACCTCAATGGTCACCTGTTTCATGGGCGGCACGTTCACGGTGTGCTTGAGGGGCGAGTACTCGCCGTTTTCGTTGATGACCCGAAAAAAGTGCCCGTGCAGGTGCATGGGGTGGTGCATCATCGTCAGGTTGTTGTAGGTGATGCGGGTAATCTGGTTGCCCCGAATGGGAATTTTATCCGCCGACGACAGCGGCACGCCATTCAGGCTCCAGATGTAGCGCTGCATGTTGCCGGTCAGGTTGAGCAGAATCTCGCGTACGGGTATGGTGTCGGCATAAATCGTTTTCTGGGGGGCGCGCAGGTAATCGTAGCCATACTCCGAGAACATATCCATGTCGGCCATCTTGCCATCACCGCCCGCACCGTTCATTTTCATGCCGGCCATCTTCGCGTCGTCCGGCTGTCTGTTGCCCGTCTTCGCGTCGTTCATCTTCATGCCGGCCATACGCGCGTCAGTGCCAGTTTTCGGGCTGGCCTGCTGGGCGTCGGCGCCAGGCATTCTCATCCCGGCCATATCAGTGCTGTCGGCCATTGTCATCGGCTTAGCGGCCGGGTCGGCCCGGCTCATGTCATGGCTCATCGGCATTCCGGCCATTGGCATCTGGTGGCCGGCGGGCATAGTGTCGGCGGGCGAGCCGGCAGCGGGCCGGAGCTTCGGGCCTTTCGACATGCCGCTCGGGCCGTCCATCTTCATGCCCTGCATCCCGCTCATGCCGTCATCTTTCCCCTTCTTACCCATCTGCATCCCCCAGTTGGCCTTCATCTGCTGCGGGTCGACGTGGTGGGGACGGAACTTGAGAGCGGGCGCGCCCATCCGCATGTCCATTTTGGCCATCTGCTGCATCAGGCCGATTTTATCGGGGCGGGGCAGCACCGGGGCCTTCAGCACCGGCCCCGTGCCCAGGTAGGCCGAGGTAGTGCCGGAGCCATCCTGGGCCATGGCCCGGAACTCCAGCTGGCCGTTGGCCGGTACGGTTACCAGGAAATCGTAGGTTTCGGCTACCGCAATAAAGGTTTTGTTGTGCGGCACCGGCACCACGTCCTGGCCGTCGGCAGCCACCAGCAGCGGGTCTTCTCCCCCAAACGTCATCCAGAACTGCGTCGAGGCCGAGCCGTTGATGATGCGCAGCCGCACCCGCTCACCGGGCTTGAACTCGGGGTAGTGCTGCACGGGCTGACCATTCACCAGAAAGGCATTGTAGTACACGTCGGCAATGTCCATGCCCTCCATGCGCTGCTTCCAGAAGTTGAGCTGGGCCCCGAAGGCCCCGCGGGCAACCACGCGGTTGAGCGGCGTGGCCGTGCCCTTGCGGATATTGTACCACTCGGTGCCCCGCTTGAGGAAGCGCAGCACGTTTTTGGGCTGCTGATTGGTCCAGTCCGAAAGCACCATCACCAGGTCCTTGTCGTAAGTCAGGCGCTCCTGCCGGGGCTCGATAACGATGGACCCGTACACGCCACTCTGCTCCTGCAGCATGGTGTGCGAGTGGTACCAATAGGTGCCGGCCTGCTTGAGGGGAAACTCGTATTTCTGGGTCTGGCCGGGCCGGATGGGGGGCGTGGTAAGGTAGGGCACGCCATCATAGAAATTGGGCAGCAGTAGGCCGTGCCAATGCACCGACGTTTCCACGTCCATCTCATTTTTCACGTAAATGACGGCGTAGCCGCCCTCCTGGAAGCGGATAGTCGGACCGGGAATACCGCCATTAACGGTCATGGCCGGCACGGCTTTGCCGGCTTTATTTACAAGTTCCTGGCGGATAGTCAGCTGATACACGGCTGTATCCATCTGAGCCCAGGCTGGCCGGGTGGTAAGTAGCAGAAAGAGTAGCGCTAAAAAGGACTGCGTAATGATTCTCATAGAAAGGGAAAAGAGCCTCCCCGGAAACGGGCAGACCAGCAGAGTAGCTTGCCAATGGGCATACGAGTGCAGATGCCACAATGAAGCCGTTTTAAGACCCGTCAGCGTACGGGTAACCGTTATTTGCTCATACGGCACACGCCAGTGCCTAAACAAAAACGCCCGGCCTCACCGGGCGTTTTTGTTTGATAAGACAACTGCCTACGCTGCCTGGATTTTGAATCCGGCCTCTTCCACGGCCTGCACCACCTGAGTGGCGGTGAGCGTATCAGAATTGACGGTCAGTAGCTTATCGGGGTTAGCGGTATCTACCTGCCAGTTGCCGGGGCCGGCTTGCTGGTTGAGCGTGGGCGTCACGGCTTTAATGCAGCCGCCGCAATTGATGTTGGTTTTGAATTGAAGGGTTTTCATAATGACACAGGGTTAGCGTACCCGAAGCGGGTTCGTACAAGTTCAACACGCAAAGCTGGGGCAAAGGTGTCCCGAACCGGGTACAGAATTGCGCCGGGCACTTGCATGATTTCCCGGTGCCTGACCGTCAGGGAAGCGCGGGACTAGGCGGCCACGCCCTGGCGGCAGGCTTCTTCGCAGCGGCGGCAGGCCTCGGCGCACTCCTGGCAGTGCTGCATCTGCGTGTGCTTGGCGCACTCGTCGCCGCAGGCCTTGCAGATTTCGGCGCACTCGCGCAGCAGGTGCTGGGCGTGCTCCGAGCCGCGGGCCACGAAGCGGGCCGTCAGGGCGCAGATGTCGGCGCAGTCGCGGTCCAACTGAATACAGCGGGCCATCATTTTCACGTCATCTTCCTGCAGGCAGGCGGTGGCGCAGTGTTCGCAGGCGTTAACGCAGGCGTAGAGGGCGGCGAGGAGGCTTTGGTTTTGGGAATGCATGGAGTGAAAGGTTAGGTTGGTGATGGTATTCACTGATATACTCCCTGCCGCGGCGCGTGTTGTGCACGATTGCCCCGCTGGGGCTGCATAATTCAAATGGTTTGCCCAAAACAGTTACGGCTCACCGCTTACTTGACTTAACGTTGGTACCAGGCTATGCTCGCGCCGGTACTGGCTCGGCGAGGTGCCCGTCTCGCGCTGAAACTGCCGCGACAAGTGCCCTAGATTGCAATACCCCAACTCCCGCGCTACGCGGCCCACGGGCAGGGTGCCCTCGCGCAGCAGGCGCTGGGCGGCTTCCACGCGCTGCCGGATGACGTACTGCTCCAGGCTCAGGCCTTCGGTGGCCGAAAACACGTCGCTCAGGTAGGCAAAGCGCCGCTGCAGCCGCTGGCTGAGCTGCCGCGAAAAGTGGCCGCTGCGCAACGCGGCCGGCTCGGTGGTCAGCAGCTGGGCGATGACTTCCTTGATTTGGGCCACCAGCCGCTGCTGCGGCGAAAGCCGTTCCAGCAGCTCAAAGCCTTCCGCCTTCAAGCACTGCCGCAGCCGGAGCCAGTCGATGGTGGCGGCGTCGTCGCGCAGCTCCACCTCCCCCAACTCCACGCGCAGTGGCACCAGCCCGAGCTCCACGAGCTGTTCGCGCACCACCAGGATGCACTTGACGCAGACCATGTGCCGGATGTAGAGGGTGGAGGCCATGGAGCGGGGATTACAGGGCCGGTGATAAGTCGTTCTGGTCGGCGGGCGGCGTGAGCGGCTGCGCGTCCAATTCCTGCGGGTGCTCGTCCAGGCCCACTTCCTGGTGCGAAGTGAAGTATTGGGCCAGCGCCTTCTCCCCTACCAGCCAGAAAACCACGGGCGTGACGATGATATCGAGGAAGGTGGAGCTGAGCAGGCCGCCGAGGATGACGGTGGCCACGGGGTAGAGAATTTCCTTGCCCGGCGCATCCTTGGCCAACGTGAGCGGCACCAAGGCCAGCGCGGCCACGAGGGCCGTCATCAGCACCGGCACCAGGCGCTCCAGGGAGCCGCGGATAATCATCGGCATTCCGAACTTCTCTCCTTCGTGCTCGACGAGGTGGATGTAGTGCGAAATCATCATGATGCCGTTGCGCGAGGCAATGCCGGTGAGGGTGATGAAGCCCACCAGCGAGGCAATGCTGAAGGTGCCGCCCGTGAGCAGCACCGCCACCACCGAGCCAATCAGGGCCAGCGGAATGTTGAGCATGATTTGCCCCACCATGTAGCTGGACTTGAAGTGCGAGAACAACACGAGGAAGATGCCGGCCAAGGAGAAAAAGCTCAGCCAGAGAATTTTTTGCGAAGCCGACTGCTGGCTTTCGAACTGCCCGCCGTAGGTCAGGTAGTAGCCCGGCGGCAGCTTCACCTGCGCGTTCACTTTAGCCTGAATCTCCTTGACCGTGGAGCCCAGGTCGCGCTCGGCCACGTTGAGCGAGACGGTAATGCGGCGCTGGGTGTTCTCGTGGTTGACGGTGTTGGGGCCGGGTTCATAGACGATTTCAGCCACCTGACTCACGGGTATCATGGCCCCGGAAGGCGTTTCGATGCGGGTTTGGCCAATGGTGGCGATGTCGTTGCGCTGCGCTTCGGGCAGTTTCACCACCAGGTCGAAGCGCTGCTGCCCGTCGAGCATCTGCGAGACCACCGCTCCTTGGAACAGCGTTTCCAGGTCACGCACTACTTCGCCGCGCTCCATGCCGTAGGCGCGCAGGGCCTCGTCGCGGGGCCGAATGAGCAGCTGCGGAATCTGCACCTGCTTTTCCACCTGCAGGTCCACGACGCCGGGCACCGTGCTGGCAGCCGCACGGATTTCGTTGGCGTAGCGGCGCAATTCCAGCAGGTCGTTGCCGAACACCTTGATGGCTACCTGCGCCCGCACGCCCGACAAGAGGTGGTCGAGGCGGTGGGAAATGGGCTGGCCGATGTTCACGTTCACGCCGGTTATCACGCTGAGCTTGTCGCGCATGTCGGCCAGGATTTCGTCCCGGCTGCGCATGGTTTTACCCTCTTTTTCCAGCTCGGCTTCGGTCTTGAAGGCCACCTCGATTTCTGAGTTGTTCACGGATTCGGCGTGCTCGTCGAGCTCGGCACGGCCGGTGCGGCGGGCCGTGTAGGCCACTTCCGGAATCTTGAGCATTTGCGCTTCGCCCAGGCTGCCCAGGCGGTTGGATTCGGTGAGCGAAGTGCCGGCGGGCGCCGAGAAGTTGACTGTCAGCGAGCCTTCGTTGAAGGGCGGCAGGAACTCGGTGCCGAAGAAAGGAATCAGCGCCATGGCCGCCACGAACATCGCCCCGGTTACTCCGAGTATTGCCTTGGGATGTTGCAGGCCCCAGCCCAGCAGGCGCGTATCTTTTTTCTTGAGCCAGCGTACCAGGCCCCCATCGGTTTCGGGGTGGTCCATCTGCTTCATTTTGGGCAGCAGGTAGTAGCAGAGCACCGGCGTGACGGTGAGCGACACGAACAGCGAGGCCACGATGCTGGTGATGTAGGCAATGCCCAGCGGGGCGAAAATGCGCCCTTCCATCCCTTCCAGCGCGAACAGGGGCAGGAACACGAGCACCACGATGATGGTGGCGTACACGATGGAGTTGCGCACCTCGGAGCTGGCAGCGTAAATTACCCTGAGCACCGGCTGCGGATTGGGCCGCTGCTTGTTTTCGCGCAGGCGCCGGTACACGTTTTCCACGTCCACGATGGCGTCATCGACCAGCTCGCCGATGGCAATGGCCAGCCCGCCCAGGGTCATGGTGTTGATGCTGATGCCGGCGAAGCGGAACACAAGCGCAGTCACCAGCAACGACAGCGGGATGGCCACCAGCGAAATGAAGGTGGTGCGCACGTTCAGCAGGAAGGCAAACAGCACGATGACCACCAGAATGGCGCCGTCGCGCAGGGCCTCTTCCACGTTGGAAATCGACGACTCGATGAACTCGGATTGCTTAAACAGGCGCGTATTCACCTGCACGTCTTTCGGCAGTGAGGGCTTAAGCTCGACCAGCGCCTTTTCCACGGCCTCCGTGAGGCCTACGGTGGCGGCCCCCGGCTGCTTCTCAATGCTCAGAATCACGGCCGGCTGGCCGTTCACGCTGCCGTCGCCGCGCTTGAAGCGGGCGCCGAACTCCACCTTGGCCACGTCGGCCACGCGAATGGGCGACTGCTCGCGGTAGCCCACGATGATGTTCTCGATGTCGGCCACCGAGCGCAGCCGGCCCAGGTTGCGGATGAGCACCTCCGAGCCTTGGCGGTCGAAGAAGTTACCGGTGGTATTCAGGTTAGACTTGCGCAGCGACTCTTCTACTTGGTTGACCGTCAGGCCCGTGGCGTTGAGCCGGGGCATGTCCAGCAGCACCTGGTATTGCAGGTTGTCGCCGCCAATGGGAATGACTTGGGCCACCCCGGGGATGCTGAGCAGGCGCTGCCGGACGGTGTAGTTGGCCAGCGTGCGCAAATCGGCGGCGTTGGTCTGTTTACCTCCCGACAAGCCCACCAGCATAATCTGGCCCATGACTGAGGAGATAGGCCCCAGCACCGGCGTAATGCCCTGCGGCAGCTGCTCGCCGGTGGTTTGCAGCTTCTCGCTCACAATCTGGCGGGCGGTGAAGATGTCGGTGCCGTAGTCGAATTCCACGAACACCATGCCCAGGCCAATGGCGGAGTTGGAGCGCACGGCCGACACGCCGGTGGCCCCGTTCAGGGCCGTTTCCACGGGCAGGGTCACCAGGGCCTCCACTTCTTCGGGCGCCATGCCGGGGGCTTCCAGGAACACGGTCACGCGGGGGCGGTCCAGGTCGGGCAGCACGTCCACCGGCAGTTGTTTGGCCGTGTAGGTGCCGGCAATAAGGAGGCCCACGGCAAAGGCCAGCATGAGCAGGCGGTTCTGCAGGGCAAAGCGAATTATCTTGTCAAGCATTGTCAAAAAGCAAAGTCCGGCCGGGCACAAGGCCGCGGCTGGTCAGGTAAGGGGTATCCCGGCAAGGGGAGGGCACGGCTACTTGCGCGCCGAATTGTGGTTGCTCACGAACTGCCACTGGCCGGCTGCGTTCTTGCGCAGCACGCTGGTGGCCACCCCGC
Source organism: Hymenobacter defluvii (assembly GCF_017589435.1). Lineage (NCBI taxonomy): Bacteria > Pseudomonadati > Bacteroidota > Cytophagia > Cytophagales > Hymenobacteraceae > Hymenobacter > Hymenobacter defluvii. Next base: position 111,117 of record NZ_JAGETX010000009.1, read on the forward strand.
GCCGCTTGATGGGCGCGGGCACGGCCGTGTCCTTGGGCCCTTTTTTCAGGCCAATGGTGTAGGTGTAGCTTTCGGTAGCGAAGGCGTAGGGGCCGTCCACCGTCACGTCGGCCTTGTAGTCGCTGTAAGTGAACGAGCTGAATTCCTTGAGCTCGGGGCCCAGGTGGTGGTCCCGGTAGTGGGCGTAGGTTCCTTCCCGACTGCCCGATTCCAGCACCACGGAGTTGGCCACGAACAGCCGGGTAGTGCCGGTGGTATCGAGCTTTTGCACGGCCTGCTGGTACTGCTTCAGCACGGCGCGCACGGCGGCTTCGTCGGCCGAAACGACCGGGGCGGTGGTTTGGGCAAGGGCCGGGACCGACAAAGCGGGCACGGCGAGCAGGGCAACAAGGAAACGGCGCATAGCGGGAAGCAAGGAGGAATTATTGATTGAGGTAAATGGACTTGAGCTGGTAGGTGCCAGTGGTCACCACCCGGTCGTTTTCGTTCACTTGGCCCTGCACCAGCACGGTTTGCTCGCCACTGGCGGCGCCGGGCTGCACGTAGCGAATCTTGAAGCGCTCCGGCTCGGTGTGCACGAACACCACGGGCTTGCCATTCAAGTCGGTAATGGCGGAGGTGGGCACGGTCAGCTGCGGCTTGCCGCCGCCGGTCTGGCCCACGACCTGCACGTTCACGGCCTGGCCGGCGCGGTAGGCGCTGCCCTCCTGGGCATCGAGCTCCAGCACCAGCTGGCGGGCCTGGTTCACGGGGTTCACGACGTTGGAGAACACCACCAGTCGGGCGGGCACGCCGGGCTGCCCCTGCAGGCCTTCTACCCGAAACACGGCCCCGGGCGTCACCTTGGCCAGGTCCTGGGCAAACACCTGCGCTTCCACGCGCAGCTTGCCGGGATTGATGACCCGGAACAGCTCGTCGCCTTGGCTTACTTGTTGACCAACCGCTAGATTGAACACGTCCACCGTCCCGCTCACGGGCGAGGTGATGCTGACCCGCCGCTGCTGGGCCTGACCATTGTAGATAGCTGCATTCTGGCGGGCCTGCCGCAGGCGCAGCTCGGCGGCCACCACGTCCTTGCGGGCGGCGATGTCGGCGATGCTTTGCAGGCGGGCGTAGTCCTGCTGGGCGGCGCGCAGCTCGGCCTGGGCGTTGGCGCGCTCGGTGCTGAGGCCAATCTGCTGGGTGGCGTCGAGGGTTTGCTCGATGACGGCCAGCGTCTGGCCGGCCCGCACGGGTTGACCCACCTTCGCCGCCAAACTCACGATGCGTCCCCCTTGGGGCACCACGATGCGGCCTTCTCCGCCCGCAGCGGCCGACACCGTACCGTAGAGCGTGGCCCGGCTGTAAGTGGTGGAGAAAGCGGCCAGCGTGGTTTGCACCTGAAACAGAAATTGGCTTTCCTTGGGCAGCAGTACCTCGTCGGTCAGGGCCACGCCGGTGCTGGCTTTGGCTTCGCCGCCGTGGTCTTCGCCCCCGTGCGCCTGTACCAGGGCCGGGGGAGGCAACAACACGGTCAGGACCAATCCGGCCGCGGCCGTGGCGACCAGAAATTTATGTGTGGTTCTCATGTCCGTTGAGCTTTAGGGAAAGGGGGTGCGGCGGCTGGCAGTCAGCGCTTGCTCCGAGGTTTGCAGCACGGGCTCCGGGCGCCGCCGGCGCAGGAACAGGGCCGTCAGCCCGATGCCGAGCATGAAGGCGCCGACCAGCGCCAGGATGGTTTTCCAGGAAGAGAAAAGCGAGCCGTCGGCGTGGGCGGCCTCCGCCGCCACGGGCAGCTTCTCCCCCACTTTGATGCCTTCGAGCAGCATTAGGTCAGCCTTGTCGCCCACTACAATGTTGGCCGCGAAGCTGTAGGCCTTGTTGGCCGGAAACTGGCCTTCTACCAGGTACTCCCCCGGCCCTTTTTCCGTCACCGCCCATTTCAGGTTGGCATCCTCGGGGTTGGTGAGCGTCAGCTTGGCGCCTTTGATGGGGGCGTTGGTGGCGTAGTCCGAGAGGAACAGGCGCAGGTCGGCGGGCTGCCCCCCTTCCAGCGGCTCGTAGCGCAGCAGCACCTCGAACTGCTCCGAGAGCGCCGCCACCGAAAAGGAAGTGGCGCCGGCCGGGGTCGAGGCCTTGGGCGCGCCGTGGTCTTCGCCCCCGTGGGCGGAGGCCCCGCCGCTCAGCAGCAGCAGGCCCAGCAGCATAATCAGGAGTTGTTTCATGTTATTCACCCCGCAGGTAGTTAAGTTCGATGAGGGCCTGACGGTAGTCGCGAATGGTGGTCAGGTAGGTATTCTGAATGGTAAAGGCTTGGTTGAGGCTCTGAATCAGCACGAGGTAGCTGATTTCGCCGGCCTTGAAAAGTCGTTGGGATTGGCTGATGATGGCCCGGGACTGCGGCACGCCGGTTTGCTCGTAGTAGCCCAGCGAAGCCGAGAACTTGCGCGTGTCGGCCAGCGACTGCTGGTAGAGGGTGCTCAGCTCCAGGCGCTGGGTTTGCAGCTGGTAGCCAGCCGCCTGCGAGCGGGCCGTGGCCGCCTGCAACTGCGAGCGGTAGGTCCAGAACCAGATGGGCACCGACACCCCGAACTGGAAGCGGTACTTGAGGGCCGAGTTTTCATAGGCCTGATTCTGATAGCCCACGGTCAGGGCCGGCGTACGCCGGGCCCGCACCAGGCTGATGCCCGACTGGCTTAGGGCCACGTTCTGGGTGGCCGCGGCCAGCGTGGGGCTGCGCACCAGGGCGCTGCTGTCTTCGGTGAGTAGGCCCGCGAGCAACGCCCCGCCGGTCTGCACCAGCTCGGGGCCGCTGCGGCGCAGATCGGTGCTGGTGGTGAGGGCGGCCGTGGGCTGACCCAGCAGCAAGCCCAGGCGGCGCTGAGCGGCCTGCCGGTCGGCAGCGGCCTGCTGCAGCTGCACGCTCACCTGCCGGGCTTCGGCGTCGGTGCTGATGCGCTGCAGCGAGGTGACTTCGCCGGCCGCGAACAGGCGCTCGGTGGCCACGCGCAAGGCGCGGAACAGGCTGTCCTGGTAGGTGAGCTGGCGCACCTGCGCTTCGGCAAACTGTAGGTTCAAATACGCCAAGCGGGTATCGCGCAGCACCGAGGCCCGGCTGACGTCGCGGTTGCGCTCGGCCAGCGTGATGCCGACCTCGGCCACCTGGCGCTGACGCCGGTACACGTTGGGCAGGTCGATGGTTTGCACGACGCCCGGCGCCCACCGCTCGCCCGTGGGAGCCGAGAAAAGAAAGTCCGGGTTGGCGGGCGCGAAGGAGCCCCGCTTCAGGGCCCGCTGCTCCTCAATCTCCCGGTCCGACTGCCGCAGCCGCGGGTGGCGGCGCAGGGTCAGGGCTTCGGCGCTGTCCAGGCTGATGGCGGTTTGGGCCCACGCGGTTTTCGGGAGCAGCCCGAGCAGCAGCGCCAGCACCAGCAGCCCGTGCGCCGCATAGTTCATTTTGAGGTACTTCATGTTATCCGATTAAAGTCCGGCTAGGGGCCGCCCACCGTTGCAGCAGCGGACGGCCCGAGACGGAGGAGAGGGTCCGGACGCCCGGCGTCCGAAAAACAGGCTCCGCCTACGCCTTTTTCACCAGGGCCATGCCGCACTTCGGGCAGCTGCCCGGCTTGGTGCTGGCGCTGCCTTCGCACTTCATGGGGCATTCATAGGCCGCGCCCACGGCCTTGCTGCCCGGGGCGGCCGCGTCGAGCTTGTCGAAGCGGGTGTTGATGGCCTTGCCGTCGGCTTTCAGGCTGACGATGGCCGTGCGCACTTTGGACCCGGCGGGCAGCTTGGCCACCAGGTGGTCGTCGCCACCGGCTGTCAGCGTCACCGACGTGGTTTTGTTGTCGGTGGTTTGCACCATCACCGTGCCCGAGAGCGACTTATTAGGCACCGGGGCCATCTTGGCCGCCAGCAGGTAGATGTGCAGCTCGCCGGCCTGCTGCACCAGCTCCATGTGGTAGGGGCTGGCCGAGCGCACCACGCCGCCGTGCGGGGCCACGTGGGCGTGGGTTTCGCCGGGGGCCATGTGGGCGTCCGGCTTGCCGTCAGCGTGGGCGTGCTGGGCCTGCGAGGCCAGGGGGGCGAGGGCGAAAAGGGCGGCAACGGCCAGGGAGATTCCAAAAAGCTTCATGGGGATTGAAAAAGAGATTGGGAAAGTGAAAAAGCGGGGCCGGCCGCTATCCGTCTGGGCGGAGCGACCGGCTGCCCGGGCTACATTTTGTCGGCGTTCTGAGCGTGCCAGGTTTTGAAGGCGGAAATCTCTTTTTGCTGGGTATCGACCATCTTCCGGGCCATTTCCTTCAGCTTGGTGTCTTTGCCGTGGGTTAGTTCGGCCTTGGCCATGTCCATGGCGCTCTGGTGGTGCATCGTCATCATCATGTTGAAGTTCATGTCCGGGTTGGCCACCTGCTTGGGCATATCTTGCATCACGCGGTCCATAGAGGTCTTCATCTGGGCCGTGAACGGGTCGTTGGGGTCCTGGGGCTTGTAGTTCGTCGGGGCCGCGTCGAGGCGCTCGGCAATGGGTTCCAGCTCCCCGATTTCCTTCTGCTGGTCGGTCTTGATTTTCTCGGCCATCTGCTTCATGGTGGCGTCCTTGCCGTCGCGCAACTCGATGTCGGACATGGCAATGGCGCCCTTGTGGTGCTCCATCATCATGTGGGCAAAGTCGTGGTCGGTGTTGCCCTTCATCTTCATGGCATTCATTTTGGCCATCATGTCGTTCATGGAGGCCATCAGGGGCGAGTCGCCGGCCGGGCCGCTCTCGGCCATTGTGGAATGGTCCATGCCAGCCATGTCGCCTGAAGCGTTGGCGTCCGGCGTGGTCGTTTCGGTGGTCGTGGCCGTGGTATCAGCGGTTTTGTCGCTGTTGCAGGAGGCCACCAGCAGGGAGCCCGAGCAGAGGGCGGCGAGGAAAAAAGCGGACTTTTTCATGGGTTTTGGACTGGTTGAGAGCCGGGAAAAGGAACTGATGAACGGGACGCACCCTAGCTGGCGGCCGGGCCCTGTACGTTGATGGTGAAGTCGCCGGTGTGAATCTTCCCGCCGTGGTTGAATTGCAGGAAGACGCGGTAGAGGCCGGGGGCTTCGAAGTTGGTGTTGAAGCCGATGGCGGGGCCTTTGTCGGGCTGCTCGTTGGGGTGCACGTGCAGGTAGCGCTCGGTGTCCTCGCTGATGACCACCACGTGGCCCAGCGCGCCGAGGTAATTGTCGAGGTCGGTCACGGGCTTACCCTCCTTGTTGATGGTAATTTTCATGCCCAGCAGCTGACCGGTGTTCAGGGGCTTGTCAAACGCCAGGGTGGCCGAGTAGCCATCCTTCTCCCACTGCATGTCGTCGTTCTTGAACTTGACCGACGTGTATTTGGGGCCCTTTACCGAAATGGGCTGGCGGCCCAGTTGGTGGCCGGAGCCCGTGGGCGTGTAGTCCTGAAACAGCACGTAGTCGCCACCCTTGGGGAAGGTATAACTGACCTTGTAGTTGACATCGGCCGTGTAGTCGGGGTGCTCGTGGTAGAACTGGCCCAGGTCCTTGCTCACGATGATGAGGTGAATCTTCTTCTCGTGCACCACGGCCAGCGGGACGGGCGCGGCCTCGTTGCCCACCTGCTGCGGCGTGAAGACCAGCTGCGACGGCTGACCGGCCGTCAGCTGCATGGGCTGCGGCTCGAACTTCATGGCGTAGGACTTGCCGTTAGCCACTTGGTCGTTGTGTTCGAGCTTCATGCCGCACTTGGGGCAGGTCTCTCCTTCCTTGGTGCTGGTCACCTCGGGGTGCATGGGGCAGGCGTAGGTGTGGCCGCTGGCGTGGTCGGCCGTGCCTTCGGCCGGCCCATTCGTAGGCGTCGTGACGGTGTTGGTAGCGCTGCTCGACGAGGAATCGGACGAGCAGCTGGCCACGGTTAGCAGGCCGGCGACGGCCAGCAGGGAAACAGGTAAGCGAAACATAAAATGGGGTAAGGGTAAGAAAACGGACCGCCGGCATCGGCGGTCCGGCGGCGGCAGGAGCCGTATTAGGCCTGCCATTGCTGCCAAAGCACGAAGCCCAGGGCAGCGGCCAGCACGACGTAGAGCAGGCCCGTGAGTAGGCGGCGGAGCGGTCCGCGGGGTGGCGGGCCGGCGGCCGGTTCGCAACAATCTTTCATTGCGGAGCAGGGGTAACCCGGAAAATGGAGGGGGAGGAAATGCCGACGTAGGCGGCGCGACGGGCAAACGAAAAGGCCCGCCCCGGACACAGCATAGCTGTGCCGGCGCGAGCCTTAGCGCGTCGGAAGAATCAGACAGTCAGCGACTGAATGAAAATGCGGATGTCAGGTATTTTGGGTTTCAGCTGCCGGCGAGCCACCAGCAGCACGGGCCGCGTGCGGTCCCATTGTTGAAAGCGAACCGCCAGGGCCAGCGGAGCCGGGGGCAACATTACTGGCAGGAACGCCATCTTCTCGATACCGGCTTTCGGCGGATGGGCCAGCGCGGCCCACACGGCAGCGGCATCGTCCTGGCAGCAGGCTCCCTTGGGGCCGTGCTTATGCGTGCCAGGTGCTTCGCTATCGTGGTGCTGGTGCTCGGCAGTAGCGCCGTGCTGTTTTCCGTGGAAATGGGGTACCCCGTGGCCGTGCTTATGTTCGGGTGTGCCCACCGGGTGCTCATGTTCCGCCGCCTGGGCCGGAGCCGCTGGCATAACCAGCGCGCAGACGACCTGCCCAAAGAACACGTTGAGGAAGACCACCAGCAAGGAGGCCGCCATCGTGCGTCGGGAATGGGTCTTGAGTCGGAACATTAGTACGAAGCAACGACAAAGGTATTTAAAAGGTTTAAAAGGTTCGCCGCCCGTTTAAACCTCCCCCGTTGGCCATTGACTTGTTTTGCCGCTTGCCTACTCGACTGAAAATGCAGCTTTTAGGCCCCTGTAGTTGCTTCGGGCATCCTGCTCTAAGCCTTGACAGTTTGGCCAGTTTAAGTACAGCTCTGGAAATTTTATAAGCCCCGCAGCCTAATCATGTACAACCGCGGCTAAATCATGGCAGGGTCCACAAATGTTGTAAGCACAAAGCCCAATTCTACACATCTATTGCCAACCGAAAGGAGTTTAGATAATGTTGTTTTGCTGGCCGCTATTCGCGCGGCCTTCCCCGAATCATTTTTCCTATGGAAACCACTCACCACCACCCGGCGCCTCCGGTGCCCGCAGGTCCGCCCCCGGCGCCGGCCGCCGGCACCGAAACGGCGACCCTTAACATCGAGGGCATGACCTGTGCCTCCTGTTCCAACTTTGTAGAAAAAGCTTTGAGCCGGACGCCCGGCGTGCAGCGCGCCACCGTGAACCTAGCCAGCGAAAAAGCCACCATCGAATACCTGCCGGGCCAGATTGACCGCGCCGGCCTACGCGCCGCTGTGGAGCAGGCCGGCTACGGCGTGCACGAGGCCACCCCGGCGGTGGCCGCCAACGTGCTGGCCTCCGACGAGGAGCTGGACGCCCGCAAAGCCGCCGCTTATGAGAAGCTGAAGCGCCGCTTTCAGGTAGCCGTGGGGCTAGCCGTGGTCATCATGCCGCTGAGCATGCTCATGCTCTGGCCCGCCATGATGAGCCGCATCTCCACGCCCGTGCTTAACTACGTGCTGCTGGCCCTGACGCTGCCGGTGCTGCTCTACAGCGGCCGCGAGTTCTATGTGTCGGCCTGGAACGGCCTGAAGCACCGCACCGCCAGCATGGACACCCTGATTGCGGTGGGCACCGGCGCCGCCTTCCTGTACAGCCTGGCGGCCACGCTGATTCCGCACTGGTTTATGCAGCACGGCCTCATGCCGGAGGTATACTACGACACCACGGCCACCATCATTGCCCTGATTCTACTGGGCAAGGTGCTGGAGAGCCGGGCCAAGTCCAAGACTTCAGCCGCCATCAAGGCGCTGATGGGCTTGCAAGCCAAAACCGCCCGCGTAGTGCGGGGCGGTCAGGAAGTAGACGTGCCCATCGAGCAGGTGCTGGTGGGCGATGAAGTAGTTGTGCGCCCCGGCGAGAAAGTGGCCACTGATGGCACGATTCTCACCGGCCGCTCGGCCGTGGACGAGAGCATGCTGACCGGCGAGAGCCTGCCCGTGGAGAAAAAGGAAGGCGACAACGTGTTTGGGGCCACGCTCAACAAAACCGGCTCCTTTCGCTTTCGCGTGAGCAAAGTGGGCGCCGAAACCATGCTGGCGCAGATTGTCAAGCTGGTGGAGGAAGCCCAGGGCAGCCGGGCCCCCATCCAGCAGCTGGCTGATAAGGTCAGCGCCGTGTTCGTGCCGGTGGTCATCATGATTGCCATTGCTACGTTTGTGGTGTGGTTTGACCTGGCTCCCGAGGCTACCCGCGTGCCGCTGGCCTTGGTAGGATTCGTGGCCGTGCTCATCATTGCCTGTCCCTGCGCCCTAGGGCTGGCCACGCCCACGGCCATCATGGTGGGCACCGGCAAAGGGGCTGAGCACGGCGTGCTCATTCGCAACGCCGAGGCGCTGGAGAAAGCCGAGAAAGTAACCACCGTGCTGCTCGATAAAACCGGCACCATCACTCAGGGCGAGCCCGCCGTGACGGACTTTGTGCCGACCAATGGTGATACGCCCGCCCACCTGCTGCCCTTGCTGGCGGCGGTGGAGCGGCAGAGTGAGCACCCCCTGGCGGAAGCGGTAGTACGCTACGCTGATGCGCAAAATAGCGCGCGGCTAACGGCCACCGCGTTTCAGGCCTACGAGGGCCGGGGCGCTGGCGCCACTGTTGAGGGGCAAGTGATTCTGCTCGGCAACCGGCGCCTGCTCAGCGAAAACAGCGTGGTGCTTTCCACCGATACCGAGCAGGCCGCGGCCCAATTGCTGAGCCAGGCGAAAACGGTACTTTACGCCGCCATCGGCGGGCACGTAGCCGCCCTGATTGGGGTAGCCGATACGGTGCGCGAGTCCAGCCGTGCCGCCATTCAGGCGCTGCAGGCCGACGGCATCGATGTGGTGATGATGAGTGGCGACAACCAGCAGACCGCCGCCAAGGTGGCCGAGCAGGTGTGCATCAAACGCTTCTTCGCCGAAGTGCTGCCGGCCGACAAAGCCGGCAAGGTGAAAGAGTTGCAGGCCGAGGGCCGGGTGGTGGCCATGGTGGGCGACGGCATCAACGACGCGCCGGCCCTGGCCCAGGCCGACATCGGCCTGGCGATGGGCGGCGGCACCGACGTGGCCATGGAAGCGGCGGGCATCACCCTCATGCGCTCGGACCTGCAGGGCGTGGTCACGGCCATTGACCTGTCGCGCCAGACCATGCGCACGATTAAGCAGAACCTGTTTTTTGCCTTTGTCTATAACACCTTGGGCATTCCCATTGCGGCCGGGCTGCTGTATCCGTTCACGGGCTGGCTGCTCTCGCCCATGCTGGCGGCCGGGGCCATGGCCCTGAGCTCGGTGTCGGTGCTCACCAACTCGCTGCGCCTACGCGGCTATAAGCACTCGGCCTAATGCCGGGGCTTTTTCTTTCCCTTTTGTTCTCGTTCTCATGGATACTTCTCAGATAATTGTGACCCTGGTGGGCGTGGGCCTGCTGGCGTTTGTGGGCTGGTTTTTCTTTCTGGCGCCACACCGGGTGGCTGCGGCCGTGTCCTCGTCGGCGGGCGTGCAGCAGGTCGACATCGTGGTAAAGGGCGGCTATTCGCCCAACGTCATCGAGGTGGAGCACGGCAAGCCCGTGCAGCTGAACTTTTACCGCGACGAGGAAAACACCTGCTCGGAGGAGCTGCTGCTGCCCGACTTCAACATCCGGCGCGACCTGGCCCCGTTTAAAACCACGGCCATTGAGTTTTTGCCCAAGCAAGCCGGTACCTTTGAGTTCACCTGCGGCATGCACATGCTGCGGGGGAGCCTCGTCGTTAAATAAGCGCAATGCTGCAATCCGCCACTTCGGTGTTGCCGGCCCCCGCGGCCGACGCCACCCGCCTCTCCATTCGCAACATGGTGTGCCCCCGCTGCCTGCGGGTGGTGCAGCGCGAGCTGGAAAAGGCCGGGCTGGTGGTGGACAACGTGGCCTTGGGCGCCGCCAACGTGCGCACGGCCGATGGCAGCCCGGTGGACATGCCGGCGGTGGAAGCCGCGCTACAGGCCTTCGGGTTCGCGCTCGTCCAGGACCCGCGCGAACAACTGGTGGAGCAGGTCAAGGCCCTGGTGGTAGAGCTCATTCACTACACCCCGGCCGAGCAGCAGCCCTACCAGACCTACTCGCACTTCATCAGCGAGCGGCTGGGCCGCTCCTACGCCTACCTCTCGCACCAGTTCTCGCTGCGCGAGGGCCTGACGCTGGAGAAGTACATCATTCGCCAGCGCGTGGAACGTGCCAAGGAACTGCTCAGCTACCAGGATGCCAAGGTGGCCGAAGTGGCCCGCCTGCTGGGCTACAGCAGCGCGGCGCACCTGACCAACCAGTTCCGACAGGTGACGGGCATGGCGCCGTCCGACTTCCAGGCCCTGGGGCCGGGCAGCGCGGGCCGGCTCAGCCTGCATGATCTGGGCTAAAGCTGGAAACTTTACAACGCCACAGGGCGAATTGTGCGCATACCAGGTGGAGCTTAGTCCGTTAAGAAGCAGGAACATTTCCTTCATCATTTCGACCAAAAATCCTTTTCCCATGCTACGTTCTCTCCGCCTCCCCTTGCTGGCTTCCCTGCTGGCCTTTAGTGCCCTGACTTCCTGTAATAAGGACGACGCCGACGGTCTGATGGTCATTGCCCACGACGACAGCGTGTACATGCGCAACATGCACGAAACCATGGCCATGATGGAAGCCATGCCCAAAACCCAGGACCCCGACAACGACTATTCTTCCATGATGATTCTGCATCATCAAACGGCCATCAAAAACAGCCAGGAGGAGCTCAAAAGCGGCAAAAATGCCGAGATGAAAGCCATGGCCCAGTCGATTATCGACAAGCAGCAGGCGGAAATTGCCCAGTTCAACGCCTTCCTGTCGGGCCACCCGGCGCACGCCCCGGCCGTGCCCGAGTTCAACGCCCTGCAAATGATGAACATGATGCAGATGATGAAGGCCGTGGATTTGCGCCCCCTGACGGGCGACCCGGACTTTGATTTCGCGCAACTCATGATTGACCACCACCAGTCCGCCATCGAAAACTCGGACGCGCTGCTGAAGTATGGGCGGGAGAACACCACCAAGGCCCTGGCCCAGCAAATCATCACGGACCAGAAAATGGAAATCAAGATGCTGCAGGATTGGCTGCTGGCCAATAAAAAGTATTAGGCAGCAGCTTGTCTTGGTCACCTCCACAAGAGCGGCCCCTTTGGGGCTGCTTTTTTGCTTCCAGGTTGTTTTGCTAACTCCCACCTCCTGATGCACCCGATGTCGGCGCCCCTGTTTCCCGAGTACCTGTTGTGGGTGTGGTTTGCCCTCACGGCCTTATCCGTGGCCTACGTGGCCTGGGACCTGTTTACCAGCACCCCGAAAATGAAGGTGGTGAAGTGGGGCTGAGTGCTGGTGACGCTCTACACTGGGCCGATGGGGCTGCTGGTGTACTGGTTTTCGTGCCGTGAGCCCTCGCCCGGCACCCACGATTAGTTTGTGGCCCCGCTCTGGAAGCAGGCCGTGGGATCCACTATTCACTGCGCGGCCGGCGACGCCACGGGCATTATCGTAGCCGCCGCCATCACGGGCTACTTCGGTCTGCGCATGGGCGTCGACATCTGGCTGGAGTATGCCGCCGGTTTTGCCTTTGGGCTGTTCATTTTCCAGGCCCTGTTATATAAAGGACATGATGAAGATGAGCTACGCGCAAGCCCTGCGCAGCTCGTTTCTGCCGGAGTGGATGTCGTATGAACGCCATGATGGCCGGCATGTTGCCCACCCATCCTCATGAGCCGCGACATGCGGGCCATGGAAGCCACCTCGCCCTGGTTCTGGGCGGCCATGTCGGCCGCCATGCTGACGGGGTGGTAGTCTCATATCCAGTGAACTACTGGCTGGTCAAGAATAAGCTCAAGCACGGCATGGGCACCGAGCGGGCCCTGGGCAAGGGCGGTGCTCCCCTGGCAGAAACGGCTCCGTCCGCGCACGCCGGCCATTCCATGAGCATGACCGGCATGACCCACGGCCAAGCACTTACTCCGCCCGCCGCGGCCCATTCCGGGCATAACATGGCCGCTATGCCCGGGGTGAACATGAGCGCCGGTGCCCCGGTTTCGGGAGGGCGCAGGGCGGTCGTAACCCTGCTCACCTTGGTCATGCTGGCCGTGGGCTACTACCTGGCAGCGCGGTACGGCGACTTGACCATGCGGGCCGGTGACTCGGAAATGCTCATGAGCATACCCCGATATACGGCCGGTGGCCAGTTCTGACCGCCCGCTCCCATTTCTGTTAGGCTGGAATTACAACCTGTGTCTTTCCGAGGGCCGTTCACCTTGGTCTTTAGGAAGTCGATTTTTGTAAGCTCTTGATAATTATGTTGATATACCCAATAAGCAACTATCCTGTAGAGCTGGTTAGTGGAGCGTGCTCAACAATAAATCATGCAAGCTCATAGTAGATTCATATAAAACGTCTCAGGGGTGAAGTAGGTAAAGCAGGGGGTACTTGGCAGTCATTCACAAACCATCTCCATTCTGTTCAAAACATTACATCTTTTCAACATGAAAAACATTTTGCTCAGTGCAAAGGCAACGGTGTTTGCCCTGCTTACCAGCTCCCTGGTTTTTACCGGCTGCGGTGACAGCACCAAAAACGAGGACCCTACTCCGCAGACACAGAACGACCCGCAGTACGCGTCGGCGGAGGACAAGCGCAAAGACGAAGCGTTTGACCAGGCAATTGGCGATATCATCAGCCGCATGCAGCGGGAGATGTCGCAGATTCAGGCCAACTACACCCGGGACCCCGACGTGGACTTCGCCCGCCTGACCATCAAGCACCATGAAGCCGGCATCGCCATCGCGGAAGCCGAACTAAAGTACGGCAAGCACGACGAAGCCGAGAAGTTGGCCGAAAGCTCTAGTCGGGCGCAGCGCAACAGCGCCCGCCGCTTGCAGGAATTCCTGGCCAGCCACGGAACCCCCGAGCCGGCCTCTACCGAAGAGTTTGCTGCATTCAAAGCGGAAATGGACGGCGCTGTAAGCGATATGATTCAGCACATGCGCAGTTCGCCCGATACGCGCGACGTGGACATCGACTTTGCCGAAGTCTTTAAGCGCCACCACCAGGGCATCATGAAAATGTCCAGCATCGAAATCGAGTTTGGCGATGACGATGAGGTGACCGACGAAGCGCAAATGATAATCCGCAGCCAGGGCCAGGAGGTCATTGAACTGTCCAAGTTCATCAACAAGCACGGCTATCCACGCTAGGGCTTGCCGGTTAGTTCCAAGTACAACGCCCAAGAGGGGGCCAGAAGATGACCATTCTTATGGCCCCCTCTTGGGTTGTTGCAAAGCCGTCCGAACTCTGATAGAGCCGTTAATCACGCGGGTAATGTCAGCGGACAGCCTCCTTGAACCGGAAAAGTTGCTCATCTTGGAGCTTGCTTTTCTCCTCCACCGCTTGCCATCTTATGTCCGTTGACCTCTCCTCATTAGTAGCCCACTACAAAACCGATTCGGAGTCCGTTTATAATACCTGGTTTATCAACAACGAGGAGCGCCTGAAGGCGTTCCGCTCCATCCGGCGCGGGGTGCAGCAAGTGGTCAAGGACATCAAGGCGGGCAGCTTCGGCAACGACTTCAAGGGCACTTCGCTCGAATTCGTGCTCAGCGTCATCAGTGAGCAGAAGCAGGTGTTTCAGGGTGCGGCCCACCCCTTCTACTGGAAGCCCAAGCTGCGCATCCCCGACATCTACGAGCACGAGGGCAACAAGCGGGCCTTCGGCCAATTCCTGGAAAGCTGCCTGGCGGCCACCACCGAGCAGCAGTTGCTGCGCGAAATTGACATTCTGGACCGCCGCAAAATCAAGGGCCTGGGGCCGGCCGTGGCCAGCATCCTCTACTTCCTGCATCCGACCTTGATGCCGCCTTGCAACACGGCCATCGTCAACGGCTTCAATGCCCTGTTTGGGGAGAAAATCAAGCTCGGTTCCTGGTCGGAATATCTGCGGATGCGCGAGCGGCTGCGCGACCTCAACCAGGAGCACCGCCAGCACCTGAGTCTCGACTACGGCGCGCTCAGCGGGCTGCTCTTCGACATCGGGGTGAAAAAGATGATTGCCGGCGACCAGCAGTTTGCCACCGACGAGGACCGCGACAAGTACCAGCAGCAGGCCCAGAAGCGCCATAAAGAGGTGCAGTCCGAAGCGCAGGAGGAAAACCAGCACACCGAGATCCAACACCACCTGCTGCGCATCGGCAAAGCGCTGGGATGCGATGTGACCACCGCCATCAACGACCGCAACCGCCTCTGCGGCGGGCAGAAGCTCTCCTTCCTTTGCCTCGACCAACACCCCGAGCTGCCGGTGCCCGCCGACGTGGCCAGCACCATCCGCCTGATTGACATCGTGTGGTTTGCGCCCGGCAGCAACCGCGTCGTGGCTGCCTTCGAGGTGGAGAAGAGTACCAGCATCTACAGCGGCATCCTGCGCCTGACGGACCTGGCTTTCTCCATGCCCGAGCACGAAACGGCGCTTTACCTGGTGGTGCCTGATGCCCGCGAGAAGGAAGTACAGGCGCAGCTTTCGCGCCCGGCCATCCGGGCCGCCGGCGCCACCATCCGTTACATCCTGTTTTCGGAGCTGCGCCAGCACTGCGAGGCCCTGTGCAAGTTCGGCGACTCGCCCGCGGCGATGCGCAAGATTGCTAGGAGCGTCGCCGCAATGGGTGTGGGTACCAGCTAAGGTTTTGCGTAGTTACGGAACACATTTTCAGTAAAAACCAGCCGATTCAGTAAGAGTCAACGAATTTTAATGTTGCACAAACGCAACAAACGTGGTATATTTGGCCATCTTTGTTGCGCCTATACAACATGAACTGGTACTCTCTTTCAGACCTGGCCATCCTGCGTGAGCTGGGCAGCAGCCTGCGCCAGATTCGGCTCAACCGCAATCAGTCCCAGCAGGCGGTGGCCGAGGCGGCCGGCATCGACCGGGCCACCCTGAGCCAGATTGAACACGGCCGGCCCACCTCGCTGCTCACCTTCGTGCAGCTGCTGCGCACGCTGGAGCAGCTCGACCTGCTCGACACGCTGGTAACCAAAGCCGAGATTAACCCTTTGGTGTTAGCCCGCCTCACCAAAAAGCAGCGCCGCAACGCTTCGCCGGCTGCGTCAACGCCTCCCCCTCCCCCGCCCGCTGAATGGTAGACCTCGCATTTGTTCGCCTGTGGGGCCAGCAGGTTGGTGCCGTGCGCTGGGACGCCGCGCGGGCGCTGGCCACGTTTGCCTACGACCCCGGCTTTGTCAAATCCGGCCTGAACGTGGCCCCGCTGCAGATGCCCCTGCCCACCCGGGCCGACCAGGTATACGCATTCCCCCGCCTGAACCCCGACACCTACCACGGCCTGCCCGGGCTGCTGGCCGACGCGCTGCCGGACCGGTTCGGCAACCAGCTCATCAACGCCTGGCTGGCCACGCAGGGTCGCGCCGCGGCGGACTTTTCGCCGGTGGAGCGCCTGTGCTACATCGCCAACCGCGGCATGGGCGCCCTGGAGTTCGAGCCCCAGGTGGGCAACGTGGCCGGGGCAGGCGCCCAGCCCCTGGAAGTGGCCGCCCTGGTGGAGCTGGCGCAGCAGGTGGTAGGCCAGCGCGAAGCCTTTCACGCCAACCTGCGCGACGGGGCCGCCGAGGGACTGGCGACCCTGCTGGCGGTGGGCACCTCGGCGGGCGGGGCGCGGCCCAAGGCCATCATTGCCTTCAACGAGGAGAGCGGCGAAGTGCGCTCGGGGCAGGTGCAGGCCCCGCCCGGCTTCGGCTACTGGCTGCTCAAGCTCGACGGGGTGCGCGACCAAGCGCTGGCCGACCCCCAGGACTTCGGCCGCCTGGAGTACGCCTACTACCTGATGGCCACCGCCAGCGGCCTGCACATGAGCGAGTGCCGCCTGTACGAGGAAGGGCTGCGGGCCCACTTCATGACCCGGCGCTTTGACCGAACGGCCGCGGGAGAGAAAATTCACGCGCAGACCCTGTGCGCGCTGGCCCACTACGACTACAACCAGCCCGCCGCCTATTCCTACGAGCAGGCCTTCCAGGTCATGCGCGACCTGCGGCTGCCCTACACGGCCGCCGAGCAGTTTTACCGGCGGATGGTGTTCAACGTGGTGGCCCGCAACCAGGACGACCACACCAAGAACATTTCCTTTTTGATGGATGCGGCCGGCAAGTGGCAGCTGGCTCCGGCCTACGACGTGGCCTATGCCTACCAACCCGGCAACCGCTGGACCAGCCAGCACCAGATGGCCCTGAACGGCAAGCGCGACAACTTCACCCGCGCCGACCTGAAAGCCGTGGCCCGGGAAATGAACATCCGCGGGGCCGACGAGCTACTCGAGGACGTGCTGACGCAGGTGGCGCGGTGGCCGGAATTCGCCGCCAGGGCCGGCATGGCCGAGGAGCGCACCGCCGCCATCGGCCAAGCGCACCGGCTGCTGCAGTAAGCAGAAATTATTCTGACTGCACCGGGAGCCGCCGCAGCCAAGCCTGCACCTGCTCGATTTCCCGCTGCTGGTCCAGCAGGATAAAGTAAGCCACTCGTTGCAGGGCCTCATCCCGTCCCAACTCCAGCTCGGCGCGGGCCAGGGTCATCGAGTTTTGGTGATGGGGCACGAGCAGGGCGGCAAAGTCGCGGTCAATGCTGCCGGTGCCGGCGTCTTCCTGCTTGGGGGTGTGATGGTGGTTGAGGGAATCGGAGCCTGCTTCCACTTTGGCGATGATGCGGTGGGCGGCCGGGTGCAGGCCGTCGGTGGCCGCCGCGAGCAACTTCTCCAACTCGTGGGATTGGGTGGTATGGTCCGGGTAAGCAGGTGGCTGCGCCTGAATGCGCTGGATGGCCGAGTCCAGCCCCAGAATGAGCTGCTGATGGGCGCGGTGGATGTCCTGTGCAATGCTACGCAGCTCCGGGTCGTGGCCCTGTTTGAGCTCCAGGGCGGACATGGACACGGCTGCCCGGTGGTTTTCGCGCATGAGCCGGGCAAAGTAGAGGTCGAGGTTGGTCCCCAGCGGGAGGGCCTGGGAGTGCTCGGCCATGGTGTGCAGGGCCGCCATCATGGTCGCCGGCGCCCCGGGCGCGTGCACGTCGGCCGTCTCCGCCGATTTACCCCGGCAGGCGGCCAGCAGTAACCCCAGGGCAAGCAGCAGGAAAACGCGCACCTGCAGCAGCGCACGCGATGCAAGGGGAACGTAGATGGGAGTGCCACATGCCGCAAACTTAGGCGACGGTGGTGCTCACCACGTGGCTGCGGGCTTCGGGCGTGCCCTGCTGCGTTTCGTGCTGCACGTAGTATTCCAGCAGCGTGCCTGGGGCAAAAGCGTCGGTATCCAGGTAAGGCGAGCGGGCGTTTACGGCCACGCGCTGCCAGGCGGAGGCCTCCCCGCCGACGCGGCGCAGCACGTGGGCAACTTCCAGCAGGTCCTTGGAAAAAGCCAGGTGGCGTCCTTCGGGCACCAGGGTCAGGTCAATTTTGGCGGTGTGTTCAGTTGACATTAGCAAGGGGGAATAAGGTACTAGCTGTATGGTCCCGGGGTATGGGGAAGGGGTTTCGTGTCGTATCTTTCAGGCAAACTTATGGGCAAAATACCACACGGCTGCGCCACGACAACGCCGGCAACCCGGCGCCTTATCCAGCAAAGTACAGAAGGCGTACAAACGCTAGCCAAGCGCCTGGGGCTGAACGAGAAGACGGTGCGCAAGTGGCGGCGACGCACCACGACCGAAGAGGCGGTGCGCGGTCCCAAACCGGCCTCCACGGTGCTGGCCCCACTAGAAGAAGCGGCGATTGTGCTCTTTCGCAAAGAGATGCTGCTGCCCCTCGATGACTGCCTCTACGCGCTGCAGGAAACCATTCCGCACCTGCGCCGGTCGGCCCTGCACCGCTGTTTGCAGCGCCACGGCATCCGTTGCCTGCCCCCCGCTGACGCGCCCGCTGAAGGGACGAAAAAAGCGGCTTTCAAGTCCTATCCCCTGGGCTACCTGCACGTCGACTTTGCCCAGGTGCAGACGGAAGAAGGCAAGCTGTATGTAGTTATCGCCATTGACCGCACCAGCAAGTTTGCCTTTGCCGGGTTGCACCCGCACGCCACGCAGGCCATCGCCGTGGACTTCCTGCGCCGGGTGCTGCCGCAAATCCCCTACAAGGTGCATCAAGTGCTCACCGACAACGGCATTCAGTTTCGCAACTTGCCCCACCACACCCGCGTGGGCCGGCACCCTTTTGGCCAGCTCTGCGACGAGTGGGGTATTGAGCAGCGCTTTACCAAGCCGGCCCATCCCTGGACCAACGGCCAGGTGGAGCGGATGAACCGCACGGTGAAGGAGGTTACGATTAAACGCTACCACTACGAAACGACGGCCCAGCTCCACACCCACTTGCTCAGTTTCTTAGTCGCCTACAACTATGCCAAACGGCTCAAGCGTTTAAAGGGCCTTACCCCTTACGAATTCATCTGCGCCGAATGGCGGAAAAATCCTACTATCTTTCATCGCGACCCCACCTGCGCCCCCCTTCCCCATACGCCGGGACCATACAGGCGGCGGGCTTCTGGTCAATGTAAGCCCCGCCCGCGTTCTGGTTGTTGCGCGAGACGGCCTGGTAGACCTGGTCGATGGTGACGTTGAGCGAGCGCAGGCGGGTGGGGTCGAGCCGGATTTCGTACTGCTTGAGCAGGCCCCCGAAGCTGGCCACGTCGGCCACGCCGGGCGTGCCCAGCAGCTGCCGCCGGATAATCCACTCCTGAATGGTGCGCAGCTCGCGGGCGTCGTACTTCTTCTCGAAGCCCGGCTTGGCGCGCACCAGGTACTGGTACACCTCGCCCAGGCCGGTGCTCACGGGCGCGAGTTCCGGGCGGCCGGCTCCCTCGGGGATTTCGCTCTCGGCCTCGCGCAGGCGCTCGGCCACCTGCTGGCGGGCCCAGTAAATATCCACGTCGTCTTCAAAGACGATGGTGACAACCGAGAGGCCAAAGTGGGAGAAGGAGCGCACTTCCTTGCACTCTGGAATGGTGGCCACGCTCTACTCGATTGGAAAGGAAACGAGCCGCTCGATGTCGCCCGCGGCCAGCGAGGGGGCCACCGTGTACACGACGACCTGGTTGTTGGTAATGTCGGGTACCGCGTCAATCGGCAGCCGGCTCAGCGAGTAGCCGCCCCAGGCCACCAGGGCCAGGGTCAGCAGCCCGATAATGAGCTTGTTGTGAATGGAAAAATGAATGAGCCGGTCAAACATGCTGGCTGAGGGGTAAGGCTAGAAATCCTGAAAAAGAGCGGCCGGAGCTCGGGGGCTCGACGACGGCAGGTCCGGCGGGGCACAAAACGGTGCGCATGTGCCTACGCAACCGGGCACAACAGGGTGCCCGGTCCCGCAACGGAACCGGAAAAACAGGAAACTAGGCTTGGGGAGGCTGCCAGATGCTAGCGGCCCGTTGCCGCGCGGCGGGGGGCGCTAGGCGCGGGAAAAAGCGCGGGCCGGCGAATTCCTGCACGGGCTGGCCCAGTACTATGGCCAGCGCCACGGGCAGGGTGGTGCCCGGGCAGCAGTGGCATTGGCACAGCGGGGAGCACCATTCCAAGTGCGTGCGGCTGCCAGCCCCGTGCTCGGTGGCTTCCACCCGCGTCCTGCTGCCGAATGCCCACACCGGGACCTCGTCTGCGCAGGGCAAACAAGCCAACAAGGCAATGTAGACGGCAAAAAAGACGGAGAAGAAGCGCATTATTTAACGACGGGACGGTGCAAACATACGCAGTCTGCCGAGAGAAGGATATGCGGGCGGCGGGTTTGGGTTCCAGCCGGCGCAGCGCGGTGAAGGGAAACTCGTCGCCGGTGCGGTTCAGGTTGCGTGTTTGGGTTCCAGCCGGCGCAGCGCGGTGTAAGCCAGCGGCTGACCAGTGTAGTCCAACACTAGAAAATGGCTGGAAGTTGCCACGAAGCTCCCCGGAAAGAGCCCATTACCGGCAGCATTCTTTTTTCAACAATGAAACGCGGTTTCGGTAACTTTGTTTAGAAAGATTACAAATAAAAACTAGGTTCATGTCCGCATTTACTATGCCCCCCCCCGCTGCCCCGCTGCCCCTCGTGGACCAGCCGGGTTCCGGGCGGGCCACTTTTTCCCGGCTGGCGCTCATCGGCAACCCCAACTCGGGCAAATCGTCGCTCTTCAACCAGCTCACGGGCCTCAACCAGAAGGTGGGCAACTTCCCCGGCGTGACGGTGGACCGCAAAACTGGCATCAGCCAGCTCACGCCCCAGCACCGGGCCGAAATCATTGACCTGCCCGGCACCTACTCGCTCTACCCCAAGAGCCTGGACGAGAAGGTGATTACCGACCTGCTCTACGACCGCACGTCGGCCCAGTACCCGGACTTCGTGGTGGTGACCGTGGACGCGAGCAACCTGCGCCGCAACCTGCTGCTCTTCACCCAGGTGGTGGACCTGGGCCTGCCCGTCATTCTGGCCCTGAACATGATGGACGTGGCCGAGCAGCACGGCGTGCACATCGACGTGCCGGCGCTGGAGCGCGAGCTGGGCGTGCCTGTCATCCCGATGAACGCACGCAAGGGCGTCGGCGTGGCGGCCCTCAAGATTGTCATGGCCCGGGAGTTGGCCGCGCCCCGCAGCCGGTTCTACACGCCCGAGGCCGACCTGGCCGACCCGGTGGCGCAGATTCGCGCCCGCTTCGGGCTGCACAACGACTACTTGGCCTTGCACTACGCCCATCAGGGCGCGCACATCAAGCTGCTCACGGCCGAGGACCGAGCTTTCCTGCAGGAGCTGACGGGCCGGTACGACTTTCAGCCCACGGCGCGGCAGGCCCAGGAAACCATTGCCCGCTACGCCCGCATCAACGCCATCCTGCTCGACTGCGTGACGGTGACGCGCACCGAGAAAAATGAGCCCTACAGCAACCGGCTCGACAAGGTCCTCACCCACAAGGTGTGGGGCTACGGGATTTTCTTCGCCGTGCTGCTGCTGCTCTTCCAGGCCATCTTCGCCTGGGCCCAGTACCCGATGGATTTGATTGACCGGGGCATTGCCGGCCTGAGCGGGCTGATTCAGGACCGCTTCGATGGGCCGCTGGTGAACTTGGTGACGGAGGGCATCCTGGCGGGCCTGGGCGGGGTGCTCATGTTCGTGCCCCAGATTGCGCTGCTCTTCGCCTTCATTGCCGTGCTGGAAGAAACCGGCTACATGGCGCGCGTCACGTTCCTGATGGACAAAATCATGCGCAAGTTCGGCCTCAACGGCAAGAGCGTGGTGCCCCTGATTTCGGGCGTGGCCTGCGCCGTGCCGGCCATCATGAGCGCGCGCACCATCGAAAACTGGAAGGACCGCATCATCACCATTTTCGTGACGCCGCTCATGTCGTGCTCGGCGCGCATCCCGGTGTACACGGTGCTCATTGCCCTGGTGGTGCCCGACCAGAAGGTGCTCGGCGTCTTCAACCTGCAGGGCCTGGCCCTGATGGGCATGTACCTGCTCGGGCTGGGGGCGGCCCTGCTTTCGGCTTTGCTCATGAAGGGGCTGCTTAAGACCAAGGAGCGCAGCTACTTTATCATGGAGTTTCCGGTCTACAAGTGGCCGCGCTGGAAGAACGTGGGCATTACCATCGTGGAGAAGGTGAAGACCTTCCTCTTTCAGGCGGGGAAGGTCATCGTGGCCGTGTCCATTATTCTGTGGGTGCTGGCCTCCTACGGCCCCGGCCAGGCCCAGCAGCGGGCCGAAGTCCGGGTGCGGGCCCAGGCCGCGCAGCAGCGGTGGGCACCGGCCGAGACAGAAACGCGGGTGGCCTCGGCCAAGCTGCAGGAATCCTACGCCGGCGTGTTCGGGCGTACGCTAGAGCCCGCCATCCGGCCCCTGGGCTACGACTGGAAAATCGGCATTGCCCTGCTCACCTCGTTTGCGGCCCGGGAGGTGTTCGTGGGCACGATGTCCACCATCTACAGCGTGGGCCAGGACGCGGACATGCGCACGGTGCAGCAGAAGCTGGCCGCCGAGAAAGACGTGAACGGCGAGCCCGTGTTCACCGCGGCCCGCTCGTTTTCGCTGCTGGTGTTCTACGCCTTTGCCATGCAGTGCATGAGCACGCTGGCCGTGGTGTACCGCGAAACCAAGGGCCTGAAGTGGCCGCTGCTGCAACTGCTCTACATGACCGGGCTGGCCTACGCGGCGGCGTACGGGGTGTGCCACCTGCTGCGGTAAGCAACTATTCAGGCCGGAAACAAGGAGCCGCCTGCGATGCCGCTAACTGCACACAAATGAAAATCCCCGCTGTACAGGCGGGGTTTTTTTTATGACAACTACCTATCAATAATCAATCGGTTAGAAATTTCCGATATGTCAGAGTGTTATGCTTATGGCATTGGGGATGCTGTTAAACAAATAGGGTAAAACCTCCGACTTGGCAGCCGAGCAGCTTGAATGCTCTCCCCGACAGGCTAAAAAAAGCTCCCACAATATCGTTCTCTCATCTTCAAACAGGTGCCATTCAGGGTTTTATATTTTTGAAAAAAGCAGTTTTCAATCTTATTTAATCCAATAAACAGCATGTACTTAGCCCTTGGCTCAAAATCAATTATTATAACAACATCCTTTTCTGTTTCAGGTCACTTATTACTTTCTGCCCTTGCATCTTTTAATATCTTCACCCCTCCCCAGATGCTGATACCTACGACAACAACACCCACCACCAGGTCCGGAATAGAGGACTTTAAGAGCATTACCCCTAAACCAGATACGATGATTCCAAGATTTATCCACATATCATTATTCGTAAAAATAATGGATGCTTTTATATGTACACCGGCTTGTTTTTCAGGCTTCAGCAGTTGCACAATCCAGTAATTACTGGCGGTATTAACAATGGCAACAATAATCATTGCCCAACCCACGGGCTCAGAGCCTTCCGTAAATTTTCTTATCACATCAATTAAAAGAAGAATACCTGCGCCGATAAGAAAAAATCCTGAAAAAGAGGCTGCCCGCACTTTGGCTTGGACACTTTTCCCCACAGCATATAAGCTTACCAGGTAAATAGCCATATCTCCCGTGCTATCCAAAGCAGTACCTAACAAGCCGGAGGAATTGATAATGAAACCCACAATGCCAGCGAGGGCTACTTGGGAAAAATTAATCAACGATACTTGTATCAGCGTCCGCCGCTCCTTTTTGTTGCCCGGGTCGAGTTGCGGTTCTTTTTCTTCTTGTTCCTCCATTCCTATTATTTTAAGGTAGTCCTGAAAATGTAATGCTGGTGTCACGTTTTAAAAAACAGCTAAAAGATGAAATGTAGTCATTGCAATAGCGAAAATATCAAAAAGAATGGGCATACTCATTATGGCAAACAAAACTATTTTTGCCATATGTGTAATCGTCAATTTGTGGAAAACGGCCAAAACTGGTTTGTAAATGAAGCCGACAAATTACTCATCAATAAACTACTTTTAGAACGTATTTCTTTAGCCGGTATCTGTCGTGTATGTAATATCAGTGAAAAATGGCTTTTATCTTATCTTAAAGAATTGTATAATAATTTGCCTGACGATCTAAATGCCGATCTTTTTCTGCCAAATATTGAAGCTTACTTGGCCGATAGAATGGATGAGGAAATTTCGCGGTTAGAGGGTGTAAAAAAAATTCAATTGCATTACAAGACTATCTTCAGACGACAACAGAAGATCCGAATGTAATGGAGACAGATGAGAGCCACCAGTCGCCTATAATTGGCAGCTATCTAGCTGATATAGAGAATAATGACTTACTGCTAAATGATCTGTATAGCCAAGAGCGCAGCGCACGGGTAGAATATTACGGCATTCAACTGGATGAAATGTGGACTTTTGTTGGTGAGAAAAAGAATCAGCAATGGTTATGGTTAGCGCTCAATCCTGCGAATAGACAAATTGTTGCTTTTCATGTAGGCGGACGTGGCGGAGAAGATGCGCAACAGTTCTATGAAAATATTCCGGCCGCATTTAAGGGAGAAGGTGGCTTCTTTTCGGATTATTGGCAGGCGTACACACGTGTCTTTAAACAGGAGAATCATTTTGCAGTTGGCAAGGCTAGTGGCTTGACAGCTTATATAGAACGTTTTAATTGCACCCTTCGACAAAGAGTGGCTAGACTTGGAAGAAAAGTATTGAGTTTTTCTAAATCGCAGTAAACCATATTGGGGCAATAAACTATTTTATCTGCAATTTTAATATAGAGATGAAAGCATTACATTTATAGGACTACCATATTTTAACGGATTATTTTAATGGAATAACCTCGGAGAGCATCAAAAAATGGGGGGCAATTTATTGTCAGCTTCGGTGACTATTCGTTCTGCACCGTTTAACCACCCCGCAAAGGGAGCTGCCCACATTTTTTGATGCTCTCGGAACAGACCGACGAAACGCATCACAAGGACTTTGGCCGCACACGGGATGAGTGCCTTACAAAGTACGGCAACCCCGCCCAAGGGTTGTGAACAAGATTACTCCCGAAAGGTGCAGGATTATCAGACTACCCGTTTGGGCTTTACCAGGAACAGACCTGGCTCATAAGTACCTTACGCGGCGGCGTACGGGGTATATTACCTGCTGCGGTAAGCAACTATTCAGGTCGTAAACAAGGAGCCAGAGCCGCAGGCATCCTGCGGCGAATCCGCTTACAAGGCCGCCAACTCTTCGGCAAAGCCACCGCTGAGGATGGGAAAGCGCAGCCAGGAGCGCGGGTCCACGTTGTAGTCGTCCAGATGAAATGAGGGAGCATACCGCTCGCGCTTCCACTGGTTGCGGCTCCAGAGCTGGTAGAAGCGGCGCACGTACGTTTTCAGCTGTTCCGTGTCGAAGCCGGTGCTTTCGCCTTCCAGCATGGCCAGCACCTGCTTGGGGCTGAGGCGGTCGTAGAAGGTCAGGCGCTCGATGCGGTTGAGCAGGGCGTAGGGCATGAGGTCGCGCTCGTCGGTCTGCTGGTCTTCGAGCGGGCGCAGCTCGGCGGTAGGCTGTAGGGCATTCACGTGGCGCAGGGCGGGGTAGCCCAGCTCGGCTTCGGCCCAGCGCAGCCACTTTTTCACAAAGTCCTTGTCCACGCCCGTGATGGGCGAGATGCTGCCGGCCGTGTCGCCGTCCATGGTGCAGTAGCCCACGCTGGCTTCCGAGCGGTTGGAGGTGGTGATGAGCAGGCAGTTCAGCACGTTGGCCAGCAGCCAGATGGCGGGGGGCGCACCCGTGCCTGAATGTTCTGCAGGGCCAAATCGTCGGTCTGCCAGGTCAGCTCCCGGCCCAGCGCACCCTGGATTTTGCTCACGTAGCCGGTCACTTACTCATCAATTTCCCAATGGTAGAACCGGGCACCCAGGCTGTCGGCCAGCTCTTTGGCCGAGTTGAAGGTATCATCCGACGAATTCACGGTACCCTGGTAGGCGCAGGTGAGCAAGTGCTGCACCAATTGCTGGTTGACGGAAAGTTCGGGCGCCCGGGCTGATGGGAGCACTACCTGGGCTGCTTTGCCCCCGGCGCCTTCCTGCTGCACCTCGGTAGCTGCCTCCGGGAAGCAGCCACTGCGGCGCCTAAACAGCTCCAGGCCCAGCTCCGCCACGCCCAGGCGCACCATTTCGGCCACGGCCACGGCGCATGGCCCCACCGCTCAAACTCAGCACAAAGCCCCGGCTGCGGGCCTTGCGCAGGTAGTCGAACAAGCCCAGGCTCATGGCCTGGTTAAGTTCCAGGTATTCGTCGGGGGCGGGCAGCGGCACGACTTCCGGGGCCGGGGCAAGCTCCGCCAGAAAATCCACGTCCATCCACTCCAGGCCCACCTCCTTGAAGCTCAGCAGCTGGTTGCGCAGCAGCAGGTGCCCGTTGCGGGCCACCAGGATTTCGCCGTCGAAGATGATGCGGCCCGACTCGTTGCCCAGCAGGTTGGCGTAGAGGTAGGTGCAGTGATAGGTGCGCGAGGCCTCCATTACCAGCTGGTAGCGCACGTCGGTTTTGCTCATGGCAAAGTGGCTGGCCGACGGATTGACAATCAACTCCACCCGGCCTACCAGCCGGCCAGCCGGTCGCTCATGGGCGGGCTGCCAGGCATCCTGGCAGATTTCAAAGCCGAAGGGCTCATGCTGATGATGTACCCGCCGCTGGCCAAGGTCAAGTATGAGCAGTTGCCTACGGTCTTTAAAAACACGCGCATCATCGGCTTGTCGCTGGTGCTGAACTGGCTAGTGGGGCCGCTGCTCATGTTCCTGCTGGCCATTTGGCTGCTGCCCGACAAGCCCGAGTACATGATGGGCCTGATTCTCATTGGCATTGCCCGCTGCATCGCCATGTTGCTGGTCTGGAACGACCTGGCCGACGGCAGCCGCGAGTACGCGGCGGGGCTGGTGGCCCTGAATTCCATCTTTCAGGTGCTGTTTTACTCGGTGCTGGCCTGGCTCTTTATCACCGTCCTGCCCCCCTACTTCGGCTTGAAGGGCTACGCGGTGAACATCGGGATTTGGGACATTGCCCAAAGTGTGCTGATTTACCTGGGCACCCCCTTCGCGGCCGGATTTCTCGCGCGCACCATCCTGCGCCGCCTCAAAGGCAACGAATGGTACGAGCGGGTGTATATCCCGGCCATTAGCCCCATTACCCTCATCGCCTTACTGCTGACCATCGTGGTCATGTTTAGCCTGAAGGGTGAAACCATCGTGCAAGTACCGCTGGACGTGCTGCGCATCGCCCTGCCGCTGGCCCTGTATTTCGGCATCATGTTCGTGCTCAGCTTCGCGGCCGGCAAGTGGCTCGGGGCCGACTATGCCGAGAATGCCAGCATTGCCTTTACGGCCACGGGCAACAACTTCGAGCTGGCCATCGCCGTGGCCATCGGCGTGTTCGGGCTCAACTCCGGGCAAGCCTTTGCCGGCGTCATCGGACCGCTGATTGAGGTACCGGCCCTGATTGCCCTGGTAAACGTCGCCTTCTGGTTCCGCCGCCGCTGGTACGGAGAATCGGCGGCCGGCCCCGTTGCTAACCCGTCTCCCGCTGCACGCCCCTAGATGCCCGAAAGAGGGAATATAGCAGCCGTTTTTAACAGTATTAAGGATAGTATATGCTCTTAGCGGGAATCTCTGTTCCTACTATTGTGCTACCCCTATTACTAGCACTCACTCGGGAGCCGGGGCCGGCGACTCTTGCAGCACCAGCGCCAGGACTTCCCCACGGGAAAAAACTCACTGCGGAATAAACTCAATTCCCAATCCTCGATAGGGAAGCGGGCCGCAATGGCTTCATAAGCCGCGGCTGATATAGTGAGGTACGCCACTTCGCCGGTTGTTCCTTGGCCCCGGTCCCCATGAATGCAAAGCAGGTGGTCGAATTGGTTGAGCGGCGTGTACTTGAACGTGCGGATATATGCCTGATGCCCGCGATAGTATTCTAGGTCAGCGGCGGTAGCTAGTTTCTTGGAACTCATGTTAGTGAAGAGGGAAAAGGTTGGCTGGACAGGAAAGCAATGCAGCAATATCTACAAATTAATTGTTGTATATTGGTAACATACTTTGGTCTTTAACCTAGCGGCAACCATGGAAGTGAACGCAGAACAACAAATTAGGTACAGCTTCTTTAAGAAATTCGTGTACGGGAACGCGCCAATTGTGCGGGTCCCGTTGGCCCCGGAAAGAAGGTTCTCTTATCTGAGTGGGTGCTATTCCCATGAAGCGGTAGCAAGCCAGGACGAACAAGGGCAGTGGATAGAAATGCCGGATAACCTCATAATAGAGCAAGGGACCGACCAGGTATTGACGTGGCAGCGACCCTACGTAATCGGGCTGCAGCTGTCAGAGGGCGAGCGGGTGCGTTTACCAAATATGGTGCGCCGACAGATACATAATAATGGGCTCTATACCGTATCCAAGCTGGGTGAGGGGCCGTTTCGTTTTCTAAACGTCGAGTATACGCGCGACCAGTTCATTGCCTTGCAGGCCCAGCTACGGCCCGATTGCATCGGCGTTACCTATCCCACCAGTGAGGACAACGAGGTATCGTTCCACGAGGCCGGCGACGCCTACGGGGAGTGGACAGAGCTTTTCCATCCTAAGATAGAACTGCTCTTGT
The DNA here is from genome assembly GCF_017589435.1 of Hymenobacter defluvii. Taxonomy (NCBI): domain Bacteria; kingdom Pseudomonadati; phylum Bacteroidota; class Cytophagia; order Cytophagales; family Hymenobacteraceae; genus Hymenobacter; species Hymenobacter defluvii. Next base: position 139,312 of record NZ_JAGETX010000009.1, read on the forward strand.
CCACGCGGGTTGGGGACGTGCATATCAAGCTGTATCGGGTATTTGCGAAGGGTATAATTCAGCACCACCATTACCAGCTTCAGACGTATGGCACCATTACCCATGCCATGATACAGCCCGAAGTAGGACGCCTATTCGTTGGCTTTCAGGAACATGGCCCCGAGTATATCTACGACAGCCCCGAAGTGTACCCTACCATCTTGGGTAATTGGTTGATTCACCAGCTCCGCGACGTGCTCACCCCAACAGAGCAAGCAGTACTATCTCTTTCTTACCCGGCACAAACGCAAGAAAAGGCAGCCCCGGCATTCGTGAGCTGGTGGCAGCGATTTTTTCGCTGCCCGACTCTTTCGTGACAAACTCCTTTGACGCATGACACTGGCCGCAACTATCAAACACAACCATCATCTCTGGGCTTCGATCAGAGAGCATTTTTTCCTCTTAGCCGAGGTAGAGCACTTACCAGTTTCCTCAGAAGAGAGGCGCCAGGTAAAGGCCCTGCATGAAGCCTTTCGCGTGTTAGTGCACGACGGCTGCGAGGAAGGCGAGGCTCTATTTGAGCGAACGATGACGCTATTTCCTTGGCTGGAACAGTTCAGGGCACAGGATAGATACGATATAGTCAAACTACAAGAGCAGGCTTACCTCGTAACTGAAGCAGCGTTAGAGTTTTGTAGTGACATAGTGGGCGTTCCGGCGTACGCGATTACCAGCATCAAAGCGAAGCTCGAAGCAACCCGAATCGGAACCTTTCGGACCCCCTACCCCTTTTTTTGCCCAGAACGTTCCCGAAATACAACACATCAACAGTAATTCTTCATTGTCTTATGGAAGTATTTTTCGACAGCCCCGGCCCAGGTTCTCATGCTACAACGGTGTTGGTCACCGGAACACCCAACGTTGATGAGGCCCTGAATGCCGCAAAAACGCGCATCTACAACGAGTATGCGACTGACCGGTACGAGATAATAATAACGCCCCCCAGCGGCGCTCCTGCTGAGGCCGAGCGATACGAAATGAGCGTTAGCATTACAGACACCCAACAGTCAGCCTGAAGCAGAAACTAACTGCAAGAAAAAAGAAGCGTTCCGGCCAATGATAGGAGCGCTTATCTTTTTAATCAAATAAGCAACATGTGATTAACATAAACCGTATATTTGATTAGTTGTTTCACCCCAGATACCGCCCAGATGGAAAAGCTGCATGCCCCGTGGAGCCCGGAACAGGTTCAGCTAATCAATGCCTACCAGCAATCCGGCAGCCCCCTACGCCTGCTTTGTCCCCACCGGAGCGATGCCGTAGGCGACACGCTCTTCCAAGCGCTGGCTCCGCGTACCAATAAAGGGTTGCTGCACGCTACCGCAGCCGGGTTGCGCTGCTCGTACTGTCAGCATGTGCAGGAGTGGTGCTGGGCCTTCATGACGAAGCCCGAGCCTCCGGTAGTAGAGTCTGCTGGGTTCAGTAGCTTTTGGGCACTTGGTACGCCCAACCGTACTCCCTAACTCTATGGCCATCCCAAGCGCCCCGCAGCCGGGCACGCGTGCTGCATGAAACCTGCCTACTCCTATCAGCTCATCATTGACGGCCAGGCCCAACGCGTTGTCTACACCAGTCTGGAGGCGCTGCTACTCGATCCTGACAATCCGGTGAAAGCCGACCAGCGCAACCGCATTGCCTACCTGCGCCGCAAGAGCGGCTATCCGGTCGATTTGGGCGAGGGGATCTTCCTTCAGCAGCTGGTGGTGCTCAACGTGGGCGACGTGCGCAAGAAAGCCGCGCCGGCCTCTGAAGCCTCTTCGATTTCCAATTAGAAAACCCAGCTTACAATGAGCACTTCCTTGAACCTGACGCTCGATGCCGGCAGTAAACCGCTCTAGCTGGCTGTGACCCCTGACCTGCCAGCCTTTGAGCAGCTAGTCTACACTTATGATCCAGAATGGCTGGAATTGGAAAACCCGTACGATTACAATTCTGCGAAGGTCCCCCGTTGCGGGGTAAATATGCGCTATGCGTGTACGGATGGCACAACACACGACCACTGGCGTTGGGGCGAACCGACGTTGTGGTGGCCACTACCCGAAACTCCGGCTATTCCAGGTGCTCAGGCACTTTTAGACAGCGTTAGTGCTGAAAGTGATTCGTAACGGCTGAGCAATTTCTAACTACAAAATTATCCTGCCATGTGCACGACCTTGAACCTCACGCCGCCTGATGGCAGCACTCCCCGCCCCGCTTCCGTTGCAGTAGATACCGCGAACCTGGCGCTCGATGGCGCCGAGACGTTCCGCTCCATGGCCACGAGTCCCCTTTCCGGCGTCGAGAAGGTGCGCCGGGCCTTAGCTACCGGTACGGTGAACGAGCTGATTATTACCGTGGCCGTCCCCAACCGTGATTTAGAGTCGATGATTTGCTTTGTTGCCGGCGATGATTTCGACGGAGTAGCCCTGGAGCAAGGCGGCGACTATTTCATCATCGGACTGGATAACTCGGTTACCCCTTCCGGCTGGGTAGAGCTAAGCCAGGACAAGGAGTTGGGCGGGGATGGGAGCCGCGTCCTTATCGAGCTGCCAGGCAAGGAATTCACGGTAGGCGTCGAGTGGCGCAACGGTGATTTCTTTGAGCCTTTCACAGTGCAGGAGTTTGAGCAGGGCCTGAAGGATTATGAGCACCTTTACTAATTACTGGCGTCCTAAAAGCAATGAACACAGAATACATCACGGCCGCGCAGTGGGCAGCCATTAGGCCGTTTTTACCCGATGAGCCCCACGACGGCCAGTCCGAGAACCGCTTGTTTGCCGAAGGGGTACTTAGAATGCTCATCACAGGTACGAATTGGGAAAAATGGCCCGAAGCGTTAGGCAATAGGTACGTGGCCCACGAGCGCATGCAAGTATGGCTACAAGAGGGTACTTGGTTGAGAATATATGATAAGCTGCACCCGTTGAGTGCCCCGGCAGGAGCCATAATGCAACTATGGCAGGTTTACTACGACGACCTGCGAAAGCAAGGCTTGTTAGGCGAGGAAGATCCAGTCTTGGTGGAGTTGGCTGAGAATTCGCGGAAGATGCAGGAACGGGCAAAGGAGCTGCTGGTACTCTTACCCACGCTGTCGGAAGAGGATCAGCAAGCCGCTATGCGCGCCTATTTACACGACTTGGCCAACGCGGACATATCCAAGTATCAGGTGAAGTATCCCGAAGAATACCTTCGCTTGATAAGCAAGCTGGAAGGAGATGGTGAGGTTAGTTAGAACCCCAGCAGAAATGGGACCCGCCCGCTGATCGAGCTGCGAAAGACTGGAGTAAGTAGGAATGAAAAAGCCTCGATTAAATATAGTCGGGGCTTCTTTTTTTGAATAGCTAATGGGTATTTTTTGCATTTATTTTGTTATATTATGGTAACAGACAAAGCACACTAATCTCCCACTTATAAATAGAAAACGCTGGTATGGGGAAGTTATTGATTGTCGAGAGTCCCAATAAGGTTGGCAAGATCAAGGGCTTTTTAGGGCCAGGTTGGGACGTAGCGGCCAGCGTCGGCCATATCCGCGATCTGCCGAAAGATGGCGTCGGCATTGATAAGGCCAACGGCTACAAGATGCAGTATGTCATTTCCGAGGGCAAGCACAAGGTCGTCAAGGACCTGAAGGAGAAAGTAAAAACGTGCGGGCCGCAGAACGTGTATCTGGCCACGGACCCAGACCGGGAAGGCGAAGCCATTTCCTTTCATCTGTGCCAGGCCCTGGGCTTGGACTACCGGACCACCCACCGGGTAACGTTCCAGGAAATTACCAGCGAAGCCGTGCAGGCAGCCGTGCAGAATCCGCGCCGCCTCGATATGCCGCTGGTATTGGCGCAGGAAACCCGCCGCGCCGTGGATCGACTCGTCGGCTATGAAATCTCCCCCGTGTTGTGGCGCAAGCTCACCAACGTTAAGTCGGCAGGGCGGGTGCAGTCCCCCGCCGTGCGCCTGATCGTGGAGCGCGAGCGCGAGATAGCCGGGTTCACCGACAAGTATACGTTCGGGGTCTGGGGCATCTTTGGGACGCCGAAAGGCGAACTGTTACCGGCCGTCCGTACCACCTCCTTTAACGATGGCCAGAGTGCGCAGCAGTACTTGCGCAGCACCCAGGGCCAACGCTATGCCGTGCGCGAAGTCACCAGGCAGCCAGTAGAGCGCAACCCGCCCGCGGCCTATAGCACCTCGACACTGCAACAGGACGGGGTGAAAAAGCTGAAGTTCACAGTTAACCGGGTATCAGAAGTGGCGCAGGCACTGTTCGAAGCCGGCCACATCACCTACATTCGGACCGACTCCGTGAATCTTTCTGATTCGGCCATTGCCGAGGCCAAGGGCCAGATTGTCGGTCAGTACGGGGCTCAGTACCTGCACGAGCGGCGGTTCAAAAACAAAGCCGGGGCGCAGGAGGCCCACGAGGCAATACGGCCGACCCATTGGGAAAACCCGCAGGCCGGGGCGACCGACGAACAGCAGCGCCTCTATCAGCTGATCTACAACCGGGCCTTAGCATCCCAGATGAGCGCCGCCCGCTACGACGAAACCCGTATCACGCTGGGCTCCGCGCTCCCCGACGACGAGTACGCCAGCAAAACCCGCGTCCTGGTGTTCGATGGCTATTTACGCGTGTACCAGGACGCACAGGAGGAAGATGAGGAAGAAGATACGCCGCTGTTGAAACATCCGGTGCAGGCCGGCGACGCGCTGAGCGTGCAGCAGCTCGAAGCCCGGCAGACCTACAGCAAGCCGCCCCGGCGCTTTGACCAAGCCACCTTAGTAGGGGAGCTAGAGAAGCGGCAGATTGGCCGGCCCAGCACCTACGCAAGCATCATCGACAACATCACGACCAAAAAGGGCTACATCACTACCGGCACCGTAACGGGCAAGCAGGTAAAAGCTACCGTCTTCACGCTAGCCGACGGCCAGATTACCCAGCGCGATAAAACCGTGACGCTGGGGGCTGACAAAGGCAAACTGTTGCCCAGCCCCACCGGAACTGATCTGGTAGTCTTTCTGGAGCAGAATTTCGCGCAGGTGGTAGACTACCGTTTCACCGCCCGCTGCGAGGCCATCTTTGATGAGATTGCGCAGGGTACGAACACCTACCAAAGCTTCCTGCCCAAGTTCGACAAGCAGTTAGCGGGCTGGCTGGCTCAGGCTGAAACCAAGTACAAGGACGTGCCCGACGCCGGCAGTATAGCCGTAGGGAAACTCGATGGGTTGCCGATCACAGCCGGTAAGGGCAAGTTCGGAACGTACGTGAAGTACCAGGAGCAGTATTTCTCGATAGAAAAGCTCGCTCCCGAGGCCGTGACAATGCCCGTGGCGATTGCTGCCATCCGGGCCAAGCAGGAAAACGGTAAGCGCGAAATAGGCAAGTACCAGGGCAAGCCGATAGTTGCGTGCAAAAACGAGAAGGGTACCTATCTACTCTGGGAGAAGCAGTTTTTCAACGTGGACGCCGGCATGTTGCCCGGCGACATTTCCGAGCAGTTGGCCCAGCAGTTTATCAGCCAGGGCGTAGCTAAGCAGCAAGAAAACGTAGTGGCCACCATCGGCAAAACCTACAGCATCCGGCGCGGGCAGTACGGGCTTTACCTCACCGATAGGAAAACCAATGCGGGCCTGAAAAAAGACGTGACGGAGGCCCAGGCCAGTAGCTATACCGAGCAGCAATGCAAGGAGCTGATTGACAGCTACAAGAAATGGAAAGCGAAGCAGAAGTAGTAAAACCAACCCTTGTCCCCTCCCCCACGGCTAGCATGTCAACCTCCTCCCCTACCCTGTCTTACGCGGAGTTCTGCATCACGTACTGGCAAGCAGGCTATCACTGGCCCTACCCCGTGGCCTCCTATCAGGATGCCAGCCCCAGCACGTCCTTCCACGAATTTAAGGTGCTCATGCAGAAAATGGGCCGAGAAAGCGAGTTGGAAGGCCGGGGACCTAGCTTGCTTCGGGCCTGCTACGAGTATCTAGCCGGACCGGAAGGAAAGGCAGTGGAGCTTCTGGAAGTGTACGCATTCCTCTGCCAGCCCTACCCCGAGGCAATTGCGCTGTTGAAAGGCTACCAGCCGGTATTTTCCTGGCTGTTGCGAGCAGCAGTTACGGAGCCCGACATGCTGGAGGGATTCAACCGAGGGCTAGGCGCTTTCGAGTCGGCCGGGCAGTATATTGAATGCTGCCTAGCTTACCCAGAACAAGAGGAACGCGAGTGTCAGGCGCAGGAGCAGGCGGCGAGGGAACGCGAAGCCTACGCGGCCGAGGTCGAGCCCAACATACAGAAGTTGGTGCAGCAGGATATAGAGCGGGAGAGGCAGGTTTTGCAAGAGCAATTGATTGGTACGCTTATTCAAGCGGTGATCATCTTCTTCAGCATGGCAGCCGGCTTTATAGTCGGCCAGCTCTTCTAAGCCCCGCCGCATGAAAAATATCCTGACCACCGTTCCGCAGCGCGGCGGCCTGAAGCAGTGGGCCGACGTAGAGAAGATCTTCCAGGGCTGCGACAGTGAGGAAGATTTCTGGACCTTCAGTTGCCGGTATTTCCCGAAAGAAAGCGGGCCAGGGGCACTTTGTTTTATGGTGCACAGTGGCTTTGTCCGGGGTTATTTCACGATACTGGAGTATTCAGACGACCCGGTGTACCGTTACGGCACCGATCAGACCGTTGCCCAGGAGTTTCTTGGCAACAAGGTGAAGCTCGCAGTATGGCGGCCAGTTCCCCAGCAGCCCATGACCGGGTTTCAAGGGTGGCGCTACACGGACCTACAGCCCTAACCAAGAGACCCGCCTAATTACCTCAATTCCTTGCTTCCAATGGCCTCTGACAAAACTTACGACCAAGTATTTGAATTGGAGCTAAAGCGCGTGCAGGTGGAGAATTTCGCCGTAATGGTGCAATTCTGGCAGGATGCGTTGGCACGCCCCGGAGGGCTGGCGACCGACTGGAGTAAACCCCTGATGCAGCTGCTCGACTTTGCTTTACAGCAAGGCTTCTGGGGCGCCGGTTTCCTCGATGCCGCGCACTTCCTGGAATGCCGGCAGCTGCAAGCGGCGTTCGAGGCGTACGCGCCCGGTGTCGGGTATGATCTGCTGACCCGCTTACCCCGCGACGAGCAGGGCCGCATCACGAAGCCCTTTGGTCATGAGTGAGACTCGCTTTTTCGTGGTTACCCAGAGCATGCCGGCCAAGGACGTGCATGGCCACTGGTTCACGTTCTTTCCGAAGCGCATCTACGAGGCCGAGAAAATAGCGGCAACCTACCTGGTAGCCAAAGACCCGGATAAGCCCAGCCGCGAAATCTACTTGCGGTTGCCGTCCCCGTGGTGGTGGCAGCGCGTGCAGTTCACCCCGGAAACCCTCGACCTGAGCGGTCTATTCAAGAACGGGTAAGCCCCACTTTTCTACTTACAAAATGGATACCCTTTTCATCTTAACCGTCCTGATCGTTTTGCTGACCTCCGGCGTCGCTATGCTCGTCTACTATCTTTTCACGCGGGACCGGCTGAAGCCGCAGGTAAAACTTACGCTCTACGTCTTCTACCTGATTGCGGCCCCTATCCTGATCTACAAGGTCCTGTTGTTGCCCCTGACACCGGTAGTTATGGTGCCCTTGTGGACGCTGCTGCTGGTAGTGGCCTGGGTGGGCGCCGTGCAGCAGTCCATTACCAAGTTTCAGGGCGGCAACGCGGCCCTCTTCATCATTTGCTTTCTGCTCTATTATGGGGGCCTGGGCTACCACGTCTACCAGTTACTGGAGATAGAACGGCGCGGGCACTACCAGGTCGCGCAGAAGGCCAAGGCCACGCCGAAAGCAGCCCGCTCGAAAGCGCAGGGCCGCTAGCCCCTCCCCTACCCTACTCAGGTAGGATAATGCGTCGGCTAATCCTGAGCAGGCCCCACGTAGAGGTTAGTATGATGCCCTTCAAAAATGGCAATCATATACAGGATATCCGGTACCTCGCCCGGCTCCAAAGGTTCTAATTCGGAATCCAAAATGTCGCCCGCTTGCATCTTGTCCCCGTGCACCTTGATTTGCGCTAGTTGGGCCGCATGATCTGCACTAGTGGCTTGGACGTGGGCAATGAAAGTTGCCCCATCGTCATAAAAGCCCGCGACGACTGTACAAGGTCGCAGGGCTGTAGTTGCAGCGTGACTCATTGTTCAACCTAAAAGGGGATATTCGGACGATTTACCGTTTGCTGGCGTAAAAGTAGTAGCCGCTTCGCCTTTCTTTTCCCTTTCGTCTTTATTCATGCAAAAGCCCGCCCCTGGCAACAGAGGCGGGCTTTTTGTTGGGGGCTACTACTTCTAATGTTGCACCGTTACCGGGTAGTTGGCCAGTGGTCCGGCAGGTACTTGCGGACAAGGGAGTTGTCTCGCGGCGTGAGCGTTTTGCCTTGCCGCAGCTGCTCTTGTACCCATTCCATGTGGCGCTGTTGATGCGGTGGTATCCGGGGCGTCACCTGGCTATGAACCTGACTGGCTCGGTAGTCGGGAGCGCGGTGCTCCGTAATGCCCGATGAGGTACTACACTCCATGCCGATGACAAGCCAACCCAAGAGAAAGTAACAAGACTTGCGCATTGTGACGGCGGTTAATTGGACGAGAGGGGTTGCGCCGGGCTTACCTGAGTCACTTGCGTTTTCGGCCCTACATCCTTCAGACGGCGGGCTTGCAGTATATCCTTGTTACTGAGCTTCAGCGAGAGTTGACGTCCGCCGCCTCGCTCGAACATTTCCACCACCAGTACCTTATCTTCCGGGATAGTGAATTTGTGGAAGGCAAACACCTTTTCAATCATAGCGGCGCCAGGGATAGTACCGCGCTCCCCATTGTAGACGTAGATTGGCGAGATCTGCGATTCCTGAACCGCCGTGCGCTTCATCAGCTTCTTGTCCCGCACGGTGAATTTGATGAAATCTATGTCGTAGCTGATATTGGAGCTGTTAAACAAGTACAGCTGAAAAAAGAACGCATCATCCTTAGTGTACATTCCGCGCAGGCCCAGGGTGATGTTATCCTTTTTCTCGTCGTGGCCCCGTACCATCCGTTTCTTTTCCAGAATGGCGGCGGAATAGCTCATGAGCTGGTTTTCCGTAAGGTCCACATTGGTAAACTGAACCATATTCTTGTTCAGGCTACCGGCAGCCGGGTTGTTGAGCGAAGGCGCTATCCCCGTAAAATTGACGTTGATAACCCTCGGGTCTTTCTCGAAATCGACCAGGAAGGAATAGAGCTTGCCATCGGTGGTAAGGACCGTCATGTTGGTTTGGGCAAACCCAATCACGTTGGCTTTCACCTTAACGATGTTTTCCGCGTTCTGAGCCTTATCGGCAATAATGTCGGCACTGCCTAAGTCCACGTAGGCCACGGGAAAAGGAAAGACCAGATGCGTTGTTTTCTGGTAGCCCACGCCCAGGTGATACGACGGAACGACGGTTTGGCCCTGAAGCGGTAGGGTTGCAACTGGAGGATAAGTTTGCGCGAACGTGAGCGCAGGGAGGCCCAGCAGGGCGACAAGGGCGAGAGTGGTGCGAAAATTCATTACTTCAGCAAAATTTTATAGTTCGCTTTCAGATTGACCTTAATCAACTTCACTTGATTGCCCAGCAAGGCTTTGCCGGTCTGCATGGCCACGCCGGCAACTTGCGCCCCCGCGTTGGGGGACATGGTGAGCATATCGGCACTGGTAACCCCCTGGCTTACTCCTTGCTTGGCGGCATCCCGGTTGAGGGAGCCGGGAATGTAGAGTCCTTCGCCCCCGTCCAGATCGAACGCCGAGAGTTTGACCGGGATAATGCTGTTCTGGTACTGTACCGAGCTAATCTCAATACCCAGGCGCTGGCCCGAAACGGTACAGAGGCCGTAGATAAAGCTGTTGCGGGGAATTAGCCGCCCTTCAATAGCCACATCCTGGAGTAAGCGCAGTTTTACCGTTGAGCCCGCCGTTACGGTTTGATCACTATGCACCGTGGCGGGGACCGCGTTTACATCAGCACTGGCATCCGAAGTGCCCAGGCTATGAAAACTGTTGCTGTGTTGCGCCGGAGTGGCCAAGGCCACGACCTTTCCTTTCGGAGCAGCCAAGGTGGTGATAACGGAGGTTGGCGCGGATGAAACGACGGTAGCCCCACCGGCTTTACCAGCGACGGCCGTTGTTGCTTCCGGGGCCGCAGCAACCGGGGCAGCGGGCGCGGCGGGCTTGCTCGCGTCAGCAATGCGTTTCTCATACTCGGCCTTTAACCGATCCAGATCTTTCATAGCCAACTCTAACTCTTGGTCGCGGGCCGACCTTGGCGGGCTGGCCGCATAGCCCCCACCACTATAGCCCCCGCCCCCGTAGGCCGCAGCCGGGGAGCCGTAGCCCCCACCCGCGCCATACGCCCCGGCCGAAGCCCCGTAGGCCCCGGCAGGAGCCCCGTAGGCACCCGGAGGCGGGCCGTAGCTAGCAGGCAAGCCCGTACCATTCTGCGTCTGCTGGAGGCGCTGTAAGCGCGACTGCACGGCTACCACGTTCGGGTCCGCGTTTTGCGCATCGAACCCGAGCTTGGTTTCTCCGGCGTTCACCCCATAATTGAGGCCGGTGGCGGTGGGCGAGCTGGGCGTATCTTCCGACTCCGCATCCGACATAGCCCCCACGGTACTAAAGGCTAGGCCCCGGTTTTTAGAGGTGTCGATGGGCGCTCTATAGGCGTCGGCCTTGGAATCAAATAAAGGCGCCGGCTGCGCGGCGGGTAACGACATATTGATACCGGCGTCCGTGGTGCCGGTGGCGGCTGCTACGGGAGCAACAGCAGTTCCTCCCCCGCCGAGCCAGAACATGGCCGTGAGAAACGGGGCACCGAGAACCGGGATAAACGTCAGCATCTTGCGCTTATTGATGAAGTCAACCGAGTGCTTCACAGGCGGGTTAGGAGTGCTCATAACAGATAAGGGAAAGAAGAAAGCAATTGAAGGAACCAGGGCCGGGACACCCTACCCCAGAGCAGTAGGGGTAGGATGCCCGCCCGGCAGTAGCAGCTTAGCGGCGTTCGGTCCGAACATCGGGGTTGCTCACTACCCGCCAGCGCTCGATGATAAACCCGTGCGGGTTGGAAGTAGACCGGGACACGTCACGCAACGAACACTCAGAAAGCAGGGTCCGGTAGGTGATGGACGAGGTGCGTATTACTTGCTGATGGGCGTAACACTTAGCCAAATAGGGGTATTTGGACCCGTCAATTGCTACGCTGTCCACTATAATATTTTGGCTGATGTTGGCTTGAATCAACTGATTATAGTAGTTCGACTCTTTCAGGTTATCGTACGCTTCCTTTGCGGATTGATCGGCCAGGGCTAAGGCTTGCTTGATATTGTACTCGATAGCCTTCGAGTCCGGGTCCAGCGTGAAGAAAAACTCGTGGAAGCGCTTGACGTGATCTTGCGCTTCTACCGGCCGGTTTTCTTTCACGTTATGTGAAACGGCCAGCAGCAGGTTGCCTTGATCGAGCAAATACACCTTGCCTTGTGCCGCTTGGGCCGTCTGGTGCGAAACGTAGAGGGCGTACCCGGCAACGGACAGACAAAGCACCATGAACAGCAGGGCGATTGTTTTTACCTGATGAAACGCGGAGTCAATATTTTTTAGGGATCGGAAAGCCATAGCTCAGTAAGTCAATTAGGATTAAACAGCCGTGTTCTTGTAGGCAGAGTTAGTAGCCGCGCCGAGGCTAGGCGGCGGTGGAGCGGAGCCCGCGGCCATAGCGGCTCCCATACTGGCTGCGCGGCCGGCGACGTTACCCGTGGCAGCTCCGGCCAGGCTAGCCCCCGTGCTACCCACTTGCTGTACCGTCTTAATGGCACCACTCATCCCGCTAGAGGCCACAATCCACCCAGCGACACTCGGTACCGTGAAGTAGCCGGCAATGGCAATGATGAGGAAAATCAGGTAGCCCATATCCGCCTGCTCGATGCTGCCCCCCGACTGTATCTGGCTAATGTCCAGCTGAAGCATCATGATCTGAATTTTGCCGATCATAGCGCCGAAGATGTTGGCCACGGGTAGCCACAGAAACACGTTGACATAGCGCGCAATCCAGTTGTTAAGCGTCCCTTCAAAGCCCGGCCAGACCGCAAACCCAAAGGATAAGGGGCCAATAATGGAGAGGATGATGAGAAAGAAGGTGCGGATCGTATTCAGGACCAGCGAGGCGGCGTAGTGCGACAACTCCAACACATTCTTAATCCAGTTGCGGAAGCTGCTCTTTACATCGTAGCTGAACTTATCGAGGTAGAGGGCGGCGGCGCCATCCTTGCCGAAGTCGAGTACGCTTTTGCCCTCCAACTCGCGTTCAAAGGCTTCATCCGACACGAAGGCTGCATTCTCCGGGCGCGCATTCATGGCGGTTTGTTTCTGCGCCATCAGCACCACAATCTGCGCGTTCTGCTGATTCACCATTGCGTCGGTGAAGTTGGTTAGTCCCCCGAGCACGCCATTGAAAATGGCCAGCACTCCCGGAAAAAAGGCAATGGCCATTCCAATTCCAATCGGGCGTAACAAAGGCAGGAAATCAATGGATTCGGCGCGGGCCATGTGCCCATAGACCCGGCTGGAGATATAGATCAGTGCCCCCAGGCCGGCCAGTGCCCGGCCGAACAGCATCATATCGGAAACCAGCGGCAACATTTCCGTATAGAGCGAATCCAGCAGCTTTTGCAGGGAGGCGTACGTAGTGCTTACTTGTAATAGAAGTGCCAGTAGCATAGCGGTATTATTTGGGACCGTAAAGCGAGGTGAGTAATCGTTGCTCAATGTTCTGTCCCTCCTGAGCCTGAGCAATGGCGTAGTTGCGGCGGGTGAAGTAGCTCACGAGCTGGTACTGATGCTCGATGCGCCCGGCCAGCTTGTTGATCATCTTCATGCGGTCCGCATCATCGAGCTTGGCCATCTGGGGCGTGAGGATACTGGAGAGATCATCCAGCATGTTCACGTTCTCGGTCAGCAGGGTAGTATAGCCTTTGACCATGGCCTGTACTTGGCGCGGCGTTAAGCCGGGGTGTTGCCGGAGCGTCGTAATGTTCTGGCTGTAGAGGGTGAGAATGCGCTGCTGATAGTCCCACATGCTTCTTACCCGCTTGTAATCCCGGACAATGCCCCCCACTTTCAGCAAGCCCGAATACCATTCATCGTGCATTTCCGAGGTTACTTTCGTAACCGTCGCCGTGATTGCCTGAGCATCGTTACCCGCGTCCTGAATGGTATTGCCGATGGCCTTCAACGTGGTGAGGAACCCTTGGTGACCAACTTGGGCTTTGGCCTGGGATTCAGCAATAGGAACCCATACAACAGCCTGGGCATAGGCGGCGGGAGCGGCTAATAGCAACCCTGCTACTACTCCGAGCATTGAGAGATGCTTCTTCATTATCTAAGGCCGTAAAGTTTTTTGAGCGTATCCAATTCGCGCGTCGTGGAGCTTTCCCGCAGCGAGAGGGCGATATTGCGCCGGGTGAAGTAGGATACCAGCTCGTATTGATGGGTTACTTTGTCATCGAGGGCATCAATCAGTTCCATGCGTTCGGCGTCCGTCATTTTTCCCTTCAGCGGGGAAACGATGGCCGTCAGATCATCCAGGTAATCGGTTGATTCGCCAATGAGGGTGGTGTAGCCTTTTACCATGGCGGTGACCTGGGCCGGCGTCAGGTGGGGATCTTGCCGGAAGCGCTGGATATAATCCGAGTACAGGGAGATGATAGCCGTCTGGCGCTCGAAAATGTGCTGTACCCGCCGATAGTTTTTCACCGCGTTGCTCACCTGCAAGAGCCCATCGTACCACTCTTTGGCTAAGGCCAGGTTTTTCGCGGAGGCTACTTTCGTCAGTACCTGCTCCACTACCCCGGCGTCAGCCAGCACGTTCGCCTTCGCATTGAGGGCTTTTAAGCCTGCCTGAAGACCGGTTTGAATGAAGTTTTCGGTTTCCAGAATAGGGGCCGATACAATAGCCTGGGCATGGGCGGGACGGGTTGAGGCCCACCCAAGGACAGTGGCCATAACCAGGAAAGACTTTTTCATTTTCATGATAGAGTGTGGTTAAGAGAAGTGAATGGTTAGTAGCCCCAGGCTTTGTGTTTGAGTTCTTCGTCCCGACGAGCTTGCTCGACTCGGGCCAGTTGCGAGCTGGTGCGCTGACCGTAGTACTTGACTAGGGCCAACTGACGAGTTTCTTTATCGGCCAGGGTAGACACGTACTGAAGCTGTTCCGCCTCGCTCATGGACGAACCCGAGGTGGCCAGGTTCGTTAGCTCCGTGATGTTGGCGGTACTGGCGTCTACCAGCTTCTGGTAGCCCGCCGCGATACTGGTTTTTCTTTCCGGGCTCAGGCCGGGATGCTGGGCAAACCGGGCGGATTGGCGGGCGGCTTCCTTCAGAATAGCCGCGTGCGTCGTATAGATGCCTTCCGTCTTCGGGTTCAGCTTGATTGTATTCGGTACCTTGCTTTGATACCAAGTATGCAGCGTCGTTACCACGTAAGTAGTAGTCGGCTGATCGACCGAATCGGCCAGGGCACGGGTGATAGAAGCTACTACCCGCGTTTCGATTTCCTGAGTCTGCTTGGTAACCGCAGCATCTTGACAAGCCGGCAGCAGCGCGACCAGTGAGAGATGAGAGAACGTTATCTTGGTCATGGGAGTAGCCTCTATCGAGGTAGTTGATTAGGCGTAAACCTGCTTGCCTTTATTAGCCTTCGCGTAGGCCAGCACATCCTCATCGGACTTGCGGGTACGGGTCCGCATTTCGTCGGCCAGCAGCAGTATGGCTTGGTCCATGTCGCCGGTCAGCTCATAGAATTCATTGAGCCGCTTCTTTTCCAGCTCTTCCGTCGTGTAAGCGCAGTATTCTTCCAAGCTTACTTCCGTGGCATACACTTTGGATTCATCCCCGAGCGAGATAAAGACCTCTTTGTATTTGCGCGTGGGGTCGTTGTTCTTGTTGATGCTCAGGATCTGGGCCTTCATTTTGTCGGTGAGGCCGAGCATCTTTTCAATGCCGTCGAAGCGCTTCACAAACTTGGCCTGGTCCAGCAAAATCTTGCAGTCCGACGAGTTCAGAATAGCATCCTTTACAATCGGGCTACTCAGAATGTCGTCTACTTCCTGGGTGACGACAATAGCTTCCCCGTAGAACTTGCGCACCGTTTTGAAGAGGTACTTGATGAATTCGGCGGTACCTTCCTTGGCAATGGCTTTCCAGGCTTCCTCGATCAAGATCATTTTGCGCACCCCTTTCAGCGCCCGCATCTTGGTAATGAAAGTCTCCATGATGATGAGCGTCACCACCGGGAACAGAATCGGGTTATCCTTGATGTTGTCCAGCTCAAAGACGATAAACGGCCGGTCGATCAGATCCAAGTCTTTCTCCGAGTTGAGCAGGTAATCAAAGCTGCCCCCCTGATAGAAGCTGCTGAGCACGTAGAGGAAATTCTGTAAGTCGAAATCCTCATTGCGAACATTCTTGCTTTTCAGATAAGCGGCAAAGTCGCTCTGACAGAACTCGTAGAAGGTGTTGAACTTCGGCGCGATGGTCGAGTCTTTCTGATTGAGCTTATCATAGTACATGCTCACGGCCGTTGACAGCGACACGTACTCGGACCGGGTAGATACCTCATCATCCTTTTTCCACAGCGTCTGGAGCAGCGTAATCAGGCTCTCCTTCTTCTCGACACTAGGCCGACCACCTTTCACCCAGAACGGATTGAACTGAATCGGCTTATGTTCCTCGTAGGTGAAATACACGCCCTTCACCATCTCACACAACCCCTTGTAGCTATTGCCAATATCGACAATGACGACGTGGGTGCCGGCGTCGTAGTAGGAACGCACCATGGCATTTGTGAAGAACGACTTACCCGAGCCAGAGGGACCGAGCACGAACTTATTCCGGTTCGTGATCAGGCCCTTTTTCATGGGCGCGTCGGACAGGTCCACGGCAACCGGGCGGCCACTGATGCGATCCGAAAGCATCATGCCCGAATTGCTATCCGCCGTTACGGTGTCGCGGTAGTTGGTTTCCATGGCCAGGAAGCACACGGCTTGCGGCATGAACGTGAAGAAGGTTTCCTCGCTGGGGAAGTCCCCGGCATTACCCGGAATACCGGCCCAGAACAAGGCTCCGATATCGACCGTCGTTTCCCGCGGCCGACAGTTCATCTTGGTAATGGCCGTACTGGTAAGGTTGCGCAGGGCAGCCAGCTCCCGTTCATTTTCCGTCCACACCAGCAGATTACAGTGCGCCCGAATCGTTACCGCATTCAGAGAGGCAGCATCATTAAGGTGAGCATCCAGAAACTGTTTGTTGATTTCGTTCTGGCGGCTGTACTGAGCCATCGACTGCATGTTGTCGCGCTTCTTCTCAAACCCCCGGATTGTTTTGCTGGAGTCGTCGATGAAGATGTACTGATTGTAGATATGGTTCACCGGCAACAGCAGGCCCACATGAGCTGCAAAGCCCAGAGGAAACGGCGCGATTTCCGTACTGTATCTGTCGTAGCGGTCATTGGTCTGCACTGTGTTGGGCAGATCATCTAGGTTGGAGATGGCATAGCACTGGCATAGCTTGCTGCCTACTTTGAGGCTCGCAGCACCGGGGCGGAAGTCCAGGTCTACCATGGGGGCCGTGTCGCGCTGATCCAGAGCGAGGTACTTTTCAATTACCCCGAGCTGATCTTCATTGCCAGCCAGATCATCATCGAGCAGCTGAGTAAAGCCAACGCCGGAATCTTGCAGAATCTTAATGAACTGGCCTACGGCATCGAAAAACGTCTGCATGGCCTTCTCGTCCAGCGAGTCTTTGGGAACAATCTTTGAGCGAGTCAGCAGGCCGGCCAGACTAGACCAACTGGAACGGTCACTAGGCGTTTTGG